>CAYPSQ010000006.1:21583-28405 GCA_964413115.1 uncultured Rhizobiaceae bacterium | reverse complement strand
GCCATTATGCTCGTCCACAATCATCAAAGCAGGGATCCGACAGTGCCTGCCACCTAAATTGAAATGATAGAAGAAGTTTGGGAGGCACGCGGAAAATCAGGTGTCTCCACGCACGACCATCTGATTCGTAGCCGCATCGGTCATAACTCATTCAAATCGATGGGTCTGTTGTAATCCAAACTGGGGTGTCGCCATAAAAAATTATCGCCAGATACAGCCCGCAATTATTTCTGCGGCTGCAGCATTGTGCATGTTGTTGGTCCTATCGGGCGAAGCGGCAGCAAAAAGTGACGAAGACCTGACCGGCTTACGCGGTATTCGTTGGGGCATGACCGTGACCGATGCGATCACATTATTCGGGCGCTCGGTTTTAGTTCAACAGACAAAAACTTTACTTTTAGGCTGTTTTGTCCAACACGCCATCCCAATTCAATTGCTCGACGAGGAATGGTTCATTTGGCTCTGCGAAGCGCCCGAAAAATCCGTTGTCGCGGCCCTAAACTTTGAAACTGCGAACCGCCATACCGAACATTTCAACGAGCTCCTAGAGGCCTTTGTCAACGCCTACGGCCCGGCTCATAGTTACTGGCATACCTGCCACAATGTGAACTGGAATAAGACAGTTCAATATGACTGGTATTTCCCGGAACTGAAAATCAGTCTGGTTGACCGCGACGAGCCAGCCAAATGGGTGGTCATGCGCTATGAGCCCCCCTCCGACAAAGTCGAATACGGTCCCGGCGTCTGTATTGAACCGCCGCTTGATTTGCGGCGAGACACAACGCCAGGTTAGCCGCATTCTCGTTTGTAGCTCGCTTATTCCACCCAGTCCGATGTTTTGGAGACTTAGGCGTCAGCGCTTTTCGCCGCCGCGTCCATCATATCTCTCACCATAGACGGCTTGGGAACGCTCGGCTTGGGATAGGCCTTCCGACTGTGGGTAAGACCGAGCCCCAAAAACATTTCCGCCATCTTATAGGTGAGCGGACCAGGATTGATCACCGGCACCGGCAGGTTTGCTGCCATATGCCCATGCGCCTGATGCATGGTGGTAGACCCCAGCAAGATCACTTCGGCGCCATCTTCCTCGATGCAACGCATGGCGCACTCGACAAGCTTGGGAAATACCACTTCTTCCTTGCCGCCTAGCAGATTAGCGACATCAGGCATAACGTTGATCGAACGCACCGAAGCGAGGCGGTCATTCATGCCATATTCCTGCGCACTTTTTTTATAGAGCGGAATCCAGCCGTCCCATTGTGTAACGACAGAAAATTTATTGCCCATCATCAGCGCCATCAGATACGACGCCCGACCTGGACCGATTACCGGAATATCTAAAACCGAACGCATCGCGTTCATGCCAGAATCACTCATCGTATCGATGCAAACGGCATCGTAGCCTTCTTCTTGGGCGCCCATCGCAGCTTCGAACAGTGCTATATCGCCCAACAGATAGTCATGATAACAGTCGAGAATTGCCGGGCCTGCCTTAACGCCACGAAAATCAAATTCGATATCCGGGCCAAAGGAGACTGAATCGATTTGTGACCGGCGATTTTGGATCCCATCGGCATCGAAGGCGAAGGGTACTATTACCAATACTTTGGCCATGACGATCTCCCTGAATGTTGTGATTAGTGGCGAAATATTTGTCCGGACATGATGCCCCATTCTGCATCATCAGGAAAGTACAAGCGGCTCTACCTGTTTATCAAAGCGATTGAATAGTATCGGCACACACGTTCTTGACGGGGGCAGAAGCGAGTCCCAAACTGCGCCCGCCGCGACGAATATTCGCCCGGTACGCAAGTGAAATGGCAGGAATTTATGAAACTAATTGGCGTCGATGTTGGCGGCACGTTTACCGACCTAATTATCACCGATAGTGAAACGCAGCAAACCGAAATCCACAAGGTTCCGACAACTCCTGAGGATCCAAGCATTGGCGCAACCAGGGGCATTCGCGAGCTGTGCGCACGTAGCGGTATCGAACCTGGCGATATCGATCATGTGTTTCACGGCACCACCATCGCGACTAATGCCGTCCTACAGCATGACGGTGCGCGGACCGGAATGATCACCAGTGAAGGCTATCGCGATATCATCCATATCGGTCGGCACCAGCGGCCCGAAAACTATTCTATAATGCAAGACATTCCGTGGCAGTCGCGCCCCTTAGTGCGGCGACGCCACCGTAAGACTGTGGCGGAGCGCCTGGTACCGCCTGTGGGAGACGTGCTGGTGCCGCTTGATGAAGAAGCTGTGCGTATAGCGGCGCGTGAATTTCAGGCAGAAGGCATCGAAGCCATCGCAATCTGTTTCTTATTTTCCTATCTCGAACCGAGCCACGAATTGCGCGCACGCGAGATTGTGTTGGAAGAATTTCCAGAAGCGTTCGTCTCTACTTCGGCGCGGGTAGCGCCACAATTTCGAGAGTTCGAGCGCTTCACCACCGCCGCCATGAATGCTTTTATTGGCCCCAAGGTTCGCACCTATGTGCAGCGCTTCGACGGGAAATTAAAGGAATCCGGATTATCAGCGGACTTACACATCATGGGCTCAAACGGTGGCGTGGCAACAGCGCAAACGGTGGCCGAACTGCCGGTCGTCACATTGTTGTCCGGGCCGGCGGCTGGCGTTTTAGGCGGCGCATGGGCAGCAGCACTTTCTGAACGGAGCCGCCTCATTACCTTCGACGTCGGTGGCACCAGCGCCGACATCGGTATTGTCATCGACGGGCAATATAGCGAAGCGACGGCACGAGACACCTGGATTGGCGGTTATCCGATCCTCGTCGCCATGATCGATATTGGCACCATTGGCGCCGGCGGCGGCTCCATCGCCCATGTCGATGCTGGCGGCGGCTTCAAGGTGGGGCCGCATAGCGCAGGTGCACGCCCCGGGCCAGCTTGTTATGGCTTTGGTGGAGAGGCACCAACGGTGACCGATGCCAATCTGGCCCTCGGCCGCCTCGATCCAGATAATTTTCTTGGCGGCAGCATGGCGCTCGATGCGTCCGCTGCCGAAAAAGTGATCGACACCCTTGCAGAGCATCTCGGCATTGATCGCTTGGAGGCAGCTGAGGGCGTGCTCACCATCATGAACAGCAACATGGCCAACGCCATCCGCGCCAAAACGGTGCAAAAGGGCATCGACCCGCGCGACTTTTCCCTGGTCGCATTTGGTGGCGCCGGGCCGCTGCACGGCGCCGAAGTTGCGGACCTGTTAGGAATCCCAGAAGTTGTCGTGCCGCCCCATCCGGGAATTACGTCGGCCGGCGGGCTGTTAACCACCGACCTCAAATATGATCAGATTAAAACCGAGTTCCAGGTCAAAGGTAGCGTCGACCTGAACAAGATCAACAGGGATTTTCAAGCCCTCAGTGCGGAGTTGCTTGAACAATTTGCATCTGACGGCCTCACAGAGGCCGAAGTCGAACAACTCAGATTTGGCGACCTGCGATATGTTGGCCAAGGATACGAATTGCGGGTCACGATTCCCCAGGGCGCTCTAGACAGTGCGGCGCTAGAGCAAGTCTGGCAAGCCTTCCACGAGTTGCACGCACAAGAATATGGGCATTTTTTCGCTGACAGCCCGATTGAGATCGTCAATATCCGGCTAACAGGCGTGGGCAAAATGCCAAAGATCGCCAACCCGCCGGCGCCGATCGGAGAATCACTCGATGCAGCACAGGTGAAAACGGCGACGTCAGTCTTCCGGGTTGATGGCGCTTTGCAACGGTTGAAAACGAAATTCTACATCCGTGCTAAGCTACCGCCGGAAATTACCTTTGATGGCCCCGCGGTAATTCTACAAAAAGACACTACCACCGTGGTGCCGCCCCGCTGGTCCGCCATTTTGGATAAGGGCGCCAATTTGATACTTACGGCCAACAAGAAAGGCTGAAGGATATGTCCATAGATAGCAGCAGAACTCACTCTAACCGCCGCGCCATCGATCCCGTTACCGCAAACGTCATCCAGGGCGCCTTGGAAAACATAGCGGTTGAGATGGGCTACAAGCTGATGCGCATGTCTTATTCGAGCATCATTCGCGAATCGGAGGATTTCGGCGCCGCCATCATCGACACCCAGGGCCGCCAGCTATGTGAATCAAAGCAGAGCACACCGCTTCAGAGCGGTCCGATTCCGGGCTATGTGAAAGGCATGCATGAATTGTTTGAAGAGCGCGGTGATGTGCTGAATCCGGGTGACGTCATTATCCATAACTCGGCCTATCATGGAGCCAGCCACGGCCCTGACGTAGCCTTCATCGTGCCGGTCTTTATGGCAGCCAACAAATTGGTAGGCTATTCAGTCACCACAGCGCATCACCTCGATATTGGCGCGCTTAGCCCCGGCAGTTGCGGCATAGTAGATGCCATGGACGCCTATGCCGAGGGTCTGCAATTCAAAGCCCTAAAGGCATATGATCGGGGCGTGAAAAACGAAGTCTTGTGGAGCATACTGCGTGACAACATCCGTGCGTCCGACCTTGTAGTCGGCGACATGGAAGCGCAGGTCGCGGCCTCGCGTATCGGCGCCGACCGGTTTTTAGAATTGATCGACCGCTACAATCTGGAAACTGTCGATGCGGCAGCGGACGCCTTGATGGATTATTCTGAGCGCCTAATGCGTCAGGCAATCGAAGAGCTGCCGGACGGAAGCTACAGCGCATTAGGCCACCTAGATGGCTTCCTCAACGATCCCCAACGGCGCGATTTCGAGATCGCCGTAACGGTCACGGTGGTGGGCAGCGATTTGACGGTCGATCTGACCGGCACGGCCGACCAGTGTGACGACCGGCCGATCAATATGCCGCTCGAGGGCACTGTGGATTGCGCTATCTGGTTGACGTTGCGCTCAATTCTTCTGGACAGCACAGTGTATGGCAGCATTCCGCAGAATTCTGGCCTGGTGCGCCCGATCAAGATCGTCGCGCCCCTCGGCTGCCTAGCTAATCCGATCTTTCCCGCGCCCACCATCGCCCGCTTTGCGCCCGGCAACATCGTCGCCGACACGCTAATGAAGGCTTTGACCGAAGCTGTGCCAACAAAAGTCGGCGCCGGCGTGGGCAACCTCAAGGTGGTGGCATTCAGTGGCATCAAGGGCGAACAGCATTGGGTGCATATGGAAATCCATGAAGGCAGCTATGGCGGTCGTTATGGCAAGGACGGCATGGACGCAGTCGATACGCTCTACGCCAACACGCGCAATAATCCGATCGAAGATATCGAATCGCATACGCCACTTCGAGTGAAGCGTTACGAATTGCGAGACGATTCGGCCGCCGCCGGACGTTGGCGGGGAGGTATCGGGTCGATCCGCGAAGTTGAATTCCTGGAAGACAGCTTTATATCCGTCGAGGGCGATGGCCATAAATTCCCGCCCTGGGGATTCGACGGCGGTGCCGAAGGCAACACCGCCAGCCTTGAATATATTGACACGGGCAGGGGGCACACCAGCCTACCTTCGATGATGCCCAACCGGGCGGTCAAAGCCGGCGAATCCCTGGCGTTGACAGGAACCTGTGGTGGCGGCTATGGCAACCCCCTGACACGCCCGGAAAGTGATGTTTTGGAGGACGTGCTAGACGGTTATATTTCTGTCGAAAGAGCCAAGGACGATTACGGCGTCATCATCACGCCGTCTCTGGAATTAGATTCCGCCGCGACCGCTGAAATACGCGGCCCCAGCGGCAAATGACGGCTGACGTGAAAGGGAATTAGTTAATGAGAATCAAAGTCATCAATCCGAACACAACGCTTGAAATGACGGCTGGAATCGGCGACGCCGCCCGCTCAGTATCACGGCCCGGCACAGAAATAATCGACGTAAGCCCCGACTTCGGCCCGACCTCCATCGAATCCTATTATGACGAATATGTCGCCTCATGCGGTGTACTCGACGAAGTACGAAAAGGTGAAGATGAAGGCATCGATGCTTATGTCATCGCCTGCTACGGTGACCCCGGCCTCCACGCGGCGCGCGAAATGACAACAGCGCCAGTGATCGGCATTGCCGAGGCATCTTTCTACACCGCGGCCATGCTGGCGGCGCGTTTCTCCATCGTTTCGGTAGTGCCGCGGATTCACACTCTATTGGAAGAGCTAGTGCGCAGCTATGGCATGCAGGAGAAATGCATAGCCATCCGCACCACGCCACTCTACGTGCTCGATATCGAGAAAGATCCGATCGGCTCATTCGACAAGTTGCAAGACGAAGTTCGCCGCTCGGTCAGAGAAGACGATGCAGAGGCCGTCTGTCTAGGCTGCGCCGGCTTCGCTAAATTTGCTCAGGACCTGGAGGACGAACTCGGCGTGCCGGTTCTGGACGGCGTGGTTTGTGCCACCAAGCAGGCGGAAGTTTTGGTCGAACTCGGTAAAAAGACCAGCAAGCTTAAAACCTACCGTCCGCCAGAGCAGAAGCGTTTCGACGGCATATTCTCCAATTTCTCGACCGACGGTTCCGCCGATAAGAAACAAGCAGCGGCGGAATAGCGTGGTCTTGCACAAGCAAGCGGGCACTGTGCCGGGTTTAGCGGCACCATGATACCGCGTTATAGCCGCGCGGAAATGACCGCAATTTGGGAGCCGGAGAACAGATTCCGTATCTGGCTCGAAATCGAACTTTATGCCCTGGAAAAGCAGGCCGAGCTCGGCATTGCGCCGAAGTCGGCAGTGTCGGCTTTAAAGCGCGCGGCAAAGAAACACCTTGCCATGATCACCGACGCCAAGGCGATCGACAAAATTGAGCGCGAAACCCGCCATGACGTCATCGCCTTCCTCACCAATCTGGCCAAATATGTCGGCCCCAAAGC
>CAYPSQ010000006.1:0-21483 GCA_964413115.1 uncultured Rhizobiaceae bacterium | reverse complement strand
GCCATGACGTCATCGCCTTCCTCACCAATCTGGCCAAATATGTCGGCCCCAAAGCGCGATTTATCCATCAGGGTTTGACCTCATCTGATGTGCTCGACACCTGCCTTGCGGTTCAGCTCTGCCAAGCCTCGGAATTACTACTTACCGATCTCGACGCGGTATTAAAAGCGCTCAAACGCCGCGCCCGGCAGCACAAGAAAACCCTGTGCGTTGGGCGCAGCCACGGCATCCATGCCGAGCCCACCAGCTTCGGCCTCAAGCTCGCCGGCCATTATGCCGAGTTTGCGCGCGCCCGGGAGCGCATGGTAACGGCACGCGATGAAATCGCTACCTGTGCAATTTCAGGACCCGTTGGCACCTTTGCTTCTATCGATCCACGCGTCGAGGCGCATGTAGCCAAGCGCCTCGGCCTTCGGCCTGAACCGGTTTCCAGCCAAGTCATTCCGCGCGACCGCCACGCCGCTTATTTCGCTGCGCTCGGCGTGATCGCTGGCTCGCTTGAACGCCTCGCCGTCGAAATTCGCCATTTACAGCGCACCGAGGTACGCGAAGCGGAAGAATTTTTTGCCAAGGGCCAGAAGGGTTCTTCGGCCATGCCGCATAAGCGTAACCCGGTCCTGAGTGAAAACCTAACCGGTCTCGCACGTATCGTTCGCGCCGCCGTTATCCCAGCCTTCGAAAATGTCGCATTGTGGCACGAGCGCGATATATCACATTCGTCTGCTGAGCGCGTGTTTGCACCCGACGCCACCATCGCGCTCGATTTTGCCCTGAACCGCCTAGCAGGTGTAATGGAAAATCTCATTATCCACCCGAAAACGATGCGGGCCAACCTTGAGAGTCTCGGTGGGCTGGTCTATAGCCAGCGCGTCCTGCTCACACTCATCCAGGCTGGCATTTCACGCGAGGATGCCTACAGATATGTGCAGGACAGCGCCACGCAAGTGTGGGAACAGGGCGGCAGTTTCGAAGATTGTTTGTGGGCGAATAAACCAATCAGCAGACATTTACGCCGCTCGCAACTGGCTGCTTGTTTTGACCCAGCGCCCTATCTTGCGCATGCCGACACCATATTCGCGCGCGTATTTGGTCCCGCAAGGAACAGAAAAATGCCGCGCCGAAAAGGCGCTTGATGCAAAAGGAATGAATACATGAGCAAAGCTACTGTCCTCATAACCGGTGCCGGTATTGGTATCGGCCATAGCTCGGCACTCGCCTTCGCGTCTGCCGGGTATCACGTCTATGTCACCGATGTTCTTGACAAGGAAGGCCAAGAAACCGTTAGCACCATTGAGGCAGCTGGCGGCACGGCGGAGTTTCATCGCCTCGACGTCACCGACACTGCCAATGTGAATGCCGTGGTCAAGACAGCGGAAAACGCCACCGGCGCGCTCGACGCCGTCGTGGCCAATGCTGGTATTGCGCACAAGGTGTTACTTGACGAAATGACCGATGAGAAATGGGCGCACACGCTGGATGTTGACCTAACCGGGGTTTTTCGAGTCTGCCGCGCCGCATCGCCGGCCATGCAGGCTGCGGGCAAGGGAGCTATCGTCGCCCTCTCTTCGGTCATGGGAACCACCTATGGCTGGCACGACCATGTGCAGTATAACGCCGCCAAATCCGGTGTGGTTGGGCTGGTACGCGGCCTAGCCTGTGATTTGGGTCCGGGCGGAGTCCGCATTAACGGTGTCGCGCCGGGCTTTATCAAGACCGCTCAAGCGCTCTCGACCGTGCATTCAGTAGGTCTCGCCGGATTAGAATCGTCTGCACAATATGTCCCTCTTGGGCGCTACGGCGAGCCGGAGGATATTTCTGACGTGATCCTATTCCTTTGTTCTGAAGGCGCGCGCTACATGACCGGCCAGACGCTCATCGTCGATGGTGGCTTGACGGTCGGACGCTACTAAGCAGCTCTCGCGTTAAGATTGTGCGATTTCTTCGCCGAGCAGGGCATTGCGGAAACGATCTTTCAGGAAGGCGCCATCGCGCGGCGGCAAGACGCGCGGCAAATTTTCCGCCTTGATCTTAATGATGGCGGCTATGGGTCCCGGAGCCTCGAGTATAATAGGTAGAGCATCGACCAGGCCGGTCTGATCACGCACCAAGCGCGTTGTGGCAAATCCGCAATTGCGCGCCACTCCGGCAAGATCCAACTGATATGCGGTGTGACCACGCTGCATGCCGGTTTCGCCGTGGCGCTCATTGTCCAACACGACGATAGCGAGATTAGCCGGTCGCTGCGTGCCGATGGCGGCGAGTGTACCCAGCCCCATGGTCATATCTCCATCTCCAGTAATGATGAGCACCCGCCTTTGAGGCTGGGCCAAGGCGAGGCCAAGGCCAATCGAAGCGGTGTTTCCCATCGCGCCCCACAGAACAAAATCTAGCGGGTTGTTTTCGACCGCGGCACAATCCCACGCTGGTGAGCCAAGTCCAGCAACAACCAGCGCGTCGCGACGTTTTGCCATAATGGCGCCCACGACATCACGCCGATGGAGACTGGTATTCGGCGTTTTAGGCATTATTTTGGTTCACCTTACTGGGTCCCCTAAATTTTTTGACCCCAACGACGCGCTGGGCAATGAGGACGGCGACCGCGCTCATCGTCTCGAAAGCGAGCGCCGCTGCCCCGGCAACCATCTCACCCGCCATATCGCCATCTTCGACGCGTTTCACGATGACGCCGGACTGCTCAAGATAAGTTGCCGCGCCCTGCCCCATCGGCAATTGCCATGGATTGAACTCGCGCCATTCTCCACGCATGGTGACGATCATCAGCAGCGGAAAACGGCATGTACGAATCATGGAGAGCGCATTAATGCAATTGCCGACGCCACTCGACTGCATGAGAAGCGCCGCGCGTTCTCCGCCGAGCCATGCGCCGGCTGCAACACCAACCCCCTCCTGCTCGGAAGAGAGCAGTACTGGATTCATGAGATTATCATCGACACAGAGCTGTAAAAGCCCATCCAAGCCGCCGTCGGGAACATAGGGAATCTGCCGCACACCAGCTTCAGAAAGCGCCGCATGCGCATCATGTCCCCACTCTCGAACAGAATTAACCATTATTACTTAGCTTGCTATTAATATATATTTTTAATTTGATAAGTAAGGCTCGGAAGGCCCCTACTCCTGCATCAATTCTGCCTTGGCTTGATCTAGAAGACTGTCCATTTGCTGCCGGACGTCGGTTTCACCCTCGCTGCGCCCATTTGTCTGAAGATCGCCCAGTACCTTGCGCAATACATCGTCATCGCCGGGCTCATCAAAATCCGATATCACTACTTGCTTTGCGTAGGCTTCCGCATCGGCACCCTCGATATTCATAAGGCTGGCGGCCCAAAGTCCGAGCATTTTATTGCGCCGCGCCGTGACTTTGAATTTAAACTCTTCGTCGTGCCTAAATTTGGCTTCTGCTGCCGTTTTACGTTCCTCAAATCCGTTGCTCATGACCGTCGGTTCCTCGTTTCTGTTATGCGGCGCTACGGGGCGCCCTGTCATTGTGCCAAAGGGGCATGTTGTGGTCTATGTTTCGTCCGAGATAAGCGCCGTATCTAGTCACAGGGATCTGTGACCCAAAAGATTCCTGGCTCTTATATGAGACGCGTTAGCCGCTTTGTAAACCGAGTATTGCCAACGGTAATGCGCAAGCGCCAAACCGGAAGAGGAATATTCTGGCACAATCTGGCAAGGAGACCAAAAAACCATCATGTGTACCCTAGTAATGCTTTGCCGTCCTGGTCATGAATGGCCGGTGCTGATGGCTGCCAATCGGGATGAAATGCTCGATCGCACTTGGTCCGCCCCGGCGCGCCATTGGCCGGACCGCCCTGAGGTAGTGGCTGGGCGCGACGAATTGGCGGGGGGCAGTTGGCTTGGCATAAACGATTACGGCGTCGTCGCCGGCATCCTGAACCGGATGGGTTCGCTCGGCCCGAGCGACGGCAAGCGTACGCGCGGAGAATTGGTGCTGGAAGCTCTCGATCACAGCGATGCGGCAGCTGCGGCGGAAGCACTCGCCTCACTCGACGGCACCGCATACCGCTCTTTCAACCTAGTTGTAGCCGACAATAGCTCTGCCTTCTGGCTCCGACATGACGGCAACACAGCAATTGACTGCTACACCATTCCGCCGGGCTTCTCGATGTTTACCGCGTACGACAGGAATTCACCTAAATCGCCGCGGGTCAGGCGATACTTACCACGCTTCGAGAGCGCACCCGTACCGGACCCAGAACAAGATGATTGGCATATTTGGAAAAAACTCTTAGCAAGCCAAGAAAATAGCGAGAAAAGTGACGCTAGCGAATCCGCTATGTGTGTGCTGACTCGATTGGGATTCGGTACGGTAAACGCCTCTGTGCTCGCGTTACCGGCTCCCTCGTCGCCGCCCCGGCACCCGGTCTGGCGCTTTGCACCAGGGCCGCCATGTAAAAATTCTTTTTCTGTTATAGAGCTTTAGGCCTATCAGGTGCGGCCTTGGTCGGCGCTCGACCCTGCCGCAAGATGTGCCACTCCGGGCGACATTGTTTTGCCAGCCCAATTTGACTATGGTCCTGTCCGATCGTATCTCGATGTCGAGTTACGGCCCGGTATATGGTGCAAGCGGGTTTTAAGATTCTCTCCGTTATGGAGGTCCGGCGATGTCCCGTCGCAGGCGAATTTACGAAGGCAAGGCGAAGGTTATTTACGAGGGCACCGAGCCCGGCACACTTGTGCAATATTTCAAGGACGACGCGACCCGAGACGCGAGCGGCGATATCGCCACAATTACAGGCAAAGGCGTTCTGAACAACCGGATTTCAGAGCATTTGATGACTCGCCTCGCCGAAATCGGGGTGCCAACTCATTTGGTGCGCCGGCTCAACATGCGCGAACAGTTAATCCGCGAGGTCGAAATCATCCCTGTACAGGTGGTGGTTCGCAACATCGTCGCCGGAACCCTTGCCAAGCGCCTCGGCATTGAAGAAGGCACAGCCTTGCCGCGCTCGATCGTCGAATACTACTACAAAAGCGACGAGCTCAGTGATCCGATGATCTCTGAAGAGCATATTACTGCCTTCGGCTGGGCTATGCCTCAGGAACTCGACGATATGCTGTCGATGGCACTCAGGGTAAATGACTTTCTTTCGGGGCTTTTCTACGGCGTTGGCATTCGCCTGGTGGATTCCCAGCTTGAATTCGGCCGTCTCTGGCACGGCGAGGAATTACGCATCGTTCTAGCGGATGAAATTAGCCCCGATTCGTGTCGTTTATGGGATCTTGAAACTGACGAGCGGCTCGACCGTGACCGCGCTCGTCTCAGCATGAGCGAGGCCGCCGAAGCCTATCAGGAAGTGGCCCGCAGACTAGGCATCCTACCTCAATCAGATGTTGTCAATTTGCATGGCCGCAGCCAGCCAGTTGATATCAAGGAGCGACGGGTCAAGACTGAGAGATGAAAGCCAGAATTCATATTACTCTGAAATCGGGTGTTCTCGACCCGCAGGGCAAAGCGATCCAATCCTCTCTCGATGCACTTGGTTTTTCCGACGTCGAGAATGTGCGCCAGGGAAAGTATATTGAGCTTGATATTTCGGCAGACGACCCAGCGAAAGCGCATGAACAGCTAACCCAGATGTGCAAAAAGCTGCTAGCCAACACCGTGATCGAAAACTACACCATCGATTTGGAGACATGAAGGCGGAACCGGTAAACTCTGGAGTGCGCCGCTTTAGGTGGCTTTGGCAGGTGCGCGTATGAAAGCGGCCGTTATCGTTTTTCCAGGTTCCAATTGCGACCGCGATGTCAAAATTGCTCTTGAGGCATCAAGCGGTAAAACGCCGACGATGGTGTGGCATGGCGACGGTACCCTGCCCGATTGCGACCTGATCGTGCTTCCAGGCGGCTTTTCTTACGGCGACTATCTACGCTCAGGCGCGATTGCAGCAAATTCACCGATCATGCGTGCGGTTATTGCCGCGGCGCAGCGCGGCACCCGCCTCCTCGCCATCTGCAACGGATTCCAAATCGCCGCTGAGGCAAGCCTGTTGCCCGGCGTTCTCATGCCCAACGCCTCGCTTAAATTCGTTTGCAAGGACGTACTTCTGAGGGTCGAATGTGCGAACAGCCCGTTTACGCAGAATTATTCGTCAGGTGACTTGGTGCGCATGCCAATCGCCCACCGCGATGGCAATTATTTTGCTGAGGTGCAGGAATTGGACGCCTTGGATGACCAGGGCCTCGTTGCCTTCCGGTATTGCGACGCCGACGGGACCCTTTCGCCCGACGCCAACCCCAACGGCTCAGCGCGTAATATCGCTGGCATTTTTAATAAAGAGCGCACCATTCTCGGCATGATGCCGCACCCAGAACGCCTTGCCGATATCCGCACCGGCGGCATCGATGGTAAAGCCATGTTCGATGGCCTTTTGGCGGCGCTAGCATGAACAGCGGCACCCCGGTCACAGAATCCACTCCCAACGCCGAAAATATTTCCGCACATGGCTTAAGCGCAGAGGAATACGCCCTCATTGAGAAGCGCCTGGGCCGCGCGCCGAACGAGACAGAGCTTGGCATATTTTCGGTCATGTGGAGTGAGCATTGCTCGTACAAATCCTCGCGCATCTGGCTCAAAAAATTGCCGGTCGAAGCCGACTGGGTAATTTGCGGGCCGGGGGAGAACGCCGGGGTCATCGATATCGGCGACGGTCAGGCGGCGATTTTCAAGATGGAAAGCCATAACCATCCTTCCTTCATTGAACCCTATCAGGGCGCCGCTACTGGTGTTGGCGGCATCATGCGCGATATTTTCACCATGGGCGCGCGGCCGGTCGCCAATATGAACGCCCTCCGCTTTGGAGATCCGGCCCACCCGAGAACGCGGTACCTGGTATCCGGCGTCGTTGCCGGTATTGGTGGCTACGGTAATTGCATGGGCATCCCGACGATTGGAGGCGAATGCAATTTTCACAGCGCCTATGATGGCAACATCCTGGTAAATGCGATGACCGTTGGCCTCGCCGACAAAGAGCGTATCTTTTATTCTGCAGCCGTCGGGATCGGCCATCCCGTGGTCTATGTTGGCTCGAAGACAGGACGAGACGGCATCCACGGCGCAACCATGGCCTCAACTGAATTCGATTCGGATTCAGAGGAAAAGCGCCCGACTGTTCAGGTCGGCGATCCCTTCACTGAAAAATTGGTGCTCGAAGCCTGCCTGGAGCTAATGGCGACGGACGCCATCCTCGCCATTCAAGATATGGGCGCGGCGGGCCTGACCTGCTCCTCAGTGGAAATGGTGAGCAAGGGCGGGACTGGGATCGAACTCGATCTTGACCGCGTGCCAACCCGCGAGGGTCGCATGACGCCTTACGAAATCATGCTATCTGAAAGCCAGGAACGCATGCTCATGGTGCTCAAATCCGGCTCAGAAGATACGGCGCGTAAAATATTCGAAAAATGGGAACTAGATTTTGCCATTGTCGGTCGCATTACCGATAGCGGTCGAATGGTGTTGAAAAGCGGTAATAAGATCGTCGGCGATCTGCCGGTTGGGCCTTTGGTCGACGACGCGCCGATTTATGACCGCCCTTACGAGCGCCGAAATAGACCGATGCCAATTCCAGCCGCCGAACTGATTGCATCGGATGTTGCGCCGATGGAAGCGCTCCGCATGCTGATGGCAGAACCTGACCTCTGCGCCAAGCGTTGGATCTGGGAACAATATGACCACATGGTGATGGCCGATACGATTGTCCGGCCGGGCGGCGACGCCGGCGTTGTACGGGTGCATGGTAGCAACAAAGGCTTGGCGATTAGCACTGACTGCACGCCGCGTTATTGCGCCGCCCATCCTGAAAGCGGAGGTGCCCAAGCGGTGGCCGAGACGTGGCGCAACTTGACGGCTGTCGGTGCCACGCCTCTGGCGATTACCGATTGTCTAAATTTCGGCAACCCGGAACGACCCGAGGTAATGGGCCAGTTTGTCGGCTGTATTGAAGGTATGGCTGAAGCCTGCCGGGCGCTCGATTATCCGGTCATCTCGGGTAATGTTTCATTCTACAATGAGACCGAAGGTCGTGGCATTCTGCCAACGCCGGCAATTGGGGGAGTCGGATTGATCGCCGATATTGACCGCATGGCGCGTATCGCCTTTGCCGAAGCGGGCGAACATATTCTTTTGATCGGTGAGACCAAGGGCCATCTCGACGCGTCGATTTATGCGCGCAAGATGCTTGGGCGCGAGGACGGCCCGCCGCCGCCCGTCGACCTTGCTGTTGAGCGGCGCAATGGTGATTTTGTACGCCGGCTGATTGAAGCCAAACGCATCCGCACCTGTCACGATATTTCGGATGGCGGCCTGCTGGTAGCGATAGCCGAAATGTCTCTCGCCGCCCTCGCGGAAGGACGTGAACTCGGCGCCAAAATAGAGATCCCAGAAACCGAATGCCCGCTCCACGCCTGGCTTTTCGGCGAAGATCAGGCGCGCTACGTCATCAGTGCTGGCGCCACGCAAGCGAAAACCATTATCGATGATGCCACCCAGGCAAATATACCCATCTATTCCATAGGATTAAGTGGCGGGGCCACGTTGACACTAGGCGGCTCAGATGCCATATCCCTTGATGAACTACAGCGCGCCCATGAAGACTGGCTTCCACAATATATGGAAGCTGGCGACGGACCTGTGAGCTCCGGAGAATGAGATAATGGCCATGGAATCTGGTGAAATCATGCGATTGATCCAGGAAAGCATTCCCGACGCAGAAGTGCGAATCGATGATTTAAAAGGCGATGGCGATCACTACGCAGCGCTTGTGCTTTCCTCCAGTTTTAAGGGGAAATCGCGCATTCAGCAGCATCAGATGGTCTATAAGGCCCTGAAAGGCCGTATGGGAGATCAACTTCACGCGCTTGCCCTTAAAACTGAAATACCCGGCGAAAATTAAAAACCGGCTTGAAAATATTCAAGGAATGAACCGATGAATACAATGACCGACAACCCCGTCAGCCAACGCATCCGTCAAACGATCGACAGTAGTGACGTAGTGCTGTTCATGAAGGGTACCCCAGTATTTCCGCAATGTGGATTTTCGGCCACGCTTGTACAGGTGCTCTCGCTCATGGGCATCAAGTTCAAGGGCTTCGACGTCCTCGAAGATCCGGAAGTGCGCGACGGCATAAAAAGCTTTAGCGAGTGGCCGACAATTCCTCAACTCTACGTCAAGGGTGAATTTGTTGGTGGCTGCGACATCGTGCGCGAAATGTATGAATCTGGCGAATTGACCGAGTTCATGACCTCGCACGGCATAGAACAGCAGCCCCACCAGGACTAGCCGCGCGAGGCTGCTTCAATGACGGTGGAGGCTTCTGAGCCCGTCGGCCTAGAAGCCATCCGGGAATACCACGCACATATTTATTATGACGAGGGGACCCACAGCGCCGCTGCCGAAGTGCGCGCTGCACTTGCTGAGCGTTTTGACGTCGCGTTCGGGCGATGGCGCGATAAACCTGTTGGCCCACATCCCAAGGCGATGTATCAAGTCGCTTTCCCACCAGAGATGTTTGCTGAGTTCGTGCCTTGGTTGATGTTCAACCGCCGAGGCCTAACCATTTTAGTGCATCCTAATACAGGTCAGGACGTGCCTGACCACGAGGATCATCCGCTTTGGCTGGGCGAAAAACTCGACCTCAACATTGAGATGCTGCGCACTTTTATACGAAGCTGAGTATTAACCAGGGCTGATAATCAGTTGGGAATTGAGCGGATGCACCGCCCTAGCCTTGGAAGCGGCAGCGGCTTCTAACTTATGTATTTGGGCCGCGCTCATGTTGATCGACTGGGAGAGAACGAACCCGCTCACCCCCTCACTGCAGGGCGGGCGTGGTGAGTGAGCCTTTATAATGGTCGTAGTGCCCGTCCGGCAGTAAAACCGCGCCGACGTTGACGCTCACGTCCTAGAGTACGTCTCTACAGTTTTCTGCGCTGGAAGATGCGCCCAGGCATTGGCCAGCGCGGCATTGGCAGCACCTTCTTCGATCATGACTTCGATCACCACCAACCCGCCATGGCTATCCTTGTGCACGAAATGCGCTTCCATAGGGAAGGCCTTGCCATCCACCGTATACTCGCTCGACGTATAAAATTGGAACCGTAGCAAGTCATACTCTTGGCTCTCAATCGACCTCAAACTGCCGGGCGCATAGTTCAGTCGAACGGTGTGGTCATTTTGGACAGTGCTGAGTGGCACTTCCTGGCAGGCAAAACCATAGCCGGCCGACCCGGCTACAAGGCCAGTGGCGGCCGATGCGATGTCGATCGGCGATTTCATCCGCCCCAACTTGCAGGTCGCTATATTAGGCGATAAGCCGCCCCAATGTTTGGATCCTTCGGTCCCGGCGAAGGTCCACTGGACTGCATGACCCCCTGCGTTCCCGTGTTCTTCTTGGTCGCCGGCATCGCCATGCTCTTCATGCTCGCCCTCACCGTGACTCTTCAGCGGCCACAGAGACAGTGCAACGATAGCCGCGACGGCAATAAGAACGGCAAAATAATCAAGCTTTATCATTGCCCTTACCCCCTGAAGAAAGACGAGAGGTCAATTCTTACCTCTTTTTTATCGTCGCACAATCGCCTAAAGGGATCACTACGCAGATTAGCGCAAAAAAGGCCGCCTGAGGGCGGCCTTTGTTCCCAATCACCTTTTAAAGGTAGTTAGCGCGAGTAATACTCGACAACAAGATTGGGTTCCATTTGCGCCGGATAGGGAACATCTGCCAGTTTCGGCGTGCGCACGAATGTGCCTTCCATGCGATCATGATTGACGTCCATATATTCAGGCACCTCGCGCTCGGGCGAATCGACTGCGGCCAGAACCAGCGACATCTCGCGGGATTTTTCTTTGATGGTCACCACATCGCCTTCATTCAACAGGTAACTCGCAATTGTAACCCGCCGACCATTTACACTAACGTGGCCGTGGCTGACCAATTGCCGCGCTGCAAATACGGTCGGCACAAATTTCATACGGTAAACCACGGCATCCAAGCGGCACTCCAGAATGCCTATCAAATTTTCACCGGTGTCGCCCTTCACATTCACCGCCTGCTCGTAATAACGTTGAAATTGCTTTTCAGTGATATTGCCATAGTAACACCGCAATTTTTGTTTGGCTTGTAGTTGGGTGCCAAAATCAGACGGCTTACGGCGGCGCTGGCCATGCTGGCCGGGACCGTATTCTCGCTTGTTGGTCGGGCTCTTGGCGCGACCCCATAGGTTTACCCCTAGGCGGCGGCAGACCTTATATTTCGATTCAATACGTTTGGTCATGTGACTCGCAATATGTGCGCAAAAACACTACCGCGGGCCGAACGGCCCGCGAGGTGGCGGTACTATATACAGGCCACTTCGCTTGTCAAACAGGTTACAAACGGTCTCATCATATATATTCACTTTTCTTCGGGGAATTTATTGGGCAACGGCCTGGTTAGTGATTTGACAATACCGAAGAGGCTCTTCACATCCTGTTGCGATAGTTCGATGCGTTGAAACAGATTACGGAGATTGCTCACCATCTTCGGCCGCATAGCAGTCGTTGGGTAGAAGTCGCGTGCGTCCAATTCTCCTTCTAACATATTGAAAAAATTTAAAATTTCTTTCTTTCTTGCAGCCGGGCTGCGACCAGCTGGTAAATATTCCGGCGCCGTCTCCTGGGCGGCAACGGACCATTCGTAACAAATAATCAGAACCGCTTGAGCCAGATTTAGCGACGAGAATGCCGGATTGAGAGGAACTTCGATGATGGCGTCGGCAAGCACCACATCGTCATTGCTGAGGCCGCTCCGCTCCGGGCCAAACAGAATACCGGCGTGTGAGGTCGAATTCGGCCGAAGCTTGGCGGCTGCCTGACGCGGGGTGAGAACGGATTTGACCATTTCACGCCCGCGCGCGGTACTGGCAAAGACACTATTCAAATCCGCCACCGCGTCGGCTACCGAATCGAAGAGACGCGCCTGCCCGATTACGGCGTCGGCGCCCGAAGCCGCATTTAGGGCTTTGACATTGGGCCAGCCGTCACGTGGTGCAACCAGGCGCAGGTCCATCAGGCCACAATTCAACATGGCCCGTGCGGCGGTTCCTATATTCTCGCCCAATTGCGGGCGGACCAGAATGATCGCCGGCCCATTCGTCGACGCGAACGCTGCCGCTTCTGTTTTTGAGTGGCGCCTTTTAGTCTTTACCATCGGGTGCCTCTAACTACCGGATGCTACGTAGCGCTTCAATTCAGTGCGAAGAAGCAACGTGAAGATGATGCCGTCGTTGAGGGCGCTATAGATGGCGTCGATGACATTATCTGTAACGCACACAGCCGACCAATTGTCGACGCCATCGAAGCAATCAATCATTACCTGGATGGGCGCTTTGGTGCCGTCTTCCTAGTTCAATATTCATAC
Source organism: uncultured Rhizobiaceae bacterium (assembly GCA_964413115.1). GTDB lineage: Bacteria > Pseudomonadota > Alphaproteobacteria > UBA828 > UBA828 > PTKB01. Next base: position 9,045 of record CAYPSQ010000006.1, on the reverse strand, counting down.
CTTGTAATCTACCTGCCGCAGCTCACTGAGATTGGGGTACGTCTTACTGAGCGATTTGCGCAACGCCACTATGCGCCCGTCCGCCATCTACCGACCTACCCGGTCCGCCGCCAATGAGTGGTACCGTCCGGACTATCCTCCAGGATGATACCTTTGTTTGCCAGCGCATCGCGAATGCGATCTGCCTCTTCAAAGTCCTTATTGCTTCTCGCCATTGTACGGCGGTCTATTTGGGCTTGTATTTCTGGCTCTTGGAGCCCGGCTTCGACTGAAGAGCTTAGTCCCTCAAGTCCAAATTTCTTGTTGGGAATTTGAAACCACTCTTTTGGATCTTTTTGTAAAATGCCAAGAAGGTTTCCGATGGCCAATAATTTTCCGCCAAGTTCAGCCTGATGTGACAGTGGCCTATGATTAATCGCTAAATGCAGATTCGAAGCAATTTCATGCATTCGCGAAATCGCCAAAGGTGTATTTAAGTCATTGTGAAGCGCATTAAGAATTTCGGGTGGAACCTTTTTAAACGCTTTCAATTGGATGCCACTCCGCTGCACCAATAACAGTGCTTTATAAATATAATCAAGCTGTTCCCTTACCTGTCTCACCCCCTCCTCCGTCCAGTCCAGCGGGTGGCGATAGTACGTACTAAGCAGCATCAGACGCAGAACCTCCCCTGGCGCGCGCTCAAGCGCCTGGCGGATGGTGATAAAATTGCCGAGCGATTTTGACATCTTCTCACCGTTTACCGAAAGAAAGCCGTTGTGCATCCAATGGCGTACGAAGACATGGCCGGGGTGGGAACATTCGCTCTGGGCGACTTCGTTTTCGTGGTGGGGAAAGATTAAATCGGCGCCGCCGCCATGGATATCCAAGGTGATGCCGAGATGTTTGCGGCTCATGGCTGAGCATTCGATGTGCCAGCCCGGCCGTCCCCGCCCCCACGGGCTGTCCCAACCGGGAAAACCTTCGTCGCTCGGCTTCCACAGCACGAAATCCGCCGGATCGCGCTTGTAGGGCGCTACTTCAACCCGTGCGCCAGCCAACATTTCCTGGTGCTCTCGATGGGAGAGTTGCCCGTAATCCGAATAGGACGGGACGTTAAATAGAACGTGCCCGTCCACAGCATAGGCGTGCCCCGAAGCAACCAAAGTTTCGATCATCTCGATCATTTCGGCGATATGATCCGTGGCGCACGGCTCGACATCTGGTGGAAGGGCGTTTAGTTCAGCGATATCCTCATGAAATGCTTTTGTTGTCCGCGCGGTAATGGCCGAGATCGGCTCGCCGGATGCCTGCGCCGCAGCGTTTATCTTGTCATCCACATCAGTGATGTTGCGGACATAGATGACGCTGTCCTCGCCATAAATGTCGCGCAGCAGACGATAGAGCACATCGAAGACAACGATTGGGCGGGCATTGCCAATATGGGCTAGGTCGTAAACCGTCGGCCCGCAGACATACATACCGACGCGCCTCGCATCAAGCGGTTCGAAGAGTTCTTTCTTTCGTGTCTGAGTATTATATAGAGAAAGCGCCACCCGCTGCTCCGCTGCTTCTTATCGTTCTACCGTCTCGCCGTGCATTGAGATAACGCGTATCAGATTCCGCGATTCGGGTCCACGCCCGGCACGCCTATCGCCATGTAGCGGAGACATGCGAGATTCGTACCAACACGAGATCAGGGTGTACCGCGAAAGCGATTGGTAATCGGATAGCGCCGGTCTTTGCCCAGAGCACGTCCGGTTAGCTTGACCCCCGGCGGTGCCTGCCGACGCTTATACTCGGCAACATCAAGCATACGCCAAATGCGTGTCACCAACCCCTCGTCATGACCACGCGCGACGATCTCCGGCACCGGCATTTCTCTCTCAATCAAACATTCTAGAATGTCGTCGAGTTCGTCATAGGGCGGGAGTGAATCTTGGTCGGTTTGATCGGGCCGAAGCTCAGCGGAAGGCGGCTTTTTGATGATATTCTCAGGAATCACGAGCCGCTCCGGGCCTTTAAATTGCGGCGCCCAATTCTGATTGCGCCAGTGCGAAAGGTCGAAAACTACTGTTTTATAAACATCCTTTAGCACTGAATAACCGCCGCACATGTCACCGTAAAGAGTGGCGTAACCAACCGACATTTCCGATTTATTGCCGGTTGTAAGCACCATGTGGCCAAGCTTGTTACTCAGCGCCATAAGAATAATACCGCGCACCCGCGCCTGAATATTTTCCTCTGTAGCATCGACCGCGCGCCCGGCGAATGCGTCCACCATCATGGTATCAAATACGCCAACAACCGGCTCAATGGAGATGGTTTCGCAATTCAGGCCGAGCATCTCCGCGCAGTCCGCTGCATCGTCAAGCGAGGTTTGCGAGGTATAGCGCGATGGCATGCGCACGCAGTGTACCCGCTCGGGGCCCAATGCGTCGACTGCAACGGCGGCAGACAAAGCCGAATCGATACCACCAGAGAGCCCAATAAGCACGCCGGGGAAACCGTTCTTGTCGACATAGTCCCGAAGACCCAAAACCATGGCCCTGTAGAGCGCTTCTAGTCCCACCAATTGCGGGGTATGTGCGATCATCTCGCAGTGCCAAACGCCGTCAGTATTACCGGACCACCGCGTTAACAGCATATCCTCAACGAACATCGCCGCCTGGGCGCGAAGCGAACGGTCGGCGCCGAGGACAAAAGAAGCGCCATCGAATACCAACTCGTCCTGGCCGCCGACTTGGTTCAAGTAAATTAGCGGCAGGCCGGATTCGAGTACCCGCGCGACTGCATAATTAAGTCGCACATCCGTCTTGTCGCGCTCAAACGGCGAGCCATTTATCGCCAACAAGATTTCGGCCCCCGATTCCGTAAGGCACTCGGACACTTCGTCGACCCACATATCCTCACAGACCATCACACCAAGACGGAGATTTCGGAAGGCAATGGGGCCGGGCAGCGGCCCTTGGGCAAAGGTTCGGATCTCATCGAAAACGCCATAATTGGGCAGCGCATATTTATAACGGCGCGCGGCAACCTCTCCACTGTCCAGAAGCAGGGCTGCATTGTAGAGCTTGCCGGCATCGCGCCAGGGTGCGCCGAGCAGGATTGCCGGGCCGCCATCAGCAGTCTCTGCGGCAAGCTCCAGTACCGCTAGTTCTACCGCACTCTGGAACATAGGCTTCAGAATGAGGTCTTCCGGCGGATAACCGCTCACGACAAGTTCGCTAAACACCACCAGGTCGGCTCCAGCGGCAGCGGCTTCAACACGCTTGGCGAGAATCAACGCACAGTTTCCAGAAATATCGCCAACCGTCGGGTTGGTCTGGCAAAGCGCAATAGTGAGCGTGTTGGACATAAAAATTGGAAATTTCTATGCGGCGTCGGGCTCAAGCATTTTTCTTTGCGCTTGCTTCGGCAAAGCCGTTGCGCAACAGAAATTCACGCCCGGTCTTTACTCTGATATTTCCGTCATACGCGACAATATCTGCAGTGGCGTATGTTTCCGCCCAAGCATCGGGAAGGAATGAGCCGGTGCCAATCACATCAATGGGCGCGCCAGCGCTGGCCATAATTTTACATTTTTCGGGACCGAAGCCTGAGCTGGCAATGATTTGAACTTTAGGGAAATCAGCCGCATCCAGGCTGTCACGCAGATGGAATATAGCGGCGGCACTCACACCTGTGCCGACCAGCCACTTCAGTTCCGTCTCGCTACGGTATTGGCGCACCGCTCTTGGCCTGTGCTTTTCCAAAACCGCGTAGCAGGCGGCCATGTCGAGACCCTCAACATAACGGCCACCATGGGTGTCGAGACGCAAGCGAAGTTCACCGGCGGCCGCGAGTTCCGGAAAGGTTCGGCAAACTTCAAGTGCATCGGTAATTTCCTGACCGAAATAATCGATCAGCACCGTTAAGCCTTCATCGGGAAATACCTCACGGTACATTTCTGCCGCACGCAGGGTCGACCCGGCATAGCCAATGAAGGCGTGCGGCATCGTGCCGAAGCCGCAGGTATTACCAAAATAATGCGCCGTCGCATCGTTGGAATTGCCGATGAATCCGACCGCATCGCTATCCCGCTTGGCGCTCTCGGAACCGACAGATGCTGCATAGGCCATCATCTCTGCCATTTCCTGGCCGGCGCAATGGCGGGCGTCCATCGCCATGAAGCCTACATCGGGAAGGGTCACGCACATGGAGTAGGCGTTATAGGCGGCAACGCAGGCGGCGCCCAAACGCTGCAAATACAAGGTTTCTAAATCGACCAGATGATAGAGCGGCCCACTTATGAACAGCAGTGGCTCACCAGCGCCGACCCAATCACCTTCCTCGAAACGGCTCTCGATAATAAACTTGGTACCGCGTTCGGCAGCGACAGAATGTAGCCATTCAGAGATAAGGCGTGGTGCGTAACAGACCGGACGGCGCATGAAGATAGCGTAGGTAACGTTGGTATCTCCGAAGCGACCAACCGCTTCACGAGTCTTCACGAAATAGCGGTCCGTTTGCCGGGTGATATCCGCTTGGGAGGGTGAAATCGCCATGTTACGCCCTGACGGTTGCTCGGAAGCCGAAGCGATACCTTTTTTAAGAAGCCTGCATATAGAGGGCTTCACCGCCCCGTTCGGCTTGCAGGCGCTCGGCAATCAAAAATGCCAATTCCAGAGCCTGCGAGGCATTCAAGCGGGGATCGCAATGGGTATGATAGCGATTGGAAAGAAGCTCTTCAGTAATGGCCTGCGCGCCGCCTAGGCATTCAGTCACGTCCTGACCGGTCATCTCAAAATGAACGCCGCCGGGACGGCTGCCTTCGGAATGGTGAGCTGCGAAAAATCCACTTACTTCGGAGAGGATATTGTCAAACACCCGCGTCTTGTATCCATTCGAGGATTTGATCGTGTTGCCGTGCATCGGGTCGCAGGTCCAAAGAACCTTGCGACCTTCGCTTTCAACCGCACGGATCAACGGTGGGAGAGCATCTTCGACTTTATCCGCCCCCATGCGTGCTATAATCGTGAGGCGGCCAGGCTCATTATTCGGATTGAGTAGATCCATGAGACGAATAAGGTCGTCCGGTTCCAGCGATGGTCCTGCTTTAAGGCCGATCGGATTGCGTACCCCCCGCAGGAATTCGACGTGAGCGCCGTCCGGCTGACGCGTGCGGTCACCGATCCACAACATGTGTGCAGAGCAGGCGTACCAATCGCCCGAGGTTGAATCAATGCGCGTCAACGCCTGTTCGTAACCGAGGATGAGAGCTTCGTGCGAAGTGTAGAATTCTGTCTCGCGAATTTGCGGTGTTGTCTCCGAAGTCAAGCCGCAGGCGGCCATAAAATCTAGGCTCTCGGTTAGTCGGTCGGCCAAATCCTTGTAGCGTTCGCCGAGTGGGCTCTGCGCCACGAAGCCTAAATTCCAGCGTTGCACCTCATGCAGATCGGCATAGCCACCCTGTGCAAAGGCACGCAGCAAATTAAGCGTGGCGGCAGATTGACTATAAGCCTGCAGCAATCGATCGGGATCGGGTGCCCGGGAAGCGTCCTCAAACTCCATGCCGTTGATCATGTCGCCGCGGTAAGCAGGGAGCGTCACACCGTCGATAGTCTCCGTATCAGCGGAGCGTGGCTTAGCGAACTGGCCGGCGAGCCTGCCTACCTTCACGACTGGGCATTTGGCGCCGAAGGTTAAGACCACCGCCATCTGCAATAAAACACGGAAGGTATCGCGAATATTATCGGCGTGAAATTCGGCAAAGCTCTCGGCGCAATCGCCACCTTGCAGCAGAAACGCGCGGCCTTCGCACGCTTCTGCCAATTTGGCGCGCAGATTGCGCGCTTCGCCGGCGAAAACCAGCGGCGGAGAGTCTCTCAGGCGCGATTCGGTCTCTTCCAATCGCACTACATCGGGCCAATTTGGCTGCTGGAGGATCGGCAAATTGCGCCAATCCTCAGGGCTCCAATTTAGGGCCATGTCATGCCTCCTAAAGCATCGAATGATAATTTAGGCGCTGCCTATACGCTCTTATCGCAGGTTTAGCTAATAATTCATTACAAATAAATGGCACATTCATTTTCGTCGCGGGAGACTACACAGCGGATTTACGCTATCGTTGGCGTATACATGGTGACAAATTCTTCTGCTGAAGTGGGATGCACGGCTATTGTCTCATCAAACTGAGCTTTTGTGGCCCCGGCTTTGATGGCTACGCCGAGTAACTGAGATAATTCCCCGGCCGCCGTCCCGATCATATGGCAGCCCAAGACGCGGTCGTCGGCACGATCTACCACCAATTTCATAAATACGGTCTCATCACGGCCGGTCAACGTGTGTTTAAGTGGGCGAAAGCGGGTTTTGTAAATATCGACATCAGCGCACTGGGCTCGGGCATCTTCTTCGCTCATGCCCACAGTGCCGATTTCCGGCTGAGTGAACACGGCAGTCGGGATATTGCGGTGGTCAGGAATTTGCGGATTATTATTGTAAAGCGTCTCGGCGAGGCAGCGGCCTTCGTGAATGGCAACCGGCGTCAAATTTACCCGGTCGGTACAGTCGCCAACCGCATAGATATTTGCCACATTACTCTGTGAACTAGAATCGACCGTGACCGCCCCCTTTTGATCAACTTCGACCCCAGCCTTTTGCAAACCGATAGCCGCCGTATTGGGCGCGCGACCGGTCGCAAACATGACTTGATCGGCCTCTAAAACATCACCTCGGCTGGTGGTAAGGGCGATGCCCACTGCCGTTTTCTCAATCTTAACCGGGTTGGAGTTCAGGAGCACATCGACGCCGGATTTACGCATCTCATCACAGCATATTTCGCGGATATCCATATCGAAGCCACGCAGGATCATATCCGAACGATAGAGCTGTAGGGTCTCGACGCCAAGGCCATTGAAGATACACGCAAATTCGCAAGCGATATAGCCGCCTCCGATGATAACAATGCGTTTGGGCAATTGCGGTAAATCGAAGGCCTCGTTCGATGTAATGGCCAATTCTATACCAGGCAGGTCCGGCAAAGTGGGCCAACCGCCCGTGGCGATCAAGACGGTGTCGGCACTGTATTTCTCCCCGCCGATGGCTACGCTGTTCGGGTCGAGCAACGCGCCGCGGCCGTCTATGGCGGTAACGCCGGAATCTTTCAGTAAACGGCGGTAGATCCCTTCAAGCCGCACCAGTTCAACATTTTTAGCCGCAACCATATTGGGCCAATCGAACTGGCTTTCGCCAACGCTCCAGCCGTAACCTGCCGCATCTTCAAAATCATGCTTGAAGTGCGAAGCGTAGACGAGAAATTTTTTCGGAATGCAACCGCGATGCACGCAGGTGCCGCCCATGCGGCTTTCTTCAGCCAGGGCCACACGCGCGCCATGGCTGGCGGCGCGGCGCGCACAGGCGACTCCGCCCGAACCGCCGCCGATTACAAATAAATCAAAATCAGCCACCGGTTGCTTAGGTATCGATTCCGCCCATGCAGAGATATTTGACCTCCATGAACTCATCCAGGCCGTAATGCGAGCCTTCGCGCCCTACGCCGGATTCCTTCATGCCGCCAAACGGCGCCACTTCGGTCGAGATGATGCCAGCATTGATGCCGACAATACCGTATTCGAGCTGCTCGGCGACGCGCCAGATGCGACCGATATCGCGGCTGTAGAAATAGGCGGCAAGGCCGAACTCCGTATCGTTGGCGAGGTGCACGGCCTCGTCATCCGTATGAAACCGAAACAGCGGCGCCAAAGGGCCGAAAGTTTCCTCGCGGGCGACCTTCATCTGTGTGTTGACATTGGCTATCACAGTCGGTTGGAAAAAACTGCCTCCCAATTCATGACGCTTGCCGCCGGTAACGATCCGAGCACCCTTGTCAAGCGCGTCTTGAATATGCTCCTCAACTTTCTCGACCGCCGCCATATCGATCAATGGTCCCTGCTCCGTTTCGCCTTTGAGACCCGGGCCGACCCGCATCTTGTCACTGGCTGCAGCGAGCTTTTCAGCAAATTCGTCATACACCCCATCCTGAACTAGAAAGCGGTTTGCGCAGACGCAGGTTTGCCCTGTATTGCGGTATTTTGAGGCCATTGCTCCGTCAATTGCCGCATCCATATCGGCATCGTCGAAAACAATGAAAGGCGCGTTACCGCCAAGCTCCATGGAAACTTTCTTTACCGTGGCAGCGCATTGCTCGATCAAAACCTTGCCGACCTCGGTGGAGCCAGTGAAGGAAAGCTTACGGATGATCGGGTTAGAGGTTATTTCAGCGCCCATCTCGCGCGACGGACCGGTGAGGATGTTGAGCACGCCCGGCGGAATGCCGGCGCGCTCGCCCAACTCGCAGAGCGCCAATGCCGAATAGGGTGTTGACGTGGCGGGGCGCGCAACCACGGTGCAGCCCGCCGCTAGTGCTGGACCGGCCTTACGTGTGATCATCGCGTTTGGAAAATTCCACGGCGTGATCAGGCCGACAACGCCGACCGGTTCCTTGGTCACGACGATGCGCCTATCGTTTGTTGGTTGCGGAACCACATCGCCGTAAGCGCGCTTCCCTTCTTCAGCGAACCATTCGACGAACGACGCGCCATAGCCAATTTCGCCGCGCGATTCAGCCATTGGCTTGCCCTGCTCAGCGGTCATGATAATTGCTAGATCCTCCTGGTTTTCCATCATCAGGTCGAACCATTTGCGTAATATCTTAGAGCGTTCCTTGGCCGTCTTCGCACGCCATGCCGGATAAGCACGGTTCGCAGCCTCAATGGCACGCCGGGTCTCGGCGCCACCCATGGCAGGAACGGTACCGATCACATCATTATCCGCCGGGTTAGTCACATCAATGGTTTTGCCGTTGTCGGCATCAGCCCAGGCGCCGTCGATATAACATTGCTGGCGAAGTAGCCTGGCGTCCTGAAGGAATATGCCAGAAACGATTTCAGCCGTGGCAGTAGCCATTTTTGAATATCTCCATGTTCTAAAGTTCATACGCCCGGGCTGAGACATCGCTCCGCCGAGCCCGGATTTAGCCTCACCCTATCGTTCCGGACCATCGGCGGCAACCGCATCTCATAG
>CAYPSQ010000005.1:67370-69721 GCA_964413115.1 uncultured Rhizobiaceae bacterium | reverse complement strand
CGCTCTACAGACGCGCTGAACCGAAGGGTTCTCTAGGTTAGACATTATGCAGACTAACTTCCGTCCTGGTCGGGAAAGGCGCCGGCCCAGATAGCGCCGACACGCGGCACGGCGCGGCCGCGCTTCACCGCCGGGCGCGCCCAGATGTCGTCGAACCAACGGCGCAGATGCGGGTAATTCGCCCACTCGATCTCGTGCCACTCGAAGCGCGAGACCCAGGGCCAGGTGGCGATATCGGCGACACCATAGTCGGGCCCCGCGAGATATTCGGTTGCCTCTAGACGGCTGTTCATGACCCCATAGAGACGATGGGTCTCGCGCAGATAACGCGTCCGCGCATAGGCAATTTCGGGCTCTAACTTAGTCCTGAAATGATGCGTCTGGCCGAACATCGGCCCGACATTTGCCATCTGAAACATGACCCACTGAATCTCTTCCATATGACGGCGCGGATCAGCTGAAATAAAGCGCCCAGCCTTGTTGGCGAGATATATCAATATCGCTCCAGATTCGAACAGCGAGATCGGCGCGCCATCCGGCCCATCGGAATCGGTGATCGCGGGAATTTTATTGTTAGGGCAGAGCTTGAGAAACGCCGGGTCGAACTGCTCGTCCTGGCCGATATTGATCTCATGTACCCGATAGTCCCAGCCAAGCTCTTCCAACAAAATCGAGACCTTGAAGCCGTTGGGTGTTTGCCAGGAGTAGAGATCGATCACGCGCGGTCGTCCTGCGGCACGAACTCGTCTAAATTGCCAAGATGATTGAGCGCCGCCGTGCGCGAATGCCAGACGGCATCGGAGGGCCCATCGGAGACGTCAAGTTCGGCATCCGCCGCATGGGCGATCGCGTTATAGATGGATAGATCAGCGATTGTCGCCACTTCGTATGCGACAAACTCTACGCTCTCTAAATGTGCGTTCAGCTGGTCCGCTTTGCAGGAATTGATAGAAAGATAATGCCTGTACAAATATACAGACTTACCATTCATCGTTGCCCCCCTCATTCCGCTGTTTGCACCGTCGTCGGTACTCCCAAATAAGCTTCATTTACACAATTGATCAATCTACCATCTCGCAGATAGGCGCTCGCCGTTTCGGCCGCGCCCCGTCGAATCTCAGCAAAGGTGGTCTTGGAATAGAACGAGCAATGCGGGGTTATGCAGAGCCGCCCGCGCAGCCATTCTTCATCAGCGAGCCAGGCCGAGATCAGCGGATGGCTTTCCGGCGGTTCTTCCGGAAAGACGTCTAGCGCGGCGGCGGCAAGCGGGCCGTCGCGCAAGCCCCACTCCAAGCCGTCGAGATCGACCAAGCCGCCACGCGCGCAATTGACGAAAATCGCGCCCGGCTTCATCGCGCCCACGGTCTCGCGGTTGATCATATTAGCGGTCTCGTCGTTGAGCGGCGTGTGAATACTCACCACGTCGGCCCACGCCAGCACCTCCTTGAGGTTGTGGAAGCGTCTGACGCCGAGGGAATTATCATGCCCGGTTGGCAAATAAGGGTCGTAATAGCCGGGCGTCATGCCAAAACCCTTGGCCCGCAGCAGCACACCCGTGCCGATTCGCCCACAGCCGATAACCGCAAATTTCTGATCGCGCACACGGCGCATCGCCGGTGCGCCGCCCCATTCCCAGCCCGCCGCCATATCGGACCGGAGCGAATGGTCGTAGGTCAGCAGTCCACGCATCAGAGCGAGGGACATTGCGAGCGTCGAGCTCATTACATCGGTGAAGTCATAGGTCGGAACGTTGCATACCGGAATGCCACGAGCGCCGCAGGCTTCCAGGTCCATGCGGTCATAGCCGATGCCGCAACGCACAATTATGCGACAATTTGTTAGCTTGGATACCAGCGCTGCGTCGACGGTGACATTCTGCCAGGCGAGGATAGCGTCAGAGGCGGCCCAGGATTTATCGGTGAGTTCGTCCGCCCGGGCGCAGCGATGAACCTCGATCTCTGCATGCTCACCAAGCGCCTCTTGCTCAACATCCGCAGCACCCGGGAATTGGGCGTCAGGAATGAGAATTTTCATACGTCATCCTTTCTGGCCACGACCGCATCTTCACCAAACATCACAGTCCGTGATTCGTCATCGAATTCGGAGGGAGCCTTGCGGGTGTCGGCCAGCACAGCAAGCCCGCGTTGAAGCGCTGGGCGTGCCAGCAGGCGCGCATACCACGCCGCAATATTTGCGAAGGGCTCCAGAACCGCGGTTTCTTTGGCATAATCGCGGGTCCAGCCGAAAAGCGCCATGTCGGCGATGGAATAATCGCCGGCGATCCACTCCTGACCCTCTAACTGCGTATCCATGACACGCAGCAGACGTGCCGCCTCGGTATTATAGCGCTC
>CAYPSQ010000005.1:39758-67270 GCA_964413115.1 uncultured Rhizobiaceae bacterium | reverse complement strand
TTGTAATCGAGGCCGAGTTCCTCAAGCAAAATGGTGATCTTCCAGCCGTTCGGAGTCGGCCAATAATAGAGTTCGATCATCGTAGTACTATCGCCGTCAAATATTCTGGCGGCCGTCTAGCGCGCCGAAAACTGTTTATCACCGAACATAATTGATCGTTGATCTTCAGTGAATTCACGCTTTTTGGCTTGCTCATCTTTCATCACGTCGAGACCCCGGCGGACCGCCGGGCGCTGGTACATACGGTCGATCCATTTGGCAAGATGCGGGAAGTCTTCAAGCGTCTGGCCCTGGTTTTTCCATACGCGCATCCATGGGAATAACGCCATATCGGCGATCGAATAGTCGCCGGCGACGTAGTCGCGGTCGTTCAGGCGCCGGTCGACTACCCGATACAGCCTCGTTGCCTCTCGGGTGTAGCGATCAATGGCATATTCCAGTTTTTCTACCGCATAATTGCGAAAGTGATGGCACTGGCCGAGCATCGGGCCGACATTGCCCATTTGGAAGAATAGCCATTGCAGCACGTCGATGCGCCCGCGCTCATCCGCCGAAATAAATTTTTGATGCTTCTCGGCATAGTGCAACAGGATCGCACCGGATTCGAAGATTGAAATTGGCTCACCATCGGCGCCGTCCGGGTCAACGATAGCCGGCATACGGTTGTTGGGTGCAATTTTGAGAAAATCGGGCGCGAACTGATCACCTTCGATGATGTTGACCGGGATAATATTATAGTCGAGCCCCAATTCCTCAAACAGGATGGTTATTTTCCAGCCATTCGGGGTCGGCCAGTAATAGAGATCTATCATCGCTGCCTCCTAAGCTCCGCGGCGGCACAATGGCGCGACACCGCATGGTTGGCAAGCTACCCGATACGTGAGAGCATTGCTGCATTGATCGGGGCGTATCACGCAGAGATGAAGGAGCTGGCAAACATGTCGGCGGACCAGGTGAATTCGGATTTTTCAGAGCGCGTAATGTCCGATACGGGTGCCATGGCTTGGCAGCCGAGCCCGGTTGCCGGCGTTTGGCGCAAGCGCTTAGAATTATCGGGCCCGGCGGAATCCGGGCGCGTCACGTCCCTAGTGCGCTTTGACCCTGGCGCGCAATTTCCCGCCCATGGCCATCCCGAAGGCGAGGAAATATTGGTGCTCGATGGCACTTTTAGCGATGAATTCGGCAACTACCCAAAAGGCACGTTCCTGCTCAATCCGGACGGCTCGCAACATACCCCTTATTCCGACGACGGTTGCCTGCTGTTCGTGAAACTGCGGCAATTTCCAGGAACCGGGCGAGAACCAGTTCAAGTCGACACGCTGATCGCGTCTTGGACGGGAACCGGAATTTCCGGCGTCAGCCAGTTGAGGCTCCACCAAGACAAAACCAGCGGCGAGCAGATCAGCCTGTACCGCGTGGCACCCGGCTGTGAAGTGGCGGAGCACACCCATCCAGGCGGCGAGGAATTATTTATTCTCGAAGGCAGCCTAGAAGATCAATATGGGCGCTATGAAGAGGGTTGCTGGGGGCGTAGCCCAGCAGGCAGCCACCATTGGGCTAAATCCGAGACTGGCTGCCTATTCTACGGCAAGCTCGGGCATCTCTCTTAATTTATTAATCTGCCAAACGCCGGGGGATAGATCACCATACCGGTGCAACTCGTCAACAGGGTCTACCGCCGATCTTTGCACAGAGTGCTCTCCTTCTCCGGCATACCGCCTCAGTTCATTCTCGATTTCATAATTCGGCCGTATCTAAGCCACGGCCTCACCCTGGGCGCGGTAAAATCTGGCTCTGGGAGAGTTAGAGTGTGCGCTCGCTCTCAGAAATTTCCAAATCGTTAGCCGAAATATCTTGCACCGACATCAGCCCCTCTGCGGCAAATTCCCAATGCTCGTTGCCGAAGGTGCGGTACCATTGGCCGGTATCGCGGTGCCGCCATTCGCTAATGAATCGCACCGAAATACGGTTGCCGGCGAAGGACCACATCTCCTTCCTGAGGCGATAATCCTGTTGGATGGGCCAGCGCTCCAAAAGAAACGGCAGAATCCCTGCCCGCCCCTCAAAAAAGATATCCTTGTAACGCCATTTGGTATCTTCGGTGTAATCATCAGAAACGACCTCAGCCACCCGCGCGTTCCAAATATCCTCCGCATACTGCACCACTTGTCTAGCGCTCTCTTCGGTAAAAGGTGGTTTGATGCGCTCCGGCATTTCTAATATTTCCTAGCTTAACCGCTCAGCTTTTTGGTCAGCATGTCGTTGGCCATTTGCGGATTGACTTTGCCTTGACTGGCTTTCATCACCTGGCCAACGAACCAGCCCATTAGCTTATCCTTGCCACTCCTATATTCCGCCACCTTGTCCGAATTATCGGCGATGATTTGATCGACCAACGCCTCAATGGCGCCGGTGTCACTGACCTGTTTCAGCCCCCGCGCTTCGATGATGGCATCCGCATCACCACCACATTCGAACATGATTTCGAAAACTTCCTTGGCGATACGGCGCGATAGCGTCTTGTCGGCCACCCGGTCGACTAGACCGCCGAGTTGGGCGGCGGAAACGGGTGACACGGCGATCTCTAACCCAGCGGCATTGAGCGCCGCAAAGAGCTCGCCCATCACCCAATTAGCAACCAGCTTGCCGTCGCGCCCTACAGTCACTTGCTCGAAATATTCCGCAGTCTCCTTCTCGGCGACCAACACCCCCGAATCTTCGGCGCTCAGACCATACTCCGCCATAAAACGCTGCTTTTTAGCGTCCGGCAACTCAGGGAGATCCCGGCGCAATCGCTCGACCCAATCGGAGTCTAGTTCGAGCGGCAGCAGATCCGGGTCAGGGAAATAGCGGTAATCATGTGCCTCTTCCTTGGAGCGCATATTGCGCGTCACACCCTGATTGGCATCAAAAAGACGCGTCTGCTGATCGACCATACCGCCCTCTTCCAATATTTCGACTTGGCGCAGCGCCTCATATTCCAGCGCTTTCATGACGAAGCGCACAGAATTGACGTTCTTGATCTCGCAGCGCGTGCCAAGCGGCGCACCCGGGCGACGAACCGAAACATTGACGTCACAGCGTAGCGATCCCTGCTCCATATTGCCGTCGCAACTACCAATACACCGCACAATCGAGCGGATCTTACGTATATAAGCGCCGGCTTCCTCCGGCGAGCAAATATCGGGCTCGGAGACGATCTCCATCAACGCCACCCCGGCGCGGTTGAGATCGACGCAGGTAGCGTCATTGCGCATATCGTGGATGCTCTTGCCGGCATCCATCTCCAAATGAAGCCGTGTGATGCCGATCCGGCGCGTCTCGCCGTTCTCGAGATCGATTTCGATCTCGCCATGGCCAACAATCGGCTGGCTAAATTGCGAGATCTGATAGCCTGGAGGCAGATCGGGGTAGAAATAATTCTTCCGGTCGAAAACCGAATAAAGATTAACCTCGGCGCCGAGCGCCAAACCGGTGCGCACCGCCTGCTTCACACATTCGCTATTAATCACTGGCAGCATGCCCGGCATCGCCGCATCGACCAGCGAGACCTGGGTATTGGCCCCGGCGCCGAAATCAGTTGGTGCGTCTGAAAATAGCTTTGCGTGGCTAGCTACCTGGGCATGGATTTCAAGCCCAACGACCATTTCCCACTCACCACTTTCGCCCTCAATGCGGTAGCTGCTCATCCTGCGCGCTCCGTAAGCCATTTAGGCTGAGCGGTAAACGCCGCCGCAGTCTCCAGAAACTGCGCCGCGTTTAACATGCGCGCTTCATCAAACGGCTGGCCGAGCAATTGTACGCCGAGCGGCAGGCCGTCATGGCTGAGGCCGGCCGGCACCGAGATCCCAGGCAGGCCAGCCATACTAGCCGGCACGGTAAAAATGTCGTTCAAATACATCGCAATGGGGTCGTCCATTTTCTCGCCGACGGCAAACGCGGCCGACGGCGCCGTAGGCGTTAGCACCACATCGACCTTTTCAAACGCGGTCTGGAAATCACGTGCGATCAAGCTACGTAGCTTTTGCGCCTTCAAATAATAGGCGTCGTAATAGCCGGCCGAGAGCACGTAAGTGCCGATCATGATGCGGCGCTGCACTTCGGCGCCGAAACCCTTAGCCCGGGTGCGCTCGTACATATGCGTCAAATCGCTATCCGCCTCGCGTAGGCCATAGCGCACGCCGTCATAACGTGCCAAGTTGGACGAGCATTCCGCTGGCGCCACAATGTAATAGGCTGGCAAAGAATATTTCGTGTGCGGTAGCGAGATATCAACGATGTCGGCGCCCGCCGCCTTGAACCAGTCAACACCTTGGCTCCACAGCGTCTCGATCTCTTCGGGCATGCCGTCGAGGCGGTATTCCGCCGGTACGCCGACGCGCAGCCCCTTCACGTCGCCACTTAGGGCAGCCGCGTAATCCGGCACTGGGACATTAACCGACGTCGAATCCTTGGCATCATATCCGGCCATGGCGCGCAGCATCAAGGCGGCGTCTTCGACGCTACGGGTCAGCGGTCCGGCCTGGTCGAGCGATGAGGCAAAGGCGATCAAACCCCAGCGCGAGCACCGACCATAGGTCGGCTTGAGGCCAACGATGCCGCAGAATGCCGCCGGCTGGCGAATTGAACCGCCGGTGTCTGTACCGGTGGCGGCGAGCGTCATATGCGCTGCCACAGCGGCCGCTGAGCCACCCGAGGAACCGCCAGGCACCAGCGGCTTGTCGTCGCTATGCCGGCGCCATGGATTGATTACATTGCCGTAATAGCTGGTAACATTGGCCGAGCCCATGGCGAATTCGTCCATGTTGGCTTTGCCCAGCATCACCGCGCCCTCGCGCCATAGATTCTCGGTGACAGTGGATTCGTAGGGCGGTTCAAAGCCGTCCAAAATATGCGAACAGGCAGTCGAGTGAACCCCACGCGTACAATAGAGGTCCTTAATCGCGAGCGGAACGCCTTCCAACAGGCCGCCTTCGCCCACCGCCAGACGCTTATCCGCCGCGTCCGCCTGGGTGCGAGCCAGATCGAAGGTTTCAAACACGAGCGTGTTCAACTCCCGCGCAGCTTCGGCCGCCGCTATATGCGCGTCAGTCAAATCGCGGGCGGAAAACTCACGCGCTTCGAGGCCGGCGCGTGCGGCAGCAATCGTCAAATCCGTCAGCACGCTCATTCGATCACCTTAGGGACAACGAAAAAGCCGTCCTCGGCATTTGGAGCATCGGCCAGCAGATCCTCGCGCGGCACGGCAACTCCGGCGACATCGGCGCGCTGCGGCAGCGTCACCGCGACGACGCTGGACATCGGCTCGACCCCTTCGGTATCGACCTCCGAAAGCTGCTCAACCCAGGCCAGGATGGCGTTTAATTCATCCGCTAAGCCGTCGGTGGCCTCATCCGAGACTTCGATACGCGCTAGTTTTGCGATGCGCAGCACTGTGGCCTTATCAATTGCCATGTGTCAGGGTGCCCGAGCTGTAAAACACTGTAAAATATTCTTCACGCGCGCCATTACCTTCAAGTTTTTCAAAGCCTTGGCTCCGCGAAAGGCGGCGAAGGTAACACCAGCCCGGATGAACCGCAATATGACGCTCATGTCCCTCGACGAGCTCGCCAATGTTCTTTCGGTAACACACCGCTTGATCGGCCTCGATCCTGGCAGCAAGACGGTGGGCATGGCCTTGTCCGATCTCTCACGCATGGTTGCTAGCCCGGCAGAACAGCTCAACCGCGGCAAATTCGCCGATCTCGTGGCACGTATCCAGGCGCTGATCGAGGCCGAGCAGGTCGGCGGTATCATTGTCGGCCTGCCCCTCAATATGGATGGCTCGACCGGACCAAGCGCTCAATCAGCGCGCAACTTTGCAGAAAATCTGGCGGAACGGCTGAATATCCCTGTCGCCCTGTGGGACGAACGCCTGTCGACAGCGGCGGTGGAGCGTACCTTGATCAACGCAGATCTCTCGCGCCGTCGCCGCGCCGAATTGGTCGACAAACTCGCTGCTGCTTACATCCTCCAAGGCGCGTTAGACTATTTGGCGCGTCGCAGCTAAATCTTGGCGGATGTGGGTTCGCTGGCTTCGACGAGCACACCGCGTTGAACCACGAAAGTGGCGAGCAAGACGACAATGATGCCAGGGATTGTCATTGCCGTTGGCAGGCCACGGCCCAAGGCCCAGTCAAACACCAGCACGAAGGCCGGTATCAGATAAGAATAGGACTGGACGCGGGTCGCGCCAATTACCAGCGAGGTTGACTGAATCATAAAAAAAGTCAGCATCGTTGGGCCGATGGCGAGCCAGGCCAAGGAGCCCCAGACACTGTCCTCAATCCTCCCCCAGGCGATATCGGCAAACTCGACATTAGCGACAGTGGTAAACATGGCGGCGACCATCACCATGATCCAAAAACTCATCACTGCCACCGGCTCACCGCGGTGCAGCTTGGGGATCAACGCGGCGTAAAGGCCCATCGAGATGCAGCCGATGAAAAACAAGGCGTCGCCCTTGTTCAACTCGAGCGCTATAAACCGCGCGGGATCGCCGCGAAATATAACCCAGAGTGTGCCCAACAAGCCGAGTAGGAGCGCCGCTGAACGATAGCGCCCGAGGCGCTCGCGCATCAGAATTGCGCCGTAGATGGCAGTAAAACCCGGAATTGACGTCGAAATAGCACTGGTGTTGAGGGAATCAGTGTATTTCAACCCCTCAAACATGGACCAAAAGAAAACGGTCGAGAGCAGGGATAGTAGGCCATAGCGCCAAAGGCCGGAGAGACCGGGCCAGCATATGCCATGGCGCCATAGAATATAGGGTGCAAACAGGAGAGCTGCGGTCCCGAAGCGCAACGCCATCAAAACGCTGGCCGGCATGGAATCAGCAATTTCGTCGCCGACGCTGAAAATCGTGGCGATGAAAAACATCCCGACAACAGCGACGATGTGCGCAGTTCCAACGCTCATCGACTCGGGCCTATTTCTATCGCGCCGCGTTGGATCACAAGGCTGGCGATCAGCACGATGGCAATCCCGGGGAAGGTCATCAGCGGCGGCAGGCCGCGTCCAATGGCCCAGTCGACCAACAGCACAAATGCTGGAATGAAATAGGAATAGGCCAGCACCCGCGTTGGCCCGATGCGCGGTGTAGCGAATTGAAACATGAAAAAGGAAATAACCGTGCTGACCACAGCAAGATATGCCACAGCGCCAAAGACAAACAATTCCGTCTCTGCCCACGGCGATGTCGCCAAATCCTTACCCGCGATGAAGAGGTAAAGAACGGCGCTGAACAGCAACACCCAAAAGGTCATAACGGCGGTCGGCTCGCCTCTATGAAAGCGCTTGACCAAGACGCCGTAGAGGCCGAACGCAACACACCCAGCCAGAAAAATTAAATCTCCCTCGTTCATATCGATCGCCACCAAGCGCGCCGGATCGCCGCGGAAAATAATCCACAGCGCACCCACCAGGCCAAGCGTTAAGGCGACAACGCGATGGCGGCCCAGGCGCTCACCCGCAATAAAAAAGGCGAAGATGGCAGCGAGCAGGGGAACCGTCGTAAAAAGCGCGCTGGTATTGAGCGCGCTCGTGTAGCGCAGAGCCTCAAACATGCACCAGAAAAAAATTACCACCGTTAGCGCTATCACCGCATAGCGCCAGATGGCGCTCCATCCGGGCCAGGTCAAACCGTGGCGGAAATGAACATAGATTCCGATGATGAATGCCGCGAGCCCGAACCGGAGCAGCATCAGAACACCCGGCTCCAGGGTGTTAGCGATCTCCTTACCGACTGGAAAGGAGGTGGAAACCATCAGATTGGCGATCAGCGTGACGGCGTGAACGGCCAAAACGCTACTTGACGGCACAGTGGGGGAAACGGGGCTATTATTCATGGGCGCGCAAAGATCGTTTATCCGGGCCGCTTCGTCCAGCACCGATTCGCGCACCGAAGGCAAGTGGGGCGTGCCAGGTCATCATTGGCTGCCACAAAATTTGCCTATGAAAAGAAACCCTTGGCAGCGGACCTATCGCGCTTCTTGCCGCCCTGGCACGGCAGCGCTATTAACCGCTCTTAATGCAGCCAGTGTCGCGTCCCAATGCGCTTGCCCAGCGTGACCTGCTCGGGATTGAAGGTCTTTCCCCCGACACGGTATCAGCGATTCTCAATCTCTCCGAATCCTATGTCGCGCTCAACCGCAACGCCCACAAGAAATCAGACGTCTTGCGTGGGCGTACACTAATCCTTTTGTTTTTCGAAACCTCGACCCGTACCCGTACTTCGTTCGAACTCGCAGGCAAGCGCCTTGGTGCCGATGTTGTCAACATTTCCGTTGCCTCTTCGGCAATCAAGAAGGGCGAAACGCTGATCGATACCGCGATGACGCTGAACGCAATGCATCCCGATGTCATCGTTGTTCGCCATCCGGACGCCGGCGCGGTCCGACTTCTCGCCAATCATGTCAATTGCTCCGTCATTAATGCCGGCGACGGTAGCCATGAGCACCCGACACAAGCCCTGCTCGATGCCCTCACTATCCGTAATCACAAAGGCCGCCTGGATGGTCTCCGAGTTGCGATTTGCGGCGATATCCTGCACAGCCGGGTGGCACGCTCGAACATACTTCTGCTCAACATGATGGGCTCGCAAGTACGGCTGGTGGCGCCACCGACCTTGGTGCCGCCGGCCATCGAGCGCCTCGGTGTTGAAGTTTTCCATGATATGCGACAGGGCCTGGAGCAGTGCGACATCATTATGATGCTACGCCTTCAAGCGGAGCGCATGCAGGGCACCTTTGTGCCGTCGACGCGTGAATATTTTCGCTATTTTGGCCTCGACGAAGCCAAGCTCGCCATGGCCCGGCCAGATGCACTGATCATGCATCCCGGGCCAATGAACCGCGGTGTCGAAATCGATAGCCGCGTCGCCGATGACATCACCCGGAGCGCTATCTTGGAACAAGTCGAGCTTGGTCTGGCAGTGCGGCAGGCCTGTCTTGACATGCTTGGGCGCGAGCTCGAGAGCGCGTGAGCCGACCATGACCGACAAACGCATCGCTTATATCAACGCCCGCCTGTTGGATCCGGAAAGTGGGCTTGACGCCCCTGGCGCCCTGTTGACGGAAGGTGCCCAGATCGCCGATCTCGGCCCCGGCCTCTTTGCCGATGGCGTGCCGCAGGGCATTGAGACGGTGGACTGCGGCGGCCATTGCCTCTCACCGGGGCTGGTCGACATGCATGTCCATCTGCGAGAGCCAGGCCACGAGCATAAGGAAACCATTGCCACCGGCAGCCTCTCGGCCCTGGCAGGCGGCGTCACCAGCTTGTGCAGTATGCCCAACACCGACCCGGTGGTCGACAATGTGGGACTGATCGAATTCATCCACCGCCGCGCGCGTGAAGCCAAGGGCGTTAAAGTGTTCCCGTTTGCAGCTGTCACCAAAGGGCTGGAAGGCAAACAATTGAGCGAATTTGGCATGTTGGCCGAGGCCGGCGCCGTGGCGTTTACCGATGATGGTTTACCTATTTCGGACAGCCAGGTGATGCGCCGTGCACTGAGCTACGCCAAAACATTCGACCTGCTGATTTCGCAACATGCCGAAGATCTTTCGCTGTCCGCCTGCGGTTGTATGGCTGAGGGCGAGGTCGCCACCCGTCTTGGCCTCGACGGCATCCCTGAGATTTCTGAAACGGTGATCGTAGAACGCGATATCCGCCTGGTCGAGCACACTGGCGGGCGCTATCACGTTGCCCATATCTCGACCGCCGAAGCCGTGGCGTGCGTGCGCCGCGCCAAGGCGCGGGGATTACGGGTCACCTGCGAGGCCGCGCCGCATCACTTTTCGCTCACCGATCTGGATGTCGGCGATTACCGCACTTTCGCCAAAATGGCACCGCCATTGCGCAGCGAGGTCAACCGCACAGCCATTGTCGAAGGCTTGAAGGACGGCACTATCGATGCCATCGCCACCGACCACGCACCACACGACCAGGAGAGCAAGCGCCTGCCAATGGCCCATGCAGCGAATGGCATTGTCGGGTTAGAAACCCTGTTACCGCTATCGCTCGAACTTTTTCATGGCGGCCACATGCCCCTGCTCGAGCTCCTGCGCCGGCTAACGCTGGCCCCGGCGGAGCTCTTGAAATTGCCAGTTGGGCGCCTGCGTAAGGGTGCGCCGGCGGACCTCCTGCAGTTCGACCTTGAAGCACCTTGGGTCGTGGACAGCACAAAATTTCGCAGCATGTCCAAAAATACGCCCTTCGATGGCCGCCCGGTACAAGGGCGCGCCCTCCGGACGATCGTCGACGGGCGCACCCTGTTCATCGCCGAAACCTAGGGCAGCGGCTTAATGCCCGATCCGATTAGTTGGGCGTATTCGTGGCCTTACTACACGGTCGCTTTCGCCGCCGCCTACGTCTTAGGCTCAGTACCAATTGGGCTTTTACTCGCACGTCTCTTTGGGCACGGCGATATCCGCGCCATCGGCTCGGGTAATATCGGCGCTACCAATGTACTACGTACCGGCAACAAGCCGCTCGCCGTTGCGACACTGTTGCTCGACGGCGCTAAGGGAACGGCAGCTGTCCTGTTGGCTGCCCAATATGGCCCCGATCTAGCGCTCACGGCAGGCATTGCCGCAGTCATTGGACACGTGGCGCCTATCTGGCTGTTGTTTCGCGGCGGCAAGGGCGTAGCAACCAGCCTCGGTGTTTTGCTCGCGGTCGATTGGCGAGTCGGTTTAATCGCTTGTGCCGTTTGGCTCGCCACCGCCGCAATCTTCCGCTATTCCTCCCTGGCAGCCTTGATCGCCTTGGTTTCGGCGCCCGGCTTCAGCTATTTGCTGGCTGGTCGCCAACTCACCGAATTGACGGCACTGCTGGCGGCCATCGTGGTCGTCAAACATAGCGCCAACATCTGCCGCCTGTTGAGTGGGCGTGAACCCCGAATTGGCGCTGACAAGGATAGATCGGCTAGCGGTTAGCGAATGTAGTGCCCAAGATCTGGTAGTGATGGGCGAATCCAAACTGGCCGCGGCACGCCCCAAGGCGCTTGAACTGCTCGGCCCGAGCCAGGTTCCAATTGGCAAGTTGCTGCATCAGAGCAGGTTGACACCTGCCCTGCCACTCACCATCTTGTTGGAAGTTGATCTGGCGGGCAACTTGGAACGCCATGTTGGAGGTCAGATTTCGTTAATAGAATCAATGTGATAATTCGCATTATTCCGATTCGAGAATATTAGCTACATGAATGTCGTCGTCGTCGAGTCGCCCGCAAAGGCCTCGACAATCAATAAATATTTGGGGCCAGATTACGTGGTTCTGGCCTCCTATGGACATGTGCGCGATCTGCCGCCCAAGAACGGGTCCGTCCGTCCTGACGAAAATTTTAACATGACCTGGATGGTGTCGGACGGCGCCGAAAAAAATGTCCGCGCAATCGGAAAGGCGCTAAAGAACGCCAAGTACCTCTATCTCGCCACCGATCCGGACCGCGAAGGCGAGGCGATCTCGTGGCATGTGATGGACGAGTTGAAGGAGCGCAATCTCTTAAACGGCATCGCCGTCGAACGGGTCGTTTTTACTGAAATTACCAAAACCGCCGTCCTGGCTGCCATGGCTAATACGCGCAGGCTCGATAACAATTTGGTCGATGCCTATCGCGCCCGGCGCGCACTGGATTATCTCGTCGGCTTCACGCTCTCGCCGATCCTGTGGCGAAAGCTGCCAGGATCCCGCTCGGCGGGGCGCGTGCAATCGGTCGCGCTGCGCCTGATCTGTGAGCGCGAGGCCGCGATCGAGGCATTTGTCGCGTGCGAGTATTGGACCGTCTCGGTCAAGCTGAAGACCGCCGACGGCAATGAGATCAATGCACGCCTCACCCATCTTGACGGCAAAAGATTAGAAAAATTTGATCTTGTAGACGAAGCTCACGCGATCGCCGCGCGCGATCGAGTCGCAGCCGGTGAGCACGCCGTACGCGAGATTGAGGCCAAGCGCACCCGCCGCAATCCATCGCCGCCGTTCACCACTTCCACCCTGCAGCAGGAAGCCTCGCGCAAACTGTCCTTCACCGCGCGCCAGACCATGGGCGTTGCGCAGCAACTTTACGAGGGCGTGGCGCTAGACGGCGAGCGGGTCGGACTGATTACCTACATGCGGACCGATGGTGTGCATATTGCTGCTGAAGCCTTGCAGCACGCGCGCGCCACCATCGACCGCGAATATGGTGCGCGCTATGTGCCCGATACAGCCCGCACGTATCGCACACAAGCCAAGAATGCCCAGGAAGCGCATGAAGCTATTCGCCCGACCGATCTCAGCCGGCTGCCGCAGCAAGTGCGCAACGTGCTTAGCACCGATCAGGCCCGGCTTTACGAGCTGATTTGGAAACGCACTCTGGCCAGTCAGATGGCGAGCGCCGAGATTGACCAAACCGCCATAGTGATCGAGCCAGGCGACCGCAAACACACTCTGCGCGCTACCGGTTCGGTGATTACCTTTGACGGATTTTTGCGCCTTTATCAGGAGGGCCAGGATGATGCCAAGGGCGAGGATGGCGATCGCCGGTTGCCGCAGGTGCATAAAAATGAGTCACTCTCCCTCGCCGCCGTTATGCCTGAGCAGCACTTCACCGAGCCGCCACCGCGGTTTTCTGAAGCGAGCCTGGTCAAGGAAATGGAACGGCTCGGCATCGGCCGACCCTCGACCTACGCCTCGATTATATCGGTGCTTCAGGACCGCAATTATGTCCGTCTTGAGCGCCGCCGTTTCATGCCAGAGGATCGCGGCCGCATCGTCACCGTATTCCTGGAAAATTATTTCCGCCGCTATGTAGAGTATGATTTCACCGCGGCACTCGAATCCGAGCTTGACAGTATTTCTGACGGCCAGATTGATTGGCACAAAGTGCTCACCAGATTCTGGACCGATTTCAAAGGCGCCATCGACGAAACATCGGAATTGCGTATCACTCAGGTTATCGAGGTTCTCGACGAAACATTGGCGCCGCATCTATTTCCCGTCTCCAAAGATGTTAAGGACCCCCGCCTCTGTCCGTCATGCGATGATGGCCGACTCAATCTAAAGCTCGGTAAACATGGCCCGTTCATCGGTTGCTCAAACTATCCGGAGTGCCGCCACACCCGCCCGCTCAACGGAGACGGCGATGCCGATGCCGGACCGAGAGATATCGGAACCCACCCAGATTCAAACCTCCCAATAACATTGCGTAAGGGGCCTTTCGGCTATTACCTGCAATTGGGCGAAATTGCCGAGGATGGCAAAAGAAAACCGCGACGTGTTTCGCTGCCGCGGGAGGTGGTGCCGGATACGGTCGATTTGGAATCAGCGATTGGCCTGTTGTCTCTGCCGCGCGACATCGGCCCTCATCCCGAAGGCGGCAAGATGATCACTGCCGGGATCGGGCGCTTCGGCCCCTACGTCAAACATGACGGCAAGTTCAAATCGCTGAAGAAAGACGATGATATATTGAGCATTGGCCTCAATCGGGCGGTTAGTTTGCTGGCCGAAGTTAGCCAGCGTGGCGCCTCGGTGCTACGTGAACTTGGTAAACATCCCGACGACGACGCACCGGTGACTGTGAAGGAAGGCCGCTACGGCACCTATGTGCAGCACAAGCGCACTAACGCCACCTTGCCAAAGGGCGTGGATCAGAATGCGATCACCCTTGAGGAAGCTTTGGTCATGCTGGCAGCTAAGGCCGGCAAGAAAAAAAGCGGTGCCAGGAAGAAGCCCGCCGTCAAAAAGAAGAGCGCTTCAAAGGCTGGAGCCAAGAAGAAGACCATCGCAAAGAAGAAAAAAAAGCCGGCCATAGCTGCTGGTGATGCCAACCAAGATAGCACCGGAAGTAGCTAGACCCGTGCCGACCGGGCGCCGTAAGTCCGCGCCGTTTCCCGACAAGGACCAAATCCGCCGTTTCATCGCCGAAAGCCCTGGACGCGTCGGCAAACGCGAGATCGCCCGCGCGTTCTCCATCACTGGCGATCAGCGCGCGCAGCTGCGCGAGATGTTACGTGAGCTGCGCGAAGAGGGAGTGTTCAACCGCCGCAAGGCTGGTCGGGCTCAGGGCAGAAGCAGTCTGCCCAATGTCTGTGTGCTTGAAGTCGACCAGATTGATTCTGACGGTGAACTGCGCGCCCGCCCGCTCAACAATACGGACGGGGCAGAAAATTCAATTATCTACTTGGCGCCGACAACGCCGAGCCAAGGCGCGCCTGGCGTCGGCGATCGAGTGCTAGCACGCCTGGAACGGCTCGACGACGGCAGCTATCAGGCCACGGCCATACGGGTGCTCGATGCCGGTGGCAGACAAGTCATCGGGCTCTTTAGCCCGGACGGCAACGGCGGGCGGATCCAACCGGCAGATCGGCGGGCGCGAAGCGATTACCTCGTCGCCAACGAGCATTGCGGTGACGCCAAGGCGGGGGAGCTGGTGCTGGCGGAAATTCTACCGGGGCGCCATCTTGGCCTGCCGCGCGCACGCGTGACCGAACACCTCGGCAACATTGATGATCCGAACAGCATCAGCCTGCTGGCCATTCACGCCAATTTCATACCCACCCAGTTTTCCGACGCGGCGCTGGCCCAAGCCGATGCCGCACAGCCGGCGGCGCTCGATAAGCGCACGGATTTGCGCGCCCTCCCTTTGGTGACTATTGACGGGGTCGACGCTCATGATTTCGACGATGCCGTCTGGGCCGAGGCCGATGGCGACCCAGCCAATCCAGGTGGCTGGCATATTCTCGTCGCCATCGCCGACGTCGCCCATTACGTGCGCCATGGCGACGCGCTCGACCACGATGCACGCGAACGCGGCAACTCGGTCTATCTCCCGGACCGCGTGGTGCCGATGCTGCCCGAAGCGCTATCCAATGGCCTCTGTTCGCTCAAACCGGAGGAGGACCGCGCCTGCCTCGCCGTCCATATCTACCTGTCCCAGGATGGCGAGATACGGCGCCATGAATTCGTCCGCGCCCTAATGCGCTCCAGCGCTCGCCTCAATTACGCGCAACTGCAAAAGGCCCTGGACGGCCATCTCGACGACGCGCTTGAGCCCTTGATGGCGAGCGTTGTCGCGCCGATCTACAGCGCCTATTTGGCGCTCGAGACGGCGCGACGAAAGCGCGGAACTCTCGAACTCGATCTCCCAGAGCGAGAGATAATACTCGCCCCGGACGGCAGCGTCACGCGGATCTCCCAAGCGCCGCGATATGACAGTCATAAACTGATCGAGGAATTCATGATCGCCGCCAACGTGGCCGCGGCGGAAACCCTGGAGGCGCACAAGACGGCTTGCGTCTACCGGGTGCACGATCAGCCCGACGCCGCCAAACTGGAGGGTCTGCGCGAAATGCTGGCCGGGTTTGGTCTAAAACTATCGACGAGAGGGCACATCACTCCGCTTAATCTCAATCAAATCCTTGCCAAAGCGGCGGACGGGCCAAATCAGCATCTCATCAGTACATTAGTGCTGCGCGCCCAAGCGCGGGCCGAATATTCACCTCATAATTTTGGCCATTTCGGCCTCGCCCTCAAACGTTATGCCCATTTCACATCTCCCATCCGGCGCTATGCGGATTTACTCGTTCACCGAGCCCTGATTGCAGCGCTAGGCTTCGGCGAAGACGGCCTACCGCCCGGGGCAGAAACAGAATTTGCCGAGGTTTGTGTTCACATTTCGCAGACCGAGCGGCGTGCTGTCGCGGCGGAGCGCGACGCCAACGACCGTTACACCACAGCCTATCTGGCCACCCATGTCGGCGCTGATTTCCCCGGTCGGGTCTCGGGTGTGGCGCGCTTTGGGCTATTTGTCGAGCTTGACGAAAGTGGCGCGGATGGGCTGATTCCGGCACGCTCCCTGGGCGCCACGCGCCCACGCCATGACCCAGCACGCCATTCCCTGTCGTTCGGCGCGACACATGTCTCGATCGGCGACCGCGTGGTGGTGCGTCTCGCCGACGCCGATACGCTGACCGGCGGTATGATCTTCGAACTTCTCGAAGTGAATGAAAAGCCTTGGAAACAGCGCTGGGGAGGGAATTCATCAAAAAAGCGCGGGCGCACCGCAAAGGCCAGCAAACGCGGAAAACGGCGCAAGGGAAAATAGCTGAGTGCACCCCCGCTGGCGTCAGCGCCAATGCTGGGCTACCCTTGCTCCGTCGGGGAGAAAAAGGAGACAGGCGTGGCCACACCATCGCCGTCGCAACGCCGCTGGCTAGAACGCGGAATCGCACAGCCGGGCGGAAAATTGCCACTGTTCGACGGTGACGGACAGCAAATCTCTAGCCGCACCGTGCGCGCCTGCCTCGGCGCGGGGTGGGCGGAGCCGTGGCGCCACAACCCGATCAAACCGGATTGGTTGATATGCCGCATTACGCCGCAGGGCCGCGCGGCGATCGGCCACAGCCCCGACTAGACGCGCCACACAACCGTGACGCAAGACAAGGCTGCGGCGCACCTGGCGGCGGATCACGAAACACGCCAAACGACCCTCCGCGCCATGATCGCCGTCATCGCCTGCGCTAGTCTGGTCGGCCTCACATTCGGCTATTCTCTGCCGCTGCTCTCCATCATCATGGAAAAGGCCGGCATCGGTTCCGCTTTGATAGGCCTTAGCGCCGCTAGCGAATCCGCTGCCATTATATTGTTCGGTCCGTTCGTGCCGCGCTTGATTGGCGCTCTCGGTCTCAGGAACGCGATGTTCGCAGGTACCCTGTTTGGCGTCGTGGCGCTTGGTGCACTGGCCTTTTTCGAGCCTCTATATGTCTGGTTTCCGCTCCGCTTCGTGCTCGGCGGCACCATCTTCCTGGTCCTAATTGCGAGTGATATCTGGGTCACTCAGGGCGCCAGCGCCAAACACCGGGGCCGGATGATAGGTATTTACGGTACTGCCATTACCGGCGGTATGGCGGTCGGGCCGTTACTGGTTGGGCTGATAGGAAGCGACGGCACGCTGCCTATATTTATCGGCGCCGCCATCCTCGCCAGCGCTGCCCTGCCGTTGGCCTTCGCCCATGGTCCAGCGCCGGCGATGGAGGAAGCCGGAAAGCTGCAGACCTGGGCCCTGCTGCTGGCGATGCCGTTGCTGGTCGCCGCCGTATTCGCTTTCGGCGTGGTCAATTCCTCGGCGCTTTCCCTGCTGCCAGTCTTCGGCCTACATCTCGGGATGAACGAGCAGACTTCGGCGGTCCTAGTAACAGTTCTCATTGCCGGCTCGATCCTGTTGCAATTCCCGATCGGCTGGCTCGCTGACCGTATTGATCGCATGCACGTTCTGCGGATGTGCGCCGTGGCCGGCACCGTAGCGGCAATTTTTTTGCCTATTTCCCTCGGCTCCGACTGGGCAATGTGGATTTGCTTGTTCATTGTCGGCGGCTCGATGGTCGGCCTTTATACCGTGTCGCTGGCCATTCTCGGAGCGCGCTACTCGGGCGGTGAACTGGCCGCTGCGGTTACGCTGTTCGCCATGATCTTCGCTGTTGGCTCGACTCTCGGGCCGCTAATCGGCGGCGGCGCGATCGACGTCTGGGACCCCTACGGCCTAAACGTTCTGATAATTAGTGCTTTTTGCCTGGTATCGGCGCTCGCCATTTTTCATGGCACCCGGAAGCGCAGCGGCACTTGACAGGGATCAGGCGGGCTGTATTGTCCGCCCGGATATTTGCCCTGAAAAAATTCAGAATTTAGACCATGGCCAAGGCAACCAGCATCTTAATTAAGCTCGTCAGTTCTGCTGGCACAGGCTTCTATTATACGACGCGGAAAAATCCGAGAACGCAGACCGAAAAAATGGTGCTGCGCAAATTCGACCCCGTCGCACGCAAGCATGTCGAGTTTAAAGAAGCCAAGATAAAGTAGCGGGCGCTCAGCGCCATGCCACCAGTAACGAGCCGTTATTTCTCGGACTTAAAGCGGCGGTGGCGTTTTCCCTTACGCCTAGCCCTTGCCGCCCTCCTGCTCACGGTCACACTTTTTTTTGCTGTCGCAAGTTCGGCCAAGGCTGAGCCGCCGCCCGGTTGGAAGGCTTTTGTCACGGGAAACCATAAGAAGGCCGAAGCCATCTGGCAATCGCTTGCCGAACAGGGCGACTATCATGCCGCCTTTGGCATGGGTGTTCTTTCACAAAGCCGGGACCAATTTGAAGATGCTGCACGATGGTACGAAAAGGCGGCGCGTGCTGGGCTAACGAGCGCTCAGGTACTGCTTGGGTCGATGTATATCGATGGCCGCGGCGTACAGCGTGATGCGGTGCGTGCCTATGCTTGGCTGCACCGCGCTACTTTGGACGGGCACGCCAATGCCGCCCGAGCACGCGACGCAGTGGGCGCTGCGCTCACGCCCAACCAACTATCGCAGGCGGAAGCCCTAAGCCACACTTTGAAGGCACCCGAATAAATCAGAGTTGTTACTAACAGCTGCCTTCAAGCTGAAGCTTACAGATACCATATCTTAGTTACATTTCAGCGCTTTCTACATGGCTTCGGTAGAATCTGACAGCGTGTCCAGATAAATATTTTCATTGAATATCTCGGCAATTAGTTCGTCTTCCGAGGGGTCTTCACCAACAAACAGAACGCGTTTGCTATGCATCAATTCGTCGCGATTTTCAACGCCACCCAGAATATTCATCTGGCACGATGTTTCTTCTCGCAGGCGGAACTCATCCAACAGTAATTTTAACCGCAACAGCGAGCGCAGCCGGACAAACAGCGCCAAGTTGTGCACCGGTTTCGTGAGAACATCAAGGGCACCGATTTCCAGGCCAGCCACCCGTTCCAATTGGTCGCTGAACGCCGGCATCGATCACATCGAGGAGGACAATATCGGGCGGACCATTTTGTATCATCTCAAGCGCCTCGACGCCGCTACCAGCGGTGAGGACTTCATAATGTTCCAAAGAAAACTTGGCCTCCAGAAACGTAAGATTAACAAGAATATTGTCGACAACGAGGACGCGGGTGGACATCTTGTTACTCTACCGCCTCAACCTGATATTGGAGTCGAACTAGCGATAGTTCGCGGGATTCAACGCGGATCATGTCTGTGAAGCGGAAAGCCTGTAGTCTGATGGTTTACTTATAGTTATGAAAAATTTGATCGATGGCGATGTCCGCATCCAGCTCACGGCGCTGGAACTCGACCCCGCCAAGCCGCTTATTTTGTGTGACGCGGATGAAGTTTTGCTTGCCTTTCTTGCGGCGTTTGAGCGTTTCTTGCACGGCGGCGGCTATTACTATCTGTGGCGCTCCTACGCGCTGGACGGCAACGTCCGTTTACGCGGCGACGACAGCGAAGTTTCCAGAGACCAGGTGAGGGTGCTTATCGAAGAATTTTACGCTGGCCACACCGCGACGCTGGCGCCAGTCGCCGGAGCAGCGGAAGCGCTTAAGCAGCTCTTCGCACGAGCCAATATTGTTGTTCTGACCAATCTTTGGCGTGAGCATCTGGCAGCGCGCCAACGTCAGCTGGCCAGCCACAGCGTGCCCTATCCGGTAATATCTAACAATGGCTCCAAAGGCCCAGCGGTGGCCTGGTTCGCTGAACGCCTGCAAGCCCCGCTCTACTTCATCGACGATAGCCCGCGCCACCATAGCTCGGTCGCGCGCTACGCTGCGCGGGTCGTGCGCATACATTTCGTGGCCGAGCGGCGGCTCTCGGGCCTGCTCGGCCCCGCAGCGCATTGTAATTATCGCACCGATACATGGCCCGCCGCCCGCCATGTGATCGAGCGTGACCTCGCGGAGAAGGGATATTGAGCAAAGTGGATCGGCGTTAATTATGGGCGACTGGGTGCTGAGCAGCGCGCGTCACGGCCACGGCGCAATCAACAATCCGGCGCGGCGATCTCTTCGTACCGTTCCAATACTGCACGGACGGCAAAGTTGCCGTAATCGATATCATAGTGATGCGCAACGCCGAGTGCGTTGATCAACACGCCGACTTCGAAATCCGGCTCTACATCACCGCCCTGGAGCGAAAAATAAGCCATACGGACCGGCCACACCTGCTCATCCGCTACTCCGTCCCCGACGGTGGCACCCGGTGGCGCATGCCGTCGCGGCCTAGCGAATACGGTCGACACCTCATAGGCTCCCTCTGAGGTAGAACCGTCGAACAACAACGCCGAAAATCGGCTCTCGCCGGCGCGCATACGCGCCATCATTAGGCGCGTATATTCGCTCGGAAACAGAGTTCCTCTCGGCAGAGGAGCCACGGCCGAGTTCGGCTTCGCATAAACCACCGAACCGTCACCGCCGCCAGTTGATAAGCTTGCCTCTCCCTCAATGCTTTCGATCATACCGCCATTGGCGAATTGACTGGATTGAAAGCGCAGTTTCATCCCGTCCTTGGATTCCCAGCCCGAAAAAGTCAGGCCGATCAGATTATTTGTATCCTGCGAAGTGGCAAGGGTGAGATTGGTATGCTGATTTACGTTCCAACCGTCGCAAGCATCCACCCATTCAAAATACATTTCGCCGGAAGCGCCGATGATTCCGCTCGATGATTCGGCGGTGGCGAGGGACATCCGGTAGAGACCGCGGTGCGGCGTAAACCATACTTCGGCAGCGGCGACCAGAGTTACTCCCAACAACCAGCTTGTCGCCGCAAGGCACAGCGTCAGAATTAGCGCTCTTGTCCGGTTCATCGTGGTCCGCCGTCGCGATTGCCGCCACCCACGCCCCATGCGTTAGCGCGCCGCGCAGCATGTATGATTCGACGCGACCGGTAAAGGCGGTACGGAGGGCCAAATATTTTGCTCAATAGGGAACGCAGGCTGCGAAATTTTCCACAGCCCGTTATAATTCCTGCAATTCATTGATTTAGAGCGGTAAAAATAAATTAGCTTGTTGCTTACACCGTAGATCTGTCAATACGCCGCTGTGCGATTACGGCGTGGCATAACCCATTTGATAAACACGGTAGAAAAAATTTTAAAAACCGGATCCGAACTCGCAATAAGCGCCAGCCCAATTCTTCGAGAAACTGTTGCAGTCCATTCGTGACCAAAGGGATTGCACCGATGCCGAGCCGCGCGGCTGTTGAAACGTGCGCTTCCCGCAGCGAGAGAGGTCGAACAGAGCTGGCGCATCGGTCTATTGGAAATTCTTGGGCTAACCAACGAGATGTTCGGGCTGATGAATTGGCGGGTTTTCGACCGTGAGCTGCGGTGCGAACCTCAGCGATGAATTGGCCATCCTTCCTGTCAAATGCAGCGGCCATTCCCTGCTGCTTGACCCGTATCCGGGTGGGTCCGACTAACAGTCTAGTTCCGGCCTCGATATCGACTATTTCCACGCCCGGCTCGGCGCCTCAGCAACTCGTCGTCTCTATTTCCCCGAATTCACAGCTGCAGTGGTATCGGCGGACGTGAGAAGCTATTCTCCCGGCAGCGCACGCCACAGAGATCATTTATCTTAGGGAGATCATTATTATGTCCGGCCGAATAGACGCACGCTTGGCAGAATTGTCTGTCGTACTGCCGGAGCCGCCGGCCCCGGTTGCTGCCTATGTTCCCTATGTTCAAACGGGAAACCTGATATTCATTTCAGGTCAGGTGTCGTTTTTGGGCGGCGATGATTCTTTAGCCGGTAAAGTTGACGCCGATCTTACGTTAGAACAGGGCCAACAGGCGGCGCGCAATTCAGCGCTTAACATGTTAGCGCATTTGAAGAACGCCTGCGACGGTGATCTCGACCGCGTAAAACGCTGCGTTTCCTTGCGTATCTATGTCGCCAGCACGCCAGATTTCACCGGCCAGCCCGGCGTCGGCAATGGCGCGTCAGAGCTGGTCGCTGAGATTTTCGGTGATGCCGGTAAACATTCCCGCGCCGCCGTCGGCGTTACCGCCCTGCCACTCAACTGCGCGGTGGAAGTAGAATCGGTTTGGGAAATAGACTGAGCGGGCCGAGGAATGCCATGACCAAAAATTTTACCGGTGGAGAAGCTCTGGTCGAGACGCTCATCGCGCATGGCGTCGATACCGCCTTTTGTCTGCCGGGCGAAAGCTATCTCGGCGTGATCGAGTCCCTGCGCGATCATCAAAACGAGATTCGCCTAGTCGTAAATCGACATGAATCCGGCGCGAGCTTTGCCGCCTGCGCCCATGCGCGCATGACCAATAAGCCCGGGATTGCCTTCGTGTCACGCGGGCCAGGCGCCTCAAACGCCGCTATCGGGGTGCACACGGCACGCCAGGATTCGACGCCAATGGTGCTCTTTATTGGCCAGGTACCAACCCACCAGCTTGGCCGCGAAGCCTTTCAGGAAATCGATTACCATATAATGTTTGGGCCTCTCACCAAGGGTGTGATGCAGGCCTTTACGGCGAGCGAGGTGACGGAAATCACCCAGAAGGCTCTCGCCCTGGCGATGGACGGCAGGCCAGGGCCAGTCGTCGTCGTTCTCCCCGAAAACGTCACCACCAGCGAAAGTAATACTAAGGAAATTCCCTCGCCCGCAGCGCGTCCCCCCTTTGTCGCCGATGACGACGCCATCGATCGCGCTGCCGAAATGATCAATGCGGCACGCCACCCAGTCGTCATCGCCGGCGAAATGGTGAATTTTGAGGTTGCTAATGAGGCGCTCGAATCATTTCTTCAAGCTTCCGGCGCAGGCCTCTGTGCGGCGTTTCGCCGTCAAGGCGTGATTTCGACCGACCATCCCGCCTATCTCGGCCATTTCGCCCTGGCACTGGCACCCTATCAAAAAGAGATGTGGGATGAGGTCGATCTGGTCATCGCGGCCGGCACCCGGCTTGATGCCGCCACCACGATGGATTTCAAACTAGTCAGCCGAGAACAGCTTCTCATCCAAATCTATCCTGACCGCGCGGTGCTCAATGTCAACGCCCCCGACGTGGCGCTGAAGTCCGATTGCGGCGCGGCGCTGACAGCGTTGAGCAAGGTCCTCACAATGCCGCCACCCGATGAGCGCCTGGCATGGCGACACCTCCATCGAAAAAATTATGAGGCCTGGGCTGTTCCGCCCGAAGGCACGGCACTCGGTGCTGTCGATATGAACCAAGTCATGGCCGTGCTCGGCCAGAAACTACCCGACGACTGCACGGTGGCCAACGATGCCGGTAATTTTGCCACTTGGCTGCACCGGTTTTTACCCTTTAAACACCGCCAGGCGCAGGCCGGGCCCGCTGCGGGCGCCATGGGGTTTGCCGTCCCCGGCTCGATCGGCGTGCAGCTTGCCCGGCCGGGCAAGACAGTCGTCGCCCTGGTCGGCGACGGCGGGTTTCTGATGACGGGGCAAGAATTGGTCACCGCCGTTGAACAGAACTTGCCCATCAAGGTGATCATTTGCGACAACAGTGCCTATGGCACCATTGCCATGCATCAGGTTCAGCGCTTCGGCAGCGAAAACCGCTTTGGGGTAAATCTGAAAAGCCCAGACTTTGCCGCCACGGCGCGCTCCTGGGGCGTGGAGGCCTGGAGCGTCACCCGAACCGAACAATTCGCGCCCGCACTCGACGCGGCGCTCGCCCATGGCGGGCCAGCGCTGATCCATCTGAAAACGGATTTGCGCGATTTGGCCGCTTCGGGATTGAAGCTCGATTCCTGAGGCCAGACTTGCTCGAACCTACCGCCGAGCCAATTTGTTCTAACCTGAATGCGCAGCTATCCTGGCGGCGGGAATTATGACCGTGTCCCCACCGCCCGTCGAGGCCGGTCCAGAGTTGGCGTTTGAGGCCCATATTCTGACATCGCTCAGCGAGGTCACGGCCGAAGCGTGGGACGCCTGCGTGCCCGACCGCCACCCTTTTGTGCGCCACGCCTTTCTCTCAGCTCTGGAGGAAAGTGGTTCGGCCACCCCCGAGAGCGGCTGGCTCGGCCAGCATGTGGTTTTGAAAGATAACCAAGACACGATTCTCGGTGCCGTTCCGATGTATCTAAAAAACCATTCGCAAGGCGAATATGTTTTCGACCATGGCTGGGCCGACGCGTTTGAACGCGCTGGCGGACGCTATTACCCGAAGATGCAGGTATCCGTGCCCTTCACGCCGGCGACTGGCCCGCGCCTCCTGCTCCGTGCTGGAGCCGCGGCAAACAACGAGGAGATCGCAGCGCTGCAAGGCGCCTTGCTCTCCACCTGCATTCAGTGCACGGACAAGATCGGTGCCTCATCGCTCCACATGACATTCCCGGACGAAGGGGAAGTGGAACTCATGCAGAAGGCCGGCCTGTTGTTGCGCACCGGCATACAGTTCCACTGGGACAATGACGACTATGATAGCTTCAATAATTTTCTCGAAAGCCTGGCGTCGCGCAAGCGCAAGCAAATCCGGCGTGAGCGGCGCGAAGCACTGACCGCGGGCCTCAGCATTCGCGCGCTCTCCGGCAACGATATCCAAGAGCACCATTGGGATGCCTTCTTTCATTTTTATCAGGAAACCAGCAGTCGAAAATGGGGCATGCCTTACCTCACGCGCGAGTTTTTTAGCTTGCTCGGCCAGAGCATGGGCGACCAGGTGGTACTGGTAATTGCCGAAAACGCTGGGCGACCGATCGCCGGTGCTCTCAATTTGATGAGCAACCATACGCTCTATGGTCGCAATTGGGGCGCCGTGGAATATCACAAATTCCTGCATTTCGAGCTGTGCTATTATCAAGCCATCGACTATGCAATCGCGCACGGATTGAAGCGCGTGGAAGCGGGTGCACAGGGTGAGCATAAATTACTGCGAGGATATATGCCCTGTCCCACCTACAGCGGCCATTGGATAGCCAACCCCTCGTTTCGAGGCGCCATCGAGGATTATCTCCAGCGGGAGACGCGCCAAGTGAATTGGGAAATCAACGCTCTCGGCTCGCACAGCCCGTTTCGCAAAGATACGCCATGAGATCGGTGACGATACGGCCAAAATCTCTAAATACCCTTATTCGCGCCCATCCGACGCGATTTAAGCTGTTGGCGGGCGCGCTGATAGTGATCGCCATTGCCGTTCTCCTGCCGGGAAAATCCACCGGCGAAGTGCCGTTTGCTGAAGAAATCGGCAGCCTGGTATACCGCTACGATCGGCGTACGGTGAACATCGCCTCGAGCGGCCTTATCGATATAAGCGGCTATGGCCGCCTCAGCCAATTAGGCTTGGTATCGGTGCTCGATTTGCGCGTGCCGGAGGAAGGCACGGAGGACGAACGCTTCGAGGTAGAAGCGCGCGGGATGCGTTATTTCAATGTCCCCATGGGCTATGCCGTCCCGTCTGAAGCGGAGACTGCCGCCTTCGCGCACATCGTCGAAGACGAGAACAACTTGCCGCTGTTATTTCATGGTGAGCTTGCCAACCGCGCTGGCGCCATGTGGGCGATCTACCGTGCATATCGCGGAATGGCACCCCGGCAGGCTTACGAAGAGGGCCGTACGGCCGGTCTGAAAGGACGCCGCGCGGCCGCAGTGCGTGAAGCGCTTGGCTTGGTAGATTGACACTCGTGACAAGCCCTTCCTCCCCAGCGGCAACAGTAGCTTAACTCAGACTACGTAGCTGCCACCCATGAAGGCCCGCCACAGAGTGCGGCGATCCGCATTAGTATAGCCGCCGGTCGCTGAATGCATCGAGGCGCGTCCGTCGAACAGGGTGACATCTCCAGCCTGCCATTTATGGCGATAGGTGAAACGCGCTTCGTTGGCATGAGCGAAAAGTTCTTCGAGGAGCGTCGTGCCAGCCGCCGCATCCAATTCAACAACGTGCCGGGTAAACCCGGGATTGACGAACAACGCCTTGCGACCGGTCTCGGGATGGCGCAGCACAATCGGGTGAATGGCGTCCGGCACCTTGGCGCGCTGCACCTCCGTGAGCGGGACTTTGGAGTTAGCACCAGTACCGCTCATAATGTTGTGCACTGCCGTCAACCCAGCGATCCTCGAACGCATCGCCTCCGGCAGTTCTTCATACACGGCATACATATTGCAGAACAGTGTGTCACCGCCGGTTTCCGGTACTTCAACCGCATAAAGCATGGAAGTCTCGGCCGGCTTCGCCAGGTAGGATAAGTCAGAATGCCAGTAACTCCCCGCCGTGCGCGCCGTGGTGCGGCCTTTACCGCTCTCCAACACGTTGGAAATGATGCATAAATCATGCTCCTCAGGATGGTGAAATTGATCGAGAATATGTCGCGTAATCGGGCCAAAGCAGCGGCAGAAATCGACTAGTTGACCGGCCGTTAGATACTGCTCAGGAAACACCAGTAGGAGATGCTTCAGCAGCGCCTGACGCAGCGCTACCGTCGTTGCTTCCGTCAGCGGGCGAGTGAGATCGAGTCCGCGAACTTCTGCGCCCAACGCAGCGCCCGAAGGTATGATCGAAAATGTCATATCCACTCGTCGATGACCTCCGCTGCCGTCCGGTAGCGCACTGGCGTGCGCGCCTCGGGCGGCTTACCATCGACCCAAGCCGGGTAGAGTACTTCAAAGAAGGGATCGCTACCTTTACCGTCGGGCCCGTCATGCCGTTTTACCATGCCGCGCGCCTTAACATGTGGATGCTCAGCCATCTCAGCCATCTCATGTACCCGCTCGAAACAGCAATCGACATCAGCGAATTGCGCTTCCCATTCAACCATTGTCTTTTTGGCGATGAGCGCCGTAACCTCACCGATCAATCCACTTTGCGGCGGCGCCTCCCATTGCCGATCGCGCCATTCCAACCGCCCGACCGTATCGCAAAAAGCCTGCCAGAATTTCTCTTCGACCGCACCCAAGGTCATGAAGCGACCATCCTTGGTGCGATAGATATTATAAAACGCCGTGCCACCATTGAGATAGATATTGGCGCGGCTGATATCAAAACCGGGGCGCAGCATACCGGTCAGCGTCCACATCTGCCACGGGATGACAGCTTCGGCGATGCTTGTATCGATAAAGCAACCCTTGCCGGTCCCGCGCGGCCGGTCCCGCCCCATAAGGCCGCCGACGATTGCGAGCGCAGCCTGTATACCGCTCGAATAATCCGCAACTTGCGGGTGAGTCATCACCGGCGCGTCAGCTAGGCCGGACGTCACCAGCCCGCCCATCAGCGCCATATAGTTGAGGTCATGGCCAGCACGCTTGCGGTAGGGACCCGTTTGCCCCCAGCCGGACAGAGCACAATAGACTAAACGCGGATTTAGTAACTGAATTCGTTCTTGGCCGAAGCCCAAACGATCCATAACCCCTGGACGGTAGGATTCGAGCATCGCGTCCGCGCCTTGGATCAAGCTTTGCAGGTCGGCCTTGCCAGCTTCGCTCTTAAGGTCAATTTCGAGCACGGTTTTTGAGCCGTTGACCACTTTATACCAGACTGAAATACCGTCCGCGTCTAGCGGGCCAAAGCGCCGCATCGGCTCGCCGCCCACGGGCTCGACACGCACCACGTCGGCGCCCATATCGGCGAGAAGAAGTGTGGCATAGGGGCCCGGGACATACTGGCTGAGGTCGATAACCCG
This sequence comes from uncultured Rhizobiaceae bacterium, assembly GCA_964413115.1. Taxonomy (GTDB): domain Bacteria; phylum Pseudomonadota; class Alphaproteobacteria; order UBA828; family UBA828; genus PTKB01. Next base: position 39,830 of record CAYPSQ010000005.1, on the reverse strand, counting down.
AACACCGTCGAGAAAGGAAAAAGGCACGGATATGCTCCCTGAAGCGATAATGTTTTTTGCCGATACAGGAAA
>CAYPSQ010000005.1:0-39658 GCA_964413115.1 uncultured Rhizobiaceae bacterium | reverse complement strand
CTGCCACCCCTTTTCTTATCGGGTCGCTTATTTTCAGATTCTGGCTCGGGAAAGCTAAAGCTTAGTTCGCCCGCCTTGACATGGACGGTCACGCGCCCGCCGCGCGATATCTTGCCGAACAGGAGTTCGTCGGCCAACGGCTTTTTGACGTGTTCCTGGATGACGCGTGCCAGCGGCCGGGCACCGAAAGCCGGATCATGGCCCTTTTTAGCGAGCCATGCTCTAGCCGCCTCACTAAGCTCGATCTCCACGCCGCGATCGGCAAGCTGATCTTCCAATTGCATGATAAATTTATCGACCACCTTCGCCATGACTTTCGTCGGCAAACTCTTGAATCCGATGACGGCATCAAGCCGGTTGCGAAATTCGGGCGAGAACATGCGTTTGATCGCTTCTTCATCGTCGCCCATGCGCTCGCCGCTCTCGAAACCAATGGCCGGCTTCGCGAGCTCCGCCGCACCTGCATTGGTCGTCATGATCAGAATGATGTTACGAAAATCGACCGTCTTGCCATTATGGTCGGTTAGCTTGCCGTAATCCATCACCTGAAGTAGCACGTTGAACAGGTCGGGGTGGGCTTTCTCGATTTCGTCGAGCAGCAAGACGGCGTGAGGATGCTGGTCCACACCGTCGGTCAGAAGGCCACCCTGATCGAAGCCTACATAGCCTGGCGGCGCACCAATCAGGCGCGAGATCGAATGGCGCTCCATATATTCGCTCATGTCGAAACGGATCAACTCGATTGCCAGCGTATGCGACAATTGGCGCGCCACTTCAGTTTTGCCAACGCCAGTCGGGCCGGAGAACAAATAACAGCCGATAGGCTTCTCGGTGTCACGCAGGCCAGCGCGCGATAGTTTGATCGCCGCCGCCACCTGACGTAGCGCTTTTTCCTGCCCGAACACTACGGTGTTCAAGTCGCGCTCGAGCGTCTTCAGTGACTGCATATCGCCATGGCTGACATTCTTAGCCGGCACGCGGGCCATCTTGGCGATGATCGTCTCGATATCTCTGAGCCCGATAGTTTTCCGTTTGCGGCGCTTTGATTCTGACTTCAAGCGCTGTGCTGCGCCAACCTCGTCAATGACATCGATCGCTTTATCGGGCAATTTACGGTCATTCATATAACGGCTCGACAATTCCACCGCACCGCGCAACGCCTCATTGGTGTAGCGCACGTCGTGAAATTCCTCGTAATAACCTTTCAGGCCGCGCAGAATCTTGACCGTATCCTCGATCGACGGCTCGGTGACGTCAATCTTCTGAAAACGTCGAACCAGCGCCCGATCCTTCTCGAAGAAATTGCGGTACTCCTTATATGTGGTGGAGCCAATACAACTCAGCGAACCGTTTTGTAGTGCCGGCTTCAATAGGTTCGAGGCGTCCATCGCGCCGCCCGATGTCGCGCCGGCGCCGATCACCGTGTGAATCTCGTCGATAAATAGGATCGCACCCTCATGAGATTCGAGTTCGTCCACCACCGCTTTAACGCGTTCTTCGAAGTCGCCGCGATAGCGTGTGCCAGCCAACAACGCACCCATGTCGAGCGAGAAGATGGTCGCACCGCTGAGAACTTCAGGTACTGCGCCCTCGACAATACGCCGCGCCAAGCCTTCGGCAATGGCAGTTTTGCCGACACCCGCGTCGCCGACATAGAGTGGATTGTTTTTCGTGCGCCGACACAATATCTGAATCGTGCGCTCAACTTCGTCCTCGCGCCCGATCAGCGGGTCGATGTTGCCGCTCTCAGCTTTAGCATTGAGATTGACGCAATAGGCATCAAGTGCTTCACCACCCCGCTTGACCTCGGATTCGCCCATCAACTCTTCATCGACCCCAGAGACCTCGCCGCCTTCGCGCCCCTGCCCCGGGACTTTGGCGATACGGTGGGAAATATAATTCACCGCATCGAGGCGCGTCATATCCTGCTCTTGAAGGAAATAGACGGCATGGGATTCGCGCTCGGTAAACAAGGCGGCAAGAACATTTGCGCCCGTCGCCTCGCCACGGCCGGATGACTGCACATGCAACACTGCGCGCTGCAGAACACGTTGAAATCCAGTGGTCGGCGCCGCGTCATTGCCCGCCTCGCTGGCCAGATTATCGAGTTCATTGTCAACAAAGGTGATCAGGTCCTGGCGTAACTTCTCGACATCAACGCCACAGGCCTTGAGTACTGCCACCGTATCCGCATCGTCGCACAGCGCCAGCAGCAGATGTTCGAGTGTCGCCAACTCATGGCTGCGCTCGCTGGCCAGCGCCAACGCCCGATGCAAAGTTTTCTCTAGCTCCGCCGATAGCATTGTTGTACCGCCTTAATGCTGTGCCCGGTTAATCTTTTTCCATGGTACATTGTAGAGGATGCTCGTTGCGCCGAGCAAAATCTACCACCTGCGTCACCTTGGTCTCCGCTACTTCGAAGGGATAAACACCGCACACGCCCACACCGCGCTGGTGCACATGCAGCATCACCTCTGCCGCCTTTTGCTCGCCCATTCCGAATATTCGCCTCAGAACCATTATCACGAACTCCATTGGCGTATAATCATCGTTAAGCAACAGGACCTTATACATCGACGGTTTCTTGGTCTCGTGCTTGGTCCGGGTCAAGACCCCGGTGTCCTCGCCGGGCCTGCCGTTTTTTCGCTTGTCCGTCATCGCTACTTCATTATCTGCCGTCTTAAAAGCTCTGTGGGAAATTATAACACAGCTCTACCAGCCCTTGGCCATATGGGGTCTCAGCGCCTTCCAAACAAGCGGGCTCGTAGGCTGCGAAGATCATTGAATGAAGATCATTGAATATGATACCCGGCGGGATGGAGCGCGGCCCCACGCGGCCGGGCTAGCCGACGATATCGGTCTCGGCAAAGAAATAAGCGATTTCGATGGCTGCGTTTTCCAGCGAATCAGAGCCATGAACGGAATTTGCCTCGACGGATTCACCGAAATCCTTGCGGATCGTTCCTGCGCTAGCGTTTGTCGGGTTTGTTGCCCCCATGACTTCACGATTCCGAAGCACAGCGTTTTCACCTTCCAACACCTGGGCGACGACTGGGCCAGAAGTCATGTAGGAGCATAGATCGCCGTAAAAGGCACGCTCTGCATGCACAGCGTAGAATTGTTGTGCCTGTTCTACGGTTAATCTTAACCTGCGTTGGGCGACAATGTTGAGGCCCGCGTCCTCAAAACGCTGATTGATCGCGCCAGTCAGATTACGCCGAGTCGCGTCCGGCTTGAGGATAGAAAGCGTTCTCTCGACCGCCATGTGGCAAACTCCCGAAAATTAAGATGGCGCGTTATAAACGCTTCGTCCACGGGCTTCAACCAGCCATTCCAGCTACCCAGGCTGATAGGGCTGAGTGTCAGCCAAGTTTTTCCCAGCGTCCGCCCTCGCCCTGTTGCCAGTAATTTACGCTGTGCTCCTCAGCTTTGCGGCGTTTCCAACGCTGGCGCGCCGCTTGGAGTGCCGAATCTTCGTGGCCGTCAAACATATCAAGATAGCGCGAAACACCGTCCAAAAACACTGGCTCAACGCCATCAATTGTCAACACAACGTCGGCGCCGTTCTCGTTCACCGTGCCATCGGCGGACTCGCTGGTCAGATAAATAGGTTGGTGTTCGGCATCGCCGTCACCGGGACCTCCATGCGGCAGAAAGGATGCCTGATCAAAAGTCCAGAGTGCTGCATTGAGGGCCTCCATACGCGCCTCAGAAGCGCCGACCACGCGCACCCGGTGTCCAGCATCCAGCACTTTTTGTAGTAACTTCGGCAGTGCGCTTTCGAGCGAGCTTGTACGCAATTGATAGAAATCGACCTCGGCCATCCGCACCGCCTCAGAAAGACGTTTCAGCTTTCATAATATTCGGCTACCAACCTGTCCAACAGGCGCACACCGAACCCAGAGGCGCCCTTTGGTACTGTCGGATCGTCGCCCTGTTTCATCCAGGCCATGCCGGCGATATCGAGATGGGCCCATGGCGTATCACCAACAAAGCGCTCCAATAGTGCCGCCGCAGTGATACTGCCCGCTTCGCGTCCCTTACCGACATTCTTCATGTCGGCGATGGCTGAATTGATGTCCTTATCGTAACGGCCGCCGAGCGGCATGCGCCAAAGTTCTTCTCCTGACTCTTTGCCAACGGCGAGAAGACGCTCGGCCAATTCATCATTATTGCTAAACAGGCCCGCCTGATAGGTGCCGAGGCTAACGACGATGGCGCCAGTGAGGGTGGCCAGATCTACCATGAATTTGGGTTTAAAGGTTTTCTGCGTGTACCATAGCGCATCCGACAGTACCAATCTGCCTTCGGCGTCGGTATTGATCACTTCGATCGTCTGGCCTGACATTGTGGTCACCACGTCGCCAGGTCGTTGAGCATTGCCGTCCGGCATATTTTCGACCAAGCCCACCACGCCGACCACATTGCTACGTGCCTTGCGCCCCGCCAGGGCCTTCATCAGGCCAATCACCGCACCGGCGCCGGCCATATCATACTTCATTTCCTCCATGCCGCCGGACGGCTTGATGGAGATGCCACCGGTATCGAAGGTTACGCCCTTGCCGATGAAAGCGACGGGTGGCTCACCCGTATTCGGTGAACCATTCCAGCGCATGACGGCAATGTAGGAGTCGCGCCGGCTACCGAGCCCTACGCCCAGCAGGGCGCCCATGCCGAGTTCGCGCATACGCTCCTCATGCAACACGTCGATATCGATGCCGATTGCTGTGAGGGCTTTGATGTCCTCAACGATGGCGGCAGGGTATTTCACGTTGCTCGGCTCTGATACCAGATCGCGGGTCAGATACACGCCATCGCCGACGCGCTGGCGCACCTCCGCTGCAGCTTCCGCAGCGGCGGAATCGCCTGACATGCACACTAGACTCTCTAGCGTCGGCTTTTCTTCTTCCTTTTGTTTGGTGAGGTATTTGTCGAATCGGTAGGCTGCGAGGCGGGCGCCGAATGCGGTTTCCGCGACCATTTCTTTATTGCTCAAGGGACGCCCCTCGAGGGCATCGAGAACAAGTGCAGCTTTGGTTTCGCCTAATTTGTTGAGAGCGCCAACCACACGGCCGCCGAGCGCCTGCATTTGCAATGCGTCGATTTCTCCAGCCTTGCCGAGGCCGACCAGAATAACCCGATTAAGCGCTAGTCCGGCCGGAGCATTCAGAACCATAAGGCTGTTTTTCTTGCCTGAAAATCGTGCGCTTGCGGAAATTGCCCGGGCGATTCCACCAGACATCTGCATATCGACCTCTTTGGCAGTTGGCGTCAGTTCACCTTTTGCCAGAATACCCACAATGATTGTGCCAGTCTCGGGCACGGAGATTTCGGAATAACCGATTTTCATGGCAGCCTCGTCGCTGATTAATAATCCTTTACGACCGCTCTTCGCGGCCAGCGTCAGAACCTATACCCCTTGGCCTTTTTGGTGAAGCGACATTCATAGGCGGGCGGTGCTTCGGTGTTGGCATTCGCAATTGGTGCATCGATCGCCTATGCTCACCGCTCCAATCCTTTGCCATTGCCGGTGCCTCAGCGATGACCGAATCGAACTCTCCCGACCCCGAATTCCGCAAGATATGGCATGCCTATTACAGTGAAAAACGTATCGCCCATCAGTGGCTACAAGTGGCGCTGTTGGAGGATATTCCAATTCAAAGGGTGCTGGAAATTGGCCCCTATCTGGGTTTGGTGACGGCCATGATGGCGAGCGCCGGCTATGCCGTGACCACTCTTGATATCGCAGCGCAATCGCATGGCATTGGATCGAAGAGCCATATCCAGACAGATATTTGCAACTTAGACCCTGAAGAGATACGGGGCTTCGACGCCATTCTATGCTGCGAAACGCTGGAACATATTCAGTGGCATAAGATTGATCCAGTGTTACAGCGGATTGCCGCAGCTGGCATACCCTGGTTGATACTTTCTCTGCCTTTTGAAGGATTTCAGTTTGCCTTCGAGTTATATTTTAACCTTCAGCGCTGGCGCCGACGCAGCCATTTCCGCAAATTCAGATTTCTCCGGCGCTTCACCATCCAAAGTGAGACCGAGTGGGAAGCGCATAAATGGGAGATCGGCTATCGCGGCCATAGTTTGAAAGCCTTCGAGCATAAGACCGAAGCTGCAGGCTTCCAAATCACACAACACGAATTCACGAGTGGCTGCCGATCCGGGTTTATTATCTGCCGCAACAACGCGGCTGCGGTAGATTCTTGATATACACTATGCGCCGCGACAAGTTGCGCCTCCGCCCGCTATAATAGGCTTATGCATCGTTATCAGTACTACATCTTGCGCCAACTCCTGGGGCCGTTTCTGCTAATAACTGTCGGCCTGTCAGCAGTTATCTGGCTCACCCAATCTCTGCGTTTTATCGATATGATCGTAAACAAGGGTCTATCGCTGAGCGCGTTTCTCTATTTTTCGATGCTGCTGTTGCCGACCTTTCTCGGTGTCATTTTGCCGATGGCCCTGTTCAGCGCAATTCTCTTTACCTACAACAAACTGGTGATTGACAGCGAAGTAGTCTCGCTCCGCACCGCCGGGTTCGGCCAGTGGTCGCTCGCGGCGCCGGCGCTTACACTGGCCACCTTGGTCTGTATTATAGTCTACGCAATCAACCTTTATTTCATTCCGGCTAGCTACCGCGAATTTAAGAGCCGGCAATTCGTTGCCCGCGCCGATTTCTCCTCAGTACTATTGCAGGAGGGCGTGTTTACCAATCTTATCGAGGACGTGACCATCTTTGTGCGCGAGCGGGATTCGAGCGGCAGGTTGAATGGTATTTTGGTCCATGACAAGCGGGTCCCAGGCCAGCCGGTGACGATGATGGCCGAGCGCGGCGCTCTGGTGAAAACAGAGCAGAGCCCGCGTTTCGTTTTGCTGAACGGCAACCGCCAGGAAATCAACAAGGAGCGCCGCCAGCTTTCGCTGCTTTATTTCGACAGCTATGCGCTTGACCTTGGACAATTTGCCGCCAATCCGGCGAATCGCTGGCGCGAGCCGCGCGAACGCTATCTGCACGAATTGTTCAATCCCGACGATGGCTATGACGATCAGCGCAATCTGGGAAAATTCTGGGCCGAGGCACATCAGCGCATCGTGTCACCGCTTTTTGCCTTTGCACTCACTGGCATCGCCCTTGCCACCTTGTTGGGCGGACAGCTAAACCGGCGTGGTCAGTGGCGCCGAATATTGGTCGGAATAGCCGCCGCGTTCCTGTTCGAAGCGATCGGTCTCGGCCTCGTCAACGCGGTCTCAAAATCACCGGGTCTAGCCCCTCTGATTTATCTCAACGTGGTGCTGACCTCGGGCTTCGCCGTATATTTCCTAAATCGCCGATCGCGTGGCCGACGTGCCGGGGCAGACGCGGCGCCGGCACACACAGCCTAGGAAAATCACACCAGCGATGCGCCTGTCTTCAACATTTTCGTACTATATCAGTCGCCAATTTCTGATCGGCGTGGTGATGGTATTCCTAATATTCGTCACCACCATTTTCGTCTTCGACGCCGTCGAAATGATGCGCCGAGGGTCAGGACCCGACCGCGAACTCGCCACGCTCGGTATTCTCCTGCAAATGGCGATGCTCCGTATTCCCTTTATGGCGCAAAAAATTCTCCCGTTCGCTGCCCTGGTGGCGGGGCTGTGGACGTTCGCCCGCATGACACGCACGCAAGAGCTCGTCGTCGCACGCTCGGCCGGCGTATCAGTCTGGCAATTTCTTTTACCGAATCTTTTGCTAGCCTTGATACTCGGCATTTTTATGATGACAGTGTTCAATCCCCTGTCGGCGGCGATGGTTTCGCGCTACGAACAAATGGATGCCAAATATCTGCGTGGAAAATCGAGCCTGTTGGCGCTCTCGTCTTCGGGGATTTGGTTACGTCAAAACGAGGGCGGAACGCAATCGGTGATTCACGCGCAACGGCTTAGCCAGGAAGACCTGACTCTGCACGACGTCATCATCTTCCAATTTCAGGAAAAAGACCAATTCGTCGGACGCATAGATGCGAACCAGGCTCATCTGGAAGAAGGCCGATGGCTGTTGAGTGATGCCCTTTTGACCGGACCGGACCAGCCTGCCCAGTTTCAAGACAGCTATGGGGTGAGTACCGACCTTACGTTCAATCAAATCGAAGACAGCTTTGCGCCACCTGAAACCCTTTCGTTTTGGGCCCTACCGGCGTTTATCGAGGTTCTCGAAGCCTCGGGATTCTCCGCCGTGCGCCATCGTCTTCATTGGCACTCGTTGTTGTCAGGGCCACTACTGTTGTGCGCTATGGTGTTGATCGCGGCCACCTTCTCTCTGCGATTTTCACGAGGCGGCGGCACTTGGTTGTTGATAGCCACCGGCGTGCTGACGGGGTTCGTGCTGTATTTCGTTTCCGATTTAGTGTTAGCGCTTGGCCTATCGGGAAAGATTCCGCCGGTACTCGCTGCCTGGACGCCCGCCGGTGTGTTCACTCTAATCGGGGTCGCTAGCCTATTTCATATGGAAGATGGGTAGACGCATGACCTTCCTTCGCAGCCTTCTATTGGCTGTCTTAGTCACCCTCGTCATGGCACTCAACCCCCTGACTGCGCAAACGCTGGTGAGCGAATCTGAAGCCGACGACGCCGGTAAGAATCTACTAATGAAGGCCGATTCCCTCACCTATGACAAAAACTTCGGTACCGTCACAGCTTCGGGCAATGTCGAGATTTCTCAGGGCCATCGCCTGTTGATCGCCGACACAGTTTTTTACAACGAAGGCCAAGACCTGATGACGGCATCAGGTAACGTTACCCTGATGGAACCCAGCGGCGAGGTCTTGTTCGCGGATTATATGGAGCTCTCCGACGAAATGCGTGACGGTGTGGTACGCAATATTCGGTTGTTGCTAGATGAAGATACGCGCATCGCAGCCAACAGTGCCCAACGTAGTGGCGGCAACCGCACAGAAATGAATAAGGCGGTGTTCTCACCATGCAAACTCTGTCCGCTCCGCCCGGAGGAGGCACCGCTGTGGCAAATAAAGGCGGTCCGCGTCGTGCATGAACAAGAAGCACGAGATATCGCCTATTACGATGCTTGGCTGGAAATGTTCGGTATTCCAGTTCTCTACACCCCGTATTTCGAGCATCCTGACCCGACCGTGAAGCGCCGCAGCGGCTTGCTCGCGCCCACCTATGGCTCCTCGTCAAGGCTCGGCTTGCAACTCACCACGCCTTATTATTGGAATATCGCGCCGCACCGCGACGCGACCTTCAAACCCAAACTTACCAGCGATGAGGGCGTAGTTTGGGGCGCCGAATATAGGGAACAAACCTTAACCGGCGGATATTTGATCGACGCTAGCATCAACTATGGAGACGAGCGCGGCGATGAAGGGTTCAAAACGGGCAGTAGTGGATTTCGCGGGCATGTGTTCAGCGACGGCCACTTCCAACTCGATCCCGTGTGGAACTATGGTTACGAATTCGAGCGCGCCAGCGACGACACTTATCTCAGCTTTTATCGCATCAACTCCAAAGACACGCTGACCACCCGGCCCTATATCGAGGGAATCAACAGCCGCAGCTATGCAAGCGGCAACGCCTATTTCTTTCAGGGTCTCGACATCGACGACGACCAGGACAAAATCCCCATGGTCATGCCGCTGCTCGATTTCAATCATCGAGGAGAGCCCGGCTCCTACGGTGCATTCAATAGCTTCGACGCTAATTTTATGACTGTCCACCGGATCGATGGTGCCGATAGCCGCCGCCTCTCCCTAGAGGCGGGATGGCATTTGCCATACATCGGACGCTCAGGCAGTGTCTACCGTCTGTCGGCGACGATTCGTGGCGATGCCTATCACGTCAATAACGTTGAGACTTCTGGCTCCGCGCGCTCGACCCATGCACGCGGGCTTACCGGTCGCCTACGCCCTGAATTGATCGCCGAATGGCGCCTGCCGCTAGTCCGTCGCTCAGGCGGTATTCAGCACTTAATAGAGCCTATCTTTCAGGGAATTCTAAGCCCCTACGGTGGCAACCCTGGTGAAATACCTAATGAGGATAGCCAGGATTTCGAATTCGACGACACCAAATTGTTCAGTAACAACCGGTTTACCGGCCTCGATCGGGTTGAAAGTGGCCCGCGAGTCAATTACGGCTTGCGTTTTGGCATTTTCGGTAACGGCAGCGGCCGTACCCAAGGCATGATCGGTCAAAGTGCTCGCCTCAAGGAAGACGATACTTTCAACCGCGGCAGCGGACTGGAGGAGACTTTTTCCGATTATGTCGGACGCGTTCACATCTCGCCTGCGGAAATTTTCGACCTTGCCTATCGCTTCCGTTTCGCGCGGGATAATTTTGCCGCACGACGCAACGAGATCGATTTTGCCGCGGGGCCAAGAGCATTCCGAGTCAATATCGGTTATGCGCTACTGGAAGAGCAAATCCCCGAGAGCGACACCACCGCATTTGCCAATCGTGAAGAAATTGCTGCTACCGCAGCAGCTCGGATCACCAGCTTGTGGCGCATCGGCGCTGGCACACGGCGCGATCTGACGGGGTCCGGCGGCACAATCAATTGGAACGGCGCGGTCACCTACGAAGATGAGTGCCTATTGTTTACCACGAGCCTGATTAAGAATTTCACGCGTGACCGCGAGGTGCAGCCCGAGGCCCGCCTATTGTTTACGATACAGTTTAAGCATTTAGGGTAGTCTTGAAACGCAGAGCACTCGATCTCAAAACATGGTTGCCCAAGGTAGCCAGAGGGTTATAAACCTGAAATAGAATGTTGAATTGGGTCAAAATATCCTACATCCGCGCAGTCCTGGGTGCCGCACTCCTTCTTGCAGCGATAATCGGGCTGCTTCTACCTGCGCAAAACCCTGTGCGTGCGCAAGATATCTTGCGCATCGCCGCGGTGGTAAACGACGATGTTATTTCAATCTACGATCTGTCGGCCCGGATTAACATTGTAGTCGCATCGTCCAATCTGAAGGATGCGCCGGAATTACGCCGTCAAATCGCGCCCCAAGTCCTACGCACACTGGTCAACGAATATCTCCAAACCCAAGAGGCAAACCGTCTAGACATCGTTGCCACCGACAGCGATGTCGAGTTCACCATCGACCAGATCGAACAGAAGCGTGGCATGGGGGAGGGTGGCTTCAACAATTTTGTGCGTGCCAACCGGTTAGACCGCGAGGCGTTGCTCGCACAAATAAGGGCCGAAATTTCTTGGACTAAATTAATTAGGCGGCGCTTAAGCTCCGCGATATCGGTCGGTGAGGATGAAATAGACGAAGCTTTGGCGCGCTTGGAGAGCAATCGAGGACAACCCGAATACCGGGTTGCTGAAATTTTCCTCTCGATCGAATCGACCATTCAGGAACGGGAGATCATAGAAACAGCGGAGAATCTTTTGACACAAGTGCGTCAAGGCGCCGCCTTTCCAGAGATCGCACGCCAATTTTCACAGAATGCCACGTCGGCCGTTGGTGGCGATATCGGGTGGGTAATTCCGGGCCAGTTGCCAGCCGAGATAGACTCAATCATGCCCGCCATGGCGCCAGGTGATATCTCTGATGTTGTCCGCACGCTCGACGGCGCCCACATCATCAAGCTGATTGACCGGCGAACGGTGTTAACGGCGAACCCATTAGATGCTCGCGTCCATTTGGCGCAATTGATCGTTGAAGATTTCGGTGCCGACAGCGAAAACGTGCTGGATCGGATCAGACAATCGCATGCAGAATCGAAGAATTGCGCTGACATGATTCGCCGCACTTCCAATTTTACGTCATCGCAATCTGGTGAACTAGGCGAACTCGGCCTTCGCGACATACCGCTGGATTTACGCGAGGCCCTGCTAAATGTGCAGGCCGGTAATTTGAGCGTGCCGCTGCCGTTCGGTCGCGGCCTCAGAATTTTGATGGTGTGCAACCGAGTGGAAGCTAAAGTCGAATTGCCAACACGTGAGGCGATGCGCCAAGATATTGGAAATCGGCGTCTGGAATTACAGGCGCGGCGCTATTTACGCGATCTCAGGCGCTCCGCATTCGTCGATTTTCGTGTCTAGTAGGAACCCGGATAGCACGCTAGAGAGTCTCGCCAATACCATATACCGCCATGGCCTGAGCGCCCGCAAATCGCTTGGCCAGCATTTCCTTCTTGATCCAAACCTGTGCGCAAAAATCGTCCGCGCGGCTGCGCCTATTGATCAAGTGACCATACTGGAAATCGGGCCCGGACCCGGTGGTTTAACGCGCGCTCTGCTGGCCGCTGGTGCGCGCCTTGTCGTTGCAGTGGAGCGGGATCCGCGCTGTGTTGCGGCGCTCGCCGAACTTGCTCGGGCGTGGCCGGAGCGCCTGGAAATAATTACCGCCGACGCGCTGAAAATAGCGCTCGATGAACGCCTATCCGGACCAGTAAAAATTGTCGCTAATTTGCCTTACAATGTGGGTACGGCACTATTGATTCGCTGGCTCGGGGCGCCGGAGCGCTATGTTAGCCTCACCTTGATGTTCCAAAAAGAAGTAGCCGCCCGTCTAACGGCCGCGCCCGGAACGAAAGACTATGGCCGCCTGTCCATCCTGGCGCAGTGGCGTTGCGAGACGCGCCGTCTTTTTGATGTCAGTGCCAAGGCGTTCACGCCGCCACCGAAGGTCACGTCGACAGTGATACAACTAATTCCTCGCCCTGCTCCGCTGTTTCAAGCGGATCCTGCGGCGCTGGCCCGCGTGACCGCAGCGGCTTTCGGGCAGCGGCGCAAGATGATGCGCGCCGCAATGAAAGAACTGGTCGCTGATCCCGAGAAATTTCTCATCGCCAATGGTGTCGATCCCCGGGCGCGTGCTGAAACGCTGAAAATAGAAAGTTTTTGCGCCCTAGCCCGCGCGTTACCGGAGTTCGCAGCGCCACATCCAAAATAAAATCGCTTGCCCGGGGCGGCCCTTGCCGGTATGCCCTCCACCGGAATGAACAGCCACTTCAAACAGCGACGACGACGCGTGATGACGCCTCCCAAGGCATAGCGCACAACGGAGGAATCCGAGGTGCGTGGTCCCTTCCGCACTATCTTCGACCGTCGAAAGTTCGTGCTATGTTTGAAATTTCCCGCGAGGGGCCGTTGGACGGCCCCGCCATCGAAATATTATTAGATGCTGCCTTCGGAACGGAGCGTTATGATCGGCCCTCCTATCGCCTGCGCGATGGCACACCCCCGATTGCCGATCTGTGCTTTGTCGCGCGCCGCAACACCGACATCCTCGGCACTATTCGTTTTTGGCCGCTCTCTATCCCGGCCACGCAGTCAGCGCTCCTGCTAGGTCCCATCGCGGTGGATGCCGCACATGGTAATCTCGGCATCGGCAGTAGATTGATCGAACAAAGCCTTGATGTCGCGCGCACGCGCGGCCATGACGCCGTGGCAGCTATTGGCGAAGCGCGCTATCTCAGCCGTTTCGGGTTTTGCCCAGCGCATGAATTTGCTCTCGAATTTCCAGCCGCGGTTGCAGCCGGGCGATTTCACGCTTTGGAGCTACAACCGGATGCCCTACAGGGTGGTGGTGGCATCCTGGCAAAAGCAAGCGCGTGAGGCACGACGGATTCAGACCCGCTCTTCGGTGAGGGCGTGAACGAATGCATCTAATCCGATATAGCGTTCTCGGCGTGTGCGTTCGGCATTCAAAATAGCGCGCGCAGCGGCGACGCTGTCGTCGAGCGCGCGATTGATCACCACATGATCATATTCGCCGTAGTGGCTCATTTCATCGACCGCCTTGGCCATGCGCGCCGCCACCACTTCGGCGCTGTCCTGAGCACGGCGTTGCAGGCGGCTCTCCAACTCGTGCAGCGATGGTGGCAGCACGAATACGCGCACCACATCGAACGCTGCCGTTTGCGCTAATTGCTGCGCGCCTTGCCAATCGATATCGAAGATCACGTCATATCCAGTGGCGAGCATCTCCTCAACCTGGTCGCGCGGTGTGCCGTAACTATGTCCGAACACCTCGGCATGTTCGAGAAACCCGCCCTGATCCACCATCTGATCAAATTTTGCCTGGCTAACAAAATGATAGTCGCGCCCGTCCAATTCGTCGCGGCGTTTGGGCCGGGTCGTCGCCGAGACGGACATTCTCGTACCCGGCTCCAACTCGAGCAGCCTACGCGCGATCGACGTCTTGCCAGCGCCCGAAGGCGAGGAGAGGACGAACAGACTCCCGCGCCGGGAGACCGGGCCGAAAGCGTTATCTCTGCCTGTACCGGCGGCTTCTTTCACGCTTTCATTCAATGTTCTGAACCTGCTCGCGAAATTGGTCTATGACGGCTTTGAGCTCAAGCCCGATGTCGCTCAACTGGGCGTCGCTGGATTTAGCGCACAGTGTGTTGGCTTCGCGGTTCAGTTCCTGCGCCAAAAAATCAAGCTTGCGCCCAATCACGCTGCCCTCCGAAACCAGCGCCTTTGCGGCAGCAATATGCGTGCCCAGGCGATCCAATTCCTCACGAATATCTGTCTTGACCGCGAGAATTGCCAGCTCTTGGGCGATACGCTCTTCGGCTAGCGGCGCACCGGCCTCCAACAACGCCGCCACCTGTGCCTTAAGCCGCGCTTTGACCGCTTCTGGGCGAAGCGCCGCGCTTTCCCCCGCGCGCCGTCTGAGGCTTTCCATCGCCGCCAGTTGAGTACCAACGATTTCACTCAGACTGGCACCTTCCGCTGCCCGCGCTATAGATAGTTCATCGAGCAGTTCTGCCATACTCACCGATATTGCCTGTTCGCGAGCCGCACAATCACTGTCCTCCTCGATCTTTTCTACCGGCTCGATGACCCCGCGCAGCGCCAGCAGGCCATCGAGGCCAGGGCGCTCAATGCCCTCGGCGCCGCGATATTCTCCGGCCAGCGCAATCAAATCGTCAAGCAGTTCCCGGTTTACCCGCACCTGCGGTGTTCCGGCTTGGCGTAGGAGGTGTAAATTTATTGTAATATTTCCGCGCTTAAAGCGCGCCGTCACGGCTTTCCGAAGCTCCGGTTCCAGCGCCTCCAGACCGTTGGCAATCCGACAACGTAAATCCAGACCGCGCCCGTTGACGCTCTTCGCCTCCCAAATCCAATCGACCGTCCCGTCACGCCCTTCCGCACGGGCAAACCCTGTCATGCTGTGGACGCCCACTCTCGTTCCTCCGCCGTCTGCCGCCGATCACGCGGCGGACTATATACCGCGGGCGCCAACGGCAACAACCGCACCATAACGCTGCGGCGAGTTAGGGCTCTGGTGCGGCATTTACTTTCTGCAGCTTACGCCAGCGCACTACATTTTTATTATGTTCTGCCAACGTTGCCGCGAAGACATGCCCGCCGGTGCCATCGGCGACAAAGTAAAGCGCGTCGGTGGCCAGGGGATTCAGTACAGCCGCCATTGAACTTCGCCCGGGATGAGCGATCGGTTGTGGCGGCAGACCGTTGTGCCGATAGGTGTTGAACGGGCTATCTAAGGCCAGGTCAGCCTTGCTCAAGGGGCGCCCCAGGGCCACATCACCGCCGGTCACGGCAAAGATCACTGTCGGATCGGATTGGAGGCGCATGTTTTTACGCAATCGATTGACGAAGACCCCGGCCACATGCCTGCGCTCCGCTGCGAGGGCGGTTTCCTTTTCGACGATGGAGGCCAGCACCAGCGCCTGTTCTGGCGTATCAAAGGGCAAGTCCTTGGCGCGGTTGGGCCAAAGTTCAGCTATCACGCCGTGCATCCCGGCTTCCATGCGGTGGATCATGTCCGCCCGGCTGTCTCCGCGGCGGTAAAAATAAGTCTCCGGGAGAAGCCGGCCCTCGTGCGGCATATCCGTCACCTCACCGGAGAGTGCCACGGTGCCCTCGAGCAGGCGCTTGATTTCGGCGCTGGTTAAACCTTCTGGAATTGTAAGGCGATAGTTCAAGTTTTTTCCCGCGAGAATTAATTCCATCGCTTCGTGAGGTGTAATGCCGGGCAGGAATTCATATTCCCCAGCTTTTAAGGCGCCGCCGCGCCCGCTGCGCCAAACGCCGAAAGCGAATACGTTAGGATCTTCCAGGACGCCGGCTGCATAAAGGGTCTCGGCGATACCCCAAACGCTACTCCCCGGCGCAAGCATCACGGTACGTGGGGTTTCCATGTCATTTGCCGATTCAAAATTTTGGTCGAGATATACCCAAACAGCGAGGATGACAGCACCAACAACGACAATGGACACAACAATCCAGATTAGCGCGCGCCGATACGGTGCGGCCAATGCCATTGTAAGCTAGGCGACCTCGCCGACGATCAAGGTAGCGTTGGTCCCGCCAAACCCAAAGGAATTCGACATGGCGTGGCTTACTTTCCGCTCTTTGGCAACCAGAGGCACAAGGTCCAGGTCACAGCCTTCAGACGGATCCTCGAGGTTAAGTGTCGGCGGCACGATGCCATTCTGGATAGCAAGGATCGAAAAGATGCATTCGACGCTGCCAGCGGCGCCCAGGAGATGGCCGATCGAGGATTTCGTCGATGACATCGCGACATGATCAGCATCTGCGCCGAGCAGGCGCTTGACGGCGTTCAATTCAATCTCGTCACCAAGAGGCGTGGAGGTGCCATGGGCGTTCACATAATCGATTTGGCTGGTGTTGAGGCGCGCGCTTTTCAGCGCCCGGCTCATAGACTTGAACCCGCCTGCGCCGTCCGGTGCGGGCGCTGTGATATGATACGCGTCGCCGCTCATACCATAGCCGAGAATTTCCGCGTAGATCTTGGCGCCGCGCTTTTTTGCATGCTCATATTCCTCGAGCACCACCACACCGGAGCCCTCCCCCATGACAAACCCATCTCGCGCCTTATCCCAGGGTCGCGAGGCGCGCTTAGGCTCGTCGTTAAAATTCGTCGATAGTGCCCGCGACGCCGAGAAGCCCGCAATTCCGAGACGGCTGATGCCGGCTTCGGCACCACCCGCCACCATAACGTCGGCATCTTCCAGCATGATCAGGCGCGACGCGTCGCCAATGGCGTGTGCGCCAGTCGAGCAGGCCGTCACGACGGAATGATTGGGCCCCTTGAAGCCGTATTTGATCGAAATATGGCCGGACGCGAGATTGATTAAGCTGGAGGGAATAAAAAACGGGCTGAGTTTGCGCGGGCCATGCTCATGTACGAGAATCGCGCCCGTTTCGATGGTTTGCAAACCGCCAATGCCAGAACCGATCATGACGCCGCTGCGGTCTTGTTCTTCCTCGCTCTCCGGTTTCCAACCCGAATCCTCTACCGCTTGGACCGCCGCGCCAAGCGCGAAGATGATGAACTTGTCCATCCGCCTGGTGTCTTTGTTGGAAATATATTTGAGCGCGTCAAAATCGCCGGGCCTGTCACCCGTCGGCACATGTGCAGCGATCTTCGCGGGCAGATCGGAAACATCAAATTTATCGATGCCGACGACGCCGGATTCCGATTTGATTAAACGATCCCAGCAATGAGTCACGCCACTGCCGAGCGGCGTTACGAGGCCCATACCCGTGACTACCACGCGCCTCATGTGCCGCGTTCCGGGCCTTGAACGACGCCACGATGCAATAAACTAATATCAGCCATCGGCCGGTCCCTGCAGAGCAGCGAAGCCGGTATCAGGTGATTTGCTCGATATAATTGACCGCATCTTTGACAGTCAATATTTTCTCGGCAGCATCGTCCGGAATTTCACACCCGAACTCTTCTTCGAAGGCCATGACAAGCTCTACCGTATCCAGGCTATCAGCACCCAAATCATCGATAAAACTTGCA
Source organism: uncultured Rhizobiaceae bacterium (assembly GCA_964413115.1). Lineage (GTDB taxonomy): Bacteria > Pseudomonadota > Alphaproteobacteria > UBA828 > UBA828 > PTKB01. The sequence continues at coordinate 21,887 of CAYPSQ010000005.1, read as the reverse complement.
CCGTCCGTCACTTTATCTTCATCGACGCCCAAATGTTCGACGACAATTTTCTTGACCCGTGCGGAGATATCATCACTCATTAAACATTCCCTCGGATTTTTCTTGGCGACCCGTTGAACGACTGGATTATAGGTTCAAACACCGCCAGGTATAGCCTTGATATTAGCGAACCACAGACAATTCTGGGCACGACTCTAGGGCGATTTCCCGCCGACGCGCGCGCTAGTTAACATACTTTGTGGCGCAAGGCCACAAGTCAACGCAGTCTCGGCACTGGCAGTCAAAACATCGCCATGCCGCCGTTGATATGGAGCGTCTGACCAGTCACGTAGGCTGCTTCGTCGCTGGCCAAATAAACACAACCGGCTGCCACGTCTGCCACTGCGCCAATATGCGCGGCCGGAATCACCGCGACGATTCGCTCGCGCTGGATCTCATTCAAGGCTTCCGTCATGGCAGTTTCGATAAATCCCGGGGCAATACAATTCACCGTAACACCGCGGCTAGCAACTTCGGCCGCCAGCGCCTTAGCCAATCCCGTCAAGCCGGATTTGGAAGCAGCGTAATTAGCCTGCCCTGGATTTCCGGTGGCACCGACTACAGATGTGACGAATAAAATACGTCCCCATCGCGCTTTCATCATGCCGCGGAGAGACGCCCGCGCCAGCCTAAAACCCACGCCCAAATTGATGTCGATCACATCCTGCCATTCTTCATCCTTCATTCTGAGAGCCAGATTATCGCGCGTGATGCCGGCACAATGGACCAGTATCTCTAGGCTGCCCATCGCGTCGGTAGCGCGACCCAACAGACCCTCGACCGATTGCGTGTCGCTCAGATCGCACGGCAACGCGTGCGCACGTGTAGCGAAATCCTCCACCTGTTGATCTAGCACGGCTTGTCGGCTGCCCGACAGCGCCACCTCAGCGCCCTGGGCGTGTAAAGCGCACGCGATTTCCGCACCGATGCCGCCGGTTGCGCCAGTTACCAACGCCCGTTTACCCGTCAGATCAAACATTCCAACTCCTCGCTCACAATGACTTTAAAAAATTCTTAACATCTTCGACACCGCCCACAGCAACTGCTCCCAATTCCGGATCAATGCGCCGTGTCAAGCTTTTTAGGACATTTCCGGCGCCGGCCTCGACTAGCAATTCGACGCCCTCGCCAGCCATCGCCGCCACACATTCCCGCCACCGCACCATGGCCGTCACCTGACGTTTTAAGAGATCTCGAATCTCATTGGGCTCATGCACCGGGCGGGCACTCACATTGGCGTATACCGGAACCAAAGGCGGGCGAATGTCGACGTTCGCCAAGGCCAAGGCCATGGCTTCACCAGCTGGCGCCATCAGAGGGCAATGAAATGGCGCGCTAACCGGCAGGAGAACTGCCTTACGGACACCCTTTTCGCTGGCCAACGCCACGGCGCGGTCGATTGCCACCTTGCTGCCGCTGAGGACAATCTGCCCGGGCGCGTTGTCATTGGCAAGCGTACACACCTCCGCCGAAGCCGGGTTGCCCGCAGCCCCTGCGGCCTCTGTGGCAATTTCTTTGGCCATGGCCAAATCGGCGCCCAATAGCGCCGTCATCGCACCGTCACCCACCGGCACCGCGCGCTGCATAGCGTCTCCCCGCAAACGCAGGAGGCGCGCCGCATCTTCAAGGGAAATTGCGCCCGCAGCCGCCAGGGCGGAATATTCGCCAAGGGAGTGTCCGGCCACGGCAGCGGCCAGGGCTGCGATTTTTTGCCCACTTTCGTGCTCAATAACCCGGATCACCGCCATAGACATCGCCATCAATGCGGGTTGGGTAATCCGCGTTAGTCGCAAATCCTCATCGGGACCGTTGAATATCTTGGCCGAGAGCTTTTCTCCCAAAGCTTCGTCCACTTCTTCAAACACTTCACGCGCAGCGGCAAACGCCTGAGCCAAATCTTGCCCCATTCCGACCTTTTGCGACCCCTGTCCGGGAAACACGAATGCTCGCTGCACGTCCCGCAATTCTCCCTGGTTTGCGCCCTGGATCAATTTGTTGGGCGAGCCAAAGTTGACTGCACTCGACGCCCTGTCAAGCGCTCTTGCACGGTAGAAGCAATCCTGTATAGTGCGGCGCCTCAGCAACGCTGCGAACTAACTGTTTGTGGCGGTTTTCGTGTATTTGACGCGCCCAACCCAGGGGCCGTCTGATCCACAAAACGAGACAATTGTATGCGAAATTTAGGAGAAGCCTCGACATGCCGCTCTATGAGAGCACGTTAATCGCGCGCCCCGACATATCGGGACAACAGGTTGAGGGCCTGTCCGAGCAGTTTCAGGCCATTGTTCGTGACAATGGCGGCGCCGTGGCCAAGACCGAATATTGGGGCCTGCGCAGCCTGACTTATCGGATCAAGAAAAATCGTAAAGGCCACTATTTGCACATGCAGATCGATGCGCCGGCGGAAGCGGTCGCCGAAATGGAACGCAATATGCGCATCAACGAAGATGTGATGCGCTATTTGACGATCAAAGTGGAAGCGCTTGACCCCGAGCCCTCGTCAATCATGCAGTCAAAGGGATCTCGTGATACACGCGGCAGGGGCGAATATCGCAGCCGCGACGGCGAGCGCGGCGGAGGACGGCCTGCGGAACAAGAAGATAAGCCCGCTCCTGTGGCCGCAGATAGCGCCGCGCAGAAACCAGCGGACGCTGCTGCAGACAGCGTTACAGCGGCGAAAACCGAGACGAAGACAGAGACTGAGGCCGAGGTAGCCTCGGATTAAACTCAGAGCGGAGTTGAACAATGGTTGATATGTCAGAAGGTCGCGGCGGTGGACGCGGCGGGCCGCGCGGCGGTAACTCGGACCGGTTTGCCGGACGTGGCGGGCCGCGCGAAGCTGGCGGAGATGTACCTTCAGGGGCATTTCCCCGCAGACCGTTTTTTCGCCGGCGCAAATCCTGCCCATTTAGCGGGCCACACGCACCAAAGATTGATTATAAAGATACCAAAATGCTGTCCCGCTTCTTGTCCGAGCGCGGTAAGATTGTGCCCAGCCGCATTACTGCCGTATCCATCAAAAAGCAGCGCGAATTGGCCCGCGCTATCAAGCGGGCTCGGCACTTAGCGCTCTTGCCTTACGTCGTAAAATAATGACCGCCGGATTCGGGCAGATCATCCAAATCGGCGTACCGTGCCCGTCGAGGAGTCGTTAGCCATGGAAATTATCTTGCTGGAGCGCATCGAGAGGCTTGGTGGTCTGGGCGAAACCGTCCGCGTGAAGGACGGTTATGCCCGAAACTTTCTGTTGCCGCAAAAAAAAGCGCTACGCGCTACCGAAGCGAATCAGCAGCGTTTTGAGCGTGAACGCGACGCGCTGGAGAAGGTCAACGATGAGCGCCGCGACGCGGCACGTTCAGGCGCGGAGCAGATCGAGGGTAAAGATTTCGTCCTCATCCGTCAGGCCAGTGACACTTTGCAGCTTTATGGCTCCGTCACCGCCCGCGACATCGCAGACGCTATTATCGCGACAGGTGTTGACATTAAGCGCCAGCAGGTGCGCCTAGATAGGCCCATAAAAACCCTCGGCATTTTCGAGGTTCGCGTGGCGATCCACCCGGAAGTGATCGTCACGGTCAAGGCCAACGTAGCGCGCTCGACGGATGAAGCTGAAACCCAGGCTAAAGGAGGCTCCATTTTACCAGCGCATGAGCAGCAGGCGTTGGACGAACAAGCGGAGGCTGACGCCGCCCGAGCGGACATCACCGAGGCGGCAGCGGCAGTGTTCGAAAAGCCGGAAAAGGAATTACAGGTCATGGCCGAGGCCGAAGAATCTTCGGCAGGTGATGACACGCCACAGCCCCGTTCAGACGCGCCCGATGAAGATACGGTGGGCGACGTCACCGCCGAAAAGGCGGATACAACCGACGACTGAGACCACGGCTGGAAGCAACATCATGCTCTGCGGGGTACTCTTTAAGGCATTGATGAGCTGGGGCACGCTTCGCGTCATCGATGGACGCGGCAAGCTGCATGAATATGTCGGCACACCGGGACCACAAATCACGGTCCGGTTGCACGATACATCACTCCACTACAAGCTCTTGTGGAACCCGCGTCTGGCTGTGGGTGAAGGCTATATGGACGGTACGCTGACGGTCGAGGATGGCGGCCAGATCATTGATCTTATAGATCTATTGGGGGCCAACCTCAACAAGCTGGAAGCCACCAGGGTAATCAAATTCCGCAACTGGCTAACGCCCATCGTACGGCCGATTCACCAGTATAATCCCGTGAGCAGAGCTCGCAAAAATGTGGCGCATCATTACGACCTGTCAGACGAATTGTTCGATCTTTTCCTGGACAGCGACCGGCAATATTCGTGCGCCTATTTTCAGACGCCAAACGACACCTTGGAACAGGCGCAGTTGGCAAAAAAGCACCACCTTGCATCGAAGCTAGTACTCGACCGCCCCAGCCTAAAGATGCTCGATATCGGCTCGGGTTGGGGCGGGCTTGGAATCTATTTGCATCAGGTGGCGGGCGCCGAAGTGACCGGCCTGACGCTATCGACCGAACAACAAACTTTCGCCACAGAACGGGTGAAGAAACTCGGTATCGCCGACCATGTGCGCTTCGATTTGCGCGACTATCGCCTAGAGAGCGGTGTCTATGACCGCATCGTCTCGGTCGGCATGTTTGAACATGTCGGAGTTAAGTACTACACGCAATTCTTCAAGAAATTGAAATCCTTGCTCACCGAAGATGGCGTCGCGGTGCTGCATACCATCGCCCGCTGGGATGGACCCAGCGTCACCAATCCATGGTTACGCAAATATATCTTTCCAGGCGGCTACACGCCCTCTCTATCAGAGGTATTTGCAGCGATTGAACCAACCGGCCTCAAAGTGCTCGATGTGGAAATTCTTCGCCTCCATTATGCTGAGACACTCAAGCACTGGTCTGCAAATTTCCGCGCCAACCGCGACAAGGTAAAAGCGATTTATGATGAGCGCTTCTGCCGCATGTGGGAATTTTATCTGGCCGGGGCAGAAACCGCGTTCCGCCGCCAAGACCACATGATCGCTCAAATTCAAATCGCCCGGCAACAGGATGCCGCGCCGCTCACGCGAGATTATTTGTCTGATTGGAAGCGTGCAAATCCGGTCTGAGTGCTACGCCACCACTGGTTATCCCCATAATTACCGCAATCTTTTACAGGTAATTTTTATTCGCCAAGGGGCGCGGCTATATCGAAGTCGCCTTGCTTTGGTGTATAAGGGTTCATGGCATCAAGTAGCGCTATAAACAAGATTCAGGAAGTTGACGGACAGCTTCCGACCTATCGCACCCTGCCGCACAATCTCGAAGCCGAGCAAGCGCTGTTAGGCGCCATCCTGATCAATAACGAGGCGCTCAACCAAGTTGCGACCTTCCTCGAGCCGCCACATTTTTATCTGCCTGTGCATGGCCGAATCTTGGAAGCCATCCTAAAAATGATTGAACGCGGGCAAATTGCCAGCCCAGTGACCCTCAAGCATTATTTTGACAATGACGATTCGCTATCCGACGTAGGCGGCGCGCAATATCTTGCCCGCCTCGCAGGATCGGCGGTGACAATCATCAATGCCGAGCATTACGGCCGCGCCATCTACGACTTGGCGATGCGACGCCAATTGATAGGCATCGGCGAAGAGATGGTCAATGAAGCCTATGACGCTTCGCTCGATGAAAGCGCTACCGCCCAAATCGAGAATTCCGAACATAAACTGTTCAAGTTGGCTGAGGAAGGCGGCGCCGAAGGCGGATTCCGTGCTCTCGATGGACCACTCAGCATCGCCCTCGACATGATCACGCAAGCTTGCAAACGCGATGGCCATCTGTCGGGCGCCTCTACCGGCTTTATAGATATGGATAAGCTGCTGGGCGGCCTGCATCCCTCGGATCTGATCATTCTCGCGGGCCGTCCTGGCATGGGAAAATCCGCTCTGGCTACCAACATCGCCTTCAATGCAGCACTGGCCTACAAGCAGGAAAAGGACGATCAGGGAAATATCTTGGCGGAACACGGCGCCAAAGTCGGCTTGTTCTCGCTGGAAATGTCATCCGAGCAGTTGGCGACGCGGCTTCTGGCCGAACGCTCGCAAATTTCATCGGAAAAACTGCGCCGCGGTGAATTAAGCGATACCGAGTTCAGCAGAGTTGTACGGGCTAGTCAGGAAATTGAAAGCCTGCCGATGTACATCGACGATACGCCGGCGCTCTCCGTCGCCGGCCTGCGCGCCCGTGCGCGCCGCCTCAAACGCCAGCACGGTCTTTCCCTGGTGATCGTCGATTATCTCCAGCTCATGCGTCCGTCAAGCAGCATGCGCCTCAACAATCGGGTTCAGGAAGTCTCCGAAATCACCCAGGGGCTAAAGGCTTTGGCCAAGGAACTGAACGTGCCGGTGCTGGCGCTTTCACAATTGTCGCGGGCCGTGGAGCAGCGCGATGACAAGCGGCCGCAACTTTCGGACCTCCGGGAATCGGGGTCGATAGAACAGGATGCGGACGTCGTAATGTTTATCTATCGCGAACAATATTACCTTGCCCGCAAGCAGCCCGACGACGGTACGCCCGAACATGCCGAATGGATGGAACATATGGAACGCGTGCATAATCTCGCGGAAGTGATCGTCGCTAAGCAACGCCATGGCCCGATCGGCAAGGTCGATATGTACTTCAACGAGTATCTTACCCGCTTCGGCGATTACGACCGTGCGCATAGTCAGATAGCCGACGACGCGCCGTTCTGAGCCAGGTGGATGGAATCCAACATATGGCACCCATACGACCGGCGGCTTCCCAAGTCCATCCGGATAGAGGATTGTATGGACAACATATGTTAGACTTTATCCACTAGATGCCGTCGAACGCCTTTGCGGGCGCCCAGCTCAGCATCAACCTCGACGCAATCGCCGCCAACTGGCGCGCCCTGACTGCGCGCTTGAAAGCTGGCGCACGGGCTGGTGCGGTGGTCAAAGCAGATGCCTATGGGCTGGGGCTAGCAGCCGTAGCGCCGGCTCTCCATAACGCCGGTTGCCGCGAATTCTTCACCGCTTCGCTCGACGAGGGCATCGAATTGCGCGCCCTCTTGCCGGACTGCCCTATTTTTGTTTTTTTCGGCCTTCAACCGGGCGAAGCTAAAGAATTTTCGCGTCACCACCTCACACCAATTCTTAACAATCTCGGCCAAATCGAACTCTGGCAACGTCAAACAAACCGAGGCGTAACGGAGAATGCGTTACTGCATATAGATACCGGGATGTCACGACTTGGCCTACCGCCCGAAGAAGTAGCACGCCTGGCAGCGGAACCGGAGCGTCTGGCCAGCCTTAATATCGCCTTTGTGATGAGCCATCTAGCCTGTGCCGAGCAACCGGAACACCCGATGAATGAGGCGCAACTGAGTGAATTCAAGGCGGCGTTGGTATCGCTCGCGCCGGCCGCTGGGGCTGCGAAATTGAGCCTTGCCAATTCTTCTGGAATTTTTCTCGGCCCAGAGTTTCACTTCGATTTGGCCCGTCCCGGGGCCGCGCTTTACGGCCTGAATCCGACCCCAGAAAAAACCAACCCAATGGCGGAAGTCGTTCGACTGCAAGGGAAAATTCTGCAGGTGCGCCACGTTGATCCACCTCGGACGGTTGGCTACGGTGCCGCGCATTCCTTGGCGCGACCATCGCGGATTGCCACGGTGCCCGTGGGCTATGCAGATGGATATTTGCGTAGCGCTGGCAACCAGGCCACAAATCAAACTTGTGGCTATATCGGAGGCGTTCCAACGCCGGTTGTCGGGCGCGTGTCGATGGATATGATTACGCTCGATGTCACCGAAATACCGCCAGAGCATGCCCAACCGGGAACACCGGTCGATTTGATCGGTGGCCCCCATCCCGTTGATGCGCTCGCTGCCGAAGCGGGTACAATCGGCTACGAGATCTTGACATCGCTCGGCCGGCGCTATTGGCGCTCATACATCCAGAACGGACATGAGCGGGCGGGCACGCCATGACGACTGGTATCGCTAAAGCCTACGACGTCGTCGTGCTCCGCCATCCCAGGCTCGTTCTAGTCGCGCTGCTCGCGATATTGGTTTTCTTCGGCTATTACGCACAAGACTTCAAGTTAGATGCCTCAGCCGACTCCCTGTTGCTCGAAGACGACGCCGACCTCAATGAGTTCCGTAAAATCCACGAACGGTATCCGAGCGGCGACTTACTCGTCGTGACCTACTCGCCTGAGAAGGATCTATTCTCAGACCAAGCCTTAGAACCTTTGAAACAACTCCGTGAAGAACTTAAGCAAATCCCTAGCGTGGAAACAGTATTAACGATACTCGATGCCCCGCTGTTGAAAGCCTCGGACAAATCCTTCACGGAAGTGATAAGCGACATCCCGAGTCTGGAAAAACCCGATATCGATCGGGTGCGAGCCAAAGACGAGTTGGTTAACAGCCCACTCTTCAGTGAGCTCATCATCAGCGCCGATGGACAAACCACCGCAGTACTGTTGTCGCTAGTCCAAGATGAGCATTACGATGACTTATCCATAAATAGGAACCAGCTCCGAGCCGAACGGCGAACCGCCGGTCTTTCCAGCAAGCAAAAGCTAACCCTAGAACGGGTGGAATACGAATATGACCGAGCAAAAGAAGCCTTAAATGCTCAACGCCATCTCGAGATCGCACAAATCAGAGAGATTCTCGAGCGCTACAGCGAGCATGGCGTCTTATTTCTCGGCGGCGTGCCAATGATTACCGACGACATGGTGACATTCGTGCGCAACGACCTGACTGTTTTCGGCGGCGGGGTCTTGGCATTTCTGATCATTATTCTTACCGCCATCTTCCGCAATTTGCGCTGGATTGTGTTGCCTCTGCTGAGCTGCTTTTACGCCGGCCTAGTCATGGTGGGAGTCTTGGGCGTGAGTGGCTGGAACGTCACAATTATCTCGTCCAATTTCCTTGCCCTTATGCTGATTATCACCATATCGATGAACATTCATTTGATCGTGCGCTACCTGCAACTCAATCGGGATCACCCCGATGAAAATCAGGTAGGGCTGGTGAGAATGACCACTCATAAAATGGTAAAACCCTGCCTTTATACCGCGCTCACAACTATTATCGGTTTCGGCTCTCTGGTGGTGAGCGACATCAAGCCGGTGATCGACTTCGGCTGGATGATGAGTGCCGGGTTGGCGGTGACATTTGCCACCTCATTTCTGCTGTTCCCGACGTTGCTAATCGTCATGGGAAAAACCAGACCCAAACCCATTGGTGGCGAAAACCGGTTTCAGTTACCAACATATCTTGCGCGTCTGACCGAGGCGCACGGCAACAAAATTTTGCTCCTGGCTGCCATCATTACCGCTGTGAGTGCAGGGGGAATCAGCCAGTTGCGGGTCGAAAACAGTTTCGTCAATTATTTTAGCGACAACACAGAAATTTATCAGGGCCTCAAGCTTATCGACGAGGAACTCGGCGGTACCACGCCGCTCGAAATCCTAATTAACTTTCCCGAAAATACTGGGGATGCTTTAAGTCCTGAGGACCTTGAAGGGTTAAGCGAGTACGAGATCGAATTGGAACTTGAATACGCAAAATCACTCGCCGCGTCACCGGAATATTGGTTTACCCGCGACAAGGTCCGACGCATCAAAGAGGTACATGATTATCTCGACGGACTACCCGAAATTGGCAAGGTGCTGTCACTCGCTTCGGGGGTACGGGTTGCAGAAGACGTCATCGAGGAAGAGCTGGACGGGATGATGCTGGCGCTCCTTTACACCAAGATTCCTCTGTCAGTAAGGGAAGCGATGATCGACCCTTATGTCTCCATCGACGACAACGAGGCACGCCTCTTAGCGCGCGTGCTCGATTCAAAACCAAATATACGCCGAAAGGAGTTACTTGAAACGATACGCCACGACTTGGTCAACAAGCTGAATTTTACGGAAGCAGAAGTAACGGTGAGCGGCCTGCTAGTCCTCTACAACAATATGCTGCAGAGCTTGTTCTCTTCGCAAATCAAAACCATCGGCGTCGTCATGCTCGGCATCGCGATCATGTTTCTCTTGCTGTTCCGCTCTATTCCCTTGGCGGTGATCGGCATTCTGCCGAACCTGCTCGGTGCTACGGTAGTTTTGGGTGTTATGGGATGGGTGAAAATCCCGATGGATATGATGACCATCACCATCGCTGCCATAACCATTGGTATCGCCGTTGACAATGGTATTCACTATATCTATCGCTTCTGAGAGGAGTACGCACGTACGAAAAATTATGTAGAAGCCATGCGCATTTGCCATTCTAGTATCGGGAAAGCGGTGTTCTACACGACAATGACCATCATCATCGGCTTCTCCATCTTGGTGTTTTCCAACTTCACCCCTACCATTTATTTTGGAGTATTGATCGCAGCGGCAATGTTCATCGCCCTATTGGCAGCACTCACGCTGCTGCCAAGGCTGATTTTGCTGTGGAAACCATTCGACTGAAAGCAACATGGTTCAAGACAGCGAATGTCCTCTAGCGCAGGACAGGATGGACCGCCCGGCGCGGCAACAATTTCCATTACCCACGACATAGCGAGTGCGCGTAAAATTGTGGCCCGAATCGGCATGATATTCGACGATAAAATTATCTGGAGCAGTTTGGTGGGGCAAATTGACATAAGTAGCGATACTCCTGTAGGGAAATTTGTCGCCAGCCGCACTGAAGACCCAAGGCAGATGCAAGTTCGCCACTAATTACATGTGCGTAGCCGGTCTGGTCACCGAACACGCAAAAATAGCTTTAGGTGGAGATTCGTTGGCGCGCACTGATCCGAGATATGTTTGTCAATCCTGCGGCGCAAGCCGGCCACGCTGGGTGGGTAAGTGCGATGCGTGCGGCGCCTGGAACAGCATTGCCGAGGAAATACCGCACGAGACGACACCCAGGGGCCTGGGCAAGACCAAAGGGCGCGAGATCGCTTTCGTCAATCTGGCCGGCGAGCATGCCGAGGTGGCGCGCCACGCCAGCGGGATAGCGGAACTTGATCGAGTGGTCGGCGGCGGCCTAGTGGCCGGCTCGAGTGTTCTGTTAGCTGGCGATCCGGGAATTGGCAAATCCACCCTTCTCCTGCAAACCGCTGGTGCGCTGGCGGCAAATGGCCTGCGTTGCGCCTATGTTTCCGGCGAAGAAGGGATTGAGCAGATTCGCTTACGTGCAACGCGCCTAGGCCTCAGCGATGCGCCGGTGCAATTAGCCGCGGCCACCAGTGTGCGCAATATCCTGACTAGCCTGGACAGCGCAGCTCCGACCGATATCATCGTCGTCGATTCGATCCAAACCATGTATCTTGACACCCTTGATTCGGCGCCCGGCACCGTCACGCAGGTGCGCGCAGCGGCTCAGGAATTGATCCGCTGTGCCAAGCGCTCAGGTTCGGTGCTGCTGGTCGTCGGCCATGTCACCAAAGACGGCCAGATCGCCGGCCCGCGCGTGCTCGAACATATGGTCGACGCAGTGCTCTATTTCGAAGGCGAGCGTGGCCATCAATTTCGTATCATCCGCGCCGTCAAAAACCGCTTCGGCCCAACCGACGAGATCGGTGTTTTTGAAATGACCGGCACCGGTCTGACCCAAGTGCCAAACCCATCAACGCTGTTTCTCAATCCCGGACGCGGGCCGGTCTCCGGTGCCGCCATTTTCGCCGGTATCGAGGGTACACGTCCAGTACTGGTGGAAATCCAGGCGCTAGTCGCGCCCGGACCGCCCGGCTCACCACGCCGCACTGTGGTTGGTTGGGATACCGGCCGTCTCGCCATGGTGCTCGCCGTGTTGGAAGCACGGGCCGGCCTTTCGCTCGGCAGTAGCGACGTTTTTCTCAATGTTGCCGGCGGATTACGTATCGCCGAGCCGGCCGCAGACCTTGCCGTGGCGGCGGCAATTGTATCGTCCTATACGGATCGACCTGTTCACGAGGGCACCGTAGTATTTGGCGAAATCGGCTTATCAGGCGAAGTCCGTCCGGTGGCACAAGCGGCAGCGCGCCTCAAGGAATCCGCCAAGCTCGGCTTCACCCACGCCATCGTACCGCGGTCCGCGCCCAAGTCTTCGGGCGCCAGTGATAATAAGGCCGAGACCGAGGCGTGCATCGACGACATCTCGCGCCAGGAAATTAACCGGGTGGGCGACGTCCTTGATCTTTTATCGCTGCCGAGAGCGGCGAGCGAAAGAGAGGACTAAGGACGATGGAGGGATTCCCGGTCAACCCGGTCGATATTCTGGTCGCCCTGGTGATGTTGATTTCCGCGCTGCTAGCGTTCTCACGCGGCGCCGTGCGCGAGATATTGGGCGTCAGCGCGTGGGTCGGCGCCGCCTTGGTAGCGGTTTTCGCGTTCGCCCATGTGCGGCCCTATCCGCGTCAATGGGTTGCTGATAATTGGCCGGATCTCGATTTGGGCGAGACCCTAGCCGACGCTGGAACTGCACTGGTGTTATTCCTCATCGCATTGATATTTTTTACCATTGTGAATCAGATGATCTCGGGCTATGTGCAGCGCAGCCGCATGGGTGCGCTCGATCGTTCTATTGGATTCATCTTCGGCTTGCTACGCGGAGCTGTTCTTGTCTGTCTGGCGTATATGTTATTTGTCTGGGCGGTAAAGACCCCTGAGGATCGCCCGCCTTGGGTGGAAGAAGCGAAGTCCATGTCCTATATCCAGATGGGAGCGCAGATCATCCGCGAAATTGCCCCGGAGAGATTGCGCAGCCAGGCAGAAAAATCGGCGGCGGACACCAAGCAGAACCTAAAGAAATTGCAGGATGCAGAAAGAAGCCTGCGCGCGCTCTCTGAGCCGACACCCGAAGACGGTAACGAAGGTGACGGGCGCGACGGCTATGACGAAACCCAGCGCAAACAGTTGGATGGACTTTCCAACTCGGTCGAGGAGTAACGGCGCATATCATGACGCAAACGATCATGCCTCTAGCTACGAATCCATTTGATGACGACAAACTACACGAAGAATGCGGAGTCTTCGGCATCCTTGGTCATCCCGATGCGGCAGCACATACCGCGCTTGGCCTCCACGCACTACAGCATCGCGGTCAGGAATCAGCAGGCATCGTCAGCACCACAGGGGAACAATTCTATTCGCATTACGGCCTCGGCCGTGTCGGCGATAATTTCGGCAAGGCAGAAGTGATTGCTGAATTAAAGGGACCCGCAGCGATTGGCCACAACCGCTATTCGACTACCGGGCGGCCTGAATTTCGCAATATCCAGCCACTCTTCGCCGATCTCGCCTTCGGTGGCCTGAGTATTGCGCATAACGGCAATTTGACCAATGCGGTGGCGCTCCACACCGAACTGGTACAGCACGGCAGTATCTTCCGCTCGACCTCCGATACTGAAGTTATTATTCACCTTATGGCGCAGAGCAAGAGCGCGAGCGTCACCGACCGCCTTGTCGATGCCTTGCGCCAGGTTGAGGGCGCCTATTCCCTAGTTGCGTTGACTGAGCATGCTATGATCGGCGTGCGCGACCCGCACGGCGTCCGCCCGCTCGTCCTTGGCCGCTTGGAAGACGCCTATGTTCTGACTTCGGAAACGGTCGCACTCGATATTATCGGCGCCGATTTGGTGCGCGATATCCAGCCGGGTGAAATGGTCCTTGTGCAGAACGGTGTGGTGACCAGCTTCAAGCCCTTCCAAAGCGCGCCGGAACGCTTTTGTGTGTTCGAATATATTTATTTTGCCAGGCCCGATAGCCTGGTGCAGGGCCAGAGCGTCTATGAGGCTCGTAAGGCGATCGGCGCCGAACTCGCACGGGAAGCGCCATGCAACGCGCAACTTGTGGTACCAGTACCGGATTCGGGTGTTCCAGCGGCAATCGGCTTTGCCGCTGAGGCCAGCCTGCCGTTCGAACTTGGAATTATCCGCAACCATTATGTCGGGCGCACCTTTATCGAACCGACGGACCAAATTCGCCATTTAGGCGTTAAGCTCAAGCACAACGCCAATCATCGCCTACTCGAAAACAAGCGCATCGTTCTGGTCGATGACAGTATCGTCCGCGGTACCACCTCGACCAAGATCGTCGAGATGGTCAGGAGCGCCGGCGCTACGGAAGTACATATGCGTATCGCCAGTCCGCCGACGATGCATTCCTGCTTTTACGGCGTTGATACGCCGGAGCGTGACGCACTCCTCGCCGCACACAACGATACCGCCCAGATGGCCAAGTTGATCGGCGTCGACAGCCTTGCCTTTCTCACCATCGACGGCCTCTACCGCGCTATGGGGGAAAGCCGCCGTAATCCTGATGCGCCACAATATTGCGATGCTTGCTTTACTGGCGATTATCCTATTGCCCTATCCGACCGCGACGGCGGCGGCCTTCCGGCGCAACTCTCCCTGCTTACCCAAAACAGTTCATGACCAACAAGCGCCTAAGCGGCCGAATTGCGCTAGTAACTGGTGCTTCACGGGGCATCGGCCGGGCCGTGGCGCGGCGTTTCGCCGCCGAGGGGGCACGTTTGATTCTTGTCGCCCGTACCTCCGGCGGCCTTGAAGAAGTAGATGACGAAGTGCGCAACGCCGGCGGCGAGCCGGCCATGCTGGTACCGCTTGATCTTTGCCAAGGTGACTTGGTCGACCAATTGGGCGCCGCCTTGCATGAACGCTTCGGCCGCCTCGATATCCTGGTCGGCAATGCTGCGATGCTGGGCGGCCTGCGACCAGTCGGTCATTATCCGCCCGATGTCTGGGAAAATGTCATCGCGCTCAATCTTACCGCCAACTGGCGCCTGATCCGCAGTCTCGACCCGCTACTGAGGCTCTCCACCGCCGGTCGTGCGATGTTCGTCACCTCCGGCGTCACTGAAGGCACGCCACCGGCCTATTGGGGCGCCTATACAGCAAGCAAGGCGGCTCTTGAAGCGCTAGTGCGCACCTACGCGGCGGAACTGAAGCGCACCGACCTCAAGGTCAACGTCATCGATCCCGGCGCTTCTGCCACCAACATGCGTGCCGAAGCCTTCCCTGGCGAAGATCCGAATACCCTCGCCACCCCCGACGAGATCACAGAACTATTCGTGGCGTTAGCAGAAGCCAGCTATGACGAAAACGGAGCCAAGTTATTCGTATAAAGTGGTCGGCCCTTCCTCCCCGCTGGGGTGGAGGAGCCTGTCGCTGTCGTGCGCGTGGGTTAGTCCTATTAATTCTTAACGTAGGGATTCTTCCCTTTCCGCAGAAACAGCCGGATCGGTACGCCGCCAAGATCAAAGCGCGCGCGTAATGAGTTTACCAAATAACGATGGTAGGAATCGGGCAGTGCCGTTGGCCGACTGACGAAGGCGGCGAAGGTCGGCGGGCGCGCTTTAACCTGGGTAATGTAGCGCAGCTTGATGCGCCGCCCGGCGGCGAGTGGCGGCGGATGGCTCTCCGTAGCGTCCTGCAGCCAGCGATTTAGGGCCGCAGTCGAAACCCGGGCGTTCCATCTAGCATAGATATTTAGTACGGCCGGCATGAGTTTGTCGCAGCCCTGCCCCGTAAGTGCTGAACAGGTAACCAGCGGCGCGCCGCGCAACTGTGGCAAACTGTCCTCAAGACGGGCAATCATGTCCTGCATCACGCCCTGCGGTGACCTCACCAAATCCCATTTGTTTAAAACGATTACTGGCGCCCGACCTTCCTCGGCTAGTCGATTACCGATACCCAAATCCTGTTTAGCCAGCGGCTCTGTCGCATCGAACAAAAGTACCACCACCGCTGCGCGGCCAAGCGAAGCGAACGTGTCATCCGACGAAAGTTTTTCCAGACTTTCGTGGACACGCGAACGACGGCGCAGCCCCGCCGTGTCGAGCAGTTCGATGGCGCGCCCCTTGAACGACCATTCAACCGCCACCGAATCACGTGTGATTCCGGCCTCGGGGCCGGTTATCACGCGCTCGGCTCCTACTAAGCGATTAACCAGTGTAGATTTTCCCACATTGGGCCGCCCGACGATTGCGAGGCGCAACTTTCGATCACTGTCACCAACTGCGCGGGTACTCCGACTTCCGGAACCTTCATCTTGCCAAGTCGCTTTGCAAAGTCGCGCTTCGAATTCAGCCAACGCTTCGTAGAGTTCGTTTATACCCTCGTTATGTTCCGCCGAAATGCTCACGGGTTCGCCCAATCCGAGGCCATAAGATTCGGCTATACCGCTACTTGCCGTAGACCCTTCGCATTTGTTGACGACTAGGATGACCGGCGTCTCGGCGCGCCTGAGTAGGGCCGCGAAATGCTTGTCTGCTGCCGTTATGCCGGCGCGCCCATCGACTACAAGGAGGGCGACATTGGCCTCGGACAGGGCTCTCTGGGTTTGAACCATCATGCGCGCGCCAAGACTATCGGCGGTCGCTTCCTCCAGCCCGGCGGTGTCGGTCACGCGGAAGCGCAGCGGGCCGATGCGCCCCTCGCCCTCGCGCCGGTCCCGAGTCACGCCCGGCGTTTCGGCAACGATGGCAAGACGCCGTCCGACCAAGCGATTGAACAGGGTGGATTTGCCGACATTGGGCCGGCCGACGATTGCGACTCTAAACGACATGTTCCGTGCCCTGCTTCAGCGCAGCGCGATCAGGTCGCCATCATCGGTCAGAACATACAGCGTTCCATTTGCCGCAATCGGTGCAACTCGCACACCGTGTGGCATTTCCAGGCGCCCTAGAAGACGACCCGAATAGGGCGAGATGGCCACGGCATCGCCGTTCGAACCGAGCACGATCAGGCGATCACTCAACAGCAGCGGGCCGTTCCAAAATACCGGTTCATCGCGGCTTTCAGCGTCCTCGTAGCGTGGCAGGGATTGCACCCAGCGTACCCGGCCATTGCTCCGCGCGAGACAAACGACATCACCATCGACGGTCACCACGAAAATAAATTCACCGGCCACCCAGGGGGTGTTCAACCCGGCGATATCTTGCTCCCAAACGCGGCTTCCGGTGCGCACATCGATAGCCACCAGGCGTCCACCATGACTGATTGCATAGGCCACACCTCGGTCGATAACCGGTGAGCCGTTGATATCGTTGAGGGTGGCGAGGCTGCCAGTGCCGGGGCGCAACGCACCGAGTGAATCGGACCAAACGGTGCGCCCATTTTCTACCCTGAGTGCCAGTAATTCGCCCGAAGAATAGGGCGCGATGACGATATCGCCATCGACCGCCGGCGCAGCCGCGCCCAACAGGCCCGCCGTCTCCGAGATACCAGCATGGCTCCACTGCACCGCGCCGTCTTCGGCCGCAAGTACCCATAATTGATTATCATAGGTGATGGCAAAAACGCGCTTGCCCGCGACAATCGGCGCGGCGCGCATCGGGATTCCGAGATCATGGCGCCATAAAACGGCGCCATTGGCGGGATCAATTGCTAGAACATGACCGAAGCCCGTGCTCACAAACAACCAACCGTTCGCCAGGGCAAGACCGCCACCGAAACCGTCCCTCTCGCCATCTTCAACACGCGGATCGATGTGCCACAAACGGTCGCCGGTATTGGCATCGAAGGCGCTGATCTCTGCCTCCGCATCAATTGCGAAGATACGCCCCCCGGCTACTACCGGCGTCGTCAGAATTCGACCATCATCCCCCGAACCCTCACCGATACTAACGCGCCAGAACGGTGCCAGCCGCTCACCGCCCGCCAAATGATGCATAGCATGGTCAGGATAGCCGCCACTTTGCGGCCAGGATTTATTGACATAGGGGCGCGGCAAGCGAACATCGAGATCAGCGATGCGGGGGTCAGGCTCGATCTTACTTTCCAACGCCAACACGGATAACCGCTGACCGGGAAGCGGCGGCGCTTCATTAGCGCCAAAATAATCCGGCAGCATGTCGCAGGCATTGAGCGCAGCACCTGCGAGAATCATGGCAACAAATCGGAGCGGCGTGCGCATCATCGCTAATCGGTGGTATTGTTTTGCGGTACTGTCGGCGCAGGCGCTTCTAGCAGTCCGCCAAGACTTGCAAGCAGTTCTTGAGCGCGCGAGCGGACGCCGTTCGGCGCGCCCGGGTCATCAAGAAGGCCGGCAAAAATTTCCCGTGCCGCATCGCTACGTCCGGCGCGGATTTGGGCAATACCCGTCAGTTCGGCAGCCATCGGTCGCCATGGCCCATTGCCATCCACTAGGGGTGCCAAGCGCTGCAATACCTCTTCCGGCGAGGCTCGATCAATCAGACGCTCGGCGGCGAGCAATGCACCCAGTTCGCTATACAAAACGCCAGCACGGGTGTCAGCCGCGAGTTCATCATAAATTGTTACCGCGCCTGTCACGTCACCCACCTCAGCCAGCGCGTCCGCTGCCCGCAGGCGCGCCAATGCCAGATACCCCGATGCGGTATTGTCGGCGAGTGCCTTGAATGCGACCGCCGCGCTCCGCGGCTGCCCTGCTTCCAGTTCGGCTAACGCGGCGGCAAATTGAATACCTTCCGCGCGGCGCAAGCTCTCGTTCTGCTCGATGATAATAACATATGCCGCCACCGCAACAACGAGCGCGACGGCAGAGCCCAGTGTCCACCAGCGATACCTCCGCCACAGTTTTTGATACCGTTCATGGCGAATATCCTCATCGACTTCGCGAAAAATATCAGCCACGTCGTGCCTCTCTATATGCGGCGCCAGGGTACTCCGGCAATTTTGCGCCTAGTCGCGCTGTTCGGGCGCCTAAGCGGCGCCCCGCCATTTAATGGAACATCCCATGCTCGGCAACTGCTGTCTCGGACCTTCGCCGCTTTCTGCCACTTGCTTCAACGCTTCGAACAGGTCGCGCCGGGCATTTAAAACCGGATCGAGACGCGATTCATCCAACCGGCCGCGATATTGCAGGCTCAGGGACGCATCGAATCCGAAGAAATCAGGCGTGCACACGGCGTCATAGGCACGCGCGACCGACTGACTTTCGTCGATCAAATAAGGAAACGTAAAACTATGCACATCCGCGAACAGCTTCATATTTTCGAACGAATCTGCGGGATGACTAGCCACGTCATTAGGCATGATGGCGACAGCGCCGATGCCAAGCCCGGCAAGCTCTGATACATCGCCTACAATGCGATCGATCACCGCCTTGACGAACGGGCAGTGATTGCACAGAAACATCACCAGCGTCCCGTTCGTACCGGCGATATCTGCGAGGCTATGATTCGTTCCATCAACGCCTGGCAGTTCGAAATTGACTGCCTTCCAGCCGAAATCGCATATGGGTGTGATCATTGCAGCCATGGAGTGTCCTGTGAATGCTCCGTTCAAACGGATCGCATCCATACTCTACATTGATGAAAATTTTGGGCATTATAGGCGAAGTGTGGCACTTCGCCACCTCCACCTTTAGAAAGCTGGGAAGTTAGGCAGTGCGGCATGGTCGAGCAACGCATTACAAGCTATCGCGAATTTTGGCCCATCTATATTGCTCAGCATGGACGGCCGGCGACACGCCTGCTCCATTTCATCGGCACGTCAGGCGCGCTCGCCCTGATCACCATGGCAGCGGTGCTGCCGCAGCTATGGTTGCTTTTGGCAGCACCCTTCAGCGGTTATTTTTTTGCCTGGGTGGGGCATTTCTTTGTCGAGAAGAACCGCCCGGCGACGTTCAAGTACCCGCTTTTCAGTCTGATTGGTGATTTTCATATGTACGGCTTGATGTGGCTCGGCCGCATGAACGCCCAAGCGGTGCGCCACAAAAGCGACGCACAGACTCGGCCAGCCGAAGACCCCAAGCGGTTCAGTTAACTCGCTGAAATTATTGAAAAATTACTACGTTGATCAGATCCAATTACAGAATCTGATCCCCAAGGACTGATCAAAACTGAGCGGCGGTTATTTTTACGCCGCAGTCGCGGATCGCTGTGGTTTTGCCTGCGGCTGCGGGTCGCGAATCTCAGTTTCTTTACGCTCACCCCTCGCCCGTGCCGGCAGATAGGCAATTTGATAATGCTCCGGGCAATAGGGTTTGTTCGCCAGAGCCGCGCTGCCACAAAAGCGAAAATTGTCATCGCCGGGATGGCCGAACGGCCATTTGCAGCACGCGCCGGAGGTGCTAAGGGCGATCTGACGCATCGGTTTGACAGGCACTTTCGCCACCGGCCGAGGCGCAGCGACAACACTTCTGCCGCTACCCTGGCGCCGGATCGGCGAGGGGCGGGCCGGCAAGCCTAGACGATGTGCCTTACCGACGACGGCGTTCTTGGTAATGCCAATAAGTTTGCCGATTTCTGCGGTAGTCAGGCCTTCACTCCACAAACGGGTTACTTCTGCGATGCGTTCCGGTGTCCAAGTTGACATGATGGTTTCTCCCCGCCTCGGATTTTCTCAAGATTGTACAAGTCTGATCCTACATGTTGTAGGACCGCCTACTGTACTCCCAAGATAGCGGGTCACACACTAATGGCAAGGGAATTTATCGATGCACCCACAATATATGGTGTGAATGGCTCGGGAAAAGGCTTGGATCAGGGATTCTGAGGGAGTATTTCACCGTTCCGTCGACGCTCAAAATAACCCGCCATATAATGCTTTAAATAGCGCTGTTCGAATTCCTTTGAGCGGCGGTGGGCCTCTTTGATCGCTGCCTGGTCCATTGTTATCATCATGCTAATAGCCATGCGTTCCGCCTCTTCCGCCATATCATGCAAGCCAATTTCCGGCGTTCCGGCGATGACCGCGGCGGTGTTGTACATGTAGACGGCCTGTATATCGTTGCGCGCCACGCCACGGCCACGCGAATAGAGAATGGCCAAGTTGAAGCGGCTCGGGGCATCGTATTGTTCGGCGGCAAGATGGAACCAGCGCGCCGCCTCACCAAAATTCTTCTCAACGCCGAGCCCGCCGGCATGCATTGAGCCCATATTAAACTGGCCCGTCACGTCACCCTGGTTCGCCGCAAGTTGCGTCCATTTGAGCGCCTCACGAAAATCGACGGGGACCCCCTCGCCATGGATATGGAGACTGCCGAGCGCCGCCTGGGCGTTCGCGTCCCCGGCCTCTGCGAGCGAGAGCCACTGCTCACGCGCCCCACGAAAATCGCCCGCCTCGTACGCTGCCCGCCCGGATTCAAAATCCGCTAGCACCGAATTACTGCCGAGGGCCATGATGAGTATCAACGCCAGTAGCATCGTGGCGCGGCTGACAAACTTCACTGCTTTGTACCCACTCTGCAGCCTTTCGCTTCTAAGCATTTGATTATAGACAACAAAGATATGTGTTAAAAGTTAGTTAGAGGTTCAATCCCAAATTCAGGCGCCAAATCTAGAACTGATTGGCCCTTTGCAAAGCACGCAGGCTCACCCCCCAAACAATTTGGACGACGTGGCTCGTGGCGCGTTCATAAAAACCATCATTTGTCAGTCGGTGGCTTTATCGCTGGTGCTACTATCCTCCAAACATTTAGGAAGGAAACGATGTGGAGCGTGAAAAAAGACGGCCCTCAGGGAGTGTTTAGGGGAAAACTCCTAATAACGATGTAGGTTGCACCCTCAAAAAACGTAGGCTCATTTTTAACTTATAAAATATAGGGTCAGAATGTAGGCTAAACAACAATTTGGATTAAGGGCGCCTGTGGATCAATATTGTTTTCATTTCGGAGAGACATGCTATGCCCAAGGTATTTTTTTTCATCAGTTTTTTAATGGCCGTAACTTATTCAATTCCTGGTACTGCAGATATGATGGATGATTTAAAACATTCTCAAGAAATGAGTAAATTACTTTTAGAAGGTAAACTAGAAGAAGCGGCAGACCTTTTTTCAAAAATTGAAGACCCAAATATGAAAGAAATCTCAGCGATCACTTTGCAAGGACAGTTTCTAATAAGAGGCGATCTAACTAAGGGAGAATCATT
>CAYPSQ010000004.1:60351-75816 GCA_964413115.1 uncultured Rhizobiaceae bacterium | reverse complement strand
AACTCCTCGCCGGGCCCAAGCTCGCCTTCTGGGCCGGGCGCCGAGTCCTCGGGTCCGCCAGCAGGCGCAGCTGCTGCATCGCCGCTCGGCGCTGCTTCGTCTCTGCCGCCCGTGTCTCTGCCGCCCGCTTCGTCACTAGCTCGAACGGTCGGCGACGTCGAGGACGAAAGCAGGCTGTTCACGGCGCCATACAAGGTGCTGGCCTGGGCCGAAGTCAGGGTAATCGCCGGTGCCGGCGCCTCAAAGACGCTTGAGACCGCCGTCGTCTGCCAGGCGGTATTGAGGGTGATTGCAGAGGTCTGCGTGCTCACCGTAATCGAGCCCGTCACGGCGGCACCGTCGCTCTCAGGCATCATGGTCACCGTGTTGAGCGCCCCCTCGGCCGCCGCCTTGCCCGCGACTTTGGTGCCGCGAATGCCGAGCGTGGCCACCGGCGTGCGGACGATCATTTCATCCGGATTGTTCGCCGCGACCTCGCCGCTGACGAAGACGAATACGCCCTGGACCACCGAGAAGGTGGAGGAGCCCTCCAGCGAGGTAGGGTCAAAAATTAATTCATCAAGCACCATCCGGCCATCCTCGCCGAGCGAAAATTCGGTCTCGTCGATGAACACCACGGCCACCGCGCCGCCGGCGCCGGTCTCAAGGATATCGCCCTGGAATACCGATGAGTCCTTGGTTAGTGACACCGTTGTGCCGTCGACCCGGGTTGCCGTGACTTCGCCGACAGATTCGTCGACACGCCCGATTGGCGCTTCTTCAAGGCCGTCTTCGGCTTGTGCGTACTGACCGGGGGATGCGGGCCCAGCCAGTACGGATACCAGGTCGAATGGTAACAATGCGCCACTCTCGGTCATTAGGCCGGCTTCCGTCGGGGCGTTGAAATATTCGACGATTACATATTGGGTGCCATCCGCCGCGGTGATCAGAAGATCCGCGCCGGCACGGGCAAAATCGGCGTGCAGTAGCATGTCACCGCCAGGCACAATGATTTCTGACGCACCGTTAGCTGGAATGGGGATTGGCGAGTTGCCTGGCGCGCTGGACATCGCCGACGACGCGGAAGCAAAAACATACTTGCCTTGCTCAATACTCACGCTTCTCTCCCGGGACTATGGCCGAAACTTTGAAGCTCCAGCCCCTCTGAATATTCGGTCATAACACTCTAACATTAACAAATTGAAACACATTTAAAAGAAATTTGGTGGAATTATAGATTGCGTTTGCAATCATTTAGATGATTTGAGACCGTTCCGAGTAGCGGCCAGTGTGCCGCCTAATCATTTTCGCGGACGAATCTGCCTGTCTCTTGTACAAAGTTGCAACCGCCATGGGCTTGGCAATCGAGGCGTCGCAACCCGCCTCCAGCACCCGCTCATCATCGATTTGAGCGGCAGCGGCTTGGGAAACTAACCTTGCCGCTACAGGCTCTAATCTGAAAGCGCCTGGCGCGCCGCTGCCACCACGGCGTCCGCAGTGATTCCAAATTTTGCGTATAGTTTGTCGGCTGGCGCCGATGCGCCAAAGCTGCGCATGCCGATCATGATGCCGCCGGCGCCAAGATATCGCTCCCAACCAAATGGAACCGCGGCTTCAATGCCGATGCGCGTTGCTTCGCCGCCGAGCACGTCATCACGATATGCTTGATCCTGTGCATCGAACAATTCCCAGCACGGCAGAGAGACGACCCGTGTCGGATGGCCTTCGGCCTCCAAAATCTGCCGTGCTTCCGCCGCGATAGCGATTTCGGAGCCGGTTGCAAGGAGTACGAAACGGGGAGTACCGTCGGCTGCTTCGTGCAACACGTAGCCGCCACGCGCCGACAGGTTTTCGTCGCTGAGTATAACTCGCTGGGCCGGCAGCGCTTGGCGGCTCAAGGCCAACACCGAAGGGCCAGAGCAGTTTTCGATCGCTGCTTGCCAACACTCCGCGGTTTCCATCGCATCGGCCGGGCGGAACAGTTTGAGGTTGGGCATCGCGCGCAACGCCGCGAGATGCTCGACCGGCTGGTGCGTCGGGCCATCTTCGCCCAGGCCGATCGAATCATGTGTCATGACATAAATGACGCGCTGGCCCATTAGAGCAGATAGGCGAATCGCAGGGCGGCAATAATCGGAGAAAATCAAGAATGTTCCGGCGTAGGGAATGCAGCCGCCGTGCAGGGCCATGCCGTTCATCGCTGCCGCCATGGCATGCTCTCGCACGCCGTAATGAATATAGCTGCCGCTGAAAGAACCCGCTGCAATCGCTGCTATTCCGGCGACCCGGGTACCGTTTGAGCCGCTGAGATCGGCCGAGCCGCCGACCAGTTCGGGGAGCGCTTGTGACAGCCTCTCTAGCGTTTTCTGGCTTGCCACGCGGCTTGCAATTTTGGGTTGATCTTCCGCCAAAGCGCGCTTGAATTCCAATAAACCGGCACTCCAGTCGTGGGGCAAATCACCGCGCGAAATCCGCTCGAATTCGACACGCAGCACAGCGTCACTGGCAGCCAATCTTTGCTGCCATTCGACATGCGCTTCGGCCCGCTGGATTCCAGTTTCGCGCCAGAGCGCAAGTATATCCGCCGGCACGGTAAATGGTGGATGGGGCCAGGCAAGGCGCTTGCGTGTGCCGGCGATCTCCTCGGCGCCGAGTGGCGCGCCGTGGCTTGCCTCGGAGCCTTCCTTGGTGGGCGCGCCAAAGCCGATCCGAGTGCGGAAGACGACTAGCGCCGGCTTGGCGGAATCCACCGCTGCCTCGAGCGCCCTGGCAATCGCTGCGGGGTCGTGACCGTCGGCGTCAAAGGCGTCCCAACCGCTGGCTAGAAAGCGCTGCATGGCGTCGTCGGAAAGCGCCAGATCCGTCGCGCCGTCGATCGAAATACCATTGCTGTCGTAAAGCACAATTAATTTGTTGAGCTGTAAATGGCCTGCCAGAGAAATCGCCTCGTGGCTGATTCCCTCCATCAAGTCGCCGTCGCCGGCCAGTACATAGGTTCGGTGATCGACAATGGCGTCGCCAAAGCGTGCCGCCAACATGCGCTCCGCGATCGCCATACCAACCGCCGTGGCGAGCCCCTGGCCAAGCGGGCCGGTCGTGGTCTCAATACCGGCGGCGGCGGCGTATTCTGGGTGGCCCGCGGTGCGGCTGCCCAGCTGACGGAAACGGCGGATTTGATCGATATCGATATCCGGGTAGCCGCACAGATAGAGCAGTGAATACAGCAGCATCGAGCCATGCCCGGCCGATAGTACAAAGCGGTCACGATCTGGCCAGTCGGGATGCGCTGGGTCGTGTTTGAGAAAATGCGTGTAAAGAACGGTGGCCACATCCGCTGCGCCGAGCGGCATGCCGGGATGGCCTGATTTCGCTGCCTCGACCGCATCCATGGAGAGTGCCCGGATAGCGTTCGCCATATCGCGGTGCGTGGTATCGCTTGATTCGGAGTGCGCGGCTGATTTGCTCATGCTCATTTGTCTTGCTGTCTAAACCTGGACGCAGGGGCGAAACGCCAATGCGCATGTGATCAAGCAACATGACGACGCTCGCCGGGAGCGTCAACAGCCTGTGTAATGTGCGCCATACAGTTGACTGTAAAGCCCGCCTGGTCTAAGTGTTTGATGGTGAGAAGTCAGTTTCGGATTTAATAACAACATGCTGATAATATTAAATTATGCCGAATCTTGATGAGTCCGTGGCGCGTCTCGGGAGAGCCGTCGAGAAGCTAACGCGAGCACTCGGAAACGGCTCCGCGAAGAGCGGTTCTGGGTCGGCTATCGGGCTAGCCGAGTCGCTTCGCACCGTTCAGCAAGAGCGTGACGGTCTTCACGCCGATCTGGAATCCCTCCGTGCTGAACATCGCAAATCCGGCTTAGCCCTGCGCGATGCGCAAGAAAATTACGCCGCCATGCAGGTGGTCAGCGAGGCCGTTGCTGGTCGGCTCGATGGCGCGATCGGCGATTTGAAAACACTGCTTAACGAATAGGCGCGGGGACGTATGGCCCAGTTATCCGTTACCATCCATGGGCGCAACTATCCCATTGTCTGCGACGATGGTCAGGAAGAGCATGTGACCCGGCTTGCCGCCTATATCGATAAGCGGGCAACGGAAATCGGCGAGACGGTTGGGCAGGTAGGGGAGGGCCGCTTGCTGGTGATGAGCAGCCTTCTTATTGCCGATGAACTGTCCGAGGCCTATGACGAGATGGAGCGGTTGCAGGTCGCGGCGAAAAACACTGAAGACACAATTCGAAGTGAAACGCAGGCGAATCTGGAAGCCAAAGTTGTGCCCGTTATTGAATCTCTGACCGCCCGCATTGAAAATATTGCCGCCGGCCTAGAGAGCGACTAAGTTCCGCTTGGACGGTTGCTGCGGAGCGTGACACGCCGTAGTTTCCCGGGGCCAATAAGTTCCTCTAGGGAGCTGTCTCTGTCGGGACTGTGGTTTCGGTATGCGGCGCCCACCTGCCTTGCAGGCCTAGAGGAAACTTGCAGCGTGGCGGCTGCTGTGGCGCCGTCCAACTTCTATCACTTTCGTT
Organism: uncultured Rhizobiaceae bacterium; assembly: GCA_964413115.1. Classification (GTDB taxonomy): domain Bacteria; phylum Pseudomonadota; class Alphaproteobacteria; order UBA828; family UBA828; genus PTKB01. The sequence continues at coordinate 71,299 of CAYPSQ010000004.1, read as the reverse complement.
TGTTACTCTTTTGCCCAGCTTCATCCCGACATGTGGTTTCTCTTGCCGTGAATAGATCAGACGCCGTTTGGGAAGCCAAGAATGCACTGCGGGAGTATGCCGGTGCCCGTCGTCGGCTCGCCCACCGCCAAAGCGTGTCCGGAGCTGGCGTGCGCGGTGCTGATCATTTCCTAGCCAACGTGCCGGTGGCGCCAGGCGCCATAATTTCGGGTTATTGGCCAATTCGCGATGAATTTGATGTCATGCCGGTGATGCGCCGCCTGTCCGGCGCAGGCTATCGCTGTGCTCTCCCTCATGTCGACAGGAAGCGGCATGTCCTGATATTCCGCGAATGGCGCCCGGGTACGGTTATGCTTGAAGGTCCGTTCCGCATTCCCGAGCCGACCGAAGATGCCGCCCAATTAACGCCCACTCTCCTGCTCGTGCCCTTGCTTGCGTATGATTCGGAGGGCTTCCGCCTCGGCTATGGCGGCGGCTATTACGACTCCGCGTTGGCCAGTCTCAGAGCTGCTGGAGGGTCTGTCCTAGCGGTTGGCATGGCGTTTTCCGAGCAATTGGTAGAACGTGTTCCGCATGGCGGCGGGGACGAACAGTTGGATTGGATCGTCACCGAGCGCGGCGCCATGTTGTTCGTCCGTGAATCTCAAAAGGACAGTGAATGAGAATATTGATGTGCGGCGACGTGATGGGGCGCTCGGGACGTGACGTACTGAATTCCCATCTGCCGGAGTTGCGTGAGTCCCTGAAGCTCGATTTCGTTGTGGTCAACGCCGAGAACGCAGCCGGCGGCTTCGGTATCACAGGTGAGATTTGTCGCGCCCTCTATCAATTGGGCGCCGATGCGATCACCCTTGGCAATCACGCCTTTGACCAACGGGAAACTGCCTCGTATATCGAGGGTGACGCCAAGCTCATTCGACCGGCTAATTATCCGCCGGGTACGCCCGGACGCGGAAGCGAAGTATTCCAGTTGGCTGATGGGCGAAAAGTGTTGGTTATTCAAGTGATGTGCCGCCTGTTTATGGACGCTATCGACGATCCGTTCGCGAGTCTCAAAGCCGAGTTAGAGCCTTACCGCCTGGGCTCCAATGTGGATGCCATCTTGGTCGATATTCATGGCGAAGCGAGTAGCGAAAAGCAAGCGCTGGCGTATTTGGTTGACGGCCGCGTTTCGCTCGCCGCCGGTACGCATACTCATGTTCCGACCGCTGATCATATGATCCTGCCGGGCGGAACCGGGTTTATGACGGATATTGGTATGTGCGGTGCCTATAACTCGATCATCGGCATGGAGATCGCACCTATTATCGAACGCTTTACGCGCAAAATACCGGGCAAGCGATTTACCCCCGTCCTCGATGACGGGACGTTAGCGGCTATATTTGTGGAAACCGACGAAGCCACTGGTTTGGCCACGCGCGTTGCGCCGGTGCGCATCGGAGGCGTATTGACCCCGGCCATGCCGGATTGAGTGTGTTTGACGGAGAGATTATTTGCGTGCGCGGGCGGTGGCTTTCAAGGCTGCTCTGGTGATGCCCTCGACGCCTAGCGGCAGTCCGCTGCTGGACGCCTCAGTAGGCACGGGGTTTGTTGTCAGCGGGGTTTCCACAATCGTTGCCACGGCGCTTGCCATGTCAATTTCGACGACCCGATTTATCGCGCTCACGGTTGCTAGCAAACGTGTCGCATCGTCGCCGCAATGCTCGATCGCCAACTCAACCAGCATTTTCAAGACATGGCCATAGGCTCCCAGATACCAGCGAGGTTCGAGGCCGGCTTTTTCATGTGCTTGGCCCATGCGGCTGACGCGGGCAAAATAGCCATCGTCAAACTGGCACGAAAATAGGTTTAACAAATGCTGGCCCTGTTCCCGGCGGAGACACGCAATGCCCTCGGCGCTTTGGGTCAGCAGGCGCATCTCCGGCCAGGACGAAACATATTGCAGAAATTCGGCAATGACGTCGTCGATACGCTGCTCAACCACGGGGCGAAACTCGGCCAGAAGTTGACGCGTTCCGGCGTCCAGTTCGGGGTGCGTGGAGTTCTCCACAAGGGCCGCGTCAGCCGTCGCTTCTGCTGCTTCGAATATTTTTGTTTGCGCCGTCATGCATCCTCCAGCGAGTAGAAAGCCGTAATCCGTCATCTTATGCCATAGTGCCAGTATGCCAGCTTGATATTTTTTAACACCAAGCTAGGCCGTTCGAACAGATCCAAGCATGAGGAGGCCCCAAAGCGTGACGGAACATAGCGCGGTGAACAGACAAAACTGGGACGTAAATCTCTATGACCAGTCATTTGGTTTTATCTCAGAATTCGGCGCGGGGCTGGTAGAGCTATTAGCGCCGAACTCGGGCGAGTGTATCATTGATCTCGGTTGTGGCATTGGCCAGCTCAGCGCACAGATCGCGGCACAGGGGTGCGATGTCATTGGCATCGACGTCGATGCGGAGATGATCGCAACCGCGCGGCGGAAATATCCGGACATTCAATTCATCTGTGCCGCGGGCGAAAATTTTGCCGTAGACAAACCGGCTGATGCGGTGTTCTCCAACGCCGCGTTGCACTGGATGAAGCAGCCCGAACCGGTGATCGCCAGCGTTGCGCGGGCGTTGCGGCCAGGCGGCCGGTTTGTCGCTGAGATGGGCGCGCACCGCAACGTGATAACCATTACAGAAGCGCTCTACCAGGCTCTGGCGGAACAGGCGGTGGCGCGCGAGGCGGTCGACTTTCCTTGGTATTTTCCACGCACTGGCGCCTATGTCAGCCTGTTGGAGGCGGGCGGCTTCGACGTCACGCATCTGCATTACTTCTCGCGCCCGACACCACTAGACAATTGCCCAAACGGTTTGAGTGATTGGATCCGGATGTTCGGGCAGAGTTTTCTCGCCGCTGCGCCGAGCGATGGTGAGGCGCAGCTGATGGCGCGCGCCGAAGAGTTGTGCTGTGATGACCTGTGCACCGATGGCCGCTGGTTGACCGATTATACCCGCCTTCGGTTTCGCGCTGATCGTTTTGACGGATAGGATATAGACATATGATCTTGAGGTATTTCTTGGCGGGTTACGCGGTGGTCGGCGTGGCGGCAATTTTGGTGGTCTCTCCAGTGGCTCCCGCTCTCGCCTATGACCCGACCACCGGCGAAGCGCTGCACGGGGCCTGCGCTGGCGCGGCGCCGCATGTTTGTCTGTCATATCTTGCCGGTATTATCGATATGCATGAGGCTCTAATGTCAGGCGGGGAGGTGCAGTTGTTCTGCCCCGAGAACGCGCCGCCGGAGAAAGTCGGCCGCGGTGTCTGGCTATATTATGAGCAACATCCTAATGCCCTGGAACAGCCCGCAGCTTTCGGTGCGGTTCAAGCGCTGGCGCTCATGTTCCCCTGTGAGTAGACCGCCGCCGCCCAAATTCGGCCACATTGCATGACTATTGCTAAGGCTGTGAAATTACACGGGATTTGGTATGCTAGCGAAACTGAGTCGCTAAATAGAGTATCGAGGCACGGATGGCTGGACATTCAAAATGGGCCAATATTCAACATCGCAAGGGGGCCCAGGACGCCAAGCGCGCCAAGCGCTTTGCAAAATTGGTGCGCGAGGTCATAGTCGCCGCCAGGCAAGGCGTGCCCGATCCTGAGCATAACGCGCGATTGCGCACGGCAATTACGGCCGCTAAATCACAAAGCGTGCCCAAGGAAAACATCGATCGGGTACTTAGGAAGGCCCAGGGTGGCGCCGACGATGTCAATTACGATGAACTCTGCTATGAGGGTTTTGGGCCCAGCGGCATCGCCTTGTTGGTCGATGCTATGACCGACAACAGGAACCGTACTGCAGCCGAAGTGCGCTCGATCTTCAATAAACATGGGGGCGCACTGGGTGAATCGGGCAGCGTGAATTACATGTTTGACCGCATCGGTTCGGTCCATTACGCAAGTGATGCCGCGAGCGCCGACGAGATGTTTGAGGCAGCGCTGGAAGCCGGGGCCAGTGACTGCGAATCCGATGCTCATGGCCATGAGATCTCTTGTTCAATCGAAGATTTCGGCGACGTCAGCGACACCCTAAGCGAACGTTTCGGCACACCTGAAGATGCAGGCCTTACGTGGAAGCCTCAAACCACCATTCAGATTGATGAGCAGGCAGCCGAGTCCTTGTTCAAGCTGATGGAGGCCTTGGACGATTGCGATGATGTACAGACTGTCTCGGCTAATTTTGAAGTCAGCGACGAAGTTATGCAGAAGCTTTCAGCATGATCGGCGAGCGGCGTTTCATTGGCTTCGATCCTGGCTTGCGTGCGACAGGTTGGGGCGTGATTGAGGCCGAGGACAATCGTTTGCGGCATCTCGCCAATGGGACGGTAGCGACAGATCCAGGGCTGGAAACCGCCCAGCGCTTACGTCAACTTCATGATGGTCTGGTGCAAATATTAACCGAGTGGGCGCCCGATGACGCCGCGGTCGAAGAAACCTTTGTCAATCGCAACGCCCGCTCCACGCTCAAATTGGGTTTAGCGCGCGGCGTTGTACTCCTAGCGCCAGCCCTGTTCGACCTTTGTGTTGCAGAATATTCACCCAACAAGATAAAGAAATCCGTAGTCGGTGCGGGGCATGCCGATAAAGCTCAGGTCGGTGTCATGGTGCGTCATTTGCTGCCCGGTTGCGATCCGGTAGACGCAGATTCTACCGACGCGCTGGCCGTCGCCATTTGTCATGCCCATCACGCCGCGACCGACCGCCTCTGGCCGTCCATTCGGGCGGCGGCCGTCTGAGGCGCCGCGCCATGATTGCAAAATTGAGCGGCAAGCTGGATTCAACCGGTGACGGATGGGCCGTGATCGACGTCGGTGGCGTCGGCTATCTAGTTTTTTGTGCTGGGCGCACGCTGTCCGCATTGTCGAGCCCCGGCGCTGCGATCTCACTGGAGATCGAAACCGTGGTGCGCGAGGACCAGTTTCATCTGTACGGCTTCCTCGATTCCCACGAGCGCGAGTGGTTCCGCCTCTTGCGCAAGGTGCAAGGTGTAGGCGCAAAAATGGCGCTTGCCACTCTAGATCTGCTATCGCCCGACGATTTGTCGCTGGCCATCGCCGCGCGAGACCGCGGCGCTCTCACTCGAATCTCCGGTGTCGGACCCAAACTTGCGGACCGTCTGATCACTGAATTGAAAGACAAGGCGCCTGTGGCCGGCATGACCGTGGAGATGGGTTCGGGCATTGCCAATGAACGCGGATCGCCGAGCGGCGATGCAGTCTCGGCGCTAGTTAATCTAGGCTATCGCCAGAGCGAGGCATATGGCGCGGTCTCCGGCGCGGCGCAGAATCTTGGGGAAGGTGCCTCGATCGAAGCGCTGATCCAGGCTGGCCTGAAGGAACTCAGCACATGAGCGACGATAGCGATGATCGCATCCTATCGCCTGACGCCATCGATGAAGACGGAGCAGAAGTCAGTTTGCGCCCTCAGACCCTCGACGAATTCATCGGCCAGCTCAACATTTGCGAAAATCTACAAATATTCGTCGAGGCCGCAAGAAGCCGTGGCGAGGCCCTTGATCACGTATTGTTTTATGGTCCGCCTGGGCTCGGCAAGACGACATTGGCCCAGATTGTGGCACGCGAGCTTGGTGTCGGTTTTCGGGCCACGTCAGGCCCTGTCATTGCGCGGGCCGGCGACCTTGCTGCGATCCTGACCAATCTAAATGCCCGCGATGTCCTGTTCATCGATGAAATTCACCGCCTCAATCCGGCGGTTGAGGAAATCCTCTATCCGGCGCTGGAAGACCGGCAGCTTGATCTGATTATTGGCGAGGGCCCAGCGGCGCGGTCAGTGCGTATTGATTTGCCGCAGTTCACATTGGTCGGCGCTACAACTCGCACCGGCCTTGTCACGACGCCGCTGCGCGAACGCTTTGGCATCCCGCTGCGGCTGAATTTTTATGGTGCCGATGATCTTGAGGAGATCGTCCGCCGCAATGCGATTAAATTGAAATTCAATCTGACCCAGGAAGGAGCAAGGGAAATTGGCCAACGCTCGCGCGGCACACCGCGAATCGCTGTGCGTCTGTTGCGGCGCGTGCGCGATTTCGCTGCGGTTGCCGGGACGGTTGAGGTCGACGCAAAAATAGCGGATGACGCGTTGCGCCGTCTTGAGGTCGACGAGAAAGGCCTCGATTCTCTAGATCGGCGCTACCTGAGTTGTATCGGGCAAAATTACGGCGGCGGACCGGGCGGCGTCGAGACCATCGCCGCGGCACTGTCAGAGCAGCGCGATGCGCTCGAAGAAGTCATCGAGCCGTTTCTCATTCAGCAGGGCTTCCTGCAGCGAACCTCGCGCGGCCGGGCGCTGACTGCCCATGGTTTTTGCCATTTGGGTATGGACGTTCCCAAGCCAGAAAGCCCACAGTTAGAATTGATCGAAGAGGGTAATGATGAGTAACAACGCCGCCGCGGTCGCTCGTCCACCCGCTTCACAATGCGCTGCCGCCGGCCGCTTGGTCGGCGGTGTTTTTGTCTTTTCCTTGCGCGTTTATTATGAAGATACTGACGCGGCGGGGATCGTCTACTACGCTAACTATCTAAAATTTATTGAGCGCGCGCGCACTGAAATGATGCGTGCCGCTGGTATTGATCACAGCGGCATGCGCGACGCTGATGGAGTTCTATTTATTGTCCGGCGTTGCACGCTCGACTATCGCCGGCCCGCCCGGCTCGATGATTGGCTCCAAATTCATACCCGCATCGTGACCTTGAAAGGGGCGAGTTTGGAGGCAGAACAAATCGTTCTGAGGGATGGCGAAACGCTGGTGCAGGCTGAATTGCGGCTCGCCTGCATTAAAGAGTCGGGTGCGCCGGCGCGTTTCCCGCCAGATCTTCGTTCCTCCCTGGAAGCCATGCTGCAGGATTCACGACAAGCAGAAATAGGTTCTTAGAGTTATGGATACTAATCTCGTCACTGCAATGGAATTGGGTGCGGGCGCCGTCTCGCATAACCTTTCTCCATGGCAGCTTTTTCTTGAAGCTGATATCATCGTTAAGGCGGTCATCCTGCTGCTTATCGTCTGTTCATTCTGGAGCTGGGCGATCATCTTCGAGAAAGTGACGCGCTATCGCCGGGTCACCCGTCAGGCGGCGGCCTTCGAAGCCATGTTCTGGTCCGGCGGCTCGTTGCAACAGCTCTTTGAAAGTGTGCAACAAGAGGCGACGCATCCGATGTCGCGGCTTTTCGAGTCAGCGATGCGCGAATGGCAGCGCTTTTCAACGGGTAATAATCCTCAACTCGATACCGCGCGTCTTGAGGGTCTGCAACGTCGCATCACCCACGCTATGGACGTGACGCTCGACCGAGAACTTGATCAATTGCAGAAATATCTTGGGTTTTTGGCGACCGTTGGCTCAACCGCGCCGTTTGTCGGCCTGTTCGGGACGGTATGGGGCATTATGAACAGCTTTCAATCGATCGCCGCCAGCAAGGACACGTCGCTGGCCGTGGTTGCGCCTGGTATTGCCGAAGCGCTGTTCGCCACCGCGCTTGGCTTGGTGGCGGCAATACCTTCAGTAGTTGCCTATAACAAGCTGAGCGGGGATCTCGATCGCTATAGCGGCCGCCTGGAATCCTTCGGCACCGAGTTTCGGTCACTGATGTCGCGTCAACTTGAGGAGCGTTCCACCTGATGGGCGCCAATCTGGAATTGAGCGAAGCCCGCCGGCGCCGGCGCCACCGGGCGCCGATGAGCCAGATCAACGTGACGCCGTTTGTCGACGTGATGTTGGTACTGTTGGTGATATTTATGATCACCGCACCGCTCTTGACAGTCGGCGTACAGGTGGATTTGCCGGAAACTGAGGCTGGGCCGATTAGCGGAAATGACGAACCGCTCCTCATCAGCATCACCAAGGAAAATATCATTTATCTGCAGGAAACCGAGGTCAAATTGGGCGATCTGGTTCCAAAGCTGATGGCGATCTCTGAGCGCCGAACCGATACGCGAATATTCGTGAACGCTGATACAGTTATTCCTTACGGCCGCGTTATGAAAGTGATGGGCACTATAAATCGGGCCGGTTTCAAAAAAGTGGCGCTAGTCACAAAGCTCGACAAAGGGGAACACTAGAGACTATGGGTCGGCGCGGCTGGGTGTTTTCCGGAATACTGCATGGCGGTGTTATTGCAGCGGCGTTGCTTGGCCTGCCGTCCCTGTTTCAGGCCGACGCCGAATTTGTGGAAGAGACAATTTTTGTTTCCATGGTTTCCGAAGAGGATTTGATGGGCGTCGACCGGAGCGAGCCTGAGCCCGTGTCCCAACCAGTCGTTGAAGCTGCGCTTGAGCTGGAACCCGTCATAGAAGCGGAGCCGGTGCCGGAGTCGATTGAGGTAAAGACGCCGGAGCCGCTGCCGCCGCCGGAACCGATTGAGGTAAGAGCGCCGGAGCCGCCGCCACCGCCGGAGCCGGAACCGATTGAGGTAAGAGCACCGGAGCCGCCGCCACCGCCGGAGCCGGAACCAATTGAGGTAAAAGCTCCGGAACCGCCGCCCCTGCCGAAGACCAAGCCGGAACTCGAGCCGCTGGTTGCGCCCCCGGCTCCTCAAATTGCTGTGCTCAAGCCGCGCGCAAAGCCCGCACCCGAACAGTTTAGCTTTGATACACTACTCAAAAGCGTGGTCGAGGAGGCGCAGGAGAAGAAGCCGCAACCCGAGCCTGAGTTCAACACCTTGCTGGCCAATGTAGCGGATACCCCGCCGCCCAAGCCGAAAACCGAAACGCGCGACCGGCCGCAGCCGACAAGTACGATGAAATTGGCCATGTCCCATCAGATTGCCGCGTTGATCAAGACTACGGTCGAGGCGAATTGGAGCGTGCCGGTGGGCGTGCGTGACGCTGGCGATTTGGTGGTTACCATCCGTATCCGCCTCGGCCGTGACGGTGCCGTGCAAAGCGCTGAAATTCTTGATGAGGATTACGCTCAGGATCCAAATTTCCGCGCGATGGCGGAAAGCGCCCGACGGGCCGTTCAGAAAGCGAGCCCAATCAAGCCGTTGCGGCGCTTTAACGATGACTATAATGAGTGGCGTGATGTCACGATGACGTTTGTCCCGCCGGTATAAGATGCGATTATAATGGACGCGATGACAATTTTGGCAAATGGGCAACAGTGATGGCACAGCGGAGACGTAACGCATGATTTGGCAGTCCCACAGGGAATCTGGCAGGGCCGCGATTTACCGGCGAAACGTGCCGTCGCACGCTCTTATTTGGCTGGTCGCGATCTTCATCTTGGCCATTGCCATTCCTCTGATGCCGGCGCGAGCGGATCTGCGCATTGATATCACGCGTGGGCAAGTAGAGCCGATGCCGGTCGCTGTTTCAGATTTATTCGGCGAGTCCGACGATGAGGCGAAATTTGGCCGCAGAATTGCCGAAGTTGTCGCGCGCAATTTAGAACGCTCCGGACTATTCCGCCCGATTGACCAGCGCGCCTATATTCAGCGCCCCGAAGCGATGTTGAGCGGGCCGCGATTTGCCGATTGGCGTCAAATCAACGCCCAGGCGCTGGTGGCTGGCAAAGTGCGAATTGTTGCCGGTGACAAATTGGAAGTCGAATTTCGACTGTGGGACATTTTTTCCGAACAGCATCTAGTTGGATTGCGTCTCGGCAGCGTCACAAGCCAGTGGCGGCGCATCGCCCACAAAGTGACCGATGCCATCTATGAGCGGCTCACCGGCGAAATTGGCTATTTCGATACCCGAATTGTCTATATTGCTGAAACCGGCCCGCTCGACGCGCGCATTAAGCGCCTCGCGATCATGGACCAGGACGGTGAAAATTTGCGTTTTCTGTCAGACGGCAAACAGCTGGTATTGACACCTCGTTTTTCGCCCACCGCGCAGGAAATTACCTACCTTTTCTACGACCAGGGCATCCCCCGGGTATATTTACGCAAGATCGATTCGGGGCAGCGGGAGGTGTTGGGAAATTTTCCCGGCATGACGTTCGCGCCGCGTTTCTCGCCCGACGGCAACAGCGTCGTGCTGACTTATGCCGCGGACGGCAATTCGGATTTATTTGAAATGGATTTGCGCAGCCGCAAAGTGCGGCAATTGACCGATGATGGCGCGATCGATACGGCGCCCTCCTATTCGCCGGACGGTCAGCAGATTGTCTTCGAATCAGACCGCAGTGGCGAACAACAAATTTATGTCATGACGCGGAAAGGCTCGAACGTGCAGCGAATTTCGTACGGCAAGGGCCGCTACGGCACCCCAGTCTGGTCACCTCGCGGAGATTTTATCGCCTTCACCAAAAGCTATAGAGGCCGTTTTTCCATTGGCGTGATAGAACCCGACGGCAACGGAGAGCGAATATTGTCGCAAGATTTTCTTGTAGAAGGGCCGACTTGGGCGCCGAATGGACGGGTGTTAATGTTTTTTAGGCAGAGTGAACGCAATCCGGACAGCTCGGAATTGGTCACAATCGACATCAATGGCCGTAACGAGAGGATATTGTTCACAACCACGGCGGCGTCCGACCCAGCTTGGTCGCCCTTGATCCCATGAATATCCAGAGTTATAAGTCTTCATTCTTATTTGGCCGATTCTTGAAAACTAATAGGTATTACATATCGGCAATTATAAATAAGACCCTTTTAAACTTGTTTTTCCATTGGCTCGGCAAAACAGGCCGGAACACGTACAGCGCGGTATGCGCCTCGTCCGAGCCATCGGCAATATGAATCATATTTGAGGGAGCGACCTGATGTGGAAGAAAATTTTTGGAGCAAAACGGATGGTGGCTTTGGCCGCCGTATTGCTGATTGCGGCGGCGTGCGAAAGCACTCCAGATGATACGGCCGCGACTGCCGGCGACGGCGACGCGACCGAGACTTCATCGACTTCATCCGCGCAGAGCAGCGATTCTGGTGGCGGTGACGACGCGGGCGGCAGTGACGACGTGGATGT
>CAYPSQ010000004.1:37093-60251 GCA_964413115.1 uncultured Rhizobiaceae bacterium | reverse complement strand
GATGTAGATTTTCGTTTAACCGCGCTCGAATCGACGCCCCAGGCCACGGCGGTAAGCGGCCAGGCTTCCGGAGTGTTGGATAACGCTGACAGTGATCCGACACGGTCTGGCGGCGCCAGCTCTTTTGTTGAGCCCGATGACGGATATCAGCCATCTGGCAGCCCCAGGATTCTCGGCACCATCCCGCTTGAAGATGGTGTCGTCGAACCGTTTACGCGTGAGCCCGAACAGATGGTGCTAGCCTCGATTCTGCCGGACGGCACGCCGGAAGAACGCTATAAATTCGCCCTCGGCTTGCTACGCAAAGCCCAATATGACAAAGCCGACAGCGTGCTCGGTGCTTTCATTGAGGTTCATGGCGATCATCCGCTGGCCGACAACGCGTCCTTTTGGCGCGGCGAAACGTTTTACGCCAGAAAGATGTTTGGTGATGCAGCACGCATCTATGCAACCAATCTCCAGATATACCCCGAGGGTGTAAAAGCGCCTGATAATATGGTGAAGCTGGGCATGGCATTGGCAAATTTGGAGCGCACGAACGAAGCTTGCCAAGCGTTTGCGGAGCTCCACCGCAAATTTCCCGACATGCCAGCAAATGTGCGCCAAGCGGCGGATCGCGGGCGCAGCGCGGCAAGTTGCTCGTAGCGGGCTTGGGCCCGTTGGGCGGGCAATTAAAGTGGCTTTATGAAGACGCCTCTTATTGTTCAACCGGAGCGCGCGCCGCTTTCCGCTAAACGATTGAGTCACGCTGAATTCAGCCGCTTGATGGCGCCGGCGGGTCCTTTCGAGCCGGCCCCGAATCTTGCCGTTGCAGTTTCAGGCGGCTCCGATAGCTTGGCGCTTTGCTTGCTCGCTGCCGCCTGGGCGCGCCAACGCAAGGGCCGAGTTACGGCGCTCACCGTTGAGCACGGGCTGCGCCAGGAATCTGCGGGGGAGGCCCGACAAGTGGCGCACTGGCTCAAGGCGCGCGGTATCACCCATTGCGTCTTGCCGTGGCGCGGTGAGAAGCCGAAGAGCGGCGTTCAGGCGGCGGCGCGGACGGCACGGCTGGCCCGCTTGATTAATTGGTGCGCGCGTCACCATGTTCTTCATCTTTTGAACGGGCACCAATTGGAAGATCAAGCGGCGACCGTTTTACTCAGACTTTCTGCCGGCAGTGGCGGCACCGGCCTGGCAGCCATGCCGTTGGTGCAGGATCTGGAAGCTGCAGACAGCTGTGTCGTGCGCCTCATTCGCCCGCTCCTCTCCGTGCCCGAGTGCCGCTTGAAGGCTGTGCTACGCGACAACGCGCAAGCTTGGCTCGATGATCCATCCAACCGCAATGTAGCATACGCTCGTACTCGCTTGGCAGTAGCGCTTGAGACGTTGAGCGGCGAGGGAATGACGGCATCACGTCTTGCCCGCACGGCACGCCGCGCCGGGCAAGATCGGGCGGCGCTCGACACGGCCTGCGGTGAACTGCTAGCCCGCACTGCCGCGCCACACCCGGCCGGCTTCATCCGGCTCGATTGGAGTGCCTGGCGAGCTGCGCCGGACGCGGTGTCTTTGCGCCTCCTGGGCCGCCTGCTGGCAGGTGTTGGCGCACGCCCATTCGGTGCCCGACTAGAGCGCCTGGAGCGCCTGTACAAGCAGTTGCGCGCCACCTATCCAAAGCGTGCCGCCACACTAGGCGGCTGCCGCATCGTGCCTTACCGCGGCCAGTTACTGGTATGCCGCGAGCCTGCTGCAGCAAGCGAGGCCGTGACGATGAAACCAGGCGACAAACGGGTGTGGGACAGCCGCTTTCGCGCCGCCGTTCCGCGCCTCGCCGAATTCCGGGGGAAATGCACGCTCGGGCGGCTGGGGTCTGAGGGTATTTCGCAGTTGCGTCGGGTAATGGCCGATAGCGAAAGAGCGCTAGAAAAAATCCCGGCGCCGGCGCGCCCGGCACTTCCGGCGTTTAGGGATCTTGACGGGCTGCTCGCGGTACCCCATTTAAAATATGTTAGATCGTCCGCTGAGCGAGGATTCCGAGTAGAATTTTATCCCTTGGAAAACCCTGGTGGGAGCCTGTTTGGTCCGATCGCGTGAGAAAGGCACTACAAATTCAAGAATTATTGTACTAAACCGGTATATTATTGATTATTGAGTGGTAAATCGTAGCGATTTTGGCAGTATTTCGCTGATTCTATGGGGCCACCGGCAGATGGCTGGTGCGCCATTAGGCTGCAATAGGGTAGTGCCACGAAAGGAATGAGGAAATTCGATTGGGTAGCTTCGGCAAGAATATAGCGCTTTGGATCATCATCGGTCTGCTGCTAGTTGCGCTGTTCCAACTTTTTCAGGGCGGCTCGACACGCAGCGAGAGCGACGAATTGTCGTTTTCCGAGTTCGTGACGGATGTTGAAAACGGCAAGGTTTCGGACGTCACCATTCAAGGCCAGACGCTGACCGGCCACTATGTCGATGGCCGGGAGTTTAATACCTTTACCCCGGACGACCCGTCTCTGGTGGAAACTCTCCGAGCCCACAATGTGCAGATTACCGCCGCGCCGATCGAAGGCGGGGTGCCGTTTCTTAGTATTCTGTTGTCTTGGTTTCCCATGTTGCTTTTGGTCGGTGTGTGGATCTTTTTCATGCGCCAGATGCAGTCGGGCGGTGGCAAGGCAATGGGTTTTGGAAAATCGCGTGCCAGACTTCTGACAGAGCGCCAGGGGAGGGTGACATTTGACGATGTTGCTGGGATCGATGAGGCCAAGACAGAACTCGAAGAAATCGTCGAATATTTGCGCGATCCGCAAAAGTTTCAAAAGCTCGGCGGCAAGATTCCAAAAGGCGTGCTGCTTGTCGGACCTCCCGGAACCGGCAAAACTCTTCTCGCGCGCGCCATTGCCGGCGAGGCGAATGTACCGTTTTTTACCATATCAGGCTCAGATTTCGTCGAGATGTTCGTTGGCGTTGGCGCCAGCCGTGTACGCGATATGTTCGAGCAGGGCAAAAAGAACGCTCCCTGCCTTATTTTTATCGATGAAATAGATGCTGTCGGCCGCCACCGCGGCGCCGGCCTCGGCGGTGGCAATGACGAGCGCGAACAAACACTCAATCAATTGCTGGTCGAGATGGACGGGTTTGAGGCGAACGAAGGCGTGATCCTGATCGCCGCGACCAACCGTCCCGATGTTTTAGATCCGGCTCTGTTGCGTCCGGGCCGTTTTGATCGTCAGGTCGTCGTGCCCAATCCGGACGTGCTGGGCCGCGAAAAGATTCTCAAAGTGCATATGCGAAAGGTACCGCTGGCGCCGGATGTGAACCCGCGCACAATTGCGCGCGGCACACCGGGATTCTCCGGCGCTGATTTGGCCAATCTGGTCAATGAGGCGGCACTCCTTGCGGCGCGGCGCACCAAGCGCGTCGTTACCATGGCCGAATTCGAGGACGCCAAGGACAAGGTTATGATGGGCGCCGAGCGACGCTCGATGGTGATGACCGATGAAGAGAAACGCTTGACCGCCTATCATGAAGGCGGGCACGCGATCATCGCCGTCAATTTGCCGGCGTCCGATCCGATCCACAAAGCCACCATCATTCCACGTGGCCGCGCCCTCGGCATGGTCGTTCGTTTGCCGGAAGGCGATCGCATATCGCTCAGCCGCGAGAAACTCGAAACTGATATAGCTGTTGCTATGGGCGGGCGCATCGCGGAGGAAATGATCTTCGGCTACGATAAAGTGACGAGCGGCGCCTCGTCAGATATTAAAATGGCGACCTCAATTGCGCGCAGCATGGTGACCCAGTTCGGCATGTCAGATGAAATGGGCCCACTATCCTACAACGAAAACGAACAGGAAGTCTTCCTCGGGCATTCCGTAACCCAGACCAAGAATGTGTCTGAAGACACCGCGAATGCGATCGATCGCGAAGTGCGCCGCATTGTTGATGAAGGCTATAAGCGGGCGCAGGAAATCCTGAACGCCAATGTGGATGAACTTCATAGTCTGGCAAACGCACTACTCGAATACGAAGCATTGAATGGCGATGAGATCAAAGCGATTTTGCGCGGCGAGACCTTATCTCGACTGGACGATGATGAGCCGCCACCAAGGCGCGGTAAACACGGTACTGTACCAAGCTCAGGCTCTGCCCCCGACGCGGGCGGTCTCGAACCCAAACCGCAGCCTGGTGCCTAACTCCTCGGTTTCGACTTCTGCGCCGTTGCTGGCAGTCCTCGGATGAACGCTTCTTCCCCACCTGACACGACGTGGCAGGGAATTGGTGCTGACACCCGGGTCTATTTGCGCCCCCTGACGGCGTTGCCGGGCATCGCTAGCTCAGCCAACCAATTCGAACTGATCGCGGCGGCCGCCGGGCAAGAAACCCGGACGCGACTTGACCGCGCTGATCTGGTGGACGGAGCTAGTCAAACCGGCAGGGCGCTACAACAGCGCATTTTGGCCCTATTGGCGCGTATAGAAGCCGCGCGTGTCCCCGTCTGTGGCCTCGGTATGGATCGACCGCGCATCATGGGCGTGCTCAATGTGACGCCCGACAGCTTTTCAGACGGCGGCAAGAATTTCGATTGCGGCACAGCCATCGCGGCGGCGATAGATATGCGCGATGCTGGTGCAGATATCATCGATGTTGGCGGTGTTTCAACCCGCCCGGGCTCTAGCGCGCCGTCCGAGGCCGAGGAACTGGACCGTGTGATGCCGGTGATCGAGGCGCTGGCCGGAGCAGGCGTAGTAGTCTCGGTAGATACTCGTCGCGCCGCCGTCATGATCGCTGCGTTGGAGATGGGTGCTAAAATCATCAATGACGTTTCGGCCCTGACAGCGGACTCAGATAGCCTGAACGTGGTAGCACGCTATGCCGCGCCAGTCGTCTTGATGCATATGCAGGGCACGCCGGAGACTATGCAAGAGGCCCCCATGTACGATCATGTGGCGCTCGATATATTCGATTACCTGGAAGGGCGGATTGCAGCTTGTGAAGCAGCCGGCATCGCGCGCCACCGGTTAATCGTCGATCCTGGCATCGGCTTTGGCAAGACGATAGCGCACAATCTGCAAATCATTCGGGATGTTAGCCTTTTTCACGCCCTCGGATGTCCGCTATTGATCGGCTTGTCGCGCAAATATTTTATTGCCCGTCTCAGTGCCGGCGAGGCCGCCGCAGGGCGCGTGCCGGGCTCAATCGCCGGCGCTTTACATGCGATTTCCCAGGGTGTGCAGATCATTCGAGTACATGATGTGCAGGAAACTGTTCAGGCGCTGAAGGTCTGGCAGGCCATCTGTGGAGACTCGCCGAGCACGGAATCAACGTAATATGGTATTAGTGACAATTCGAGTCTTACAGCGCGGCTGTGATAGGCGAGGCAAGTGACGGATGATGGCACACAAACTGTTTGGTACAGACGGCATTCGTGGTACGGCGAACAAGCCGCCCATGACGGCGGAGATTGCCCTCAGCGTGGGCGAAGCCGCAGGCGCGCATTTTCTTCGTGGCGATCATCGTCACCGTGTCATTATCGCCAAGGACACCCGCTTGTCAGGCTATATGCTGGAGCCGGCGTTAACAGCCGGCTTCATATCTGTCGGCATGGACGTGATTTTGGTTGGCCCGTTGCCAACGCCAGCAGTCGCCATGCTGACGCGCTCGCTGCGCGCGGATATCGGTGTGATGATCTCCGCGTCCCATAATTCTTACGAAGACAATGGCATCAAAATATTCGGCCCCGACGGCTATAAGCTTTCGGATGAAGTCGAGGCGGCGATTGAAGCGCGCATCGGCAATGGCGATGTGGCGCACCGCGCGGCCCCGGCACAGCTCGGGCGGGCCAGACGCTTGGAGGATGCGGAAGGTCGTTATATCGAGTTCGCCAAAAATACCTTTCCACGCAACCTGCGTCTCGGCGGGCTTAAAATCGTTGTCGATTGCGCCAACGGCGCGGCCTACAAGGTAGCCCCCAGCGTGCTGTGGGAATTGGGTGCGGAGGTGGTTTCGGTAGGCGTCGAGCCCGATGGCTTGAATATAAACAAAGGCTGCGGTTCGACCCATTGCGGCGTCATGCAGGCTGCCGTCGTCGCGCATGGCGCTGATCTTGGTATGGCGCTCGACGGCGATGCTGACCGCGTCCTGATGTGCGATGAGACCGGCTCGCTGTTGGACGGCGATCAAATTATGGCTCTGGTAGCGGACTATTGGGCGCGAACCGAGCGTTTGCGCGGTGGTGGCGTGGTCGCCACCGTGATGTCAAATCTCGGCCTTGAGCGCTATCTCAAAAAAATCGGCCTGACCCTGGAGCGCACCAAAGTGGGAGATCGCCATGTGGTCGAGCATATGCGCCAATGTGGTTTCAATCTTGGTGGCGAGCAGTCTGGCCATATTATACTCAGCGACTACGGCACCACCGGCGATGGTTTGATCGCCGCCTTACAGACTTTGGCCGTATTGGCAGCTTCCGGCCAGCGGGCGAGCGAAGCGGCGCGGCTGTTTACGCCCATCCCACAAACGCTGCGCAACGTGCCCTACGGCCAGCAGGATCCGCTCGACTTTAGTCAAGTCAAATGCGCGATATCTGAAGGGGAGTCTCGCTTAGGGCAGGACGGCCGTTTGTTGATCCGCAAATCCGGCACGGAACCTGTCGTCCGGGTGATGGCTGAGGGCGACGATGAAAAGTTGGTTAACGAAGTCGTCGGTAACATTGTCAGTGCTATGCATCAGGCGGTGCAGTGATAATCGAAACGAGCGTAGCGGCACTCGTAGGAGCGACGGCCAAGTGAAGGGACGCGTCCTTATCGTTGCCGGATCTGATTCCGGCGGCGGTGCCGGTATTCAAGCCGATGTAAAGACGGTAACCGCGCTCGGCGGCTATTGCGGGACTGCGATTACTGTCCTGACCGCGCAGGATACCAAATCCGTCGCTATGATTGAGCCCGTGTCCATCGATATGGTGGCGCAACAAATGCACATGATGCTCGACGATATAGGAGTTGATTGCATTAAGATGGGCATGTTGTACAGCCACGATATCATTGAAGCTGTGACCGATGTGATCGATGCAAAGGCTAGGGATATTCCCTTGGTCGTCGATCCAGTACTCGTCGCCAAGAGCGGCGATCGGCTGCTAGAAGCAGATGCCTTGCAGGCCTTAACGTCGCGTCTAATTCAGCACGCCTCAATCATCACACCAAATATACCAGAGGCCGAAGTTCTCAGCGGAATTGCCGTGAAAACCTCCGAAGATATGGTACGTGCTGCCAGAATAATACACGATCAGGGCGTGCCCGCCGTGTTGCTCAAGGGCGGCCATATGACCGGCGATCTGCTAACTGACCTTTTGCAAACTGAGGATGGTACGGAGTTGTTCGAAGCCGAGAGAATTCACAGTAGTCACACTCACGGCACCGGTTGCGCACTGGCTTCGGGGATTGCCACCGGCATTGCCCAGGGTATGGAGTTGCGCGATGCCATCAAGCGAGCTCGCGAATTTGTCCGCCAGGCGATTGTCTCCGCGCCGGGTTTTGGTAGCGGGCACGGCCCGTTGGATCACACCGTGACGGTTCGCGCGCTCGAGGGTTTTTGAGCAGGCAACAATCGGGTGTGTGCTGATGTTTCATTGCTATCTTGACGATTTTACCGAGGGCTCAATCTTCGAGACCGAGGGAAAGACCGTGAGCGAGGCCGAAATTCTTGAATTTGCCTTCAAATACGACCCTCAATCCTTTCACATGGATGTCGAGGCGGCGAAGGAAGGGCCGTTCGGCGGATTGATTGCGAGCGGTATTCAGACCATGGCAATCGGCTTGCGGCTGTTGCTTCAGGCCCAGGTGTTCGCGCCAGGCGCCAGTATGGGGTCCCCCGGGATGGACGAATTGCGCTGGCTTAAGCCGGTTCGCCCGGGCGATACATTGCGCATGCGCGGCGAGGTGCTGGAGGTAAAGCCATCCCGTTCTAAGCCCGGTCGGGGACTTCTTAGATATCGCATGACAATCTTCAACCAGCATGGCGAAGACGTCATGAGCATGGTGGGAATGCAACTTATTAAGCGCCGGACCACCGACTGAGCATCGCATGATAACAGCGCCGCATAAGGAGCGCGCAATCGCCATCTGGCTATTTATTGTGTGCGCCATGATCTTCGCCATGGTTTTGCTGGGCGGCGCCACACGCCTCACCCATTCCGGCCTATCGATGGTCGAATGGCATCCGCTGTTCGGCGTCTTGCCGCCGATGAGCGAAGCGACCTGGCAAAACGTGTTTAAGCGATATCAGGAATTTCCTGAATATCAGAAGATCAATTTTGCTATGACCCTGGCCGAGTTCAAACGGATTTTCCTTTTTGAATACAGCCACCGTGTTCTTGGCCGGGTGATCGGCGTAGCGTTCGCCCTACCTTTTCTCTATTTCCTGCTACGTCGGAAATTGTCGTGGTATTTGGCGCCCAGACTCGTCGTCATGTTCATTCTTGGCGCCCTGCAGGGTGTGCTCGGCTGGTACATGGTTCAGAGTGGCTTGGTGGAGCGCCCCGATGTCAGCCCGTACCGCTTGGCTGCGCATCTCGGTTTGGCGGTGATCATATATGCCTACATGCTCTGGACGGCAATGTCGCTGCTACAGCCGGTTCGGCGCACCCCGCTTGCTATTGGCCGCGGCCAGGTGTTGCGGATCGCCACACCCATAGTGACCGGAGCAATCTTCCTCACCATCCTGTCGGGCGCCTTTGTCGCTGGCAATGACGCTGGCCTCGCCTATAACAGCTTTCCGCTCATGGACGGAAGATTCGTGCCGGCCGATATTTTTAGGCTCGAACCCTGGTGGCGCAATTTTTTTGAAAATCTACCCTTGGTGCAGCTCGATCACCGCCTGCTCGCCTTACTGGTGGTTATCGCCACAATGACTTTATGGCTAGCCAGCTGGCGTCAGCCACTTTCTGCGGGTGCGCGCCGCGCCATTACCGCCTGGGCGGTGACGACGGTGGCCCAACTCGCTCTCGGCATTTTTACTTTGCTGCTATTCGTTCCGGTACCGCTTGGTATCGCCCATCAGGCCGGCGCGCTTTTGACCTTAACTATGGCGCTCTGGACCTGTCATGAACTGTCGGGGAGAGGTTAGTGGCGGGTGTATTTGTTTTCCACAACTTTGAGGCCAAATGGCAGGCGGAGATAAATATGGGCAAATATACCGAGAAGCCCAAAATAATCCACACTCAGCCATGAAGGCCAACCGACACGACGCCGCCCATCAACACCGAAAGCAATATGCTGAGCGCTAGGATTTGCGGTTGTCCGGGCGCGAGTCAGGAACTTTTTTCACCATTGCCGTCATATCGTCACTATCGGCAAAGGACCGCTCACAAATCAATTAACATCTGTTGAAGGGTCCGTGCAGTCGTCTAAATTTACCAGCACAATGCCGGAATTGCGGCGCGTGGGTGCTCGTTTGCTTTGCTGCAGAGCACATTCAGGGCAGCCGGGTCTGGCGCCTCAAGGCGGGACACACCAAGTTCTTCAGCAAGCAGGCCGCCGGTTACCAAGAGAGAGTCGATGCCCGCTGCGCGGGCGCCCGAGATATCGGTTTCCAGCCCGTCGCCCACAGCCAGCACGCGCCCCTTTTGCGCGATGCCCAACATGTCCAGGGACAGGCGGTAAATGAACGGGTAGGGCTTGCCGATATAGGCCACAGCCCCACCCATTTGATTATAGCGGGCCGCCAATGCGCCGGCGCACAGTTCGCGCGTGCCCAGGCGGATCACTTCACGGTCCGGGTTGACGCATAGCATCGGCAGGCCGCGCGAGGCTGCGTCGCTGAGAAATGGCTCATGCCCCGCCAGGCTCGAGTGCCCGTCGCGCAGTCCGATCGCGAGCAAAAAATCAGCCCCCGCTACCGTTGCCGATGGTACATAATCGAGGCCGTGCAGAAGATCATCGTCGTCTTGCGACGCCAGCAGGAAATAGCGTTTGCCCAAATTTCCTGTGGCCGCCGTGTCACCGGCTTCGAAGGCGATCCGCGCTGCTTCGCCGGAGGATAGTACGCCGTCATATAACGTCCGTATGATACCTTTGTCTTCCAGGGTAGCGGCAACCTTTTCCGCTCGCCGTGGCGCGTTCGAAAGAAATATGACCCGTTTGCGGGCGGCGCGCAGTTGGCGGACGCAGTCGATGGCCTCGCTGTAGGCGTTGCCGCCCTGGTGTATCACGCCCCAGATGTCGAGAATAAAGCCGTCATAGGCTTTGCTGAGATCGGCGAGGCCCTGCAGAAGCGGTATGCTCATATTGCCCAAGGGTCAGTCACGGACAAGCTTTTGTCACAGACTGGCATCTTTTGAAAGGGCTAGGTAAGTGCTTGCTTTCACGCGGTTCGCCGAACAGATAGCCTTGGCCACGGCGGATTTTATGGTTGTGAAGCTTAACGAGTTGGAGTTCGGTTCCTATCTTCTCAACGACCATCGTAGTCCATGAATTAGCCAAATCCTGTTTCACGGTCGCGCTGGTAGAAGTGACCGTGTTGAGTTCGTAAGTGATGAAACGGCCGCGACGGTTCTGTGTCACACTTTGGTATACTAGCGCGCTAACGACCAATATCGCCGTATCCGCAAACAGCGTAAGCATGGGTTCAATGCCGACGCTCAACCGCAGCAGGCTGAACGCTGTTGGTGAAGCCCGCAGATTGCATAGAGAGCCTTAAAGTTTGGTTAAGATTTTGCACTTATCAGCGGCGGGAAGATTACCTGCGGGCGCGTTGACAATAGCCGTCGCGTGAGTTTGGAATTTATGCCATATCAGATCGTTTCTATTACCCTACGGGCTTGTCACCCGAGCCCTGGTAGTCGAGACGGCTTTGCAAGGAATAATCGTTTCAGTTAAGGTCTCGGCGCCAACGCCGATGGATAATCGGAAATCGCGCCGCGCTAGCGGCGCTCATGGATCGGCCCGGAATCCGCTCGCGCGGCGTGGATAATTGAGAGGAGAAACACGGCCAGTGCGTGTTGTGGCATTCAGTGCCCTGATCGCCGGAATCGGCGCGATTATTGCTCTTGTGCTCTACCAGGGCGTTGGAGACGTGGCAGCAGCCATTGCGGCGGTAGGCTGGGGGCTAGTTTTCGTCATCCTTTCTCGATTGGTACCAATCACCCTTGATGGCTATGTGTGGCGTTTCCTGTTTCCCAGAGACACGATGCGGCCTATCGCCCTATTACTGTGGGCGCGCTGGATCGGTGAAGGCGTGAATACCCTGATGCCGGCGTTTCAAGTTGGCGGCGCACTGGTTCGCACTCGACTTCTGGTTTTCCGTGGTTTTCAGGGAAAAACTGTCGGCGCTAGCGTCGTCGTTGACCTCACTCTGAGCACCCTGACGCAGCTTCTCTTTACGCTCGTCGGCGTCGGTCTGTTGTTGTCGCATTACGGCCACAACGATATCGCCAAAGGCGCCGGGGCTGGCGTCGGGCTTGGCCTAGTGCTGGTTATCTTCTTTTGCTTTTTCCAGCACCGTGGCCTGTTTAGTTATTTGGTTGGCTTGGTTTCACGGGTCGCCAAGGGCCGAGATTGGGTCAAAGCAGTCGGCGGTGCTGAGGCGTTGGACGAGGCAATCCGCGCGCTTTATCGGCGGCGCTGGGCTTTGACTTTTAACGCTGCCGGGCAAATGATTGCCTGGACTTTGGGGGCGGTGGAAATATGGCTGGCACTCTATTTTATGGATATCCCGGTCACTATCGCCGACGCACTGTTGCTGGAGAGTCTAATTCTGGCGGTGCGGGCGGCAGCCTTTTTCGTACCTGGTGCGGTCGGCGTCCAGGAAGGCGCGTTTGTTCTTCTCGGCGCCGTCATTGGCATTGGGCCGGAAGTCGCGTTGGCGCTTTCGCTGATCAAACGTGTGCGAGAATTGGTTATTGGTGCACCGGCGTTGATTGCCTGGCAGGTGGCGGAGGGCAAGCATCTGTTTTCACGCCGGCCGGCTGCGGCTGCTGAAAAATCCCTACCGCAGCCTGTTTTGGAACGTTCGAGCAGTGATTAGCTGCGTCAAGCAGCGAGATCCTCTCCTGCCAGAGCGCGTCGAATCAACGCCACGGTTTCGGAAAGTCCATAGAGCGCGATAAATGAACCCATGCGTGGCCCCTGTTCCTGGCCAAGTAATATTTCATAGAGAGCCTTGAACCAGTCGCGAAGATTTTCAAAGCCATGGCGTTTGCCGATTTCATAGACTTCACTTTGAATGTCTGCGGCCGTGGCGTCTTCCGGCAAAGCTTTGAACACTGAAACTAGCTCTTCTAGCGCCTTCGCTTCAATCGCGTCCGGCTGGCGGTAACGCTTGTCCGGCTTGACGAAATCGCGGTAGTAATTAATTGCAAGTGCCACAAGTTGGTCGAGAATGGGCGTTTTCTCGGGCGCCGCATCTGGCGCGTAGCGGCTGATGAACCCCCAAAGAACCGAAGGGTCCTCAGTATTGCACACGCTGGCGAGGTTGAGCAAAACGGCATAGCTGATACCGGCCTCCGGTGCCGGCGGCTGACCGGCGTGTATATGCCATACCGGGTTTTCCAGCTGCTCCGCCGGGCCCAGTTTGGCAAATTTCTCAAGGTGGCTAAAATAATCGTCGACATGGCGCGGGATCACATCGAAATGCAGGCGCTTGGCGCGCCGCGGTGTGGCGAACATATAAAGCGACAGGCTTTCGTGCGAGCCGTAGCTCAGCCACTCATCGATGGTGAGGCCATTGCCGCGGGATTTCGATATCTTTTCGCCGTTTTCGTCCAAAAAGAGTTCGTAAATAAAGCCGGCCGGCGGTGGCGACCCCAGAATTCGGCAGATTTTTCCGGATAGCTCGACTGAAGAAATGAGGTCCTTGCCCGCCATCTCATAGTCGATTCCTAGCGCATGCCAGCGCATCGCCCAATCGGCCTTCCATTGCAGTTTGCAATGGCCGCCGGTAACCGGAACTTCGACGCTTTTGTCGTTTTCGTCTTGGTAACATACCGTGCCGGCGTCTTCGTCGCGCGCCGTGATTGGCACTTGTAGCACTCGTCCCGTGCGCGGACAGATTGGCAGGAACGGGCTGTAGGTGGCTTGGCGCTCGGCACCCAATGTAGGCAGGGTGATGGCCATGATTTTGTCATAATTGCGCAGGACATCGAGGAGCGCCGTGTCGAATTCACCATCTTGATAGGCTTGCGTGGAGCTCTTGAATTCATAGTCGAATTTGAAAGCGTCGAGAAACGCACGCAGGCGGGCATTATTGTGATGGCCGAAGCTTTCATGGGTGCCGAACGGGTCAGGGATGCTGGTCAGCGGCTTTCCGAGATGAGGCGTCATCGCGTCGCCGTTCGGGATATTGCTTGGCACGCTGCGTAAGCCGTCCATATCGTCGGAAAATGCCACCAGCCGGGTCGGCAGGTCAGACAGCAGTGAAAATGCCCGGCGCACCATCGTCGTGCGCGCCACCTCTCCAAACGTGCCTATATGCGGCAATCCCGACGGCCCATATCCGGTTTCGAAGAGGACGGCGCCACTCGACGGCGGGTGCTTCTCGAGCCGCTTGGCGAGGTCACGCGCTTCCTTGAACGGCCACGCCTTTGCCTCCCGTACGAATTGGTTGAGCCTGGCTGAATCGCCGGTCATCGCTGGTCGTCCCCAATTATTTCATGTATGGGGCAAAATGCGTCAAGCGAACTAAGCTCGTCAATGACTATACTGCTAACATGTTGCGAGCCGCACCTCCTGACGAAGAAAAGCGCTCTATGGCACCGCCTGTGGTGGTGCCCGAGGCGCCCGCCTTGGTGCTGGCGCCGGAGCGCGCCGTATGGCTTGACGTGAGCGGTGAGATCGAGGAGATATCCCCGGGTGAGGTGGCCAGGCGCCTAGCCAAGGGCCCGCCGCCATTTGTTTGTCACGCTCAAGCAGTGGCGCGGCGTTTCGGCATCAACGCGTTTCATGCCTATGACCTGCTTGAGCTTTACGCCTTTGTTCATCCAGCAAAATTTTGCCTACCGACAGCAATAGGTTTGGCCGACGCTTTGGCCTTGCAACGACCGAGCAATCATGCCGACGAAACTCTATTATTGCTTGATGCGGCGGCAGCGTTGCTGTCGGCGCTGGCGAATCGAAGCGTATCGGCGAATCTATCGGAAGGCGAGGATGCCACGGTCCGGATCGCTGCCGTTTTGGAGAAAGCGGGGTGGATTTGGGGTCAGGCAGTGCTACAAGCGCTTGGCTCAGCTGCCCAGAAGTACGGTGCGGCGACGGGCACGCTGAGCATCAGCGATAACACGGCCCTGGCCGTCTGGACGCGTCTTGAAGAATGGCAGGATTCTGCACCTGTGGCCACGCCAAGCCATTTTGGCGTGAGCAATCTCGAAGCCCGCGCGCGCCTTGCGGATTTGCTTGGCAAAGGCGCCGAGGCGCGCCCGCAACAGGCGGATTACGCTTCGGCGGTGTGTGTTGCATTTCAACCGGCGGCGGCGCCCGAAGAGCCACATTTAGTGCTGGCCGAGGCGGGCACCGGTGTTGGTAAGACGCTCGGCTACATTGCGCCGGCGAGCCTGTGGGCGGAAAAGAATGAAGGCACCGTGTGGCTCTCGACTTTCACGCGCAATCTGCAACGGCAAATAGACGGCGAATTGGATCGACTATTTCCTGACCACGCCGTCAAGGCCGACAAGGTTGTAGTGCGTAAGGGGCGGGAAAATTATCTCTGTTTGTTGAATTTGGAAGAAGCAGTCAGCCGCAGTGCCCTGGTGCCCAGAGAACGCATTGCATTGGCGATGATGGCACGCTGGTCAGAGGCGACGCGCGACGGTGACATGGTGGGCGGCGATTTCCCCGCTTGGTTGGCCGATTTGTTTGGCTATGGCCGCACTCTCGCTCTGACAGATCAGCGCGGTGAGTGCATTTATTCTGCCTGCCCGCATTACCGCAAATGTTACGTCGAGAAAAATCAACGCAAGGCACGCGGTGCCGAGGTCGTGATCGCCAACCACGCGTTGGTGATGGTACAGGCGGCGCGGGGTGCTTTTGTCTCGGGCGAGCGTGGCGCACCGACACGCTTTGTCTTCGATGAGGGTCACCATGTCTTCAGCGCGGCGGATTCTGCTTTCTCGGCGCATTTAACAGGCAGTGAGGCGCGGGAGCTCAGACGCTGGTTGATGGGCACCGAGCGGCGCGGCGCGAGCCGCCGACGCGGCCTGAGAAGCCGTATTGAGGATTTGATTTTTGAAGACGAAACCGCTTTGGAGGCTTTGGATCAGGCTCTCAATGCGGCACGGGCCTTGCCGTCCAATGAATGGGAAAAACGAGTTTCGGAAGGTGGCGCGCATGGTCCGACGGAAAAATTTCTCAGTTGTGTACGCCAGCAAGTGATGGCGCGCAGCAGCGATGGTGACAGCCCCTATAGCCTGGAGGCGCCGACCGTTCCAGAGATCGAAGGCTTGGCCGGCGCGGCGGCGGCACTCGAATCTGCGCTCGGCGGTATTCGTCGCCCGCTGTTGATTCTAGCGCAATGCCTCGCTGCAGTTCTGGACGAGAAAGCCGATTCTCTTGATAGCGCCCAGCGTGCCCGCATCGAGGGTGTGGTGCGCGGCGTAGCCCGGCGCGGGGAAGACCAACTCGCCTCGTGGTGCGGCATGCTGCAAACCTTGATGCTCTCTCCGGCCAGCGCTAATGAAGCTACGGTATCGGAGATTGCCAAGGACGGTTATGTCGATTGGTTCGCGATTCAGCGCAGCGATGGGCGCGAAATCGACCTCGGTATGCACCGCCATTTTGTCGACCCGACCCGGCCCTTCGCCGAATCCGTCCTTTCTGCGTCGCATGGCACGCTGTTGACATCGGCGACCTTGCGTGATGGCTCCGGAGATGTTGCCGCCGATTGGGACGGCGCTGAAGCGCGTACCGGGGTCCGCCATGTGACGGGCGTCAAAGCGGTGCGGGCCGAAGTTCCCTCGCCCTTTGATTATGGTGAACAGACCCGTATCTTCGTCGTTACCGACGTTCGCCGTAATGACGCCGATCAGGTTGCGGCAGCCTATCGCGAGCTATTTATAGCCTCGGGCGGTGGCGCGCTGGGCCTGTTTACCGCCATTTCCCGGCTGCGCGCGGCGCATTCTCGTATCGATGCCGCGCTCGATGTAGCCGGGTTGCGGTTGTGGGCGCAACATGTCGATCCGCTCGACACCTCAACCCTTGTTGATATCTTTCGCGCCGATGAGCATAGCTGTCTGCTCGGCACCGATGCGGTGCGAGACGGTGTTGATGTGCCGGGCCAGAGCCTCCGGCTAATCGTATTCGACCGGGTGCCGTGGCCTCGCCCCAATATCCTGCACAAGGCGCGCAAGAAGTGCTTCGGCGGCACGCGTTATGACGACATGTTGACCCGCCTCAAGCTCAAGCAGGCTTACGGACGTTTGGTGCGGCGCGCAGATGACCGGGGGGTATTCGTCATGTTGGATTCGGCGCTTCCGAGCCGCCTGCTCGGCGCTTTTCCGTCTGAAGCGCCGATCGAGCGGCTGGGATTGGCCGACGCCATCGCCCAAACGCGGCAATTTCTCGGCACTGCGGATTGAGGGCGCCCCTGCCTGCAGGTGCGTAATCGCCTAAGAGGCAGTTATCGACAAGCATCAGCCGAGTGACGAATAATTCCCGCGTGGACCGCCTAGCAAAGAGGATATCATGGTGAACAGAGAGACAAAATTGGGGCTGATCAGTCACCATAAGGCGTTGATTTACGCCATAGTGATGGTTTCGGCGGCGAATAGTAGAATGACCGATGAGTAAGTCATGGTAATTGGCGAGGAAGTCTAGCGGCTTCCTGTATTCCACGATTACGACATCAATTTGCTGCCGCGCGCACCCTATATTTGTAGGCCGAGGAACGTTAAGGCGCGGCAGCTGGGCTGTTCGGCCAAATCTATTTAGTTGCGGCGTAGGAAAGCCGGCATGGAAAATTCCCACTGGCCCGCGATGCCGCTCGGTCGCACGGCTAAGACCAACAGCATGAAAGCTGCCAAGCCTATTTCGCCAAGTCCTGATACGCCTACCGGCTTTTCAATTTGCCTTAAGCCTTCGCTGACAATTGAGATAGAGACAACGCCCACCACCGCGCCCGTAAGAGACCGCATGCCGCCAACCAGCAACATCACGATGGTGATGAAGGTCAGATTAAGATAGAGCAAGTTGGCCTGGGTGATGGTGGCGGTGAAATGGACATAAAGCACGCCGCCGATGCCGGTCACAAACGCGCTGACCACAAAGGCGATAAGGCGCTGGAAGGTGATGTTCACGCCGGCTGCTCGGGCCGCGACCATATCTTCCCGTGAGGCGCGCAGCTGCAGTCCGAATTTTGAACGGTCATATGCGAAGGCGATCAATAGCGCGCCGGCAGCGAAGCCGAATGCAGTCCATAGATCGACATAGGTGGGTAGGCCGATCAGCGTGCTTGCGCCTTTGGTAAAGGAATCCCACTGATTGTAAACCACCGTAATGATGGTGAAGACGGCAAACGTACCGATCGCGGCAGCGATGCCGGAGAGGCGCATCAACGGTACGCCGACAATCATCGCGAGGACGGCAGAGAGTAGCCCAGCCAGCAACGCGCCCGGCAGAACGTGCATCTCCATCAAGCCGAAGCCCTCCCAGATATTGGGCAGCATAATTTTTTTGCGCATCACCGTCATGGTGAGCCAGGCGGACATATAGGCAGAGACAATCATGAAAGTAGAGTGGCCGAACGACAGCACGCCCGAATTGCCGACGAAAATATAGAGGCCAATGACCACCGTCATCATGATTAGGGCTTTGATCACTATGCGTTCAAACGAGAGCGGACCCAAATGGGAGAGCGCAACAACAATCGCGAGAATGAGCATCAGCGAGAGTACTGGCCAGAGTAGAGCTAGGACGCCTGCGCCGCGCTGACCAAGCGTCATCAGACGCGTTCCTGAAGGGCTGCGACCTTGATAATGCCGCCGGGGCGATACATCAGGAATAGCAACACCACGGCAAAAATGAAGGCCTCGCGGTAGGGCAGAATGGCGAGTGGCAGCAGACCGCCGAGTACAACTTCCAGGATGCCTAATGAATAGCCGGCAATCACAGAGCCTGTGAGACTGCCCATACCGCCAATCACCACTGCAACGAAGGCAACCAAGGTGAGGCGTAAACCCATGGTTGGCAGCACGAGGCCAGTTTTGCCTAGCACCACGATTGCTGCTGCGCCAGCGAGCAGACCGCTGATAGCGAATGCTGTAGCGATCACTAGATTGACACGCATTCCAAGCATGCGCGCCATTTGGACATCTTCAGAAGCGGCACGCATATGCACGCCAATCTGCGTGCGCATCAGGAAAAGTGTAAGCCCGCCCATGAGGACAACTGACATGGCGATTGTGAAGAGATTCAGCACTGAAATACTGGTGGTGCCCCAGGCGATGTGCTCATTGAGCGCCGGCACGATATCTACACCAAGTGCGCGGCCGCCCATGATCATCAATACAAAATTCTGTAGAAAAAAGCTCACTGCAAATGAGGCGGCGAGCAGTGTGGTGGGGTTCGCCGCGCGTAGTGGGCGAAATGCGATTCGCTCGGTAATGACCGCGACCAATATGGCTATTACCACGCCACCTAGAATGGTAACCGGCCATACCGTGACGGCTAGCATAAACATGGCGTATGAGCCCATCATTAGGAGGTCGCCATGCGCAAAATTGACCAGACGCATGATGCCAAAGATGAGCCCAATGCCGAGCGCCGCGAGCGCGTATAGACCGCCAACGCTCAGCGCATCGATAGCATATTGAAGGACGATCATATCAAAATTAAGAGCCCCGCAGCGCTTCTGCAATCACGCCGCGGGGCCCTTAGATTAGAAATTGAACCGCCTGCCTCAGAACGTGATCGGCGGTACTTTCTCGGCGGTGTACCGCGTGATCGGAGCATGTTTACCGTTCTGAACTTCCATGACCTGCATGCCGCGATAGAGATTGATATGAAGGTCCGGCGAATAACTCGTCGAACCGACCAAGAGGTCTTCATTGTCAAACTTATCGAGTTCCTGGCGAATGGCGTCTGCATCGAACGAACCGGCCCGCTCCGCTGCCAGCGCCCACGCCTCGACTAGGCTGTAACCGGTCATTGAATGCGCGGTGAATGGCGCCTGCCCATGCATCTCGGTGAATCTGGCGACGTAGTCGTTGATGCGAGGATTTGGATCATTGCCAAACATGGAGCCATAAACCGTAAGATAAAATTCGCTCAGGTTGGGCACTGCTTCGAGCCAGAAGTTTCCGTCCATCGATTCGGAGGCGAGGATCGGCGTGTTTTCGCCGGCGTTTCGGGCCTGCTTGATTAGTGATGGCCCGTCGAAGGTTGCGGCGCAGAGGAATACAAAGTCCTTCTCGGTATTTTGCTTCATCCGGGTCACTTGGCCTTCAAAGGATTTTACTTCGGTGAAATTGTAGACGTCCTCGCCAACGATCTCGCCGCCCAATTCCTCCCAGCGGGTTTTGAAGTTGCTGCAGAGTGATTTGAAATATTCGACCATCGAATTCATTTGGACATACACTTTGCGCCAGCCTTTTTCCTTATAGGCCCATTCGGCGAGGGTTGCGCCCTGCGCAGGTGTTCCGAGGGCCATAGTGTAGGCTAGTGGGCCAATACCCTGGACGCCGAATTTCGGATCGCCAGCGCAAGACGAGAAGGTCACCTTGCCGCTTGCTTGGGCCTGCAGTGCAGCAGCAGCGCCAAAGTCAAAATCGCAGGTCACCATGACCATTTCAGCGCCTTGTTCCAGTACTTCGATGGCGGCGTTGGTGCCTTGCGCAGGATCAGACTTAGTATCCGCAGTGACGATCTTGAGCTGATGGCCCATCACGCCGCCTTTTGCGTTTATATCGGCGATGGCTAGTTGGGCGCCCTTGAGAGGCCCGTCATCGTAGGGTTGTACAAAGCCTGACAGTGCTATTGCTGCACCGATGACGACCGGGTCGGAATCAGCTTGAGCTTTGTCGATGAGGCCTAAGGCACCAAGTGCAAGCAGCCCAGCCGTAGCTAACGAAAAAAATAATCTCATCATTTATCTCCCCACTATTTGTTAAACGAGTCTGAGTTGACCATAACCGCGAAATAAATTTGCGGCACAAATTTATGAATAGCTTAAGCCTTTAGGACTAATTCCAAAGACGCTCACTTGCCAGTTGTGCTCCACGGCTCAGCATTTCGAGTTTCTTCCATGCCACATCTGAGGGCACCATCACATAGCCCGCAAATGTGCTGAAACCACAGTCGCAAGCTGCGATCACACGCTCGCGATCACCAATCACCTCGACAAACTGGCAGATTCGATCTGCCACTACTTCCGGGTGTTCCAGTGTGTTTGTGGTGACGTCGATAACGCCGGGCATCAGCGTCATATGGTCGGGCAGTTTGTAGGTCTTAAACTGTTTCCAGTCGTGCTGATGGCGGGGATTGGCGCAGGCGATGCTGAGCGTGCCAACATTTGCGGCATATAACAGTGGCAGCACTTCCTGCAATTCCACATCGTCGATATGTGGACCGTCATAATTGCCGTAGCAAACATGCAGTCGCACCTTCTCCGCCGGGATATCGGCGAGGGCAATATTGAGAGCGTCAATATGTAGTTCGACCCGGGCGAGGAATTTGCCGAGCGGCTGGTCAACAAACATTATCTGCCGTTCCATCGCCAGGTCTGGAGCGTCTATCTGCAATTGGTGGCCACAGGAGATGATATAGTCGTATTCCTTCTTCAGCTCGCGGGCGAGCGCCATGACGTATTCGTTATCATCTTTATACGTGGGGTGCGCCTCGTTACGCAGTAGTGTGGTGGATATAATTCCGGGCCCAGCAGCTGAGACGAAAGTGCCGGAGAATTTGTTGCGGCTGACCGAGGCGTCAAGGGCTGCGGAAAAGATCTCCATCTCTTCCTTCGCAGCGGCGAGCTCGCTGTCATAAATTACCTCCCCTTGCGCTTCAGGCATTTCGTAGATAGAAGCCGATTCCTCTAGATCCGCCCCGTCTCCGGCTGATGCCTTGACCGCTGCCATCTTGAGCGCCGCGTAGCCGGGGAATTTAGCAAAATCGCTCACCGTGTTGCGCTGGCTGACACCGCCAAAGCCGGTCATGCGGTCTTTCACATAATAGGAAAACCCGATACGCGGCAGCTCGCCGTCGCCGGCAATATCAATGCCAGCCTCGGCTTGCTTGACGATCACTTCCGTCATATCGTCTTCGACTTGGCGGCGAAACGCCGCGCGGTCTATATCTTCACCCTTTTCGATTCGCATCAACATGGCGAGCAGGGCATCGCTGCGCGGCAGGCTACCGAGTTGGGTGGTCAATATTCTCTCACTGCTGCGCGCCATATCTAACCTCTTTTAACCTTTCGGTATTGTGCGATATGTGATCACATAAAATATCATTGATCAAGGAATGAAACGGTTGCGTGATTTCATAGTTGAAGACGGCGCTTTTACTGAAGGCGGGGCGGTTGGAGAACAAAGTACGGCGCCGGCTGGCGCTGAGAAACTCGGCCCCTTGCGGCGCGAGACGCTGCATGAGACGGCCTACGATGAAATCAGGAATGCGCTCACTTCGGGGCGCATAAAAATGGGCGAGAGCGTGACCCTACGTTCGATGGCTGCAGCGCTCCAAATCAGCGAAACGCCGGTGCGCGAGGCGGTCCAGCGCTTGGTTGCCGAGGGCGCACTTGAAGCTGTGCCCAACCGCTCGATCAGCGTACCTGTCATGACGCGCGCCAAACTCGAGGAACAGCGTCAGGTGCGCGTCGCGCTGGAAGGCTTGGCCGCCGAAATGGCGGTCAGCAATCTTTCGAGGGCGGATATCAAATGCCTTTCTTCGCTGAATGACCAAATGGTGGCGGCGGCAAAGCAGAGCGACACGGAAACTATGCTCACCGCCAATTCAAAAATTCACATGACCATCTACCGCGCTTCCGGCTCTAGTTTGCTGGTCGATCTCATTCAAATAACCTGGCTCCGCACCGGTCCCCTGTTGACCCTCGCCGCCGACCGCCCAACAATGATGAAAAATGCGCAAACCGCGCACCGCAAACTGCTTTCGGCCCTGCGCAAACGCGATGCCAAATCTGCCCGTGCCGCCATCACCCTCGACATCAACCAAGCGGCCAGGGAATTGAATTCTGTTCTCGCGGATATCGGAGATGGGTAACTAGGATCTCGGAAGGTAGGTGCGGACTCCATGGTAAAATCTGAAAACGATACCGCCGAAGAAGTAATCCTGGCGGCGCGGCCTTCGGGTGCACCGAAAGAAAGGGATTTCGAGTTTCGCAAGGTGGCGATGCCTGAGCCCGGACATGGCCAGGTACTGGTGCGCGTGCTTTATCTCTCCCTCGATCCCTATATGCGCGGGCGCATGAGCGAAGCCAAATCCTATGCGCCGCCGGTCAAAATTGGCAGCGCTATGGGCGGTGGCGCGGTGGGCGAGGTGGTGCGGTCAAACCATAAGCGTTTTTCGCCCGGCGATATCGTCACCGGCGACATGGGCTGGCGCAGCCATGCCGCCGTTCCGGCAGCGGCGTTGCGCAGGGTTGATGAATCGCAAGGACCTATCTCCTATGCCGTCAGCGTGCTGGGCATGCCGGGCATGACCGCCTATTTCGGCCTTCTGGAAGTAGGCCAACCTAAAGCGGGCGACACGGTCCTCGTTTCCGCCGCTTCGGGCGCGGTCGGCTCGCTCGTTGGTCAGATAGCCAAGATCGGCGGCAGCCGCGTGGTGGGCACGGTGGGGACCCCCGAGAAGGCGGCCTATTGCCGAGATGAGTTGGGCTTCGACAACGTCATTAATTACCGTGACTGCGGCGACCTTGACGCGGCATTATCAAAGGCCTGCCCCGGCGGTATCGACGTTTATTTTGAAAACGTCGGCGGCCCTACCGGCGATGCAGCAATGCGCCATCTCGCCCTCAGAGCGCGTGTCGTGGTGTGCGGATTTATTGCGGAATATAATTTGACCGAGACCTATGTTGGCCCTTCCCACCTGCGCCATATTCTCGTCAACCGCGCCAGTGTCCACGGCATTCTCGTGACCGACTGGCTCGATCGTTGGCCTGGGGCCATTGCTCGCATGGCGGCATGGCTAAAGTCCGGCCATATCACTTTCAAGGAAGATACCATCAATGGGCTGGAAGCGGCGCCGGCGGG
>CAYPSQ010000004.1:19856-36993 GCA_964413115.1 uncultured Rhizobiaceae bacterium | reverse complement strand
CCGGCAAGTGCGCCCGCGCGCCCGAGCTAATTCGAGGTAGCCAAAGGGTACGGACTTGCCGCTCGGTGATTGAGGAGCCACATCAAAGTGATTACCCGTGCAGTTTCAGCCAATCGCGAGCGATTTCTTCGCGGGTGGCGAACCACACGTCGTCATGTTGTTTGGCGTAGTCGAGGAAGCGCGAGAGGCCGGCGACTTTGCCAGGGCGGCCAATGATGCGGGGATGGAGGCCGATCGACATCATGCGCGGGTAGGTCGCCGCCTCGGCGTAGAGGGTGTCAAAACTATCGCGCAAGTAAGTATCAAAATCGTCTGCCGTCACGAAGCCTGGCGCTAGCCAAAAATTGAAATCATTAGCGTCAGAGGCGTAGGGTACTACCAAATGGCGTGTCCCCTCGACGTCGACAAAGTAGGGTGTGTCGTCGTTATAGGCGTCAGAATCGTAAATAAAGCCGCCTTCCTCCACCACAAGGCGGCGCGTGCGCACGCTTGGGCCATAACGGCAATACCAGCCAACTGGGCGCTTGAAGCAGGTGCGTTCAAAGGATTCGATGGCCATGCGGATATGCTCACGCTCTTCTTCTTCGCTGAGCGTAAACACTTCCTCCCAGCGATAGCCATGGCTACAAATTTCATGGCTGCCTGCAACCGCGGCTCTCGCGACCTCGGGATTATGCTCGAAGGCGACGGCGCAGGCGAAGAAGGTCGATTTTACATCCGCCGCCTGGAGCACGTCGAGCACCCGCCAGACGCCCACGCGGGCACCGTATTCGGCTACCGATTCTGCCGCCAAATTGCGGATCTCAGGCGGCGTCGGATAAGCGCCCCAGTCGAACATCGTATCCTGACGGTTGTCGCCCATGGCGTGCGAATATTCAGAGCCTTCTTCGTAATTGACGACGATGGAGACAGCGAGGCGGGCGCCGTTCGAGAATGGCTTGGTCGGCGGCTTGCCCCCATAGCCCACGAGATCGCGTATAATTTCCGTCATCGTCTGTCCCTTTGTTTGAAAATTAATACCGTGCTGTTTTGCTCGTCGAGAGCTGCAGGTTTTTCCAGGCCCGCTAACTCATTGAACGCGTCGAACGGCTAGCATGTGCTAGCATAATCGAGATTTGTCCAGTGTTGTTTGGTCTCGTCATAGAGGTCGATCAAGGTTTTTGCTACGGTATAGAGGGCATCGGTAGAGAGGATAACTATGTTGTCCATGTAACTGATCCGTTTAGCCGGCAAGAGCGGCGATTTACCGCCGCCGCCCTTTCGTTGGTGATTATTGCGCGAAGCTTTTGCGTTACAATGCGGGCACTTGAATTCTCTCTTTTTCCATAGGCCGCATGAGATTAGCATCGGCGGCGGATTGAAGCGAAACTGAACGGATCAGGTTGTAGATATGGATTTCGCTGGAAGAGTCGCGTTAGTAACCGGTGGCGCCAGTGGTATAGGGCGTGAGGTGGCGCGGCAATTGGTGGCCAATGGAGCCGCTGTGGCAGTGGCCGACATCAATATCGCAGGCGCAGCGGAGGTAGCCGCCGAGTTGGTTGCGTCAGGCGCCCGAGCAATCTCTGTCGAGCTTGATGTAGCGGATGCGACATCGGTCAACGCGGCTGTGGCGAAAACAATCGTCAAACTCGGTGACTTGCACATCTTGGTGCATAGCGCCGGGGTCGGTGTCGAGCGCGGTTTCCTCGAGACCAGCGAGGAGGAATGGCGGCGCATCATCGATGTGGATTTGACTGGCACATTCCTCTGCGGCCAAGCGGCGGCGCGCGAGATGGTCAAGGGAGGTTATGGCCGCATCGTCAATCTGTCTTCGACTGCGGCAATCCGTGGCGGCACCGGGCGGGCCGCCTATGGCGCCGCTAAAGGCGGCGTGGAGACGCTGACGCGGGTGATGGCGGTCGAACTTGCGTCCCAAGGCGTGACCGTAAACGCGTTGGCGCCAGGCGCCATCGATACCGAATTGGTAGCCAAGATGCATTCCGTCAAGACGCGCGAAGTTTATACCAAGGCAATTCCCGAAGATCGCTACGGCACGCCCGCCGAGGTTGCCTCGGCAGCGCTTTATCTGGCAAGCGAAGAGGCGCGCTACATCACCGGCCATACCATGGCGGTCGATGGCGGCTTTCTTGCCGCCGGGCTCATGCTTGGCAAAGACTAACTAGGCAATTACCAACCGGCCAGGTTGGTGTATGATCGATAGGTGACAGCCGAAATCTAACGGAAACAAATCATGGCAACTCAATCTCTGCCGCGTGAAAATGCCATCGGCGAGCTTTCGCAATTGCTCGGCGACCGCTTGACTGCTTCAGTTGCCGTACGCGAACAACATGGCAATGGTGAATGTGGCCTCTATACGCCGCAACCGCCGGACGCCGTGGTGTTTCCGCGCAGCACGGAGGAAGTGTCCGCAATAGTCAGCATTTGTGCTGCCCACGCCATGCCGATGGTGCCTTACGGTGTTGGCACGTCAGTGGAGGGCAACGTCACTGCGCCTTATGGCGGCGTGTGCATTGATCTGAGCCAGATGAACGAAGTGGTGTGCGTCAACGAAGCTGATTTGGACTGTACCGTTCAAGCTGGCGTGACGCGCAAGCAGCTCAACCAATATCTCAAGGATACCGGCCTGTTCTTCCCGATCGACCCTGGCGCCGACGCTACCTTGGGCGGCATGGCGGCGACGCGCGCTTCGGGCACTAATGCGGTGCGCTACGGCACACTGCGTGAGAATGTGCTCGGCCTCACCGTGGTGCTGCCCGATGGTAAGATCATCAAGACCGGTGGCCGGGCGCGGAAATCCTCCGCCGGCTACGATTTGACCCGTCTCATGGTCGGGTCAGAAGGTACACTTGGTGTGATTACCGAGGTAACGCTTCGGCTCTACGGCATCCCCGAGGCAATTTCGGCGGCGATGTGCTCGTTCCCGACCCTGGAGGGAGCCGTTAACACCGTCATGTTGACCATCCAGTCAGGCATTCCAGTTGCACGTATGGAATTGCTCGACGATGTTCAGATGGATGCCTGCATGCGCTATTCGAAACTCGACTATGCACGCGACAACACAATCCTGTTTGAATTTCACGGCACCGAGCGCGGCGTCGAGGAGCAGTCGAAATTGGTCGGCGAGATCGCCGCGGAATTCGGCGGCTCCGATTTTCGATGGACCAAAACTACCGAGGAACGCAACGCGCTTTGGCAGGCACGCCATGACGTGCTCTATGCTTGTTTCGCACTGCGTCCCGGCTGCATGGTCTGGGCGACAGATGTCTGCGTGCCGATCTCAAGACTTGCCGAATGTTTACTCGAGACAAAACGCGAGGTCGACGAAAACGGTCTGCTGGCGCCCATCGTCGGCCATGCCGGCGATGGCAATTTTCACCTAGGATTTTTGCTTGAGCCGGGCAATGAAGTTGAACTTGCTCGCGCCAAACAGGTCAATGACAACATGATTGACCGCGCGCTGGCCATGGGCGGAACTTGCACTGGGGAGCACGGTATCGGCGTTGGAAAGATTGGCTATATGGAGGCTGAGCATGGCAATTCGGTGGACGTAATGCGCATGATCAAGCGCTCGATGGACCCGCAAAATTTGATGAACCCGGGCAAGGTCCTGGCGCTTTGACGGCGGATGATTCCATTCAGCCGCGCCGGAGCCTGATTTTCACGCCGGGCAATCAGCCCGACATGTTTCCCAAGGCGCTCCGGACTGGCGCCGATATTGTGACCGTTGATCTTGAAGACGCCATCGCGCCTCAGCACAAAGATGAGGCACGCGATATGACTCTGGGGCTGTTCGCGGATTTGCCGGAAACCGGCGACGTAGAATGTGTGGTGCGTGTCAATACGTTGCGCAGTGCCGATGGCCTCAAAGATTTGAACGCGATCATCGCTGCCGATGTGCCGCCTGCAGCGATTATGTTGCCTAAGGTCAAATCGGCAGAGGAAATACAACTACTCGACGAACTGCTGCTCGATAAATGCGCTGCTATCCGCTTCCACGTTATCATTGAAACCAATGACGGGCTCGACCGCTGCTACGACATCGCCAAATCTAGCCCGCGCATCGATTCCCTCCTGTTCGGCGCCGTCGACATGGCGGCAGAGTTGCGCGTGGCGCCGGTTTGGGAGCCTTTATTCCGTGCTCGCTCACAATTAGTTCACGCGGCGGCGGGGGCGGGCCTGGACTTGATCGATGTTCCATTCCTCGATCTCGAAGACATGGCGGGATTGCGTGAGGAGGCCGAGCGTTGTGCTGCCCTCGGCTTCACAGGCAAAGGCGCGATCCATCCCAAGCAAATTGCGACTCTTAACGACGCATTCAGCCCGTCTGAAGTACAGATCGATTATGCACGCCGCGTTATCAAGGCGTTTGAAGAAGGCGATTCGGGCCTGGTGCTCATAGACAACAAGCTGATCGAAAAGCCGGTGTTGCGCTCGATGTACCGCATCCTCGCCGTCGCAGAGGCCGCGCAGAATCGGCGGTAAGCACCTTACTTGCTGAGTTCGCGCATGGCTGAATCGAGGCCATCCAGAGTCAGCGGATACATGCGGTCGTCCATCAATTCCTGAATCATCTTGATGGATTCGCTGGAATGCCATCCACGTTGCCGCAGCGGATTGAGCCAGACGGCCTGAGGATAGGCGCGGAGTAGGCGTTTCAGCCACTGCTCGCCTGATTCTTCATTGAAATGCTCGACGCTCGCGCCCGGATAAACAATCTCATAAGGGCTCATGAAGGCGTCGCCGACAATGACCAATTTATATTCCGAATTGTAGCTGTTGATCAGTTCCCAGCTATCTATTTGCTCGGTTCGGCGGCGGCGGTTGTCGCGCCACACGCTTTCATAGAAACAATTGTGGAAGTAATAATATTCGAGATACTTGAACTCGCTGCGTGCCGCTGAGAACAACCGCTCGCAGCCTTGCACATGGGCGTTCATCGAGCCACCAACATCGAGCAAAAGGAGGAGCTTCGCCGCGTTGTGGCGCTCTGGCACCATGCGGAGATCGAGCCAGCCACCGTTCTTCGCAGTCGATTGAATGGTGTCGTCGATGTCGAGCTCGCTCAGCGCGCCTTCGCGGGCAAAACGGCGGAGACGTCGAAGGGCAATTTTCATGCCGCGCGTGCCGAGTTCGACCTCGCCGTCGAGATCGCGAAATTCGCGCTTGTCCCAAACCTTGACCGCACGCCCCTGGCGGCCCTCGCGTTGGCCGATGCGTACGCCTTCCGGGTTATAGCCATAAGCGCCAAACGGCGAGGTGCCGGCGGTGCCGATCCATTTGCTGCCGCCTTGGTGACGTTCGTCCTGTTCTGCTAGGCGCTCGCGCAGTGTTTCCATCAGTTTTTCCCAGCCACCCAGCGCTTCAATCTTGGCCATTTCCTCCTCGCTCAAATTGAGCTCAGCCAAGCGCTTCAGCCATTCCTCGGGGATTTCCACTTCGTTATCATCCGCTGAGACCCGTTCCAGGCCTTTGAACACATGGCTGAACACTTGATCAAAGCGGTCAAGATGGCGTTCGTCTTTCACCAGAAGTGCGCGCGACAGGAAATAGAATTGATCGACGCTGTAATCTGCGAGGCTCTTGTCCATCGCTGCCATCAGGTCGAGGTATTCTGGTAGTGTGACCGGTACCCGCACCCGTTTCAATTCACGGAATAGATTTTGGAACAAGCCGTTTGCCTTAGTGTTGTTCGCGCCGGTTGAGAAAGGCAAGGCGTTCAAACAGTTGTACATCCTGCTCTGATTTCAACAAGGCGCCATATAGCGGCGGAATGAGTTGTGCCGAATCGGTGGTACGCAAATTTTCAGGTGAAATATCTTCGGCCATCAGTAGCTTTAGCCAATCCAGCAATTCGGATGTGGACGGTTTTTTCTTCAGCCCTGGCGCCTCGCGAATATCGTAAAAGAGACCCAGTGCTGCACTAACCAGGCGCTTCTTGATGTTGGGGTAATGAACGGCGACGATACGCTCCATGGTTTCCCGGTCAGGGAACCGGATGTAGTGGAAGAAGCAGCGGCGGAGAAAGGCGTCCGGCAGCTCTTTTTCATTGTTGGAGGTGATAATAATGACCGGTCGATGTAACGCGCGGATGGTTTTCTTAGTCTCATAGACATGGAATTCCATGCGGTCGAGTTCGAGCAGAAGATCGTTAGGAAACTCGATGTCTGCCTTGTCGATCTCGTCGATTAGCAGAACCGGCCGTTGCTCAAGTTCAAATGCTTCCCACAATTTACCGGGCAAAATATAGTTGGAGATCTCCTTTACCCGTTCATCGCCAAGCTGACCGTCGCGCAGACGCGCCACCGCGTCATACTCATAGAGGCCGTGCTGTGCCTTGGTGGTTGATTTCACATGCCATTCGATAAGTGGCGCATTCAGTGCTGCAGCAATCTCGGCGGCGAGGATGGTTTTGCCGGTGCCCGGCTCGCCCTTGACCAGCAATGGCCGCTGTAAGGTGATAGCAGCGTTGACGCCGGCGTTCAGTTCCTCGGTGGTGACGTAAGTCTTAGTTCCTTCGAAGCGCAAGGATTCTCTCCTATCATCAAGATTCGTGCAGCAGCATATGATTGGTGAAGGTCGATAACAATGCATGTGAAATAGGTTGAGGACGAAGAGTTTGATACTGAATTTCTGGTTGCCATCATCGGCGGCGGCGCTTGTGGCCTAATCACGGAATTGACGCTGCGTACCACTTGCATCGCCGCGCTGGTGCTTGAGCCTGACACACCGCCGGTTGGCTTGGCCGGGCTTTCCTCAGACTTTATTCCTGCCCGTACAACCCGCTGGCATGCGGAACGCAGCATCGAGGACGATGCAGAACTCATGGCGGGTGAAATTCAGATGCTAATCAGGAAATTGGCCGATTCCGTCATTGTCGATCTGTGCTGCCGGCGTTAAGCGCCAGCTCTCGCATGGCTGGCCGCAACGCACGGCATTCCCTTCGTTCTGCTCGAGGACCGCCGTCAAGCTGACCCCCCGCTCACTGAGACCTTGGCGGAGACGCTGCGCTATGCTGAAACCCAAGAGCGCGATACTTTTGGCTGGTGTTTTGAAGGCAAACCGTCATTGGCGCCGCCTAATTACGCGGAGAAAGCCGGTGCATCCCTGCTCCATACCCAGGGTGGGTTCGTCATCCACTCATTGGTGCTGGTTTGGCCCCAGAACAGCGGTGTATAGCCTATGTCCCTTTGCCGGTGGAGGCGCGGCTTGCAGTGTCTTCAGTCCCGATGTATGGGGCTACTCCTCTGGCAATGTTTTGCTGATAGCTGCGATGCTGGGCCGGGTCGAGGGCGAAGGCGCGGTGGTTCTGATATCTTAAAATCTGAACATTCACGTGAGGGCGTAAATATGAATTTGGTGAAACCGGACGCGGTTGAACGCGTCGCGATACTCGGCGCGGGCACCATTGGTGCTTCCTGGGCGGCGCATTTTCTGGCGCATGGCCTGTCCGTCAATGTATGGGATCCGGCGCCTGGTTTCGAAGCGCGCTGCTGCGACTTCATCGCCGCCGCCTGGCCTGCACTGATCCGACTCGGTGCACCCGCCGAGATGGATGAAAGCCGCATGACGTTTTTCGGTGATCCATCGGAAGCATTACGAAACTGCCAGTTCGTGCAGGAAAGTGGGCCGGAGAATGCGGAGATCAAGATAGAGCTCTATAGCCGTCTTGATGACGTGTTACCCGATAATGTAGTCATGGCGTCGAGCTCGTCTGGCCTTTTAATCAGTGAACTTCAGGCTGGGCGCAGGGCGGCGGCGCGCTATGTCATAGGCCATCCGTTCAATCCGCCGCATCTCGTACCGTTGGTCGAAGTTGTCGGCGGTGAGGATACGGATGCGGCCGCTATCGAATGGGCGCTCGCCTTTTATAATGGCTGCGGTAAAAAGGCGATCCGCATCAACCGCGAAGTCCCTGGCCATCTTGCCAACCGGCTGCAAGCGGCGATGTGGCGAGAGGCGGTACATTTGGTCGATAGCGGCGTGGC
Source organism: uncultured Rhizobiaceae bacterium (assembly GCA_964413115.1). GTDB lineage: Bacteria > Pseudomonadota > Alphaproteobacteria > UBA828 > UBA828 > PTKB01. The sequence continues at coordinate 29,008 of CAYPSQ010000004.1, read as the reverse complement.
GAGTGTCGAGGATGTTGATATAGCTGTCTCCTACGGTCCCGGCCTGCGCTGGGCGCTGATGGGGCCAAATCTGATTTTGCATCTCGCTGGCGGCGATGGCGGCGTTCGTCATGCGATAGAACATTTTGGCCCGGCACTTGAATCTTGGTGGGCAGATCTTGGCTGCGAACCTAAAATCTCGGACGCCGCGGCAGAAAAAGTGATAGCAGGTGTGACCGCTGAAGCTGCGGGCCGCTCGCTCGACGACCTAACCCGGGAGCGCGATCATTTACTGATTTCGCTGTTAGAAATGTTGGCTCGCGAGCGAGGTAAGAGTTGAGCATGTCGGACACCGTAGAGAGAGATATCACAGTCCCAGCCGATATTCTCAGCCGCCTGGTCAGTGATACGTTCGCTGCCGCCGGCTGCTCCGCAGGGGAAGCCGGGCGCATCGGACATTATCTAACCTCATCGAACCTTTCTGGTCACGAGAGCCATGGCGTGCTGCGCGTGCCGCGCTATCTACATTGGTTAAAAGAAGGCAACATCTCGCGTGATCAGGAAATCTCCATCGTCAGCGAAAATGACGTGCTGGCGGTGGTCGACGGCAAGTTCGGATTCGGCCAGACGGTCGGGCCGCAGGCGGTGCGCCTCGGCATTTCTAAGGCGGCAAGGAGCGGTCTATCACTGATCGCGCTGCGCAATTCTGGTCACCTGGGGAGGATCGGTGATTGGGCCGAGATGGCGGCAGCCAAAGGCGTGATCTCAATTCATTTTGTCAATACGTCGGGCCTCGGTCTGTTGGTAGCACCGTTCGGCGGGACGGAGCGGCGCATGTCGACCAATCCTGTTTGCATCGGCATTCCGTCGGAGGATGAACCATCTCTAGTGCTCGATTTTGCTACCTCGATTGTCGCCGAAGGCAAGGTGTTGAACGCGCTCGGTGGCGGCAAGCCGCTTCCGGCGGGTGCCTTGATCGATGGCGATGGTACGCTCTCTACAGATCCAGTCCTGCTTTATGGCGTTAGTGACAGTTCCCAGCCGTTGGATGTCCGCACTGGCTCGGGCGCGATCCGGGCGATGGGCGAGCATAAGGGTTCTGGCCTTTCCTTCATGTGCGAGATATTGGCCGGCGCTCTGACCGGCTCGGGCTGCTCCACACCGGGCAAGCAGCAATTGGCGAACGGTATGTTGTCGATCTATGTCGCGCCGGAATTTGTCGCCACGGCGGGTAGTTTTGCCGCCGAACTGCGTCAATATGTTGAATTTTTCCGTTCTGCGCGTTCTGCTGAGGCGGGTGGCGAGGTGCTCTGTCCGGGCGACACGGAAACGCGTCACCGTATACAGCGGCGTGCCGATGGCGTGCCTCTGCCGGGTTCGACCTGGCGGAGTTTGCTGGATGCTGCCGAGGAGGCTGGTATGCCAGCAGCGGAAATAGAGGCTGCCCGCGCCGCGGCTCTGGAAAGCTGACAATTTATGCTAGCGGCTCGGCACGACAGGCTGGTAACCATGGTTGAGATGCCGTTACACTTGGTCGCAATAAGCCAGTAAGGGAGTTACAAAAAAATGACCAAATTGCGTTTAGGGACCTATGTCGAATTTCAATGCCCGCCGGGGCGCGATCATGCGGAACTCATCAATGATGTGATCCAATGTGCCGAACATTCTGATCAACGCGGATTCGGGGTGTTTACCACCTTGGAGCATCCGTTCTTCGAAAAATTCGCCATCAATTGCGCGCCGCTTCCGCTCTATACCAAACTCGCTGAGCGCACGCGCAATCTGCGATTCCGCACCCTTTGCCATACCCTACCGCTGCACAATCCGATGGTGCTTTCGGGCCAGATCGCCGAGGCAGATATTCTCACCGGTGGGCGTATCGAGGTCGGTATCGGGCGCGGTCACGGCTGGTTGCAGGAGCCCGCAAATGTAGCCTATGAGGAAAGTCTCGAGCGGTTTCACGAGTGTATCGAAATTCTTATCAAGGGCTGGACCGAAGAGCGCTTCTCTTTCGACGGCAAGTATTACTCCTGCGAAAACCTTTCCATTGTGCCCAAGCCGGTCCAAAAGCCGCATCCGCCGATCTTCCAGGTCGGAACCAGCTCAAAGACGTTCACCCAAGCTGGCGAGCGCGGCTGGAGCGTGGTCGTGGGCGCGCCGACACCGGACGATATCTTCATTGAGCCGCACAATATTTATCAGGAAGCCTGTGCCCGCGCTGGTACCACGCCGCATGTGTCGTTCCTCAAAGCGCTATACCTAGACGAAGATCAGCAGCGCGCCGAGCGTGACGCAGAAGAATATGCAATGAAATTCATCGAATATAACGTGTCGCCGTTAAAGGAAATGAACCGCACTGAAGAGGTCAAAGCGCGGATGCGCGCCGGCGGTTTTGATTTTTATGCCGGTGACGATTTTCTCCGTCTCGGAGATGTCTCGTACCAGGATATCGTTGATCTCGGTATCGTCTATATCGGTACGCCAGAGAAAGTCGCTAATCAGTTACTCTCGCTCTATGACAAGATCGCATTTGAAGAATTTATCCTGGTCAGCCATTATGGCGGGATCCCGGCGCATAAGGCGATCCAGACCCAGGAACTATTCGCAAAACAAGTGCTTCCAATCGTCGAACGCGGCATTGCAGAACGGCGTCGGGCAGCTTAAAAGCCGCTACTCCATCTTCAAAATATACTTCTTGCCGACGCGGCGGAAGAATGGGGTGGTTTCCGCTTTGTCGCGGGGCGTGGGGTCGTGCAGGAGCCTATCTATTTCCCGCAGCACCACGCCGGTGATGTGCGGGATCGGCATTTTCAGCGCCTCCGCTATCGGCACCCAGGCGATATCATGCAATTCGCCATTGCCGGTGATTTCGCCGCGTAGATCCTCCGCAAAGGCCATAAAAAATCGGGCGTTGAAACGGCGTGGCGATCCGGGCGGCGTTACGGCGCGGTAGATGTAATCGAGCTTATCGAGCGATGGCGCCAGATCGCGCTCCTGAAAACCGCGCCATTCTGGACGCCCCTTGTGGTTTGGCGGGGCGCCGGGGGCTGCCAACATGAGCCCTGTTTCTTCGAATGTTTCGCGTATTGCGGCGGCACCGAGAGAGCGCGCCCGTGCTAATGTGCATGAACGCGCTACCCGGCGTGCCACACCCTCGCGCAATTCGCCTGCGGGTCGCACATAACGGTCGCAGACCTCTACGCCGCCGCCGGGAAAGACATAGCGCTCAGGCATGAAGACTTGTTCCTTGCCGCGTTGGCCCATGAGCACCGAGGCGGTCCCACCGTCTCGGCGTATGAGAGCGAGGGTGGCGGCGTCCTTGGGGCGAATCGCGGGATTTTTCATTGCGAAGCGAAAGTAACCTATTTATGCCCGTTTGCCATGGTCTATAAGACGTCGATCTATTTCCGGCTATGTTCGCCGATTGACAGAGCATCGCAGGCGCCATAACAAGCAAGAAAGAGCAAGTAGGGAATCATGATTATCGAGGAAAATTTCGCCGTCGAGGCGCCTCTCGAACATGTCTGGGATTGCATCCGCGATCCTGCCTTCGTGGCGCCCTGTGTGCCCGGCTGCCAGGACGTCGAGGATATCGGTGATGGCGCCTATCGGGCGGCGGTAAAAGTCGGGATCGGGCCGATCAAGACGGTATTCAATCTCGATATCCAGGTGGCTGAAGAACGGCCGCCCGATTTTGCCCGGATCGATACGCGTGGCCAGGAGGGCACCAACGCCAGCCGCCTTAAGGCAAAGAGCGAATTGATCTTGAGCACTACCGACATGGGCGACACCAATGTGTATTACCAATCGGATGTTCAGGTCACCGGGCGTTTGGTGAAATTCGGCCTCGGTATCATGAAAAAAAAGGCGGCGGCGCTGGGCGCCGAATTCGCCGAGAATTTCCGCACCGCTGCCGAAGCAAAAGCATCTGAAACCATTTCTGGAAGCTGAGGCAAAGGACATGGAATTCCATCAACCCACAAGCCTCGATGCGGCCCTGGCCCTGATCTCTGCTGATCCGGAAGCGATGCTGCTGGCCGGCGGCGCCACATTGGTGGCGATGATGAACGCCGAACTGATCGCGCCCTCTGCCCTGGTCAGTTTGCGCGCCGTTCCCGAGTTGCAGGCGATCGACGTGGCGGCGGATGGTGGTGTCCGCATTGGCGCAATGCTGGATCATGCATCTCTTGCTGCTGACGCGCGGCTCACCGGCGGAAACACCGTTATCCGAGAAGCGGTAGCGCAGATCGCTCACCCCTCCGTGCGCAATATCGGCACGCTCGGCGGCGCCGTGGCGCATGGCGATCCCAGTTCTGATTTGCCGGCGGCGCTGGTGGCGGCAAACGCCATAATTGAAACTGCCGGACCGGCGGGCAAACGCGAAATCGCCGCCGAAGAATTCTTTGAGGACTATCTCACCACGGCGCTTAAGGCGGGCGAGATGGTCTCGGCGGCCCTTTTGCCCGCGGAGCCGGAAGGTGCAAAGGGACACTACGAAAAATTCGCCCGCGTGCACGGCGATTACGCCACGCTATCGGTAGCTCTTGTGCTCGCAAAGACCGGCTCCGAATGCAGCTTCGTGCGCATTGCCCTCGGCGCCGCCGGCGCCACACCGGTGCGCGTCGCGGAAGCCGAGGCGTGCTTGCTCGGCTCGGCGCTGGAGGTGGATGCAGTCGAGGCTGCCGCCGCCAAACTGGTTGAGGCCAGCGATCCTGTGGATGATGTACGCGGTAGCGCCGAATACCGCCAGATGTTGGTGCCGCGCCTACTGGCGCGCTCTCTCACTGCCGCGCAGGCCAAATTGGAAGCTCGGTCATGAGCAAAAAATTGGATATCACCCTCCGGATAAATGGTGAGGACCGTGCGCTTCGTGTCCCGCCGTCGCGCACGCTGCTTGATGTGCTGCGCGGTGAACTGGCGCTGACCGGCACAAAAAATGCCTGTAATCAAGGTGTCTGCGGCGCTTGTACAGTGTTGATCGACGGCTTGCCGATGAACGCCTGTCTGCTTTTAGCGGCGAATATTGTGGGGCGTGACATCATCAGCGTTGAGGGTCTCGGTGAAGGCGGCAAACTGTCCGTCATGCAGCAGGCCTTCGTCGATGCCGGGGCGATCCAATGCGGTTTTTGCATGAGCGGCATGATCGTCACCGCGACGGCGTTGCTGGCCGACAACCCGATGCCCACCCGTGGAGAAATCCGGAGTGCGCTGTCCGGCAATCTCTGCCGCTGCTCCGGCTATGTCCGGGTTGTCGACGCCGTACAGTTGGCAGCGGAAAGGCTGGAGCAATGAGCGATCTCGAAAGCGCCATCGGTAAAAGCCCGCCACGTCTCGAGGCCGGCGAAAAAGCCGGCGGCAAGGCGCTCTTCACTGGCGACATGGTCATGCCCGGCATGCTGCACGCTGCACTTCTGACCAGCCCCTATGCCCATGCGCGCATTCTCTCCTATGACACTAAGGCGGCGTCGGCGCTTCCGGGCGTCAAGGCGGTGGTGACGGGCGAGGATATCACCGGTGTCCCCTTCGGCCCGGTGGTGAAGGACGAGCAGGCCTTGGCGCTTGGCAAAGTGCGCTATATCGGCGAGCCGGTGGCGGCGGTGGCGGCGGAAGACGAAGAGACAGCGCGCTTGGCGGCGCGTCTGATCGAAGTCGATTATGAAGAGCTGCCGGCTGCCACCACGGTCGATGCCGCGATCGCTGACGGCGCGCCGCTTCTGCATGAAGAATTCGCCGATTACGTCAAGGTCTACCAGGCGCCAGAGAACGCTGGAAACGTAATGGCTCGTGCCGAAGCAGTGATCGGTCGTGGGATAGATGGTTTCGATGAGGCTGACGTGGTGGTTGAGGGTACCTACGAAGTTGCTGCGCAATATCATGCCTATATGGAGCCGGTTGCGGCGCTCGCCGCTTTCGCGCCCGATGGCCGGGTGACGGTGTGGTCGTCCACTCAAAGCATCTTTCGTACGCAAGCCAATCTGCATGAAGGCCTCGGCATTCCGATGGGCAAGATTCGCTGCATCGCGCCACGCGTTGGCGGCGGCTTTGGCGGCAAGGCAGAGGCTTCGGGCCAGCTCGTTGTAGTGATGCTATCGCGCAAGGCGGGCTTACCGGTTCGCCTCGTTCTCAGCCGAGACGAGGATATGACGACCATGCGTGCGCGCCATCCCGGCACACTTCGCATTAAGACCGGTGCCAAATCGGATGGCACTATTGTTGCGCGCGAGATGGAGCTTTGGTTCGATGCTGGTGCCTATGCCGATGACAGCCCGGCGGTGATGAACTTGGCGCTCTTCTACTCGCGCGGTCCCTATGCGATCCCGCATGTTCGCGCCCTTGGTCATGCGGTTTATACGAACAAGCTCCGTCTTGGCGCGTTCAGGGGATTCGGCAATCCCCAAGCTTCCTTCGCCAGCGAATCGCAAATAAACGAAATTGCCGATAAACTCGGTATCGACCCCATTGATCTCCGCATCAAGAACGCTATTCAACCCGGCGAGCAATGGCTCGGCGGCCAACCCATAGCGTCTTCCGCCTTGGTAGAAGCCCTAGAAGCCGTGCGGGACGCCTCGGATTGGTCGCGGCCGCGCAAGGCAACGCCAGGACACAAGCGTGGGCTTGGGATTTCCGCTATGGCGCACACTTCGGCCTTTCTTGCTACTGGTGCGATTGCCCGCTTGCAAGGCGACGGCAGCGTAATTCTTAATGTTGCTGCAGTGGATATCGGCCAGGGCTCCGATACGTCGCTCAGCCAAATGTGCGCAGCCGTACTTGGCATCGACATTGAGCAGGTAGCCTTTGCGCCGCCCGATACTGATTCAGCGCCCTATGATTACGCCACCGCCGCCAGCCGCGTCACCCACACGGTGGGCCGCGCCGTGCACCAGGCCGCGGCATCTGTGCGCGACCAGCTACTCGAACATGCTGCAGCTATGCTGGAATGCGGAGCAAAAGATCTAGAACTCCGCCCGGGCGGGCGAATTGGCGTAAATACCGAACCGCCAAGAAACGCCGAGGTGACATTTGCCGAAATCGCCGGCCGCTCGATTTGGGCCGTCGGCGGGCCGATTACCGGCTCCGGAAGCTTCATGCCAAACGACCCCTTGGACCCCGACCATACGCAGATGAGCGGCTTTCTCGGCCTTGAAACTGTTTCAGTGCTGACCTTCGGCGCCCAAGTGGTCGATGCCGAGGTTGACGAGACTACCGGCGCCGTTCGCGTCATCGAAGCCTGGTGCGCCCATGATGTTGGGCGCGCCATCAATCCGGGCGCGGTGGAGAGCCAGATTCACGGCGGCTTCGTGCAGGGATTGGGCTATGCTCTTTGCGAGGAAATGGTGTGGGAGGATGGCCGACTGGTGAACCCCAGTTTCATGGATTACAAGTTCCCCGGCAGCATGGAAGCCCCCGACAAGATCCACACAATTGTCCTGGAAACACCGGATCCGAGCCACCCGTTCGGCGTTAAGGGCGTCGGCGAGCCGCCTCTGGTTGGCGCCGCCCCCGCCATCAACAACGCCGTCTCAGCGGCCACGGGCCTCCATCTCAGACAAATTCCCCTCACCCCAGAACGGGTGTTGAGAGCGTTGGTCTCGAAAAGTTAAAATTCAGTCAATCTGACGCGGCGCTTTGTAACTGGCAAGCAGCGCGTCGGTAAAATCTTCGATTTCGGCCCAATCGGTTTCGCGGCCGACATGTTCGCGGACGATGAAAGCTGGGCCCATATAAAAGCGCTCATATTGTGAGTGGCGGCCGGCGAAATCGGTACCGAGGATATCCCAGGCGAGCTTGAACAGTTTCATTTTGTCGTTAGCGTCCCATTTCTCAGTCGACCAGCACATGTCGAAGATGCGCTTGGTTTCTTCATCATTCATGACCGACACGTCGGCTGGCATTTGCAACACGCTGCCGCCGGTCAGTTCGCGGATGCGGGCCAGGATTTTGTCATAATTCTGCGTCGCAAAATAAATCGATGCATACATGTAGCGCCGGTTGTAGCAGGCATAGCCGCCGTTGAGTGTTTCATGGTCCTGGATCTGGCCGGCTATCATGGCCGATATTGTGGCGTGCATGGCGGACAGGTGATTAATCGTGTCAGCTACCGCCGCTACCTTGTTTGTGCCCATCGATTCGGTGACACGCTTGGCGATGCCGAGCAGCAGCTTCAACTTTGAGCGGTAGCGCACCGCTGCTTGATGGTTCGAAAGCGTATGCGCCGGCGTGTCGAAATAGATATTCCGCGACCACGGAATATCGCCGAGCGTGAGGACGCGTTCCCACGGCACTTTCACGTCGCGGCAGATCACCACGCAATCAGATTCGTCGTAATGGGTGGCGAGGGGGTTGTCATATTCGCTTTGGGCAAAGCTCGCATAGGGCTTGCGCGACCAGAGTTCGAGGCCCGGCGAATTCACTGGAATGACGCAGGTGACGGCTTCCGCCTCGCGGCCAGGCGCCAGTGGCAGGATATTGCCGATCCACACATCGTGCGAAAATGCCGCTGCCGTGGCCAGAAGTTTAACGCCGTTGATCACCAGCCCATCGTCGCCCTCCGATGTTACAGAGAGGGTTGGGACGAAAGACGATGAGCGGCCGTAATGTTCAGGATCGCGGGTGCCTTGCGGTGGAGCCACGGCATGGGAGAGAAATATATCGTTGGCGCGGCAATGCTTGTAATAGGCAGTTAAATTGCCGGAAAAATCATGAGCGTCAGTTTTGAACATCTCCGGCTGCATGGCAGCGCCGGTGATATAGCCGCCGACGAAATCTGGCGAGCGCCCCATCATGCCGTAGGATAGGTCGGCAATCGCTGTTGCCGAGCGGGTGCGCTGCTCCAAATCGGCGCGGGTCTTGGGCATCAGATAGTAGGCCGGGAAGTGTTCGCCGCCTTCTTCAACACATAGATCGTCGGAATATTCAGTGCTGTTACGGGCGTCCCAAATGCGCGCGAAGGAGCGTGCCGCGTTCTGAAAAGCCGGATGGTTAGTGACATCGTTCACCGTCTCGCTGCCGATCCGGATGGTACGCCCGTCGCGCAAAGATTCGAGATATTCGGTGCCGGTCATCAGCATATGCGTGTTCCCTCAGTATCTCCACCAAGCCTAGCACGTCGCGGCCGCTTGGTTGCCGGCTTGTTGGGTGGTTTCATGCGCGCCATCAAAGCACAGGAGAAAGTC
>CAYPSQ010000004.1:0-19756 GCA_964413115.1 uncultured Rhizobiaceae bacterium | reverse complement strand
CGCGCGTCGCTTCCGTCGCAGTTTGATCTATGGCGAGATCATCATTGTCGAGGCTTCCGGTCAGGACCACGCCATAGATGTCGCGCGCGCGCTCGACGGTTTCCCAGCGCCGTTCGACATCCTTCAAAACGCGCTCGGCTGCGCGCTCATACGGGCTGCCATAGCCGCCGCCTCCAGCGTCCCGGCCGCGCACAAATTCACCCGGCTCCAATTTAAGCTGCACCAAATTGGGCAACGCGGTCTCGTCGCCATTGGCGCTCACCTTCCATTGTGCCGCCAGCTCGCCGTTCAGCCCGCCGCGCACGCCGTGTGCCGGATTGATCTGGCAGTCGGACGGAATGACGATGGTCATCGGGTCTTGGCGCGGGCCGTAAACAACTTCAGCCGCCGGTCCGCCGCGAAATCGCCCAGCGCCGCCGCTGGCAGCACGCAGGCGCATGCTGTCGAAATGAACGGGGTGTTTGATTTCGCCCAACTCAATGCTGTCGCGGTACATCAGGCCGGCGACGACCGGCAAGCCGTATGTCACCCAGCCATCGGCCTGCGGACTCGCCGGCCCGCCATTGACGGCGGTTTGGAGTTGGTTGATATAGGGCTCACCGCCTCGCCGGAAATCATTTCCGGAAACGACAGCGAAGCCGGCTGCCATAGCGCTGCCACCCTCGGCCAACCCGTGGTCATCTCCCAACTGTGCGAAGGCTGACTGGGTCAAATTTACCAAGCGGTCGGCAACGTTGGTGGTCGCCATGGAAGAGCTGTGCGGAAAACTCGGCCGACCGACCACGCAGCCGTCGCGCAAATGCACGTTGATGCGGCGGAACGAGCCGGAATTGCGTGGCAGATCGCCCTCCAAGCTATGAAATACGCCGGCGACCACATTATTGATCGCGCAGGCCTCGGATTGATTGAGTCCACAATCGACACAATCGATATTGTCGCGCAAATCGATCTCGATTGTGGCGTTGTCGGGATCGAGGGTCAGCTCAACCTTGATTGGAATACCGCCCGGAAGCATCGGCTCAAACGGATCATGTGCTCCTTCGTTGACTATCTTCGCCTTCGGTAACTCGTGGATCGTCTGGGCCATGACGCGTTCGGAATAATCGAACCATTCTTCAATGAACTGTTTGATTTGGTCTTTGCCGTATTTAGCACAGAGCTCCTTCAGACGGCGCTCGGCGATGCGCGCCGAACCAAGTGCGGCGAGAAAATCGCCATACCATTGCTCCGGCACGCGGATACGCCGGCGGCACATGCGGATGATATCATCGTGCATCTCGTAACCCGTTTGCACGCGTACGCAGGGGAAGATGATTGCGCCTTCCTCATACACATCGCGCGCGCCGGCGTGATAGGTGGACGGGATTGAATTGCCGATATCAGCTTGGTGCGCCTTGGCACAAGCGGTAAACATGTGCTCGCCATCGATGAATACGGGCACCAGAACGGTTAAATCCGCGGAATGGGTATTGCCGAGATAGGCATCATTGTGGAGGAACGCGTCGCCCTCATTAAGGTCATCATGCATGTCGCACATGGATTGGGTTTGCAAATGCGAACCGAAGATATGGACAGGTAGACCCTCGGCAGCGCAGAGCAGACGGTTGTCGGCGGTACAAAGCGCGCATGAGAAATCGCGCGCTGCGGCAATCACCGCCGAGCGCGCCGCACGCAACAATGTGTTGGACATTTCCCGCACGATGCCGTCCATGCGGTTGGCGAGGATGGAAATCAATACTGAATTGAGCTGTTGAGGTGCACTGCCATTGCCTTTGACGCCTTTGATCATCTTCTTTTTCCCCTCACCTGTTTCCGGTCTCAAGCAAGTAATTGTCGGCGTTACTGAGGCGAGCTGACATGCCGGGGTAGACCACCAGTGTCGTGGTCGGTTCCTCGATGATCGCGGGGCCAGAAATATGTGCGCCGCGGCACAAAGCATTGCCGTGATAAATCGGCGTCTCGACGCGTCCGATGGAGCCGAAATAGGCTGAGCGGTGCGCCACTGGGCCGTTGTCTCCTGATGTCTCGATCGCCGACATTATTTCGGGAGGATGCGGCAGCCGTATGCGCGCCCGGCCTTTCCAGTTGAGGCACTCAACTTGGCTATCTTCGTCGCGCACGGCAAAGACGCGTTCATGCACCTCGTGAAACGCCGCAACCAAGGCATCCACATCTTCCTGGCCACGGAAGCGCTGAATGCCGATCGGCACGTCGAGTTCCCAAACTTGGAACAGGTAGCGTGCCTCAAGGAAATATTCGATGCTCGAATCGGCCAGCCCTCGGCTTTCAAGCGTTTTAACGAAGCGCCCCAACTCATCGTCGATCGCCTGCAGCGCCTGGTTCACACCGTCATAATTGAAATTGCCACTCAGCGTCACTTTGCTAGCGCTGTGTTCGGCGATGATGTCGGAGAATTGCATACCGCAGGCCGAGAGCGCGCTGGCGGTCTTGGGTAGAATGACGCTGGTGCAACCAAGCTCGGCAGCGATTGGCATGATATTGAGACCGGCCGCGCCACCGCCAGCGACAAGTGCGCTTTCCGCCGGGTTGAAGCCTTCCGTCACGGTAATATCGTGGATTGCCTTGATCATATATTCGCTGGTCAAATGCATTATGGCGTCGGCGGCCTCTTCGATGGACCCGCCGATGCCCGCGGCGATAGTCTCGATCACGCGCCGTGCAGCTTCTACATCGAGCGCCATGCGTCCGCCGAGAAAATATTGTGCATCGAGATAGCCGAGCAGCAGGGCGGCGTCCGTCACCGTCAGCAGGTCGCCGCCTGCCCCGTAGCAGGCCGCGCCCGGCACCGCACCGGCGCTGTGTGGGCCAACGCGCAACAAGCCGCCCGGATCGATCCATGCGATCGAGCCACCGCCGGCGCCGATACTGCGCACATCCACCGAGGAAATTGCCAATATATCGCCGGTCCATTGCGGGCCGATCCAGGTGTCGCGGGTGAACTTGACCTCACCGTCGCGTACCAGGCCAACATCGAATGTCGTGCCGCCGGTATCGCAAATGATGATATCGCTGCCATAGTCTTCAATACGGGCGTAGTTGAGCCCGGCCACCGGCGCCATGGCCGGGCCGGACTTGACCGTATGAATGGGCCGCTGTACTAGCTCCTCGACATGCATACAGCCGCCGGCGGCGGTCGATACCAGGATTTCGCCATTGTACCCGGCACCGCGCAAGTCACTCTCCATCTGTTGCAAATGTTCCTGCATGAGCGGCTTCAACGAAGCGTCGATAGCGGTGGCGGAGGCGCGGCGGTACTCGCGGATAATAGGCACCAGCTCATGCGACAGCGTATAGGGCACGCCGGGCAGAACTTCCGCTATCATTCGGCCGATAGCCTGCTCGTGAGCAGGGTTCATGATCGACCACATCAGGCAAACGGCAACGGCCTCGAATTCATGCGCCTTGAGGCGGGTAAGAATTTTATGCGCCGCTGCGTCATCCAGTGGCTTGCGCACACCACCTTCAGAATCAATCCGTTCGGATATCTCGAAAGTATATTTCTGCGGAATGTAGGGGTCGGGGTAATCCTGAGTGAAGTCATGTGGCCCATGCTTGCCGCCTTCCTTCAACACCAACGTATCGGGAAAGCCTTCTGTGGTGAGGAAGGCGGTCTTGGCTACTTTTCCCTGGACGATGGCGTTGGTCGCCCGCGTTGTGCCGTAGATCAGAACTGTCGCTTCTGCTAGTAATTGTGCAGGTGTCACGCCGAGTTCCCCAGCCGCCGATTGGAGTGCGCCCTTCATGCCGTTAAAAATGCGCGCCGGCGTGGTTGGGGCTTTGCCGATCACCTGCTGGCCGCTATCGCTTGCCACCACCATGTCGGTGAAGGTGCCGCCCGTATCGACGGTGATGCGATAGCTCATATAGCTCTCCTAATTATTGTTTTATAGCTGTTGCTCAAGGAAAAAAATTACCTGTTGCTCTGTTAAGCAAGCTGCCTTTCTAGGCCGTTCAAGTTACAGTTTGCGCGCCTGGCGGTGGCCTTCATAGACAGCCTCATAGGTCGACCGTGGCGCCGTCGCGTCACCGATGGCTTCAAAGCTGATGCCGCTTTTCTTGAGTGGCGCGAGAAGAGCATTTTCTGACCGCCGACCTGTTGCCATGATAATCCAATCGGCAGCGAGGGTGTTCTCATCTTTTTCGTGATGGACATTAAAGATGTGCAGTTTGTTACCCTCGATACGCCGAACGAACCGGTCGCACATCATGTTCACGCCGCTTTCGTAAATCTTGGGAAGGATCCAATCGAGATAGACGTCGAGGATGGTCTCCATGCCAACCATCGGCCAGCGTGTTAACAGGGTTACGGAATTAGCGCCGGCCTCGGTCATGGCGACGGCGGTAAGCGGCGCCACCACATCGCACATGTCGTCGATCACCACCACATCGCCGGGGAATGACACGCCGGTATTGCGCGTGCTGGCCGTTAGTACTTCGTCCCAGCCTATACAATTGCCGCTTTCCCAACCGGGCAGGGGCTCGCCGGTCCACCCCTGGAACCCGTCAACGCAAACGCTGGAGCCGGTCGCCACAACGACATGGTCGGGCTGCTCGGCTTCAAGGAGGGCGCCGAGGCTAGATTCCGAGACCGGTAAATCGGTACGCAGTTCAGCGCCATTCTTAGTCGCCTGATCGGCCAGCCAGCGGGCGATCTCGCCAAATTCTGTGCGGCTTGGCAACAGCGATTGCAGGCGCACATGGCCACCCAGTTCGCTTTCGCCTTCGACCACGGTAACGCTATGACCTCGCGCTGCCACGACGCGGGCATATTCTAACCCGGCTGGGCCGCCTCCGATCACTAGCGCCTTTTTCGGCGTCTTGGTTTTGATTAGTGTCCCCTCACCCCAAGCGCCTTCCCGCCCGATGGTAGGATTGTAGACGCATTGGATACGCGCGCCGCGGCTGACGCTCTTCCAGCAAAAATTGGCAGCGACGCACGTACGGATGTCGTCAGCTTGGCCTTCTTCTGCCTTCTTTGCCCAATAGGGATCGGTGAATAGCTGGCGAGCGAGACAGATGGCGTCGGCATCGCCAGCCTCAAGCAGTGATTCGGCCAGATCTGGTGTGGTGATACGTCCAACTGCGAGTACCGGCTTATTGGAAACTTCACGAATTTGAGAAGCATAGCCTCGCTCCCAGCCGCCTTCGAACTCCATCGGCGTATGAATGAAGGAATGATGTACGCCGGCCGAAACGTCGACGTAATCGATATCCGCGCCCTTTTCGATATCGGGCACGATCTTCCGCACATCTTCGATCTCGAGATCGCCTGGCCAGAACGACGTCGAATTAATGCGATATCCGACGAATTTGTCATCGCCCACCGCCCGGCGCATAGAGTGTAAAATCTCGAGCGGGAAGCGCAGGCGGTTGTCATAGGAACCGCCCCATCGATCGGTTCGCTTGTTGTAAAGCGGCGAGAGAAATTGCCACGGTAGATAGCCGTGACTGAGATGCAATTCGACCCCGTCAAGGCCGGCAGCCATGGCGCGGGTAGCTGCGGATCCGTAGGCCTCAATCAGTTCCTGGATTTCTTCCTCGTTGAGTTCTTTGGGTGTCGAGGCGCCGGGGAATTCACCGAGCGGTACTTGGCTCGGCGACACTGTGTACCAGGTTGCGTCCGGATCGTAGCCCGGGGCTTGCTTATATCCGGGAAAGCCGCGCACGCCTGAATGCCAAAGTTGGATCGCCAGTTTGCAGCCATGCTTGTGTACAGCGTCAGCGATCTTGGAAAGCGGCTCGATCTGGCGGTCATCGAACAGTTGCGGCATCAACAGCGGCGCCATGATCGAACTTGGATGGACATGGGTGCCACCAATGATGATGAGGCCAACGCCGCCTTTGGCGCGCTCTTCGTAATAATCGGTAGCCATGTCGATAAATAGGCCGTTCCAGGGGTCCGACACCCAGGTCGGACAGGTTGGTGGAAACACCACCCGGTTCTTGATTTTGCAATTACGAATCGACCATTCGGAAAACAATATTGGATAGCGTGCCATTTTTTTCTCCTGCAATGGGGCCGAATTTTTAAATTAATCGGACATAGTCAAAATCGAGTGGTTGACCGTTGATGCCGCGCCGCGGCGGTGCGATCCAGCTGGCGAACTTGCCCGGCTCGACAACCCGCTGCATGAGCGAAATGACATATGCGCGTTCGGCTTCGCTGGGCAGCCATTGGTCTTTGCCAGCAGTCCATTCCGCTTCACTAACGGGGATGCCTGCGGGCGTGAAATGCGCCTCGCGATACTGTCCAATCGCGCGCTGAAAGGCGCGGTGCGGCAGGCTGAGCGTGAAGTCGATGCCGTTTTCCCGAATGGTGCGGTTCCATCGCGCAATGCCTTTCTCACAATCCTCGATGTAGTCATCGCGCAGGCGCTCGTTGATCACGGTGAGCGCCGCTTCTTCGCTCTCGATAATGACGCCGCCGTTGAGCTTGGGCACCGAATAGAGCGTCTCAGCTAGAATATGGTCGTCGTCGATCTGCTCTTCCTTGTAGCGGCCCTTCAGGCCGGCAGTAAAATAATTGGCGGCGTTGGTTGAAAATTCGGATCCAAACAAATCGATGGAAACGGCAAAGTGGAAATTTAGATAGCGCTGGATGGTATTAAGATTGACGCCGCCATGGTCCGCGACATCGTCGGTGTTCTGCGCCTTCATCAGTTCGCAGGTTCGCTGTACGACGCGCTGAATACCGGTGTCACCGACGAACATATGGTGCGCTTCTTCGGTCAGCATAAAGCGGCAGGTGCGCGCCAGTGGATCGAACGCAGATTCGGCCAGTGAGGCCAATTGATATTTGCCGTCACGGTCGGTGAAGAAGGTGAACATGAAATAGGACAGCCAATCTGGTGTTTGCTCGTTGAAGGCGCCAAGAATGCGCGGCCGGTCGATATTGCCCGAGCGGCGTTCCAGCAGCCCCTCAGCTTCTTCGCGTCCGTCACGGCCAAAATGTGCGTGCAGGAGATAGGCCATGGCCCACAGGTGGCGGCCTTCCTCGATATTGACCTGAAAGAGGTTGCGTAGATCGTAGAGCGACGGGCAGGTGAGGCCGAGCAAGCGCTGCTGCTCGACGCTAGCCGGTTCGGTGTCGCCTTGCGTCACAATCAAGCGCCGCAGCGTCGCGCGATGTTCGCCCGGCACGTCTTGCCACACAGCGTCGCCTTTGTGCGCACCGAAAGCAATGCGCCGGTCGGTCTCGGGCTTGGCGAGAAAAATGCCCCAGCGGTATTCCGGCATTTTAACGTAGGCAAAATTTGCCCAGCCGTCGCTCTCCACCGAGATCGCCGTACGTAAATAAACATCCGCTTCGCTGGACTCCTCCGGCCCCATCTCGCTCCACCAATCGAGAAAGCCGGGCTGCCACGCCTCAAGTGCACGCTGGAGCCGCCGGTTGTCAGCCAAAGCCACATTGTTGGGAATGCGTTCATTGTAGTTGATCGTCATGTCTTAAACCCGTTTTCTATCGAAGCGCGGCCTTCGACCGCTACCGTAAAGTTTGAGCGTGCCTTCTACGCCGACCGCATTCGGGCGCTGAAATATCCAGTTCTGCCAGGCGCTGAGGCGGCTAAAGATTTTACTTTCCATGGTCTCCGGTCCGGCAAATCGGAGCGACGCCTCCATACCCGTCAAAGCATCAGGCGAGAAGGCTGCGCGCTCTTCGATGGCGATGCGCGTCTCGTCCTGCCAGTCTATATCGTCGGGTGCAAAAGTGACGAGGCCAAGTTGTTCTGCTTCCATCGCGTCGAGTGCCTGGTCGGTCTCTGTTTCAACCTGGGCGAGCGCTGCCGGGTCGCCTAAAAAACGGCTCTCCAGCCGGCTGAGGCCGTTGGCCATAGGGTACGAGCCAAAATTTTCTGGCGTCATGCAGATCTTTGCCGCCGGGCGATTGTCGCCTTCGAAGGTGCCATCCAGCATGTAGACACGGTCGGCGGCCAGAGCTAATTCCAGCAACGTGCCGGTGAAACAGGAACCAGGCTCGATGAATGCGAAAATGGACCGGGCTGATAGATCGAGGCGTTTCAGCGTGCGCTTAATATAGAGTGTGATCTCGCGCACCAGCCAATCTTCGCTGTGGGCCGACAAGGCGGCATCGGCGACAGCCACATATTCGCTTTCGCCTTCGGTGCGGATTAACCAGGTGCCAATTTCACTTTCGTTGAAACGCAGATGAAGGATCAAATCCTCCAATTCACGGGCTATTGCAAGCGGCCAGAATGCCGCGCCTTCGCTATGAATCGCGGCTATTTCCATGGGTGGCGCGGTATCGGGCGCGCGGGTGATGATATTGGCTGCCATTAGCTCGCGGTCGATCACGCAGGCAAGGTGCGCATATTCGATGCGATCGCCTTCTATAGTTCGCTCGAGCGGCGAAAACGTGATGCCCACGGCGTCGGCCGGGCGATTCGAAGCCGCCGCTACCTTAGAGGCACGCGCAGCGACCGCATTCTGCCATTTGGAACGCGGCACGATGTCATCCACCAGATTCCATTCGAGCGCGCGTTTGCCGCGCATACCTTCCTCGATGGTGCAGAAAAAATCTGCGCGATCGCGACGGACGCCGCGTTTATCGACCAATCGGGTGAGGCCACCGGTGCCGGGCAGCACTGCCAGCAGTGGTATTTCCGGCAAGGACACGGACGACGCACCATCGTCGAGCAGAATGAGATGTTCGGCGGCAAGCGCCAACTCGTAGCCGCCTCCGGCACAGGGCCCGTTGATCGCGCACATATATGTTTGCCCCGAATGGGCGCTAGCATCTTCCATGGCGAGTCGGGTTTCGTTGGTGAATTTGCAAAAATTGACTTTGTGCGCGTGGCTGGAAGCGCTCAACATGCCGATATTGGCGCCGGCGCAGAACACCCGATCGTTGGCTGAGGTAAGAATCACCGCGCCAACTTCGGGATGTTCGAAGCGTAGGCGCTGGACGACGTCGTTCAATTCAATATCGACGCCGAGATCATAAGAATTCAGCTTCAACTCGTAGCCCGGGCTGAGACCGCCTTTCGGGTCGACATCGAGCGCCAGAGTGGCGATCGGGCCGTCCAGTGTGAGCTGCCAATGACGGTAGCGCTCAGGTGTGGTGCGAAAATCGATCACGCTCACGGTTATGGTGCCTTAATTCTCTTAAGACCAGTTCGGCGGCCGATTTTCACGGTAGGCGGTCATCGCTTCGCGGAAATCATCCGAGCCGGTGGCCTCGGTTTGGCGTTCCTTATATAGAGAGAAGAAGCTTTCGAAATCGAGATCGAAACAACTCTCCAGCATATTCTTGGACAGTCGGCAGCCCTTCGAATTGGCGGCGCTAACGCGTTCGACTATATCTTCGAATTCTGCAGCCGCCCCGTCTTCGGAAACGAGATAGTCTATGAGCCCGATGCGTTCGCCTTCGGTCGCGTCGATCATGTCACCGGTGATAATCAGCCGCTTAGCCCGGCCCAATCCAATATAGCGCGCCAAGCGTAGCGTGCCGAGGCCGGGAATAAGGCCTTCCTTGATAGCCGGTAGCCCGAGCCTGGCGGAAGGCGTTGATACGCGGATGTCTGCGGCGAGGGCGAGCTGCAGTCCGCCCCCGAGAGCGTAGCCGTGGATCAGGCAAACCACCAGCTTGTCCATAGTCTCGAAAAGGCGAAGCGCGTGGTCCCAAAGGTCAAAATAGCTATCATCGATCAACCCAGCAGCAAGCTCTTTAAGGTCGATGCCGGTCGAAAAGGCGCGTCCGGCGCCGGTGATGGTGACGATGCGAATATCCGCATCATCGGCGATCTCGGTCGCTATCCGGTCGAATTCTCGCGCGCCGGTCATGGCGACGGCATTTAAAATGTGCGGACGGTTGAAGGTTATCCGTGCTCGCCGGCCGTCTTTTTCATAAATTATCGTCTCGTAATTCCCGGTCATGGCGTCTATTCCCGAATTCGTTTTATTCGTCGGCTCCGCTACTCTATGCTGCCGCCGCATTGACCGACAATGGTGACAGCGAAAGCATCGATTAATGCCCCAACGACCCTTTCGCTGGTACAACGCCATCGGCCTTTTCGTCGGCCTTGTGTTCGCTCTTTTTCCTATCTTTTGGATGGTTTCAACCTCATTCAAACCGACTCATGAGTGGGCGGCCACCCCGGCCGTGTGGATTACCAGTAATGCGACGTGGGACAACTACGCGCCGCTATTTTTCGACATCAAAGGCATGTACATCGCTGGAAATGGTGCTTCATGGGTGGCGATGATGCATTCGTTCATCGTTTCGAGCGCCGCCACTTTCCTCTCATTGTTGATTGGCGGGATGGCAGCAATCGGATTTTCGCGCTACCGCGCTGGTGGCCATGCCTTGGCAATTGCGATTCTATCGGTGCGCGGCATTCCGACGGTAGTTATTGCCATCCCGTTTCTGATTTTGTTTGGTTGGGTCGGCTTGCGCGATACGCATATTGGGTTAACTCTCGCCTATGTTGTTTTCACGGCGCCGTTCGCGTTCTGGATGCTAAAGAGTTTCATCGACGAAATACCGGCAGAAATCGAAGAGGCTGCCATGATGGACGGTATGTCGCGTTTAGAGGCGCATTTTCGTGTCACCCTGCCGCTTATCAGGGGCGGGGTGATCGCTACTGGGCTCTTCATCTTCATATTGAACTGGAGCGAATTTCTGTTGGCCGTCGTGCTCACTGAAAAAACTGTGATTACGGTACCGGTCAATATGAACCTATATGGCGGGGCGATCGGCGTACAGGCGGCGCTGGCTACTGTCGCTGCCCTGCCAATCGTCATTATGGGGCTATTGATCCACAAACATTTGGCGCGTGGGTTCACGCTGGGGGCCATCAAGCGTTGACCCGGTGCGGCCGTCGTTGGGCAAACGGCGAGGCGCCTTCAGGCTTTATTGATCGGAGGGTTAACTAGCATTTGGGCGATAATATTGCGTAGTTGAGAAGGATTCTAAATTTCTGTCGCAATTTCTGGCTTTACGCCACATGAGTGCGCCGCTATGTTCCCCTAGCATCTGTAGAATTTCGATCACTGTCGCGCGGTCAGATTATTTGGGTAGGCAGCGGGACGGTGACACTAATGTTTTTTGGCTGCGGTTCGGATGCAAAAAAAAAGCGGCTCGGGCCGCCAAGCTTTAGGGAGCAATGAACATGTCACATGCGGAGAAGAAAGAACTATTCAAGAAAGAGTTATACCGTCTTTGGGGTATGCATTTTTCGCGCGATCACAAGGTTTCGCGCCGTGATTTGATAAAAGGCATGATGGGCCTTGGCCTGAGTGCCACGGCGATCTCCATGATCATGCGCAAAGCCCCGCTCAGCGTGAAGAGTGCTTGGGCAGCGGAAGGTGGAACGCCGGAAGAGCGCGCCATTAAGGCGGCGAAGGCGCTCTATGCCAACGCGCCGAAGAAGACCATTTCGATCATGCATCCCTCGGGTTCTGGCGGCAATATGTCGCCTTACAGCGCCGAATGGAAAGAGTTGACCGGCTTTGACGTCGAACTTATCGAAGTTCCGGTGACGCAGACTCATCAAAAAGGCATGCAAGAAGCAGTTGCGCAGACCGGCCGGTATGACCTGATGTTGCCAGCGCCGCTCAGCCTTCCTGATTTCGCAGAATCTGGCCTCGCACACGATCTCACTCCTTGGGTGGACAAATATAATCCAGAAGTATTCGAGGGCCCAAACAAGCTGGAATACCCGGTTTCTGATTTCGGTCAAAAATATAAGGGCAAGATGTACGGCCTTTATTGCGATGGCGACTGGTGGTTGTTGAACTATCGGAAAGATAAATTGGCTGCTGCCGGCAAATCTCCAAAATCAAAACGCGCCGTTGTTGACACTTGGGAGGAGTACGACGCACTTGCCGCAGAAATGACGGATAAGGCCAATGATTTCTGGGGTGCCTTGGAATATCGCTCGCCGTTCTGGAACAAATTCCATTGGATGACGCGCTTCCAGTCAAAAGGTAAGCTCTATTTCGACAAGGACATGAAGTCCATGGCTGATAGCCCTGAGAGCATCAAGACAGTTACCGACTTGGTGAACATTCAGGAATATATGCCGGCGGAGCAGTTCAGTTACGGCTTCACCGAAAACTATGCGCAGTATTATGCCGCTGGCCGCGGCTTCTTCGAGTTCGGTTGGCCGTCGCTGTGGCGTTACAGCCACGATGCGGCGGGCGCACAGTCGATCATCGCTGGCAAGGACGAAAACGGCGAGCCGACCCAGACCGGTATCTCTAAAGTACCGGGCGATATCGTCAACGGCGAGTTGATCCGTGCCGATGTGATGCCGTTTGCCTGGGATTTCGTGGTGAACGCGCATTCGGAAATTCCGGAAGCCTCTTACCTCTACGCGCAGTGGCTGACGGGCCCGACCATGTCCATGCGTTCGATCCCGAACGAGGGCGGGTATTTCGATCCGTGGCGCAACAATCACTTCCTCAATCCGTCAGATGAGTTTTTTGCCGCTTATCCCGGCGATTTCTTGGCTACATCCTACGAGGCGGTTGTCGATTGCGTGCCTGAGATAATTCTGCGCGGTGGTTCGGAATACCACGACGCATTGGATAAAAATTTGCAGGCCGCGTACAACAAGCAAAAGACTCCGGAAGAGGCAATGAAGGATACCGCGAAGGAGCAAAACCGCATCACAAGGCGCCTGGGCAAAGACACTCAGATAGAAGCCTGGCGCGCACTTGCCTCTATGTATCCGTCGGCGCTTCAAAAGGCGTCCGGTGCGGACATGTGGAGCTAACAGTTTGACCACGCAACAATTCATCAACGACAACAAATAAGAAAAGACCGTGGTTGCGCATACTTCAAATGGCGGGGTTTCCTCTGCACGATCGAGGAAACCCCGCCGGTTTGATCCAAACGATAAACGGTACATCCCTGGCCTTCTGATCACGCCAGTGCAGATATTGCTGTGCGTGATGCTGATTTTCCCGTTCATTCTGGAATTCGTTATCAGCATGACAGAATGGCAGCCGATTTATGGTGATTTTTGGGATGCTTTTGTCAGCGTTTTTACGCAAAAAATCGATCAGGGTATCGGGTATAATTACCTAATAACCGACGAGCCGCGTTATTTGCAGGCTTTAGGTCGTACGGTAATCATATCGGTGATCAGCCTTTGTTTGGAATTTGTGATCGGCCTCGCATTGGCCACCTTGTTCCTAAAGAAATTCTGGGGTAAACGCCTGTGGTTCACGGCATTGCTCTCACCGATGATGATCATGCCTGTTGTGGTGGGCTACACTTGGTACATGCTGTTTCAATATAACGGCCCGGTGAACCAATTCTTTTCATGGATCGCTTTTACTGACGTCAACCTAATGTGGTTAAATACCGGGTCACTGGCATTTATCGCGGTGATCACGACTGAAGTGTGGCATTGGACGCCGTTATTCTTCTTGATTATGCTGTCTGGCCTTAATTCAGTACCGGAAAATCCAATCCGCGCAGCGACCGTCTTAGGCGCTAGTAATTTTAAAATATTCTGGACTATTGTTCTGCCGAATATGAAGGCCGTGATTATCATCGCTTTCGTGATTCGCGGCATGGAAGTGATTAAGTTGTTCGACGAAATCTATATTTTAACGCGCGGTGGGCCGGGTACGGCGACCGAAACCATCAGCCTCTATCTTTATAAGTTGGCGTTCGAGGATTTCCGACTTGCTTATGCTGGCTCCGCTGCTTTCATCGTCCTGATTATCACCGTTGTATTGATAAATATGATGCTGAAGCCGATCCGCTATCAGCTGGTCGAGGGGCGCTGATCATGCCGGAAAGTAAATTTACTGCATTTAATTTGATTGGACTTGTCGCTGGGCTGTTGTTCGCCGTGTTTCCAATTTTTTGGATGGTGTCGACGTCATTTAAGGTGCGAAGCGAGTGGGTTACAAGCCCGCCTACATGGATTTCCTCAAAGCCTACGGTGGATAATTATCTTACCATTCTGGCGCCGCATGTATTATTGGAACGGCGTGGTGGTACACAACAAGTAGGCGACGAAGGTTTCGGTGGCGAGAAGGATGATGCCGTAGGCGGAGCAATGGCTGATTTCTTAAATCGCTCCGCCTGGCCCGGCATCAAGGGCACCGTGATCATTTCTGTTTCCGCGACAATATTGTCCATTGTGGTCGGCCTTATGGCCGCAATCAGTATATCGCGATACCGATTTGGTGGAAATTTCACACCATTTTTCATATTGGCGGGGCGAATGTTTCCGCCCATTGCGATCGCGATTCCGTTCGTCATCATGTTTGGACCCAAGGTGTTCGACATGACCGACACCTATTTTGGCTTGATCGTGGCCTATGCCGCGGTAACGGTACCGTTCTCAACTTGGATGTTGAAGAGTTTCGTTGATGAATTGCCTCAGGAAATCGAGGAGGCGTCGATGATGGACGGGTATTCGCGTTGGGGAGCGCATCTCAAGGTGACGGTCCCCCTGATAAAAGGCGGAATCATTGCAACCGCTCTGTTTATTCTTATCTTGAATTGGAGCGAGTTTCTGTTTGCCTTGATCTTGACTTATACCAATGTGCAGACGATTCCGGTCCAACTCAGCAAGTATTTTTCGGCAACCGAAGGCACGCTCTATGGCGTACAGGCGGCGCTGGCCATGGTCTCCATCATTCCGTTGGTGATTATCGGCTTCTTCATTCAAAGACATCTGGTGCGTGGGCTGACGCTCGGCGCCATCAAGCGGTGATCAGTAATGGCCAACATTAAGCTGGAACTGGTTAATCTACGTAAGGAGTTTGGCGAGCTCAAAGCCGTTGACGATGTCTCGATCGCCATCGAGGAAAGCGAAACAATGGCCCTGTTGGGCCCGTCTGGCTGCGGAAAAACGACGATCCTCAATATGATCGTCGGACTGGAAAAACCAACCAGCGGTGATATTCTGATCGATGGAAAATCGGTGCTGGATGTACCGCCGGGACAACGCAATGTTGGGCTGGTGTTTCAGGATTATGCCGTTTTCACGCATATGACCGTGCGCCGAAACTTGGCTTACGGCTTGAAAATACGAAAAATGAAACAGCCGGAGATCGACAGAGAGATCGCCAAGGTGGCTGAATTTCTTTCGCTCGACCACCAACTCGATCGCAAACCCTCAGAGTTGGGGGCAAGTGAGTTGCAGCGCGTTGCGATTGGCCGGACATTGGTAACAAATCCTGAAATTCTTTTGCTCGATGAACCGTTGAGCAATCTGGAAGCTTCGATGCGCAACCAGATGCGTCGCGAATTGCGACGTATTCAGGGTGAGACCGGACAAACCATCATTTATGTGACCCATGACCAGATAGAAGCGTTATCGCTGGCGCACCAAATTGCGGTGATGAATTCCGGGTCCCTGCAGCAATATGATACTGCGCATAACGTCTATGAATATCCCGCCAATCGCTTTGTAGGTAGTTTTCTTGGAAATCCGCCAATGAATTTCATTAAAGGAAAATTGGCGGAAGACAGCGGCCAAAGCGTTGTTTCTTCAGGGGAAGCGACAATGCCGTTGCCGGTGGGAATCGTTGGCGCGGATGTGAAAATTGGCTCTGACGTCGTCGTTGGCGTGCGGCCAGAAACCTTGAACATTGCCGCCGCTGACAACCCGAGCTGCTTTACCGCGCAGGTGCAGGCCGTTGAGCCGCAAGGACCTGAGACGGTCGTTACGGCATCTTTCGGGGATTCATCCTTTAAAGTCATTGTCCCCGCGGGAACGGAAGCTGAGACAGGTAGCGCTATTACTCTTGCGCCGCAAAGTGATCTTGTGGCTCTGTTCGATGCCGAGACTGGCGTTCGCTTGATCAATAGCGGAGGCGTCTGATGTCTGAGCCAGTTCTAGAGCTACGCTCAATTTCTAAAAATTTCGGCGATAACCAGGCGCTCGACGATGTCAATCTGACCGTGGAGCATGGATCCCTGATTGTCTTGCTAGGGCCAGCAGGTGCCGGCAAGACGACCACCTTGCGGATCGTCGCCGGATTAGAGGCGCCGAGTTCAGGAAGCATCTTTATTGAAGGCGAGGACTTTACCAAACATCAGCCGAATCAACGTGATATCGCGATGATCTTTGACAATCTTGCCCTCTATCCCAACAAAAGTGGTTTTGAGAATATAGCGTCGCCTTTGCGCATCGCGAAAACGCCAAAGGATGAGATCAATCGCCGGGTCCATGAAATGGCCGGGATGCTGAAGATCGATCATATTCTGGATCGCACGCCGGCGACATTCAGCGGTGGCGAACGGCAGCGTGTCGCCCTCGGGCGCGCGATGGTCCGCCAGCCGCGGTTTTATTTGCTCGACGAACCGCTCTCGAGCCTGGATTTCATGTTGCGAATTGACCTTAGGACAGAATTAAAGCGCTTGCAGCGCGAAACTGGCCAGACGTTTTTGTTCGCCACGCCGGATTACACCGAGGCCCTGGCGCTCGCCGATACGGTGTGTGTGTTGCTCGATGGCCGAGTGCGGCAGATCGCCAAGGCGCAGGAGCTTTATGATGATCCAGTTGACCGGGACGTTGCGCGTTTTGTTGGCAACCCGCCGATCAATATCATGCCGGCGCGTATCACGCGCGATAATGGCACAGCTTATGTTTCAGTCGGCTCAATGAATATGCCGCTGCCGAATAGGTTGGAACGTGACCTGCCGACGTCTGTCTCTGATGTTGAGATAGGTTTACGGCCAGAGAATGTGCGGATCGTGCAACAAGGGTCGGATGCAACCCATCTGACCGGTGTCGTGAACGATCTTGAGCCACTTGGCATGCACACCACAGTTGGTTTGGATCTGGAGGGCGTGAACCTCTTTTTTACCGTCGAGGGTGTGCAGGAATTTAAAGACGGCGATAAGATTGACGTACATGTCGATTTGGAATCGCTCCTGTTTTTTGATCCCGAGACGGGCCGCCGCATTTCCTGAAGCCCGTTCTCTGACGCACGCAACCCCAGTTATTAATTGGCCCTGCGGCGTGTGGTTGGCCGCGTTGCGGTGCGCTAACGTCAATCAGTCTTCGGCATTGATATCGGTCTGGTCATATGTTGCCTCGGATTAGCGTATTTTCCCTCGGAGGTACCATTGCGATGGGTGCCACGACGCCCGGTAAAGGTGTATCCCTGTCGCATTCCGCCGAGATGCTTATTGCGGCAGTCCCGGAGTTGGCCGATATCGCAGAGATTGAGGCTCATTCCTTCCGCCAACTGCCGAGTCCCGATATCACATTGGACGATCTATCAGCGTTGGCCCACGCAATTAACGCACGGCTGGATGACGGCGTGCGTGGGGTCGTCGTCACCCAGGGAACTGATACCCTCGAGGAATCCGCCTTCGTCATCGATCGCCTGGTTCAAAATGACGCACCAGTAGTTTTTACCGGTGCCATGCGCAATCCGACCATGGCGGGCCCGGATGGCCCAGCCAATCTCTTTCACGCGATTTTGGTGGCCTTGGATCAGCAAGTGTGTGGCATTGGCACCCTGGTGGTGATGAATGACGAAATTCACGCCGCTCGCTATGTACAGAAATTGCATACCACCAGCCCGGCGGCATTTCGTTCCAGCCCCGGCGGCGCCATCGGCTGGATTATCGAGAAGCAAGCGCGCATCGTTACCCGTCCGGCTGGGCGGTACCCAGTCACGTTGCCGACAGCGCCGAAACCCGTGCGTGTTGCCCGTTTGACGGTCGGCCTAAATGAAGATGGTGCCCTGGTCGATCTCGCCGTACAGGCAGGTTACCAAGGTATCGTCATTGACGCGACGGGCGGCGGCCACGTGCCTAAGGCGATGGTCGAGGCCTTGGGTCAGGCGGCTCAGCGGATACCTGTGGTCTATGCGTCGCGTACCCGTCATGGCGATACCATGCAGACGACCTATGATTTCCCGGGCGCTGAGACGGATCTGCTAGCCCGCGGGCTTATCCCTGCTGGTTGGCTTGACGGCATCAAATCGCGTTTGCTGTTGTTGCTTCTTCTGCGTTCCGGTGCAGGTGATGAAGAGATCAGGCAAGCCTTTGATAGCTGGCGCTATGCGTTCGGGCACTAAGCGTACCGAGGATTCCCTATGTACTCCATTGTTATAGACGGTCGAGATGAAAACTTCCCCTGCAGCCCCGATGATAGCCTGTTGAGGGGGGGGCTGCGCGCCGGTCTTGGCTTGCCTTATGAATGCAGCACGGGCTCCTGCGGCACCTGTAAATTTGATTTGCTTGATGGCAAGACGGAGAATCTGTGGCCAGAATCACCCGGCCTCTCCGAGCGCGACCTGCGAAAGGATCGCCGGCTCGCCTGTCAAAACCGCCCTTTAGGCGACTGCACAATCAAGATGCGAATTGACCCTGACGCTACTCCGCAAATACTGCCGCGCCGAAAATTGGTGCGGCTTGTGGAGAGCCGGCAGCTAACCCACGACATGCGTGAGTTTCGGTTCGAAGCCGAGAGCAAAGCGGAATTTTTACCCGGGCAATATGCGCTTTTTACACTGCCAGGTGTAACTGGCCTGCGCGCTTATTCTATGGCCAACCTTTCGAATGACGCTGGCGCTTGGGATTTCCACATCAAAAACATGCAGGGCGGTGCCGGCAGCCATGCGCTATTCGACGGCGTCGTGGCGCCAGGCCAGATGGTTGAAATGGATGGCCCCTACGGCCTCGCTTTCTTGCGTGAAAGGCCACGGGATATCGTTTGTATTGCCGGCGGGTCCGGTCTCTCCCCGATGGTTTCTATTGCCCGCGGCTTCGCCGAAAATGCGTATTTCAGTGACCGGCGGCTCCACTTCTTTTTTGGTGGGCGCGAGCCACGAGATATTTGTGGTGAAGAGTTTTTGGCAGAGCTACCCGCCTTCGCCGAACGCATGAGCTACTACGCCGCGATATCGGAACCGACCGTAAGCGTAGAAGCTTGGACCGGCTCTCGTGGCTTTGTCCATGAGTTGGCAGCACAAACGTTGGATGGCGATTTGGCAGATTTTGAGTTCTATTTCGCCGGCCCACCGATCATGGCCGAATCGGTGCAGCGCATGTTAATGCGCGAGCATAAGGTGCCTTTCGCCCAGCTTCACTTTGACAGGTTTTTTTGAGGTTCCGTGAGCACTAGCTTCACCGTCACCCTCGAGGAATCGGGTGCGCAGTTCTCCTGCCCAGACGGTGAGTGTGTACTGAGCGCCATGGAACATCAGGGCCTCAAGCATATCCCTGTTGGCTGCCGCGGCGGTGGCTGTGGTACCTGCCGGGTGTTTGTCATGAGCGGACGATACCGGACACGAAAAATGAGCCGGGCGCAGGTCAGTGAATCCGAGCAGCAGGCAGGTTATGCGCTAGCATGCCGCTTGATACCAAAGGGGAACTTAGTGCTGAGGCTTGCGGGCGACGGGTCGGGCGTGTGAAATAGAGATCAGCAGGAGTCACCAAGGGAGGCTAGAAAATGGCTTTGACGGGAGTATTGCGCGCCGGATTCGTTCAAATTCGGGTGCTCGAGATGGATGAGGCGCTGGCCCATTATGTTGATCGCATCGGCCTTGATCTAGTCGAGAAAGCCGATGATGGGCGTGTCTATCTTTCTGGCTATGACGAGTTTGACCGGCACAGTATTGTCCTGCGAGAGGCAGATGCGCCGGGCGTAGATTTTATGGCCTTCAAGGTTGCTGGCGATGCTGATCTCGACGCCTTCGAAAAGCGCATCGCAGATTTTGGTCTCGCCGTCGATCGGGTGGCGTCGGGTGAGCAGCCCGGCGTCGGTCGGCGTATCAGTGTTAGCCT
>CAYPSQ010000003.1:19441-89013 GCA_964413115.1 uncultured Rhizobiaceae bacterium | reverse complement strand
GGGTAATTTGGTCTACACCCGAAGCATGATAGTCACGGAAGATATTCTTGATTTGCCGACCGACGGAAAAATTGTGCACCAGCACATCGGCGACGCCGTGCAGTTGCTGCTGCCGCGCCATCAGACCGCTCCTCTGGTCTGTTCCTCGCCGCATAGCGGCAGCGACTATAAGGATGACTTCCTCGGCGCTTCGAAACTCAGCGCATTTGACTTACGGCGCTCCGAGGACAGCTTTGTCGATGAGCTTTTTACGCGCGCTCCGTTGCACGGCGCGCCACTCGTAAGCGCTCTATTTCCGCGCGCCTACATAGACCCCAACCGTGAGCCCTATGAGCTTGATCCGAATATGTTTTGCGATTCTCTGCCGGCATTCGTGAAGACACGGTCCGACCGGGTACGCGCCGGCTTCGGTAGCATCGCCCGGATTGTCGCCAATGGCGCGGAGATATATCAGGGAAAATTACACTTTTCGGAGGCAGAGGCTCGTATAAAAAACTATTATATGCCTTATCATGACTCAGTCCGCCGTCTCGTCGATGAAACTCGCGAGCGTTTTGGCTTCGCTATCTTGATGGATTGCCACTCAATGCCCTCGGTCGGCGGGCCGAATGACCGCGACGCTGGTCGGCGACGCGCCGACATTGTTTTGGGCGACCGTTTCGGCACCTCCTGCGCTGTGGAAGTGATCGAACATGCGGAATTAGCACTTCTTGAACTTGGCTTCCAAGTGGCGCGTAACGAACCCTACGCCGGGGCACATACAACCTCCCATTACGGTCGCCCAGTTGAAAACGTTCACGCGCTCCAGGTCGAGATCAACCGGGCGCTCTATATGGAAGAAGCACAATATGCGCGCTCGGAAGGACATGCGGCGCTGACCCAACGGCTTGGCGAATTCGTGCGAATCATGGCTGAAATAGAAGCTTGTCCCCTAAAGCCACGCAGCAACAGTTCTTGACGGATATTCTCAGCGACGCTGTTTGGGCCCTAAAATCTGTGTGCGGGTGGCGCAATATCACTTAGCCTTGCACCGTTCACGCGCGAAGAAGCGGCCGCCGCATTGCCAGTAAAGCCGAAGCTCGTGCCAAAATTCTGAAAAATTCAAATTATGGCGTGCACAAAATCCATATCAGCTGCATGCGGATAAACCTCCAAATGCACGCGCGGGCGCTCAGCAGCTTAAAAGAGATCTTTGAACCGGCGAATAATTTGGCCTACGCCGCGCTGTTTCTAAAGACCCTCTACTACGATGCGCGCTCGTAGTGCGGCGCAATCGCGCGCTGCCATCCTGTACACCCAAACTGGAGCAGATCTAATGCGATAGGGTCAAGCAACCCTAGGCGACTGCCCTGTGGGACCACCTACGAAGACCGTTACCAGGCGGACCAGATCGCGAAGGCTGACCGTAGCAAGTGCTTCCGATTTTGCCGGGTTAAGCACTCCCCTTCAACAACCTACGTTCGCTCCAGCGCTTGATCGGGTTTCCGTTCTGGCGATAATAGAAGCAGGAGCGCCCGCGTGGTGAAGCTCCGATAAAAAGGGAGATGAAGGCTATGAAACTCAATCGCAGACAATTTTTCCAGGCCGCATCCGGCGCAGTGGCATTTGCCAGCCTGCCGCATGTTCTCAGACGTGCGGGCATCGCCGCGGAAGAGCCAATTCGTGTCGGTAATATTCTCGATAAATCAGGCATCCTAAATATCTACAGCCTGAAACAGATTTCCGCGGGCGCCATGGCTGTGGACGAAATAAACGCGGCAGGCGGCCTGCTTGGCCGGCCGGTAGAGCTACTATTCTATGACTCCCAGTCGGACGGCCAATTTAACACCAAATATGCGACCCAGGCGTTGTTGAGGGATAAGGTGAGTGTCATTCACGGTGGCATCACCAGTTCGTCCCGTGAAGTCATGCGCCCGACCGTGCGTAAATTCAAAGGCCTACTGTTCTATAATTCACTTTATGAAGGCGGTGTTTGCGATCGCCGACATGTCTCCACTGGCATGGTGCCGGCGCAGCAATTGGAACCGTTGATCGATTATGTGGTCAAGGATCAGGGCGCCAAGAAAGGCTACATCCTGGCGGCCGATTACAATTACGGCCACATCACTAGCAAATGGATGCAGAAATTAATCCGCGACAATGGCGGCGAGGACCTGGCGGTAGAGTTTTTTCCGTTGGATGTTAGTAATTTTGCCCCGGCGATCTCCCGCATCCAAGCGGCTAAACCGGACGTGGTGTGGTCGGCACTGGTCGGCGGCGCCCATATCGCTTTCTATCGCCAGTTTGAATCCACCATCGGCAAGAAAAACATGATGCTGGCGTCGAGCACCTATGGCGTCGGTCTCGAACAGACCCAGCTTAGCGCTGATGAGGGCGACGGTATTATTCTTGGCACCTCCTTCGTCGACGATCTAAATACCGACGCGGCTAGGGATTTCGTCAGCCGCTTCCACGCCTATACCGGCGACGACGGTTATGTCGGCGAATATGGCGAATATGGCGAACGCGGGATTAAGATATGGGCCGAGGCGGTGCGCCAGGCCGGCAGCCCGGATCCTGACCCGGTCATGGATGCGCTCTCCAAGGGGGGCGTCACCGTCAACGGCGCGGGCGGCACCTATACGGTCGACGGCCAGACTAACCATACAACGATGGATATTCATATCGTGCGCGGCAACCGCAATCAGGGCTTCGACGTCATTAACTCGTTCTCGCAACGACCACCGAAGGATACGCAGCAGGTATGTGACCTCCATGCCAATCCGGGCGACACGACGCAGTACGAAGTAGAGGTTAAATAGCCAAATAAGCGTTCAACACGGTCATCCGCTGGCAAGCGGATGACCGTGAAGACGTTGCCCTTTGCTTTATGTTCGCCAAGTTTTAAATATCCCAGGGGCACCCGTTGGATCAGGTCGCTATCTACGCCTATCAAATCGGATTTTCTTTCGGCCTGTTTATACTGGTCAGTCTTGGGCTCGCCATTATTTTCGGCATGATGCGAGTGATCAACCTGGCTCAGGGCGAGTTCCTCATGCTGGGCGCCTATTTCTGTACCATCATCACCCAGGCCGGGGTGAGCCTGTGGATCGCAATATTTTTGTCCGGCATTGCAGTCGGCCTG
Source organism: uncultured Rhizobiaceae bacterium (assembly GCA_964413115.1). GTDB lineage: Bacteria > Pseudomonadota > Alphaproteobacteria > UBA828 > UBA828 > PTKB01. The sequence continues at coordinate 85,889 of CAYPSQ010000003.1, read as the reverse complement.
TTCGGCATTCTCGTCGAGCGCGCTATCATCCAATTTCTCTATGGCCGCATACTCGACACGCTGCTCGCAACTTGGGGCCTCAGCCTGTTTCTAGTCGGCGGCATTACCTGGGTATTCGGCCCGCAAACCGAGAGTATTGCTTCACCGCTGGGAAATATTCCGGTCGGCAACTTTAGTGTCTCGCAATATAGCCTGGTCATGATCGCCTTCGCGATCGCTCTCCTGGTCGCCACCTATTGTCTGTGGCGTTTCACACGGTTCGGTCTAATCGTCCGTGGTACGATGCAGAACGCTAATGTTTCCGCCGGCCTCGGCATCAACACCAGCCTTATCTACATGTTGACTTTCGGATTTGGGTCGATGCTAACCGGCATTGCCGGGGCGGTCCTGGTGCCTGTGATGGGCGCTTATCCGACGCTCGGCGTGGCGTATATTGCCAAAGCCTTCATCACCGTCATTTCGGGTGGTCAGATGGCGTTACTCGGGACGATTTCGGCGGCCGGATTATTCGGAACCATCGACGGAATCGTTGCCTATGTCAGTTCCTCCGTGATCGGAGAAATGAGCGTGCTATTCATAGCCATTGTTCTGTTACGCCTGTTGCCCCTCGGCATCACCGGGAAACTCAAGCGCGGCGTTTAGATTATGGCACTCAAGATATTTGCTCTCGATCCGCCCAGCACGCCACCTAAATGGTGGTGGTGGCTGTTCGTCGCCACAGCATTTGTCGCTTTGCTACTAATGCCGGAATATCTTGAGCTTTACGTCATAATCGATCTGACGAGCTATTTTATCTTCACGCTGCTGGCCCTCAGCATGAGTTTTCTGTGGGGCTATTGCGGCATCCTCAGCTTCGGACAAACCGCGTTTTTCGGGCTCGGCGGATACGGCTATACCGTATTGGCACTGAATACCGGCGAGACCACAGGCTCTATCTTCTTTGCTCTCGCGCTTCCAATGCTGTTCTCTGCTATCGTCGGTTATTTCATGATCTATGGCCGCATTAGCGATATATATTTGAGTGTCATCACGCTAGTCGTCACCTTGATCTTGGAAAAAGGCATACGCGCTACCTCTGGTGACCAATATGTTATCGGCAGTGTGCGCCTCAACGGACAGAACGGTATTCCCACCGTGCCGGCCTTAAAGATTCCGTGGAATACAAGTGTAGAATTCAGTTTCGAGGGATTTTTCCAGCTTGCGGTAGTTCTGATGGTCTTGGTCTATGTGGGCCTCCGGATGCTGTTATTAACCAAATACGGGCGCATTCTGGTGAGCATCCGTGAGAATGAACGCCGCACCGAACTACTCGGCTATGACGCACGCAAATATAAGCTCAGCGCCTTCGTCCTTGCCGGTGGTATTGCCGGGCTCTCGGGGGCGCTATTTGCCATTTGGGGGCCACTCGCCCATCCGCAAATGTTTGGCCTTGGCCGCGCGGCGGACGTCATCATATGGGTGCTGGTGGGCGGCAAGGCGACGCTGATCGGCCCGATCGCAGGCGCTATCGGGATCGAATACCTAAAGGTTTGGCTCGGCACTCAGGGGGTCGGCCAGGTACCGTTCGTTCTGGGCTTGGTATTAATGCTTTTCGTGTTGCTTTTTCAGCAAGGCGTTTTGCCTAGCTTCGGCATGGTGCTGGCCTACGCACAGCAGAAATTGCGCCGCCGCTGAAGGAGTATTACAGTAATGGGGCCGCAAGATATCATCCTGGAAACCCGTGATTTGGAGAAGCGCTTCGGCGGTGTGCGCGCCATCTCAGGCGTCAATTTCAAGTTGGCGCACGGTGAACTACGGTGCCTGATTGGCCCCAACGGTGCCGGCAAAAGCACATTTTTCAAGATGTTGACCGCCCAAATCAGACCCTCCTCAGGGCGCATTTTATTCGATGGCAGTGACATCACTCGCGCGCCGACGCATTCAATCAGCCGCCTAGGTATTGGCATCAAAAACCAGGTTCCCGATGTTTATGACGGCCTCAGCGTAAATGAAAACCTTTGGCTTGCCGCACGCTTCCGCCATGATTCTGAAAATTCGCGTAAAGCCGTGAACACAGCGCTTGGGCGCCTGGAACTGGACGGGATTTCGGCTGAACTGGTGGGCGAGTTGGCGCACGGCCAACGACAATGGGTCGAATTCGGCATGATTATGGTGCTTGAACCACGCATCATACTGCTCGACGAACCCACCGCCGGAATGAGCATCGACGAGACCCGCCGCACCGCCGATTTGATCCGGGAGATCAATCAGACAACAACGGTCATCGTTGTTGAACATGATATGCAGTTTATCCGGGAAATCGCCAAACAGGTCACCGTGTTTCATCAGGGTAAAATTTTGGCGGAGGACACGATGGAGAATATTCAGCAGAACCAGACCGTGCGTGAGGTTTATCTGGGGGTATCGGGACGTGCTTGAAGTCGAAACTCTGCATTCCGGCTACGGCCGAATTCCCATCCTGGAAGGCGTCTCGCTGTCGCTTCAGGAAGGCGAAATTGTCGGCATTCTTGGCCACAACGGCATGGGAAAAACCACGCTTCTGCGCACGCTGATCGGTGAAATAAAGGCCAACCAAGGGACTATCTGTTTCAACGGAGAGGACATCACGCGCCTCACCATGTTCCGTCGAGCGCGGCTTGGAATGGGTTATGTACCGCAGGGTCGCGATATTTACCCGCAACTCACCGTCTTAGAAAACATGAAAATGGGTGAGGTCAAACGCGGTGGCGAAAGTGCAATCCCTGAGATACTGGAATATTTCCCGTTGCTTAAAGGGCTCCTAAACCGGTCCGGCCGTACACTGTCTGGCGGTGAACAGCAGATATTGGCGCTCGCGCGCTGCCTCGTCGGGCGCCCCAAACTTATTCTTTTGGACGAGCCTACCGAAGGAATACAGCCTTCTATCGTCGATCAGATGATGGAAAAGCTGGACGCCCTGAGCACCGCCCTCCACCTCACCATTCTCCTGGTGGAGCAGGATTTGCAATTCATCGCCAAGCTGGCAGGCCGCGTCCTTATCATGCAGAAAGGGCGGGTCGTCACCAGCATTCAGCCAACGCAACTCAACGATCAGGAGATCATTGACGAATATCTCGGAATCTAAAGATCCACTAATTCACCAAACCTGCTTCAGCCACAAGGCGATCACGAAGGTCGCGTTTCATAACTTTGCCGTAATTGTTCTTAGGCAAAATGGCCTCAAATATATATTCCTTGGGCCGTTTGAAACGCGCTATATGTTCCAGGCAAAGCGTGTCGAGGGCTTTGGCCGTCACTTCCGGGCCCTCCTCTGCCCGCACTACGAACGCCACCACTTCCTCACCCCAATCAGCATGCGGCCGCCCAACGACTGATATCTCGCGCACGCCCTCATGGCGCAGCAGCACTTCTTCGATTTCGCGTGGGTAAATATTAGTGCCACCCGATATGATCATGTCCTTGGAACGGTCCATCAGGGTGAGAAAGCCATCTTCATCCACACTACCAATATCGCCGGTATGCAGCCAGCCACCGCGCAATGCTGCCGCAGTCGCCTCTGGGTTTTGCCAATAGCCGGTCATCACCACATCGCCGCGCACGACCACTTCCCCAGCTTGTCCAGGTAGCACTTGTTTATCATCTTTATCGATAACGCGGAATTCTACATCGGTTCGTGCAATTCCAGTGGAGGCGATTCGCTCAGCATAGCGCGGATGACCAGAATCAGCGTAGAAGTGGCGCGGCAAATAGCTGATGGTCATCGGTGCCTCGCCTTGGCCATATATTTGCACCAGCTTGGAGCCAAATATTTCTAGCGCCTGCATCACATCGGCCACATACATCGGCGCACCGCCATAATAGAGCAGCTTTAGGTTCTTTGTATCGGCAGTGGCCATGGCAGGGCTGTTCATGAGTCGGACGATCATGGTCGGCGCCCCGAAAAGGGTAACGCCAGAAAACTGCGGAATAAGACCGAGTATCTCTTCGGCTTCGAATCCACCGCTTTTTGGAATAACGTTATTAGCTGCCTTAGCTACGTGAGGAAGCGCGTAGAGCCCCGAGGCGTGTGACAACGGCGCCGCGTGAAGGACGCAATCATCCGGGCTGATGAAGTCCATGTCGGCAAAGTAGCTAAGGGTCATGACTAATAGATTGCGGTGGCTGAGGGTCGCGCCTTTAGGTCGCCCGGTGGTGCCGCTGGTATAGAACAGCCAAGCGGGATCCTCAGGCGCGCGGCTCTGATAGGGCAGTACAGGATTACTACACAATTTATGATAGGTATCGCTGCCCGCCGCGATGACACTTTCCAAGGAACCCGACGCCGCCATTAATTTTTCGATGGCCGGTGCCAGTTCCGGACCCGTAAAACACATTCGCGCGCCAGAATTATCGAGTATGTAAGCAAATTCAGCAGGATGAAGCTTGTAATTTATCGGCACCGCTACCAAACCAGCGTACCAAATTCCGAATAAGGTTTCTAAAAATTCCGGCCGGTTCGACATGGTGATTGCCACTCGGTCGCCTGCTTCCAGGCCATAGTCTCTATTTAGGGCGCCGCCAATGGCTCCGGCAACTCGGTGAAAACTGGCATAGTCAGACCAGGTCTCTGTGCCCCAGGTAATGGCCGGCCGGTCGGAAGAGCTAAGGGCTACCTTAGCTAGCAATGCCGCGATATTCATGCCTGTCTCCGTACAATTGCCGCCTGTGTGAACAACCAGAAAGCCGCCACCGATAATGTCTCTGTGAACTTACCGTGTCTCAATGACGCATGTCACTACGCATTGGTCTCCAAGGCTTGGCGACAACTAACACTACACTGGGCTGCATAATTCTTTTGTCGCGCCTTTCCCGACGCGTTATCCTGCCGGCTGCGCCAGAGCGCCCCATGAAATCCCGCCGGTGTCACGGAGAATGGGATTCATAGGCCAGGTTCAAGATAGGATATGGCTTAGGATTTTGCGGAGGAAGCATGTCAGCCGACGAAACCACCACCGCCGTCTCGATATCAGCGACAGTCAATGGCCGGAGCGTGCGCGAAAGCGTGCCGGCGAACATGCTGCTCTCGACCTTTCTGCGTGAGCGGCTCAGTCTGACCGGTACCCATATCGGCTGTGACACCAGTCAATGCGGCGCCTGCAATGTGCATGTCAACGGCCGCTGCGTGAAATCCTGCACCATGCTGGCTGTGCGCGCAGACGGTGCCGACGTGACGACAGTCGAAGGTCTTGGGACAGAAGCGGAATTACATCCAATGCAGGCCGCGTTCAAGGAGTATCACGCCTTGCAGTGCGGATTTTGCACACCGGGCATGCTAATGACGGCGGTCGAACTAGCGCGAACTAAGCCTAAAGCCAGTGAAAGTGAAGTCCGCGCCCATCTTGAAGGCAATCTATGCCGGTGCACCGGCTACCACAATATCATCAAGGCGATCGTCGCAGGCAGTCGCGATATGGCAGAACACGCATAGAAACCAACGCCGTCGGAGACGGCTCTGAGAATGCTTCTCATTCTCATGATTTAAAGTGTTGCGCGACTTGGGTGAAACGGAGAAAGTGTTAACAATCAAGTTCTAGAAAGAGCCGGGAGGTATAGACCGTGTTGAAATCACTCCACATTGATCCTGAAAAATGTACTGGGTGCCTGCAGTGTGAGCTAGCTTGTTCGTATGAAAACGAGGAAATTTTCAATCCGGCTAAATCGCGGATCAAGGTCTTTAATTTCCACGAACAAGGCCGCCAGGTTCCCTACACCTGCACCCAATGCGATGACGCCTGGTGCATGTCGGCCTGTCCGGTCGATGCGATCTCTGTGGATGCAGAGACCGGCGCCAAAGTGGTGTCAGACGCCGCCTGTGTCGGATGTAAGGTTTGCACCATTGCGTGCCCGTTCGGCACCGTGAATTATAATGCCGACACCGGCAAGGTGATCAAATGTGATCTCTGCGGCGGTGATCCGAAGTGCGCCAGCGCATGCCCGACAGCGGCGATCACATATGTTGATGCCAACTGGACCGGCCTCGACAAGATGCGCAATTGGGCTTCAAAAACTGATTCCGGCGCGCAGGCAGAGGCTTAGGGAGGATATAGATCATGGCATGGGCAAGAAATGTATTGCGCGTTAACCTGTCTAAGGGCACGTGCACCAACGAACCGCTGAACATGGAGTGGGCGCAGAAATATCTTGGCCAGCGCGGCTTGGCAACAAAGTATCTGGTCGAAGAAACTGACCCGAAGGTCGACCCAATGTCGCCGGACAACAAAATGATCATGGCGACCGGCCCACTGACCGGCACCTGCGCATCAACGGCAGGGCGCTATTCGATCATCACCAAGGGCGCCCTCACCAACGCTATCGCGTGCTCGAATTCCGGCGGTTTTTTCGGTAACGAAATGAAGAATGCCGGTTACGACATGATTATTTTCGAAGGCAAGGCGAAGTCGCCGGTCTATCTGCTGCTCGAAAATGACAACGCACAATTGGTGGATGCCGGCGATTTTTGGGGCAAGTCCTGCTGGGATACCGAAGAAGGCATCAAAGCAAAGCATCAGGACCCCCTCCTGCGAATCGCGTCAATCGGCGTGTCCGGCGAAAAGGGCGTCAAGTTTGCGTGTGTGGTGAATGATATGCACCGAGCTGCGGGGCGCTCCGGTGTCGGAGCGGTAATGGGCTCTAAAAATTTAAAGGCCGTCGCCATACGTGGTTCGCTCGGCGTACAGGTTGAGGATTCCGAAAAATTCCTCGCCGCCGTTTCATCCGGCAAGGCAGTTCTTGCCGAAAATCCGGTCACGGGCCAGGGCCTGCCAACCTACGGCACTCAGGTGTTGATGAATGTGATTAACGAATCGGGCGCATTGCCAACGCGTAACCATCTTGATAGCCAGTTCTCGGGAGCTAATAATATTTCGGCCGAGGCTATGTCTGAACCGCGTGCCGGCGATGGCAAGACCAATCTTTTAACCACGGCCGCCTGTTTCGGCTGCACCATTGCCTGCGGCCGTATTTCCACTGTCGAGCGCAGTCACTATACAGTCGCAGAACGGCCACAATATCAAATCGCTTCCGGCGGTTTGGAATATGAGGCTGCATGGGCGCTTGGCGCGGCAACCGGCGTGGATGATTTGGACGCGCTGACATTTGCTAACTTCATTTGCAATGAACAGGGATTTGATCCGATCTCGTTCGGTGCCACCGTTGGTGCAGCGATGGAACTTTATGAGAGCGGCGTGATCAGCGACAAAGATACCGACGGGATGGAGGTCAAGTTTGGATCGGCAAAAGCGCTGACCGAGTTAGCCGAACTGACCGGCCGGGGCGAGGGCTTCGGTGCTGAAATCGGCCTGGGTTCCAAACGGCTGTGCGAGAAGTACAGCAAACCAGAACTGTCGATGGCGGTAAAGGGCCAGGAATTCCCAGCCTATGATGCGCGCGGCATACAGGGCATGGGGCTGACCTACGCCACTTCGAACCGAGGCGCCTGCCATCTGCGAGGATACACGGTTTCCTCTGAGATTTTTGGTATCCCTGAAAAGACCGAACCCACCGAGTCTGACGGCAAGGCTGGCCTAGTTAAGGCTTTCCAAGACGCGACCGGAGCAGTCGATTCCTCAGGCCTGTGTCTGTTCACTACCTTTGCCTGGTCGCTCGACGATATCGCACCGCAAATCGACGCAGCATGCGAAGGCGATTGGACGCCGGAGCGTCTGGTAGAGGTCGGCGAGCGGGTGTGGAATCTGGAGCGCATGTATAATCTGCAAGCTGGCTTCACCAGCGCTGACGATACTCTGCCCAAACGGCTGTTAAAGGACGCTGCCAAAACTGGTCCGGCGGAAGGCAAGACCAGCGACCTCGCCAAAATGCTGCCGGAATATTACGACGCGCGCGGCTGGACCACCGATGGCGTGCCGTCGAACGAAACGTTGGAGCGTATCGCGCTCTGAAAGCGGGTCGTCGATCATTTTTTGAGTTGCAACCTCTTCGGCCAGAACCGGGGAGGCCAACCTCCAGTTCGTCGGCCGCAGGTTCAAGCGGCCTAACCGGGATTCAGCCGAGGGTATTGTCATGAAGCACGTCATCGTTGGCGCCGGACCAGCCGGCGTCGTCGCAGCCGAAACCTTGCACAAGAACGATCGCAACGCCGAAATACACCTCATCGGCGGTGAGCCAGAACCACCTTATTCGCGCATGGCTATTCCCTACCTGCTGGAAGGCAACATCGCCGAGGATGGCACATATTTGCGCAAAACGGCTGGGCATTACGACGCGCTCGCTATCCAATATAGCCACGGCCGCGTCGAAACCGTCTCCGCTGGCGACAATTCCCTGACCATAGAAGGCGGCGAAAAAATTGGCTATGACCGCTTGCTGGTCGCCACCGGCGCTCGGCCAATGCAATTGCCGGTTCCGGGCATAGATTTGGCGGGCGTGCATAATTGCTGGACGTTGGCGGATGCACGCGAGATCGCTAAATTGGCGGCGAAGGATTCCAACGTGGTGCTGATCGGCGCCGGCTTTATCGGATGCATCATCCTTGAATCGTTACTCAAGCTGGCCGGTAATTTAAGCGTTGTGGAAATGGAAGAGCGCATGGTTTCGCGCATGATGGACGACGCCGCCGGCGGCATGCTGAAGCGATGGTGTGAGAGCAAGAATGTCGAGGTGCTAACATCAAGCCGGGTAAGCGCCATTGAAGCAGCGTCGGACGGTGATGGCGACAAAAACGTCGTACTTGAAGACGGGCGCAAGCTAAACGCGCATCTGGTTGTCCTCGCGGTCGGCGTGGCGCCCAACATGGATTTTCTCGATGGCAGCGGCGTCGCCACCGATGACGGTATTTTGGTCGACGAACATCTGGCCACCAATGTCGAGAATATCTTTGCCGCAGGCGATGTGGCGCAGGGGCCTGACTTCTCGACCGGCGGCCATATGGTACACGCAATTCAGCCGACCGCCGTTGAGCATGGTCGCATTGCAGCTTTGAATATGGCTGGACACAGCCCGGTCTATAAGGGCAGCCTGAATATGAACGTGTTGGCGACGGCTGGCCTGGTATCGAGCTCCTTTGGTAAATGGGACGGCGTCTCCGGCGGAGACTCTGCCGCCGCGACCGATGAAGAGAATTACAAATATCTCTGTTTGCAGTTCCAGGAAGACCATTTAATCGGGGCGCTCGGCATCGGCATGACCGAGCATATCGGCGTGATGCGGGGCCTCATCACCAGCCGCACGCCGCTTGGCGACTGGAAAGACAAACTCCTGGCCAGCCCGAACCGCGTCATGGAGGCCTACGTCGCGCAAAGCCAGCTTTAACCCGCCACGCGGGCTTGGGCTATGAAGATCACGCTCAAGCTTTATGCGATGCTGAGCATGTATTTGCCGCCCGGCACAAAGGACAACCAAATCGACATCGAGGTCGAAGACAATGCCACGCCTGCATCCGTGTTGGCGAAGTACATGGTGCCGCCAGAAAACTGCCATCTGGTGCTAATCAACGGCGTCTTCGTTGCCCCCGGCCAGCGCGAACTACATCGGCTGAACGAAAACGACGCCGTTGCCGTCTGGCCACCCATCGCGGGCGGACATACATGAGTCGCAAGCCGGTCTTTTTTGAAAAAGAAATGGCGATTACCCATCGCGATTTTACTCGCCTGCTCGCCCGCGCACTTGGCCACAATAATTTCAAACCGGTGAAAGGAAAAATTTCGGTGGCGGACGGTGAGCGAAGAATAGACATCACACTGTCCGAGGAATCTGTTCGCCGTATCGCCCAGGTGGCACTACCGATAACGTTCGTGTGCTTCGCCCTTACCGGCTATGACGATGCCGCCGCAGAAATGGCCCGGATCGATCTTCATTTTCAACGTGGCGGCGGCTAGCGAGCTGTCTCCCCCGTCCAGGTGAGCGTGTGCCAAAGCAAACTAGGCCTGCCCCTTGATGATTCTCCATGCTAGTAAAGCGGCATGACCGATTTCGGCGCTGCGATATCGACCGCCTTTGCCCTCGTCGCAAATTTGGACAGCGACCTTTCGGAGGTCGTGCTGTTGTCGCTCAAGGTGAGCCTCAGCGCGGTTGTGATCGCCAGCATCATCGGACTCCCCATCGGTGCGGCACTGGCGTTGTTTCGTTTTCCCGGACGCACGGTTTTGGTCATCGTGTTGAACGCATTCATGGGCCTGCCGCCGGTGGTGATCGGCTTGATCGTCTATCTGCTGCTGTCGCGCGCCGGACCGTTTGGAGTACTCGGCCTGCTGTTCACGCCGACGGCTATGATAATCGCCCAGGTGCTGCTGATTACGCCGCTGATCGCAGCGCTTGCGCGCCAAGTCATGGAAACCCTGTGGCTCGAATATGAGGAACAATTGCGCTCGCTTGGGACGACACCACTGCGCTCGCTTGGCGTCCTCCTTCGGGATGGCCGTTATAGTTTGATGACGGCCGTGCTGGCCGGTTTTGGCCGGGCTATAGCTGAAGTCGGTGCGGTGATGATTGTTGGCGGCAATATTGACCATGTCACCCGCGTCATGACGACCTCCATCGCGCTCGAAGTGAGCAAGGGAAATCTAGCCCTGGCGCTTGGCCTCGGTATCATCCTAGTTATAATTTCGGTGCTGGTGAACGGGATGGCTTATGTCCTCCGGGGCAGCCACCGCCAAGGGGTAACTCCATGATATCGGCGGACGCCCCATCAATCTTACCGTTAGAATTAAGCGGCGTGAGCTTCAACGTTGGTCATCAGCGCCTGCTAAAGGATGTTTCCTGCACCCTAGAGGCCAAAGATATCTCCATAATCGTCGGACCCAACGGCGCCGGCAAAAGCCTGCTGCTCCGCCTCTGCCACGGTCTCTTAGAGCCAAGCGCTGGCACGGTCCGCTGGTCCGGTGCAGGCGGGCGCAATCCGTCGCCCTATCAAGCGATGGTATTCCAGCGCCCAGTATTGTTGCGCCGCTCCGTGCAAGCCAATATCGAATTCGCCCTAGCGTTGCGCAACGTACCACGCCGGCACCGGCGCACCCTAGTTGAGGAAGCACTAGGCCGCGCCGGCCTAAGCCGCTTCGCTAAAACCTCCGCCCGCGTATTGTCGTTCGGTGAACAGCAACGCCTGGCGCTAGCGCGCTCCTGGGCACTGCGACCGCAAGTCCTGTTCCTCGATGAGCCGACCGCCAGCATCGACCCGGTGGCAACCCATGTCATTGAGGAAGTTATTTTAGCGATGAAAGATGAGGGCACGAAGATCATCATGTCGACACATGATCTTGGCCAGGCCCGCCGGCTTGCTGATGAAGTTATGTTCATCCATCGCGGTCGGCTGATGGAAAAATCCGCCGCGCCAACGTTTTTTGCGAAACCGAAGAATGATTTGGCGCAAGCTTTTCTGCGCGGCGAATTGCTGTGGTGGCAGCGCCGCGAACTCACCCCGCCCTGAACCGGAAATCGGTCACTCACGATGACTTCGATGTTGATTCTTTTTCGTAGGACTTTTCTGACCTTTAGTCTATTGGCCGCCATCGCCGTGATAATTTCCGGCACCCCGGCGCGCTCCGAGGTGCCTTTCATCACCGTCGCGTCGACAAGCTCAACCCAAAATTCCGGACTGTTCGACCACATATTGCCAATATTTCGAGAGCATAGCGGGATAGCGGTACGCGTACTTGCGGTTGGCACTGGGCAAGCCGTCCGCTTGGCGCAAAACGGCGACGCCGATGTCCTGTTCGTGCATCACACGCCGTCAGAGGAAAAGTTTGTTGCCGAAGGATTCGGCGTGCGGCGCTACGACGTTATGTACAATGAATTTGTCATGGTTGGCCCCTCAGCAGACCCGGCCGGTGTTGCCGGCATGGCGCATGCAGGAGCGGCTCTCGTCAAGATTGCCAAAAACCAGGCGCCGTTCATTTCGCGCGGCGACGATAGCGGCACCCATAAGCGTGAGAAGGCGTTATGGCTCGCCGCCGGCATCGATGATGTAGACCAATTATCACCGAGTTGGTACCGCGAGGCCGGCAGCGGTATGGGGGCGACACTGAATATCTCGGCGGCAATGGCGGCCTATACCCTCGCCGATACAGGTACCTGGCTTAATTTTAACAACCGCCTCGGCCTCAAAGTGATGGTGCGCGGCGACCCCGCCCTGTTCAACCCATATGGCGTAATTTTGGTCAATAGGGAACGCCATCCGCATGTTAAATTCGACCTTGGCCAGCGCTTTATAGACTGGTTGATCTCACCCGCCGGACAAGCTGCGATCAATGCCTTCACAATCAATGGCGAACGTGCCTTTACCGCCGATGCACGAGCCGATATTGTTTCACCGAGCGAATAACAATCGGAATACCCCGCCGTGTATGAATTCAAATATCACCGTCCTGCAACTCTTTCAGAAGCTGCCAAAATCCACATCGCTGCGGCGGATGCGCAGTATATGGCGGGCGGGCAAACCCTGCTGCCTAGCCTTAAGTTCCGTCTTTCCAAGCCTTCGGATGTAATCGATCTCGCTTCCGTCTCGGATATCAATTTCATCCGTATGGAAGACGATGCGATTCTGATCGGTGCCGCGACACCGCATGCCGACGTCGCCGCATCTGAAATCGTCCGCGGTACGACCCCTGCACTGGCGAACCTGGCCGGCCTAATCGGTGACCCCCAAGTCCGCAATTGCGGTACCCTCGGCGGCTCCATCGCCAATAACGATCCGGCGGCGGATTATCCGGCAGCCATGCTCGGCCTCGGCGCTACTGTGATCACCACAGAGCGGGAAATCGCCGACAATGATTTCTTTACCGACATGTTCGAAACGGCACTGCAAGAAGGTGAAATTATCACCGCCGTGCGTTTTCCCAAAGTAGCGACAGCGGGTTACGCGAAATTTCCCAACCCTGCATCACGCTACGCCATCGTCGGCGTTTTTGCAGCAGAAACGGCATCAGGTGTGCGCGTTGCGGTGACCGGCGCTGGCCCTTGCGTATTTCGTGCAACCGACATGGAAGCTGCGCTTGGGCAGGCGCTCTCAAGTTCCGTCGAATTGCCTGCGCCAGCGGCGGACGGCCTCAATTCCGACATGCATGCCAGTGCGGAATATCGCGCCCATCTAGTGACGGTCATGGCCAAACGGGCGATCGCTGACGCCATTGCCTGATCCCGATGCGGCGCGCAACCACGGCACTGTGAAATACATTTTCTGGCGCGACAACGGCTGGTCGGAGACATTTGAGCCTTAGCCAATCGAGGGGAAAAGTGATCAGATTTCTGCCCTTCATCGTAGCGGTGATCTTTGTTTGGGTCTTACCGCTTGCCAGCGCACCCGCCGTGGAACCGCCCAGCTCCTGGACGCATGAGTGGAAGCAAACCGATTTCTCGCGAACATCAATCAAATTTGACGAGATCATGTCGGGCGGTCTACCGAAAGACGGCATCCCGGCGATCGACCAGCCGACACACCAGGTGCCGGAGGAAATCAATAATATCGGGAACCAAGAACCGGTCATCACGGTCTCTCTCAACGGCGAAACGCGCGCCTATCCGGTGCGGATTCTAATCTGGCACGAGATTGCCAACGATGCCTTGGGCGGCGTGCCTATCGCAGTTACTTTTTGTCCGCTGTGCAATTCAGCCCTGGTGTTTGATCGCCGCGTCAACGACCAGGTATTCGATTTTGGTACCACCGGCAAGCTGCGCAATTCCGACCTGGTGATGTATGACCGGCAGACCGAGAGCTGGTGGCAGCAGTTCACCGGCGAAGCAATTGTCGGGAAAATGACTGGCGCCCAGCTCACCGCCCTGCCGGCACGGGTCGAATCGTTCGAACGCTTTCGAGCGCGCACCGCAGGCCAAGAAGGCGCGACGGTGCTGGTACCGAACTATCTCAGCATGCGCAATTACGGCTACAACCCCTATTCGCATTATGATCGGTCGACCAAGCCGTTTCTTTATGATGGTAAATTACCGGAAAATATCGCGCCGCTCGCCCGCGTAGTGGTGGTCGGCAAGGAGGCCTGGAGCCTGAAACTGCTAAGGCGCCTGAAGCAGATCAAGCGCGGTGATCTAATCATTACATGGGAGGCTGGCCAAAATTCGGCGCTCGACACTACTAAGATTAGCGCCGGGCGCGATATCGGCAATGTCGTAGTGCAACGTGATGGACCTAACGGCCCGACCGATGCGGTGCACGACATCAGCTTTGCGTTCGCCTTTCACGCATTTTATCCCAAGGCGCTGATCCATACAGAGATCGAGTAACGGCGCTGCTCAGCAGTGCTAAACTATTGGCGCGCTAGAGAATTGGGGAAATGCCGGTAAAGTCGAAATTTGACACTCGTCGCCGCGGAGTAGAGGGCTTTTTTGGAGCTATTCGCTCAAGTCTTGACCCTGCTCATGGTTGAGATAGGCGTCAAGATTGCGGCAAAAGGCGAGATTATTCTCGCCCGCCCGGCCTCTAGCGCCGTTCAACAGCCTGCGCGGTGCGCCCTGAGCACAATCATAGGACCGACAGTTCTTCGATAGCCTGCGCTCGGCTATGGTTCAAGGGAAAGCAGCGTTTAGACTTTCTCCAGCACCAGAGCGATGCCTTGACCGACGCCGATACACATCGTGCAGAGCGCGTAGCGCCCACCGGTGCATTCAAGCTGATGGATGGCGGTTAACACCAGGCGCGCACCGCTCATGCCGAGGGGGTGGCCGAGCGCGATAGCGCCGCCGTTGGCGTTTACATGTGCGGCATCGTCCGGCAGTCCCAAATAGCGGGTCACGCCGAGCGCCTGTGCGGCGAACGCTTCGTTTAGCTCGATCACGTCCATATCCCCAATCACGAGGCCGAGGCGCTCAAGCACTTTGCGCGATGCCGGCGCCGGCCCCATGCCCATAATCCGGGGCGCAATGCCTGCAGTCGCGGCTCCAAGAACACGCGCACGCGGCGTTAGACCTTGGGCGCGCGCCGTCGCCTCGGAAGCTACCAGCAAGGCGCAGGCACCATCATTAACACCTGACGCATTGCCTGCCGTCACCGTACCGCCAGCACGAAACAAGGCCGGCAATTTGGCCAAATTCTCTGCTGTCGTGCTTGAACGCGGATGCTCGTCACGCGAGACTATGACAGTTTCGGCTTTGCGCTGTGGAATGCTGACGGGAACGATCTCGGCATCAAAATATCCGGCTTCCATGGCCGCCGCGGCGCGCTGCTGACTGCGCAATGCAAAAGCATCCTGATCAGCACGGCCAATCTGGTATTTCTCAGCGACATTTTCTGCCGTCTCCGGCATTGAATCGATGCCGTATAGCTCCTTCATCAGGTTGTTGACGAAGCGCCAGCCGAGCGTGGTGTCTTCGATCTTGGCGGCGCGCGAAAAAGCGGTCTCCGCTTTGGCTATAACAAAAGGCGCCCGCGACATGCTCTCTACACCGCCAGCGATCATGAAATCCACCTCGCCGGCCTTGATTGCCCGCGCCGCACTGCCGAGCGCATCCATGCCGGAGCCGCACAGACGATTGATGGTCGCCGCCGGAACGGACTCGGGCATGCCTGCCAAAAGCAGCGCCATCCGGGCAACGTTGCGGTTATCCTCCCCCGCCTGATTGGCGCAGCCGAGTACGACATCGTCGACCGCCTGCCAATCGGTGTTGGGATTACGCTCCATAATGCGACGGATCGGGATCGCTGCTAGATCGTCGGGACGCACGGTCGACAAAGCGCCGCCATAGCGCCCGATAGGCGTTCTGACGCCGTCACAAATAAAGGCTTCGGTCACGACAGGGGTTCCTTATTCACGCATTTCGCTGCGCCGCGCTTGCGTGGCGGCAGCATCGATTTCCAGTTTGGAATTCAGCACCACACCATAAGCGGCGTGGGCATGCTCAATAGTGCAGTAATCATCCAAAACATCCTCACGCACCTGTTCGGGGCTGCGGGCCAGCGGGTCGCCGTAGCCGCCGCCACAAGCGCTTAGCACACCAATGCAATCACCTACCTTATTGCGCAGGCCATGAACCTTACCGGGTAATTCTTCAATCGAGTCAGGCGTCGCGATATTGAATTTTTGCACGCGCGCGCCAACACCGGCCGTACCGCCTAGAAATCCCCACGGCGCGTCCGCATGGCGGTCCGATTCATGGGTGAGAGAGCCGTCAGTCAAATAGCGTTGCACCTTTATCATACCAATTCCGCCGCGATACTCGCCGGCGCCGGGCATGACGTCATCACGTAATTCATAGCGATCACAAATAAGCGGCAGATGCATGCCCAGATCCTCGATCGGATTATTGCGCGTGTTGCGCATCAATTCCTCAATGCCGTCGGGGCCATCGGACGCAGGCCGCCCGCCATAAGCGCCTTCATTGACTTCGATAAAGACCCAATAATTGCCCTCTTGGCGCACACCGGAATAGGCAATGGCCGACACATCAGCCGAACAGCCAGCTGTGATTTTGTCGGGAATGACTGGCGCCAAGGCCTTGATAATACAATCCACCACGCGCTGAATTTGATTGAAGCGCGCTTCCGCCGCCGCCGGATATATCGGGTTGAAGATCGAGCCCAACGGCGCGGTCACCTTGATGGGGCGGAAGGAACCCTCATTCTGCGGTACATGCTCCGAGATCGTCGCACTATCCAGCAGCACCGCGCGAAACGCAAAATAGCATGCCACTTTGGTTGAGCCCTCAAACGGCACATTGAAAGCGGTCGCGACCTGCGGCGACGAGCCAGTGAGATCGACCTCGGCCGAATCGCCATCAATGCGAACGCATACTTTCACCGGCAAGGTCTTACCGCGCGTACGGCCATCATCGTCGAGAAAGCCTTCGGCACGATATTCGCCGTCCGGAATGGCGGCGATGCGCTTACGCAACATGGACTCGGAGTAATCCATGAGTTGCTGGGTGGCAGCGAACACCGTCTCCTTACCATACTGGTCGAGCAATTCGACGAAGCGTTTTACGCCAAGCTCCACTGAAGCAACCTGCGCCTCGATATCGCCGAGTACCTGATCCGGCACCCGCGTATTGGTGGACATAAAATGCCACAGGGCGCGGTTGCGCACGCCGCCCTCATAGAGCTTCACACCCTTGAACAGCATGCCCTCTGCAAACACGTCCGGAACATCGATAATCAGACCCGGCGTGGCCGCGCCAATATCAACATGATGAGCAGTGTTGGCCGAGAAGCCAACCAGTTCGCCCTCGTAATAGACTGGTGCGACAGCGGCGATATCGGGCGAGTGGCTGGCACCGTAATAGGGGTGATTGTGAATGACCACATCGCCGGGCTGCCACGGGTCATGCAGGGTTTCGTTGATACCACGCAGGTAAGCTGGAATCGAGCCAATATGCATCGGTGTCGAATCGGATTCACACAGCGTATTGCAATCAGCATCGAAGAGGCCGGCACCAAGATCCTCGGATTCGCGAATGATCGAGGAATAAGACATGCGGTACAACACATGGCCCATTTCTTTGGCGATGGTATGAAGCGCACCGCCGATGACTTGCAATGTGATGGGGTCAACTTCTTGTTTGCTCATAACCGTCTCCTCCCGCCAGCTCGCTATTGGGCCGTATCGCGGACGTGTAAATTACCGTAATCCGATATTTCAGCCACATGGCCAGGCGGAATCAAGGTGGTGGAATCGTGCTGAATGACGATGGCCGGTCCCGAAACCGTCTGCCCAGCGGCCAGCTTGCCGCGGTCATAGCGCGGGGTCTCGAGGGTCTCGCCGCCATCGAAGGTGGTCGGGCGGCTGTACATCACCGCGTCTTTCGGATTTTGGCCTGTGCCTGCCGCTAATTTCGGCCAATTCAGCCTAGCCGTGGCTGCCGAAGCGATCACCCGCAGGGTGATGATTTCAACATTCTGATCCTCAAAGGCGTGGCCGTAATCGCGGCGGTGCGATTCATGGAAATTGTCGATCAGCACCTGTTTATTACCGGCAGTAACCTCCTCGGTGGGAAGTTCAGCGCGTAGTTCGAAGCCTTGGCCCTGGTAGCGGCATTCTGCGATTCGGGT
This sequence comes from uncultured Rhizobiaceae bacterium, assembly GCA_964413115.1. Taxonomy (GTDB): domain Bacteria; phylum Pseudomonadota; class Alphaproteobacteria; order UBA828; family UBA828; genus PTKB01. Next base: position 67,927 of record CAYPSQ010000003.1, on the reverse strand, counting down.
GAATTTGCGTGTGCCGGGCGTCACACCATCAGCATCAAGCGCCGCGCCCGCTTGGATTACCAGTTCGTCGAGCTGGCTGTTGAGAAGGTCGAACTCGCTTTGCTCGGCGGTGCTGATGGTGATCAAAGCCGAACGGGTAAATTCATATTGCATGTCAGTGGCCAGCAGGCCGGTCGCAGCGTTAATACCTGGCGCCGGCGGTACGATCGTTTCGCGCGCAGCCACGGTTTTGGCTAGAGCGACACCATGTAGCGGCCCGGCTCCACCGAACGCGACCAGCGAATAGTCGCGCGGATCGATACCTTTGGCCACTGAGTTGGCACGAATTTCAAGTGCCATATTGGAATTGATCACCCTGATGACGCCGAGCGCCGCCTCTTTGACGCTCATATTCAATTTTCTGCAGAGATTGTCTTCAATCACCTTGGCTGAAAGCTTGGCGTCGATTGCCACTCCGCCGCCCAAAAATTGCTCCGGATCAAGACGGCCGAGCACCACCTGTGCGTCAGTTACTGTGGGTTCAACACCACCTTTACCATAACAAGCAGGCCCTGGATTGGCACCAGCCGAGCGCGGCCCGACGCGAAACGCGCCGCCTTCGTCAACGTAAGCGATGGAGCCGCCACCGGCGCCAATGGTCGCCAGGTCGATCATCGGCGTCAGGATAGGATAGCCGCCAATATTGGTATCGCGCGGATTCATGATACGCACATTACCGCTGGGCACGACGCTAATATCGGCTGACGTGCCGCCGATATCGACGGTGATCAAATTCTCGACGTCGGACAAATCGCCCGCCCACTTGCCGCCGATTACTCCACCCGCCGGCCCCGACATGAGGATCGTCACGGGCCGCTCACTGCCGCCTTCAATAGTGGTGACACCCCCGTTCGATTGCATCACGCGAATTTCTGCGCCCACACCTTCAGCGCGCAGCGAGCCCCGCAAGTTGCGCAGATAAAACGATGTGCGTGGCCCGATAAAGGCATTCATCGCGGCGGTAGAAAAACGTTCATACTCGCGGATCACATCGGCGACTTCGCTCGAACAGCTGACATAGGTATCAGGCAGAACTTCCTTGACGATCGCCTTGGCACGCTGCTCATGCGTGTTGTTGAGGAAAGAATAGATAAAACAAATGATGACCGCGTCGACACTCCGTTTTTTTAGGAGTTCGGCCGCCGCGCGCACTTCGTCTTCATCGAGTGCGACCTCAACGCGGCCATCGGGCGGCAGAATGCGCTCGGAAATGACAATTCGATTACGCCGCCTGACCAGCGGTTTGGACTGCCACGGCACGTCAAATTGCATTGAGAAATTATGCGGTCGTTTGCCGCGCGCCAACAGGAGTATATCGCGAAAGCCGCGCGTCGTCAGCATGCCGACCTCGGCGCCGTCATATTCAATTACGGCATTGGTGGCGACAGTGGTGCCGTGCACGATTTTTTCAATATCGCCGAGGGCAACACCGGCCATCTCGCAAATTTCCGTGATGCCACGAATAACACCGATCGATTGATCCTCGGGAGTGCTAGGCACCTTATGCACCATCACCCTGCCCGTCATACCGCCAATCGATTCAGATTCAAGAATAAGATCGGTAAACGTGCCGCCAACATCGACGCCGATTTTAGCCATAGACCCGCCTGTTCTGGTTTATTGCTCTTCTCCTGGGTGGGCGCATCATAATATCTGTCCGGACAAATTGGGAGTGCGATTGTTACAATCTTTTATACGTTCAGTCGGCCTCCGGCACCAACGCCAACGCCTGCTCGATAACTTCTGGCCCGGCCCCAGGCTTGGGCACATTTTCGCTCAAGTAGCGCCGCCATATGCGAGCTCCCGGGCGAGCATGGAATAGCCCCAGCATATGACGAGTGATGTGGTTGAGGCGTGCACCATTAGTGATTGCGCGCTCAGCATAGGGCTGCATGGCGCGGGCAATATCATGGCGGCTCGGGATAGCGCCGGAATCAGCAAATATGCGCCTGTCCGCTTCTGCTAAAATGTAAGGGTCTTCGAAGGCGGCGCGACCTATCATCACACCATCAACATGTTGCAAATGCTGCGCCGCATCAGCGAGGCTGCGTACGCCGCCGTTAAGGACAATTTCGAGCGCCGGTAATTCATCTTTCAGGCGGTAGACACGGTCGTAATTGAGCGGCGGAATCTCACGGTTCTGCTTAGGGCTTAGGCCCTCCAAGATTGCGATGCGGGCATGCACGGCGAGACTTGCCATGCCAGCACCGACCAGCAGGCCAGCGAAGCTTCGCAATTGCTCAAAACTATCTCGCCCGTTGATGCCAATGCGGCACTTGACCGTGACCGGAAGGTCAACAGCATCCGCCATCGCTTCCACACAGCGCGCCACAAGCTCGGGCTCAGCCATCAGACAGGCGCCAAAGCGTCCGCTCTTCACGCGGTCGCTGGGGCAGCCTACATTGAGATTTATTTCGCCGTAACCGGCGGCCTGGCCCAATTTTGCCGCTTCCGCTAGTTCCGCCGGATCGCCGCCGCCGAGTTGTAGCGCAACTGGATGCTCCGCCACATCAAAGGCCAACAAGAATTCGCGTTTACCATGGCGCACAGCGGCGGCGGTAATCATTTCGCTATATAGCAGCACGCGGCGGCTGCACTGGCGTAGAAAATAGCGCCCGTGCCGGTCCGTGCATTCCATCATCGGCGCCACGCTCAAGCGCCTATCGTTAATAGATAATTCAGGCATATGCTATTATAACCGCAACCTGCCCAACCATTGACAGGGATCACAAAACATTTCTATATATCAATGATATCAAAGCGCCGATTTGAGCGACAGATTGCGGGCGCTATAAAAATCCGGCTAAAGCGATGGGCACCGCCCAGCGATAGCTGGAGCGGTTTTTTTGTGGTTGGCCCAACATGACCGAAACAGAAACATTATTCGAGAATGCGCACGCGGTTGCGAGCGATCGGCTGGGGGCAGCGGTATACGCGCCGACATTAAGCGACATATCGGTCAGTTTCGAATTTTTTCCGCCGGCCAGCAATAAGATCGCTGAACAGTTGTGGAGTGCGATTGTCCGCCTGGCGCCGCTCAATCCAGAATTCATCTCCGTCACCTATGGTGCCGGCGGTAGCACTCGCGGGCGTACCTTTGATACCTTACAACGCATATTGCAAAATACTGATCTCACACCGGCAGCGCATTTGACTTGCGTTGGCGATTCTCGCGGTATGGTCGACGACGCAGCCCGGCGCTATTGGGATGCCGGCGTGCGCCATGTGGTGGCCCTCCGGGGAGATCCGCCCGAGGGCGCGACGAAATTCGAGACGGCGAAAGACGGCTATGCTTTTGCTTCCGATCTCGTTGCCGGATTACAGCGCATCGCCAATTTTGAAATCAGCGTTGCCGCCTATCCGGAAATACATCCTGAAGCAGCAAGCGCCGAGGCTGATCTCGACAATCTCAAGCGCAAGATCGATGCCGGTGCGACCCGTGCCATGACGCAGTTCTTTTTCGACGTCGATGTATTCTTGCGCTTTCGCGACCGCGCCGCCGCCGCCGGAATCAAGGTGCCGATCGTGCCTGGTGTCCTACCGGTAACTAACTATGAGCGCCTCATCGATTTTAGCGCGCGCTGCGGGGCCTCGCTACCGGACTGGCTGGCACGCCTGTTTGACGGGCTCGACGACGATCCCGACACCCGTCGCCTGATATCGGGCTGGATCGCCATAGAGCAGTGCCGCCGGCTGATCGATCAGGGGGTACATAATTTTCATTTTTATACGCTCAACCGAGCTGAACTGACGCGAGCGATTTGCCATGCGCTCGGTATACGCGCGGCACCGCCTCTGGCGGAAGCGGACTCATGAGCAAACGCCAAGCACGCGCCCAAATGCTGGATGAAATCGCCCAACAGCGCATCATCATTCTCGATGGCGCAATGGGTACGATGATCCAGCAACTCGGCTTGACTGAGCAGGATTTTCGCGGCGACCTACTGGCTGAGCATAACCGTGACCTCAAGGGCAACAACGATTTACTCTCGCTCACTCGGCCCGCCGCAATCCGCGCCATCCACGACGCCTTTCTTGAAGCCGGCGCCGATATCGTGACCACCAACACGTTTAACGCAACCGCATTATCGCAAACCGATTACGGCACCGAAAATTTGGTGCGCGACATGAATATTGCGGCGGCGCTGGTGGCAGTAGAGGCTGCGCAAGCAGCTGCGACACCGGACCACCCGCGTTTCACTGCTGGCGCGCTCGGCCCAACAAGCAAAACCGCTTCGATTTCGCCTGATGTCGGTGACCCGGGTTACCGCGCCGTCACCTTCGATGATTTGCGTGCAGGCTATTTACAAGCGGCGGCGGGTCTAGTCGAAGGCGGGGTGGATCTTCTGATACTGGAAACGGTGTTTGACACCCTTAACGCAAAAGCCGCCATCTTCGCCCTCGAAGAGTTGTTCGCCGAGCTTGGCTTCTGCTTACCGCTTATTCTTTCAGGCACGATTACCGACCTTTCAGGGCGCACCCTCACCGGGCAGACCACGGAAGCATTCTGGAACTCGGTGCGCCATGCGCGTCCGTTCGCCATCGGCCTCAATTGTTCACTCGGGGCGGAGAATATGCGTCCCTATGTGGCCGAATTGTCGCGCGTTGCCGATACGCGGGTCTCGGCCTACCCAAATGCCGGTCTGCCCAATGAGTTTGGCGAATATGACGAAACGCCCGAGCAAACCGCGACTTTCTTGAGCGAATGGGCCAAGGCCGGCCTGGTCAATCTGCTTGGCGGTTGTTGCGGCACCACACCCGAACATATCCGCGCCATTGCCCAGGCGGTGGCCGGCACCGCACCGCGTAAGATTCCTGTAATGGCGCAGCATCTCCGTCTGTCTGGCCTTGAGCCGCTGGAGATCCGGACGTGAACGGCCTGTTCGTCAACGTCGGCGAGCGCACCAACGTCGCCGGCTCGGCCAAGTTTCGCAAACTCATAATTGACGGCGATTTCGATTCCGCCCTCGAAATAGCCCGTCAGCAAGTCGAAAACGGCGCCCAGATCATCGACATCAATATGGATGAGGGTCTGTTGGATTCGCAAGCGGCGATGGTCCGCTTTCTTAATCTGATCGCCGCTGAGCCGGACATCAGCCGAGTGCCGGTGATGATTGATTCATCCAAATGGTCGGTGATCGAAGCTGGTCTTAAATGTGTGCAGGGCAAGGCCATCGTTAATTCGATCAGCCTGAAGGAAGGGGAAAAAAGTTTCCTGGAGCAGGCGGAGCTAGTGCGGCGGTATGGCGCAGCGATGGTAGTGATGGCATTCGATGAAACAGGCCAGGCCGATACTGAGGAACGCAAGTTTGAGATTTGCGCCCGCGCCTACGCGCTGTTAACGGAAAAGGTCGGAATTGCGCCCGAGGATATCATTTTCGACCCTAATATTTTCGCCGTTGCCACGGGCATCGAGGAGCATAATGATTACGGTCGCGCGTTCATCGCCGCGACCCGGCGCATCCGCGAAAACCTGCCGGGCGTGCATGTCTCGGGAGGTCTCTCGAATGTGTCGTTTTCGTTCCGTGGCAACGACCGGGTGCGCGAGGCCATGCATTCGGCATTCCTTTATCACGCTATCCGCGCAGGTATGGATATGGGCATTGTCAATGCCGGCCAATTGACAGTCTATGAGGATATTCCCAAAGTTTTACTCGAACGTGTCGAGGATGTGCTGCTCAACCGTCGCCCGGACGCCACCGAGCGCTTATTAGAAGTAGCCGATACCCATCGCGGTGGCGCCGGCACGAAGAAAGAGGATGCCGATCTCACCTGGCGCGAGCAAGATGTGAATGCACGACTTAGCCACGCTCTGGTCAACGGCATCGGCGATTTCATCGACGAAGATGTGGAAGAAGCCCGGCAACAAGCAGTGCGCGCTCTCAATGTCATCGAAGGGCCATTGATGAACGGCATGAATATCGTCGGCGACCTGTTTGGCGCCGGTAAAATGTTCCTACCACAGGTGGTCAAGAGCGCGCGGGTAATGAAAAAAGCTGTTGCCATTCTTATTCCCTACATGGAAGAGGAAGATCACGGAGGAGTGCAGACCAAGGCCGGGAAAATCTTGATGGCGACTGTCAAGGGCGACGTGCACGACATCGGCAAGAACATCGTCGGCGTGGTGCTGCAATGTAATAATTACGAGGTGATCGACCTCGGCGTCATGACTCCGGTTACCCAGATCATCGATGCGGCGCGCTGCGAAAAGGTCGATATCATCGGCCTCTCCGGCTTGATCACACCGAGCCTCGACGAAATGTGCACGGTGGCGGCAGAAATGGAGCGCGAGGGGCTGGATCTGCCGCTCCTCATCGGCGGTGCCACGACCAGCCGCCTGCATACGGCAGTAAAGGTAGCGCCGCGCTACCACGGCGCCACCATCCATGTGCCTGACGCCTCAAAAGCAGTCGGCGTAGTCGGCAATCTTCTATCCGCCAACCGCCGGCGCGAATATGAAGCGACGGTGCGCGACAGTTACCAGCGCATCCGTGACAGCTATCAGCGCGGCCAAGAACGAGATGACCGCGTGCCCTATGCGACGGCGCGCCGCAATCGCTTGGCACTCAATTGGCACGACTATAAGGCAGCACGCCCTACCTTTCTTGGCGTCAAAGCTGTTGATAATTTTTCTTTGGCGGGGCTCGAGCCACTGATCGACTGGACGCCGTTTTTCCGGACCTGGGATTTGGTCGGAAAATATCCGCGTATTCTTGAGGATGAGCATATCGGCGAAGCGGCGCGTGAGGTTTTTAGTGATGCGCGCGCCATGTTGAAACGCATCATCGCAGAAAAATGGCTGCGCGCGCGTGGCGTCATCGGGTTTTGGCCGGCCAACAGTGCGCGCTACGACGATATTGAGATCTATGGCGATGAGGCGCGCAGCGAGCCCATTGAGATTCTGCATTTCCTGCGGCAGCAAATACCGCGCGACGAAGGCCGGGCCAATATGTCTCTGGCCGATTTCATCGCACCGCAAGAGACCGGCGTCGCTGACTATATTGGCGCCTTCGCAGTCTCAGTTGGCTCCGAGGTAGACGCGATCACGACGAGCTACGAACAAGCTAACGACGATTACAACTCGATCATGGTCAAGGCGCTGGCTGACCGCCTGGCTGAGGCATTTGCTGAACGCCTGCATCAGCTTGTGCGCACAGAACATTGGGGCTATGCCAAAGATGAGGTGCTCGACAATGAAGGGTTGATTGCCGAAGCCTATACCGGTATCCGACCGGCGCCGGGCTATCCGGCCTGCCCTGACCATACGGAAAAAGGCACGTTGTTTACGCTGCTGGAAGCCACAGATCGTGCTGGCATCGAATTAACTGAGAGTTTTGCCATGCGCCCAGCTGCCTCGGTCAGCGGCTTCTATTTCAGCCACCCGGAATCGAGCTATTTCGGGCTTGGTAAGATTGAGCGTGACCAGGTCGAGGACTATGCGCGGCGCAAACGTATCGCGCCGCAGGAGGCAGAACGCTGGCTCGCGCCCAATCTCGCCTATGACCCGCAAGTGCCCCAAATAGGTGCTACAGTCTAACCGCCGACATCAGAAAAATAGGAGAGAACTGTACACTATGGACTGGAGCGCGAATATTTCAGGCTAGAGCGCCTTTGTCACTGGCGCCCGCGGTGGCATGGGACTAGCCGCAGCAACGTGCCTAATGCAAGCGGGCACACTATGTCCCGGGACACGTTAGCGAGAATCGGTGGTCGATATGAACCTACAAGTGTGGGACCAGTGTGTTTCCCATCAACCTCAATTAGGTCGTACATACTGTGCGCACACCGTGCCGTAAATGAAACAGACGGGCAGCGGTGCAATGGTACATATTTCTACAATCCAACGCCTACGCGGCGATACTCTACCCCAGGAAGCCTGACAAGCCTCCAAGGCCGGCATGGTAGCGCTATCAAAATCGGTCGCCATCTAGTTCGCCACCCACAATATCCGCTCCAACGTGATCTTTCCCAGCCCGGCCCTGTTGCCAATGCAGAAGCGTTGGTACGATGATCTGGCTTGGGGCGAAATGATCGCAGGTTATATGCCCTTCAAACGCCTATACACGCCCCGGGATATGAACAGTCCGTTCCTGCTGCCAAACGCCCTTTAACAGGAACAGAATTGACGGTGGATGGCGGCCTGACGGCCCTGCCCTAGGATATCTATTCGGTCACCTTTTTGCGGCGCCGTGTCGCCGTTGTTTCTGCGTTGAGGCCAAGCGGGTCTTTCGTCAGCGCCACGGCGAACAGGCTCTCGGCTTCCTCAGGCGCGTAATAGCCGCGCCGCACATCCAGTAAAACTTGCTCCGGATCGCGGGCGTATGCGTCGCCGTAACCGCCGCCGCCTGGCGTTGAAATATGCACGCATTCGCCGGCAGCGAGAGCGATATCCTGATCTTTGGAGAGATGCGGCGGGTGGTACATACCGTCCTCGCGCGTGACTCTAACTCGGTTGACGCCGCCGGGTGCGCCACCGGCCATGCCGTTTGGCCCGACACGGCCATGATCCATCACCATCGAGGCGCGTGCCGTACCACGCCGCAGGCGCACGGTGTAATTAATACCGAAGCCGCCGCGATATTCTCCAGCGCCGCCCGAACCCTCATGCAGGGAATATTCGTCGAATAGCACCGGATAGCGTTGTTCCAGAACTTCGACCGGTTGCGATTTCGAAATGCCGATGGTCGAGCAGCCGTTGGTCAGGCCATCGCCCTGCGGGGAGCCGCCATAGCCACCACCAGTGAAGAAATAAAGCACATAGGCGCGCTTGCGCTCAGGATCGTAACCACCAAGCGCAAAATTTCCTGACGTACCGGCGGGTGCGGCGAACAGGCGCTCAGGAATCGCTTCGGCCAGGGCATCGAATACCGCTTCGGCGATACGCTGGCTTACTTCTGCAGCGCAGCCGGAGACCGGGCGGGGATACTTCGCGTAGAGGAACGTGCCCTCGGGATCGGTGATATGGAGCGGCTCAAATGTGCCGGCATTGATTGGCACTTCCGGAAAGATGTGCTTCATCGCCAGATAAATGGAGGATTTTGTGGTGGCGAGCACGCTATTCATCGGACCCTGGCAAGGGGGACTCGATCCCGATAGATCGAAATAAAGATCGCCATCTTGTTTGGTTATTTTTAGGTTGATCTTGAGTGGCTCGTTTACCACACCGTCTGAATCAACGCAGGAGAGGCCCTGATAGACGCCATCGGGGATGGTGCAGATGCGCGCGCGCATTTGCCGAGCGGCACGACTGCGCATCTCTTTGATTACCGCGTTCACCAGATTAACGCCGTATTTGTCGAGGAGTGCAGTGAGGCGGCGCTCACCGACAAAAAGCGCCGCGGATTGTGCCTTGATATCGCCGATGCGCTGGTCGGCGATACGCATGTTGGAGAGGAAGATAGAGATAATTTCCTGATCGAGGGTGCCTTTTTTGTAGAGCTTGACCGGCGGAAAACGTAGACCCTCCTGCTCGACCTCTGTGGCGTGGGCGGAAAAGCCGCCTGGCACCATACCGCCGGTATCTGGCCAATGGCCGGTGTTGGAGAGCCAGGCAAACAACTTGCCCTGGTAATAAAACGGCATATGAAACCGCACATCCATCAGATGGGTGCCCCCAAGATAGGGGTCGTTGACGGCGAAAATATCGCCGGGCGAGATTTCGGGCGCGCGTTCGATGACGTTGCGTGTTGAAAATTGCATGGTACCAACAAATACCGGCAGGCCGAGCTCACCCTGGGCAATGAGCGAACCGTCATCCTTGGAATATATGCCGTCCGAGCGATCGAGCGCCTCCGATATAACCGGGCTGAAAGCCGAGCGCACGAAAGCCAAATCCATCTCGTTGCATACTTGTTGCAGGCCGCTTTGTACCACCGAGAGAGTGACCGGATCGATCGCACTCATCTCGCCACCTCGATTACTAAATTGCCGAGGTCATCCAATGTCACGCGGTTTCCCGGCTCGACGACAATGGTGCAATCCATCTGTTCGATGATAGCGGGACCATCGAGCGTCATATCAGCGGGCAGAAGGTTGCGCTGATAGATCGGCGTCTCATGCAAGCTTCCGACAAACCAAACAGTGCGCTGTCCGCGCCGTGCATCGGCCAGGGAGTTATTATGGCCGACCGCCGCCAGCGCTTCCAGGGGGGCGCCCGGCCGGCGCCCGATCACAGCCGTATGGAGGCTCACCAGAACCGCACGGATTTCTTCGAGCTCAACATGAAAGCGATCGAAATAGACGGCCTCGAAGGCGGCCTGCAGTTGGGCGACCTGCACCTCAGTTCCGCTTAGCGGAACGGTGAGCAGATGGGTCTGGCCCTCAAACTGCATGTCGGCGAAATGGAGACAATCGATGGTGGTCACGGCGACGCCCTCGCGGCCGATTGTGGACCGGCCTTCTTCGATTTGTGCCTCGAGGATTGCGTGCGCCTCGGCGACGTCGAGAACCGAAAGCGGGGCGTTCAGGGTATTCACATAGTCATGGCGCAAATCGGCGGTGATGCAGCCGATGGCGTTGGTGATGCCGGGGCGCGCCGGTATCAGCACGCGCGGGATGCTCAATTCGCGCGCCAGAGCGGCGGCGTGCATCGGCCCGGCGCCGCCGAACGCGAACAGGGTAAAATCACGCGGATCATGGCCGCGCGCCAGGGTCACCATGCGGATGGCGCCGGCCATGCGGTCGTTGCCGATATCGATAATCGCCGCCGCCGCCTGTTCGAGCCCGAGACCGAGCGGCTGGCAAATTTCTTGGTTAATCGCGCCGCGTACTGCATCGAGCGGCGCGTCGCCAGCGACGCCAAGAAGGCCGGCCGGATCAAGGCGCCCGAGCAGCAGGTTGGCATCGGTAATTGTCGGGCGTGTGCCGCCCCTGCCGTAACAGATTGGCCCCGGCTGAGCGCCGGCGCTTTCTGGCCCGACCTGCAACATGCCGGCCTCATTGACGAAGGCGCTCGAGCCGCCGCCGGCGCCGATGGTATGCACATCTACCATCGGCACGTGAATCGGCATGGCGTATTCGAGCTCCATCTCGGAGGTCACGTCGGGCACGCCTCCCTGCACCAAACCGACATCACAACTGGTGCCGCCAGTATCGAAGGTAATGAGATTATCAATGCCGGTGGCGCGGGCCGTGGCCGCCGCCGCCATGACTCCTGAAGCAGGACCGGACATCACCGTGTTCACCGCCGCCTCAGCAGCGATGCCGGATGAGACACTGCCACCATTCCCTTGCATGACCAAAAGATCGTAGCGAAAGCCACCATCGGCCAGTTCGCGCCGCAGGTTTACAAGATAGCGTTGCAACACCGGCTGCACACAGGCGTTCACGGTGGCCGTCACGCCACGCTCATATTCTCGGTATTCCGACAAGATGGCGTGGCCAGCGGTGATATATTCATTGGGCCACAGCTCTTGTGCGATTTCGACCGCGCGGCGCTCATGCGCCGGATTGCGGTAGCTGTGGAGAAAATGCACGACCAGAGATTCGCAGCCTGCCGCAATCAACTCGCGCACAGATCCGCGCAACGATTCCTCGTCCAAGGGAGTTAGAACATTCCCATCAGCATCCATGCGCTCGGCCACTTCTAGCCGTAATTCGCGCGGCACCAGAGGGATGAACTGACCGATCAGACCGTAAGGCTGGGGGCGGGTACGGCGGCCGAGTTCGAGCACGTCGCGAAAACCCTTGGTGGTGATTAACCCGCATTTGCTGAGCTTGCGTTCCAACAGGGCGTTGGTGGTGGTGGTGGTGCCATGGCTAATATTGGCGACCGAGGCCAAATCGACGCTGGCTTCGGTTAGCGCCGCCATGAAGCCTTCCGCCTGATTGCCGGGCGTTGTCGGCACCTTGGCGATACGCACATCGCCGCTGTCTGGCTCCATAAAGACGAGGTCAGTGAAGGTGCCACCGACATCGATGCCGACAATCGCGCCGCTCAAGCGACACCTCCGGCCGCCGATAGCTGCGCCACGGTAGAAACCGATTTCGCTCGACCCTGAAGCGAGAGATAGGCGCTGAAAATGAGCCCCTTGGCGTGCATGGTGCTGGCCTGGGCCAGGCCGGCACCAAGCGCTTCTTCGACCGCGTCATCTGGCAATTCGTCCACCGCGACGGTCACCGGGAGATCGCCCAGGTCGCTATCGTCAAAGAGTGAATTTGCCGCCGCGCGCGCGATCGCCGGATGACCCACATTGACCCTATTGGCAATCAGCGTGGCTGCAACATCGGCCTCGGCGGCGGAGCGCGCCAGCACGGTGACGGCGTCGGCGATGCCGAGCGAGTGCGAACGCCCACGCCAGCCAGAGGTTGCCACGCCTCGTACCGGCATGTCATGTGTGAGCCGCACCCGCGTATCCATGTCAGGCGCATCGACATCATCGACGATACCGGCATCGAAAGATTGGCCGCCGGCGAGGTGAAAGGCGATATCGCCGCCATTGTTGATGTAGACCCGGTCCAGATTGCGCCCTGCGACCAATGCAGCAAGCACTTCATCTGCGACGGCGCCCGCCACCGCCGCCATCGGCGTCACGAAGGCACCCCGGTGCGGCCAAACCGCAGCCACCATGCGCCGCGCCACAGCGCCGGTGTGGAACGGCCGCGCCGCGCCGACAGGCGCGCGCAGGCGCGCCAACTCAGCCACAAGTTCATCGAGGATTGCGGCGAAGCGCACGCCGGCTTGGCTATAGGCCTCCATGACTTCTGCTCCGTCACCCTCTGCCAGGGCAATGATATCAATGGGACCGTGATTGAGATGCAACCGCCGGCCATCTGGCAACGGCGCGATTTGCGCGCCGCCGGTCACGCGCCTGTCCCTACCGGCCAAGGGTTGGCATCGTTCCAAGCGTCGACGCGCATGTTGTTTCCCTGCCCCGGCAACTGGTCGAGCCCGACAATGGCGCTGATGTGGCCGCCGAGTGCGGCGTAATTTTCACGCGTCAAATTAAATTCAATCGGCGCCACCAGAGCAGGCGTGGGCACATAACCAAAAGAATTTTTCGGCATGCGCATGACATCAACCATTAGAGTGATACCGCCGCCCGGCCAAATATAAACCGGCGCGCCGCCGCAGGTGACGCGGGTCAATGCGGACTTTACCGATTTGGGCAGGCGCACCGGATTTTCGGTCACCCCAGCGCGGAGGCTGCCGCCGGCACCGGCCATGAACAGCACCGTCGAGAGCGCTGGTTCGCAGTTCTCGGCGATGCGCGCCACGACGGTTTCGATAGCTTCCGGCATATCTCCGGGCACGGGCTTCAAATTATCGTCGAGTACATACCAGGCAGCATCCTCGCCGGTGGTTGAAACCATATGGAGACGCAGACCCGGCCAGGCTTTCTTGGGGTCGATGCGCTCGATGATTTCCAACGGGTCGTCAACATCCGTGCCGCCCCAACCGGAGCCGTGCCCGGCAACCTGAAAGTAGCGCCCCGGCGTAGACCGCCGCCCGCGCACACGAATGCCTGCCGGCGGCACATCGAGAAATTGCCCGGCCATATGCTCACTCATCACGCCGGTAATATGGTCGTCCACCACGATCACCTCATCAGCTTGGCCGAACCATTGCTGGGCAAATATGCCCATCGCGGCGGAACCGCAGCCGACGCGCATGCGATGCTCCTGTTCACCGTCGACGATCGGTGCGGCGCCAGCCTGCACCACAACGGAAGAGCCGTCATCGACGGAAAGTTCCACCGCCTCGCCATTGCACATGGCAAGGAGCGCTTCGCAGGTAACCGTGCCCTCACGCTTGGAGCCGCCGGTAAAATGGCGCACGCCGCCGAGAGAAAGCATCTGCGAGCCATATTCCGCCGTGGTGACATGGCCGATTGGCTCGCCCTTGCAACGCACGACGGCTTGCTCGGGGCCGAGATAACGATCGGTATCGACTTTCACCTTGACGCCGCAATAGCTGAAAATGCCTTCAGAGACGACAGTGATCATGTCGACACCATCGATTTCTGCGGAGACGATAAAGGGCGCCGGCTTGTAATCCGGGTAGGTGGTACCCGAGCCGAACCCGGTGACAAAACTCTCGGCCGGCGTCAGCATCTCGCCCGACCATGCCTGGTTGCCCTCCATGAACGGTACCAGTTTATCCGAACGGCTGGCCACCAATAGGGGGTCGAGACGAGTGAGTTTGCCATCGACATTGGCGTAGCGATCGCAAGCGCCGGACTTGCCTTCGCGGATGCGGCACAGCACCGGGCAAGCATCACAGCGAATAATGCTGCCGCCAGTCTCAGTCACTGTCTTGCGCCTTAGATAGAATCGCCGCGCGCACGCGATGCGGTAGAGCAGGCGCGCGGGTAAGACGGATGCCGGCAGCATGACGGATGGCACCGAAGATCGCCGGAGCGGTCGGGATTAATCCCGGCTCGCCGACGCCTTTGGCGCCATACGGACCGAGCGGCTCTTCCTCCTCGACCACCAGCACTTCGACTTCGGGCATGTCGCCGATTGTTGGAATCAGATAATCATGCAGATTATCGCTCCGCTCCGGCATATATTCTTCCATCAGTGCAAAGCCAAGTCCCTGAGCGATTCCGCCTTGCACCTGGCCCTCAACTTGAATGGGATTGATGGCCCGCCCAACATCATGTGCGGCGGTGATCTTCAGTACCTTGGTGGTGCCCAATTCCATATCCACCTCGACCGTGGCGATCTGCGCGGCGAATCCGTAGGTGGCGTAAGGAGAGCCCTGGCCGTTCTCATCTAGCGGAACCGTCGGCGGATCAAACGTACCATTTCCTTCCAAGACGGTGCCGTCACTGCCTGCGGAAAGGGCGGAGAGGTCAATTTGATGACGTTCATCGCCATCGTGCACTGTTACGATTGAACCGGTAAGTTCGATCTCGGACTCGGGACCGGCATTAGCGTAACGCAATATATTTTGGCGTAGATCCTCGCCGGCCAGCTGCGCTGCCTTTCCCGATACAAAAGTCTGCCGTGAGGCGGAAGTTTTGCCAGCATCCGCTGTCAGGTCGGTATCGCCAACAACTTGCTTCATCTGCGCGACCGGCAGGCCGAGCCCGTCGGCACAAATTTGCGCAATGATAGTTGTCGAACCCTGGCCAATATCAACGGCGCCGTTATAAAGCATCAATTCGCCAGTACTATCGAGCGTGACACGCATGCTGGAGGGGTTGCTGAGCCCCGTATTGCCGATACCGTACCACATGCATCCGATGCCAGCGCCGCGGCGGCACTGGCCAGCAGTAGCGTTGAACGCGGCCACTTCTCGCAGGGCGGCGTGCCAATGCGCCTTGAGCAATTCGAGGCAAGGCGCAAGGCCGGAGCTAGCTTCCAGCACCTGCCCGGTGCCGGTGGCCTGTCCAGTGCGGAGCGCATTCAGGAGGCGAATTTGAAGACGATCGAGACCAAGAGACTCGGCAAGATCATCCAGCATGGTTTCATGAACGATCGCCGCCTGCGGCACTCCGAAACCGCGGAAGGCGCCGCAGGAGGGGCCGTTGGTCAACACCGCGCGGCCACTGGTGTCAACATGGGGCACTTGATAGGGGCCCATGGCATGGACCGGGACACGCCCAGCGACGGTCGGTCCCCAGGAGGCGTAGCCACCGGTGTTCACGTCGGCATGAAATTTGACAGCCTGCAAGCGGCCTTCTGCGTCGCAGCCGAAGCGTGCCGTCATGAAAGCCGGGTGACGCTTGGTCGTGCTCATCATGCTTTCCGGGCGGCTGTAGATGGCGGCGACAGGGCGCTTCGTCAGCCAAGCAGCAACCGCGACTAGGGGCTGCACCGAAAGATCAAGCTTACCGCCAAAGCCTCCGCCGCAGGCGGTCGGGATGATGCGAACATTCTCTTTGGCGAGCTTGAGGACGCCGGCGACCTCGTCGCGGTCCATCACCGGCGTTTGGGTGGAAACATGGACTTCCATGCGGTCGCCGATACGGCGCGCCCAGCCCGCTTCGGGTTCGATATAGGCGTGCTCGACATAGGCGGTTTCAAACGTACCCTCAGCAATAGCAGCACATGCTTTGAAGGACGTACCGATATCGCCTTTCTTCACTCGGCCCTCGGCAAGAATATTGCCAGGCCGGTCGTCATGCAGTTGAAAAGCGCCAGGCGCCGTCGCCGAGGCGATATCGAGCATGGCTTTAAACGGCTCATAGGTGATCGGCACCTCCGCATCTCGGATGGCTTCGACGGTTGCGCGCTCGCCGACCAGGGCGATCACGCCTTCGCCGCGAAGACGCACCAAGCCCTCCGCCAGAACCGGCTGATCTTTGCGGCCTGGCATGATGGCGTAGCGGTTTTCCGGTGCATCCGCTGCCGTTAACACGCAGGTGAGTCCGGTATGGGCGGCGACGAAGGCGGCCATATCGCCCAGAGTGAAGCGCGCAAACGCATGCGGCGAGCGCACCACGCGGAGCCACAGCGCATCCTCAGGGATCGCGTCGGCGCCATAAGATTCAGCGCCATTCAGCTTGTCCAGTCCATCGAGTTTGGCCAGACGGGCGCCAACCGCTGCACCTGCCGGTGGCACGATACCGACACCGTCGCCTGATACGTCGAGAACTGCTTCGATGATTTTTAGATAACCGGTACAACGACAGAGCACGCCGCCGAGTGCGTCTTTCACTTGAATCTCGCTCGGCTCGGGCTCACGCGCCAGCAAATCACATGCGGCCATCAGCATGCCGGGAGTGCAAATACCGCACTGCGCGGCACCATGGCGGTGAAAGGCCGCCTGTAACTCATGCAGGGCTGCACCGTTGGCGAGGCCTTCGATGGTGGCAACCTTGCGCCCCTCAGCCTGAGCCAGCGATACCATGCAGGCGCAGACCTGCTCGCCGTCCATAAGTACGGTGCAGGCGCCGCAATCACCAGCGTTGCAGCCGATTTTGGTGCCTTTCAGGCCGAGATCGTCGCGTAGCACATCGGCGAGGCGCTTGACGCTGGGTGCAGCCACATTGACGTCGCGTCCGTTGACGGAGAAGCGTACCGAGCTTCTCATGCGCGTGCGCCCAATTCGTTTAGGGTCCGACGCACCAGGGTCAGCGCCGCATCTCTGCGATACTCGGCCGAGCCGCGCAGATCGTCGATCGGCGCAATAGGCGCGAGATGCTCTACGATAACTCCTTCGCCAAGTACGGTACTGCAAGCTCTTCCCGCCAACACCTCTTCCAAGGCCGGCAAACGGCAAGCGACTTCTGAGCAAGCGCCGGCGGCGACACGAGCGGCGCTGACATTGCCGCTGTCGTCGATTTCTAAGTTCGCTGCCACCATAATAATGGAAATCACCATATATTTGCGTGCGCCGAGCTTGAGGAAATGCCCAACGGCGCGGGTTTGGCGCGGTTTGGGCACGATTAAGGCGGTCAAGAGTTGGCCGGCCTCAAGCGCCGTCTTGCGCGAGCCCCGAATGAACTCTTTGAGCGACATCGTTTGCACGCCCTTTGCCGACGACAATTCGACCGAGGCGCCGAGGCTGAGGAGCGGCGGCACGCCGTCGGCCGCCGGGGAGGCATTGCATAGATTGCCACCGAGGGTGCCCATATTTTGTATTTGCACGCCGCCGACTTCGCGCGCCGCCAATTTTAGGCCGTCGAACATCGGTGGCAGATCGGCACGGATAATGTCAGTCCAGGTGGTGAGTGCACCGAGGCGCCAGTGATTCGGAAACGCCTCGATGCTGCGCAGTTCGCGGAGGGCACTGATATCGAGCACGTCTTCGTCGAGCACGCGAACGACCCGCGCGGGATAAAAATCGGTGCCGCCCGCGAGCACGCTCCAGGGCGTGCCGTTTAGCGCTTCTAACGCCGAACTCAGCGTCGCGGGGCGTAGATATTCAGCCATCTGTCCTCCCAGCAAAGGCGGTAAAAATCATATGTATACATATGAAAAGCGTCAAGTGGCGGTCCTCAAGTCAAGCGCTTCAAGAGGCGGAGAAACTGTCTCTGCTCGATCCTGGACAAGGGTTTCAAAATATCTCCGCTCACGTCAAAACCTTGTGGAATCGTACTTTTTGCCAAACGCGCGCCCTTGCTGCTCAAGCGCAGTAGCGTGCGTCGGCCGTCCTCGGGGTCGGCGCGCCTGGTGATCAGGCCGCGCGCCTTGAGGCGGCGGGTGACGCCTTGGATAGTTGCTGGATCCATCGCGGTCAGGCGCCCCAGATGGTTTTGGCTCAACTCGCCCGCATCGGCCAACTTGGCCAGAGCAGCAAATTGTGTCGGCGTGATCTGCGTATCCTGGATACGCGCAAGAAAAATCGCCGTGGCGCGCTGATGGGCGCGGCGCAACAAATGCCCAACCTGATCTTCGAGGCGGTAGGAGATTTGCGATTGGTCTGTGGTCTTGCCGGCAGTCATGCCCCACTGTTTATCATTCTCCAGAGCGGGCGGAAATCGCGAATATCTTGTGTCTGCCGACGAAGCGGGCATAATTCGGCCCGCTTAGCAAAGGAGGCCGCCATGGCTAGCTACAAAATCGCGCTCATACCGGGAGACGGCATCGGCAAGGAAGTGCTGCCCGAAGCCGTGAACGTATTGGAAAAGGTCGGCGGCAAATTTGGTATTTCTTTCGAGTGGCAGGAATTCGATTGGTCGTGCGAGACCTACGCCAGGACCGGCCGCATGATGCCGGAGGACGGCATCGAACAACTCACCCCGTTTGACGCGCTGTTCCTCGGCGCGGTTGGTTATCCCGGCGTCGCCGATCATGTCTCTTTATGGGGCCTGTTGATCCCGATCCGGCGCGCCTTCCGGCAATATGTTAATTTGCGCCCGATCAAGCTGATGAAGGGTGTTGCTTCGCCGCTTGCCGGGCGCGGGCCAGGCGATATCGACTTCACCATTGTGCGCGAAAATAATGAAGGTGAATATTCCGAGATGGGCGGACGTATCTATGCCGGTACCGAGCGCGAGATGGTCATTCAAGAAAGCGTGTTTACCCGCGAGGGTGTCGACAAGGTGCTGCGTTTTGCGTTTGAACAGGCCGAAAAGCGGCGTGGCCATGTGACGTCAGCGACGAAATCAAATGGCATCATCCACACCATGCCCTTTTGGGACGAGCGTTTCTCGGCTATGAAAATGGCCTATCCAGCCATCGAGGCTGATCAATTTCATATCGATATTCTGTCTGCGCATTTTGTTCAGCATCCCGATTGGTTCGACGTTGTCGTTGGCAGTAATTTATTTGGCGATATTCTTTCCGACCTGGGTGCGGCAGTTGTCGGTGGCATGGGCCTTGCACCGGCTGCCAATATCAATCCGGAAAAGCAATATCCGTCGATGTTTGAGCCCGTGCACGGCTCGGCGCCAGATATCGCTGGGCAAAACATCGCCAACCCAATCGCACAAATCTGGACCGGTGCGATGATGCTCGATCATCTCGGCCACGAAGATGCCGGCAAGGCGATTACTGACGCCATTGAAGCCGTCCTTGCCGAAGGCGCAGATTTGACCCGCGATTTGGGCGGCGCCGCAACAACGCAACAGCTCGGCAAAACTATCGCCGACGTGCTCTGAGCCGACCATGGCGTCACGGCAAAATAGCCATTGGCTCGGAGAGGCGATCGCTCAGAGCGAGGAAGAATGTCCGTCACTTATTGGTAATATAAGCGCCGATGTTTGCATTGTCGGCGGTGGCTTCACCGGATTGTGGACGGCGCTCAATCTCAAACAACAAGACCCGGCCCTCGATGTTGTCGTGATCGAGAAAGACGTGTGCGGCGCCGGGGCCAGCGGACGCAATGGCGGCTTTGTGCTGAGCTGGTGGGCTAAATTTCTCTCGCTCGAGAAAATTTGCGGCGGCGAGGAAGCTGTGCGCCTAGCCGCCGCTTCCGCCGATTCAGTCGCCGCCATCGGTGAATTTTGCGCTGCAGAGGGCATCGACGCCCATTACCGCCCTGACGGCTGGCTGTGGAGTGCGACCAACAAGGAACAGATCGACGGTTGGGAAGGCACAGTGGAAGCCGCGGCCCAATACCAGCAATATCCATTCGAGCGCTGGCAGCCCGACAAAGTCGCGGCGCGATCGGGCTCCAAGCAACATCTGGCAGGAATTTTTGAGCCGGGCACCGCCAGCGTACAGCCGGCGGCCTTGGCGCGCGGCCTGCGGCAAGTGGCATTGGCCAAGGGTGTGCGCATTTTCGAAAACACGCCGCTCACGCGTCTCGGCGATGGTGCCAAACCGGGAATCGTTACGCCGAAGGGTCGCGTCAAGGCCGACAAAGTGGTGCTGGCGCTCAACGCCTGGAGCATCCGGTTTCAGCCCATCCGGCGTGCGATCGTTGTGGTCTCAAGCGATATTGCAGTGACGGAACCGATGCCGACGCGCCTGGATGAAATCGGCTGGCGCGATGGCATGACCATTTCCGACGGCCGTATGCTGGTACATTACTACCGCACCACGCGCGACGGCCGCATCGTCTTCGGTAAGGGCGGCATGAACGGCAGCCTGCCTTATGGCGGCACTGTCGGCACCAAACTGGACGGCCCGTCACCGCTCGGCGAGGATATAAGAAAATGGCTTTCCTGGACCTATCCTGAGCTCGGCGCAGTACGAATTGCCGGCACGTGGATGGGGCCGATCGACCGCTCTAAATCCGGCCTGCCCTATTTTGGCGCGCTTGAGGGCCGGCCCAATGTCTTCTATGCGGTCGGTTATTCCGGCAACGGCGTCGGCCCGTCTCATCTCGGCGGCAAGATTCTCGCCTCGCTGGTGTTGGAAAAAAACGACGAATGGTCGAATTGTGGCCTAGTGCGCCCGCTCGGGCGCGACTTTCCGCCCGAACCGATCCGCTATTTCGGCGGCCAATTGGTGCGCCGCGCGATTGCACGAACGGATGCCGCAGCAGATGCCGGGCGCCGGCCTGGCCCCCTCACTCGTTATCTCGCCGGCTTCGCCCCGGCCGGCCTGTCGCCGTTCAAAGGGGAAAAACGCTGATTCTGCACAATTAGGCAATTGAAATGACGGGTAGGCTTGGACAATATCAGCGCTAACTGCGCCGACACGATAAATGCAAGAGAATTGGGGGAAATATGCGATTTTCGGACAATGGCTATTATATTGAGCGCTATATCAAATGCGATAATTGCGGCGTTCTTCTCTATGAGGATGGGCTCAAAGGCGAAGTAGCAGGCGAAGCCAAGCTGTTCTGTTCTGACTGGTGCCAGCAATGGGCCTCAGCGCGCGCTGCAGGCGTAGATGAGCCGCGAATACCGTTGCCGCGCGAGGGTATCCTTAAGAATTGACGCTGGATAATTCGCATGGGTAAGGATGTCAGCATCGACGTTGGCGGCACTTTTACAGATTTCGTCGCCTATGATCGAGACACAAGCAAACTCACCGTCTGGAAAACGCTGTCGACACCGGACGATCCAGGTGAGGGCATCGTCGGCGGACTTGAGCAGGCCGGGGCGGCCGGCGATATCGAGCATCTCCGGTTCGGCACCACCATCGCCACCAATGCGGTGCTTGAGCGCAAAGGCGCAACGGTCGCTTATGTCGCGACGCAAGGCTTCCGCGACGTACCGTTTATCCAACGCGGCAAGCGGCAAAGCCATTACGACATTACCTGGATCAAATCGAAGCCGCTAATGAAGCGCCGCCATGCCTACGAAGTGGCCGGGCGCATTACTTCGCGCGGCGAAGAATATATACCACTCGACGAAGCCGGCGTGCGCGACGTAGCGCAGTGTATTGCTAGGGATGGTCGCATTCAGGCGGTTGCCGTCTGCCTTCTGTTTTCCTATGTCACGCCGGTGCATGAGCGCCGGGTGAAGGAAATATTCGCCGAGATTTGCCCCGATATACCGGTTTCTATTTCTTATGACGTGCTGCCCAAATGGAAGGAGCATGAACGCTCTTCCACCACTCTAGCGGACGCCTATATCAAGCCGCTAGTTGGTGGCCATCTGGCCAGCCTGAGCACGCGCTTTGCCGACCAGGGCGTCAATAAACGTATTGCCGTGATCAAATCGAACGGCGGCGAAATGACGCTTGAAGCTGCCTCCCAAGCGCCGATCCAGCTAACCCTTTCTGGCCCCACCGGTGGCGTGGTTGGAGCCAAGCAGATCGCCCGCCTGGCTGGCGTCGACCACCTCGTCACCCTCGATATGGGCGGCACCTCAACCGATGTCTCCACCGTGGTTGATGGACGTGAAAGCTTCACCACAAGTTTCGAGATCGAATTCGGCGTGCCGATTCAAATTCCAATGATCGATATCCGCACCATGGGTGCGGGAGGCGGCTCACTCGCCTGGATCGACAAGGGCGGCATGCTACGGGTTGGCCCCGAGAGCGCCGGTGCGGCGCCCGGCCCGGCCTGCTATGGCCAAGGCGGCTCAGCTGCGACCGTCACCGATGCGAATCTCGTGCTCGGGCGCATTAATCCGGAGAACTTTCTCGGAGGCCAGATGGCGCTCGACGTCACAGCGGCGGAAAGTGCGATCGCCGCGGTTGCCGCTGAAATCGATCAATCACCCGCGAAAACCGCGCTCGGTATCGTACAAATCGCCAACAACAACATGATCGGCGCGCTCCGCTCGGTGCTGACCGAACGCGGCCTCGACCCCCGTGATTTCACTTTACTGGCTTTCGGCGGCGCCGGGCCGGTGCACATCTCCGATTTGATGCCGCTCGCCAATATCCCGTCCGGCATCGTGCCTAATTATCCCGGCCAATTTTCCGCTTTTGGCTTCACCATGACCGATGCCCGTATAGATTTGGAACGCACCACGCCGATGACCTCAAAGGCGTTTAGGCGCGATCACGCCAATGCAGTGATCGACGATCTAGTGCGTGAATCAACCGCGGCACTCGGCGATCAGGGCTACAGTGCCACCATCGAAATCTACCGCTCGCTGGAAATGCGCTATTTCGGGCAAAATCACGAGCTTGAAGTACCAATTGATTTTGAGCACTTCAACGATGCCAGCATCGCCTCGATCTGGAAGAGCTTTCATGCCGCCCATAATGCACGCTACAATTTCGAAATCCCGGGCGAAACCATCGAACTGATTAGCATCAAAGTAACAGCTATTTCCGTCACCGAGCGCCTGGAGCTGCCGCGATTGCCGGCGGCGACTGCAGCGCCTGAGCCAATCGACACGCGCTCGGTAATATTTGATGACGGCGCCCATGATGCCAAGGTTTATGACCGCGCCTCGCTGTTGGACAACCACCAGCTGCGAGGACCGGCCCTCATCGAAGAACCAGCTTCAATCACCGTCATCCGGCCTGGACAAGATGTCCTCGTCGATACATACGGCAATTTGCTGATCGGCGAGATCGCTAGCGTGACGGGTTCGTAATACAAAGGAGAGCCGCATCATGGATATGGTTACGATGAACATCGTCGATTCCGCCATGGTCGCCATATGCCGCGAAATGGGCGTGAACGTCCAGAAAACGGCCTATTCCACGATCTTCAGCGAAGCCGAGGATTTTACCTGCGCACTGGCCAGCCCTGAGGGCGATATGATCTCGGTGGCGGAGTTCTGCCCGGCGCAGATCGGCGGCGTGCCGCTGCTAGTGCGCTCGATGGTAAAAGAAATAGCGAAGATCGAACCGGGCGATGTGATCGTCCACAACGATCCTTACCGGGGCGGCCTGCATACTCCCGAGCACACCATGTTCAAACCGATCTTCGTCGATGATGAATTGATGGGCTTTGCCGTTTCTATCGGCCATTTCGTCGAAGTCGGCGGCATGGTGCCTGGGGGCTTCCCCGGCGAGGCGACAGAAATTTTCCACGAAGGTTTGCGCGTACCGCCTGTGAAGCTGATAAAACGCGGCAAGGATGTGCCGGAAGTCTGGAAGCTGCTGCTCGCCAACGTGCGCACGCCGCGCGGCAATTACGGCGATCTTCGCGCCCTGATCAGCGCCGTTGATATGGGCGAGAAACGCTTGGTCGAACTGATTGAGAAATATGGCAAGGAGACATTCCGCCAAACCGTAAGCGATTTGATGGATTATTCCGAATCGCGCATGCGAGCCGAAATTGCGTCGTTCACCGACGGGCGTTACTCGTTTGAAGACTGCCTGGAAGATGACGGCATTGAGGCCAAGGAATATTGGATTCGGGTTGCCGTGAACGTGCAGGGCGATGAGGTGGTGATCGACTATACCGGCTCTTCACCGCAAGCCAAGGGGCCTATTAACGCCACGCTCGGCGTTGCCTGGTCGGCTTCTTACAACGCCATGCTGCATTTGACCGACCAAACGATCCCAAAGAATTCTGGATGTTTCCGCCCGATCCGTGTGATTTCGCCAGCCGGCACGGTGATGAACGTCAATTATCCCGGCTCCGAAGTGGGCGGCAATACCGAGACCCATCCGTTGATCGTCGCCTGCATCTTCGGCGCGATGTCGGAATGCGCGCCGCACCGGGTGATGGCCTCGGAGGGCACCACCCATGGATGTTTCGTGTTCGGCGGTCATGACGAGGAAAATGACGAACCGTTCGGTGCCTTTGATTTCACTTATGTTGGCTATGGCGGACGGCAATTCGCTGATGGCAACGACGCTACTGATTCAATCAACGGCAATTGCGCCAACACGCCAACCGAAGTGTTCGAAACGCGCTATCCGTGGATCGTCGAAGAATATGCGCTACGCCCCGATTCAGGCGGTGCCGGCGAACATCGTGGCGGCCTCAGCATTTCTAAAACCATGCTATGCACTGGCGACGTGATGATCAGCCAGATGACCAACAAGCACATACGCACCTCTTGGGGCCTCAAGAAAGGCAAGCATTCGGTCCCAGGTGCCACGCTTTATCAAGCCAAGGGCGCAAATGATTGGCAGACCATCAAGCAAGCGTTCGGCAAGGTCTCGTCAAGCAAATATTCTAATGTACCGATCAGCCCCGACGAGCGCATCTCGGTGAAGGCGCCGGGCGGCGGTGGCTTCGGCGACCCGGCTAAACGCGACCGCGCGGCTATCGTCGAGGACGTGCTGGAAGGCTATATCAGCCGCCACAAAGCCACCGAGGATTACGGCTTCAAAGAAAGCTGGATCGCCGAATACGCCCCTGAAGAATCCGCCGCGGCAGAGTAGTTTCGACCCATAATTCCGGTGCCGATCTCTGCGCCCTGGCACGACCGCATCTCGCCAATCCTAATTGGACGCTGTATGCAGCGGCCGAGCTACGCTATGACGGCGTGGCCTGGCCAAATTACTATTTGACCAGCAAAGAACAATTGGAACGCTTAACCGAACGGGCACAACAAATGGCACAAATGATATGAGCAACGGTACGGCAATCAGCGGCAAGCACGCTTTTATCACCGGCGGCGGTCACGGTATTGGCGGCGCCAGCGCAAAAGTGTTGGCGGCAAACGGCGCGAAATTGACGCTCACCGGGCGTAATATGGAAAAACTCGAAGAAATGGCAGCGAAGTTGCCCGTCGCAGAAGCACGCAAGCTTGACGTGACCGACGAAGAAGCGGTCGAACGGGTGTTCACCAAAGCCGCAGAGTCGTTCGGGGACATTAATATCCTCATTAATAATTCCGGCATCGCCGAGACAGCGCCGTTTATGCGGACCTCAGCCGACATGATGCGCCGGATCATGGAAGTGAATCTAATCGGCACGCATATCTGCACTCAACAGGTGCTGCCGGCGATGATTGAGGCAGGATGGGGCCGCATCGTCAATATCTCCAGCCTCGCAGGGTTAACCGGCCAGCCCTATATCTCCGCCTATTGTGCCTCGAAGCACGCAATGGTTGGCCTGACCCGGACCCTCGCACTCGAAGTCGCAAAGAAAGGCATTACTGTCAATGCCGTCTGCCCGGCCTATGTCGAGACCGGCATGGTCGAACGCGGCGTCGAGAACATCCAAAAACTTACCGGAATGAGCGAGGACGACGCACGTGGCGAGTTAGCCAAGAAAAATCCGCAAGCGCGCATCATCGAGGCCAGCGAAGTTGGCGCAACAGTGGGCTGGCTATGCCTGCCGGGTGCCGAATCAATCACCGGTCAATCAATTGCCATGGCGGGGGGAGCGTGGATGTAATGGCTCGCGCACTGCGAAATACGGGCGCGCGTAGCAAGGAAAAAACAGCGAAGGGCAAAGCCCGCTCCGCTTTTGGCTAGGACTCTTAACCTGTTTAACCACGATCGAGCGCGAGGGCTTGGTCAAACGCTGGTCACCGCAGGCCGACAGGCGTTCCTCACGGCTTGCCCTGACGGCGCGCGGACGCAAGGAATTCTCAGGCATAGCAATGGTCGTGGTATCCGCTCTCATGGGCAATCGCGCTAAAGTGGAGACCGAAACGACGGCTGTCGTACCGTTCACCGCTTGAGAGCTTAAGTAACCTCGCCCTTTTCGCCAAATTTATGGCCTTGCCATTCCCCATCGTCAAGCACCGCGCCAAGCACCTCGACGGCGTCCCATATGTCAATATAGCGCAGATAAAGCGGCGCGAAGCCAAAGCGCATGACGTCTGGTTGGCGAAAATCGCCGATGACGCCGCGCGCTATCAGAGCCTGGACTGCGCCAAAACCATTGGCATAGGTGTAAGAAACTTGGCTGCCACGCTCGGCTGAATTTCGCGGCGACAGCAATTTTAGGCCATGACCGGTACAGATTGCATCGACACGCGCGATGAAAAGCTCGCTAAGCGCGACAGATTTTGCGCGGAGTGCCGCCATGCCGGCCTCAGCGAGAATATCCAAGCTACAATCTAGTATGGCCAGTGCTAAAATCGGCGGTGTGCCTGACTGCATACGCCCGATGCCCGGCGCCGGGTGGAATTGATTGGCAAATTTGAACGGCGCGGCATGGCCCATCCAACCGCTAAGCGGCTGGCGGATGGCTGCCTGATGGCGCTTGGCAACAAATATGTAAGCCGGAGCGCCGGGCCCGCCATTAAGATATTTATAGCCACAGCCAACGGCGAGGTCCGCTCCAGCACCGTTGAGATCAAGTGGCACAGCCCCGGCGCTGTGGCTCAGATCCCACAACGTGAGCACACCCTGTGCTGCTGCCGCAGCGTTAATAGCTGCCATATCATGGATACGCCCGGTCCTGTAATTAACATGGGTGAGCGACACCACTGCCGTATCGTCATCGATAGCGTCGATAATTGCATCCGCCGGTACCAGGCGGCGCTCGACCCTGTCGCCTAGGAAATCGCCGATACCTTCGGCGACGTAATTATCGGTTGGGAAATTGTCGCTATCAGTCAGCAACACACGCCTTTCGGGACGGAGCGCAAACCCTGCCGCCAACAATTTAAACAGATTAACGGAGGTCGAATCGCAGGCCACCACTTCGCCCGCCGTGGCGCCGACAAGTTGCGCGATCTTGTCTCCCGCTTTAAACGGCAACTCCATCCAGCCGGCTTCATTCCAACTGCGAATGAGCCCAGTGCCCCATTCCTCATCGATGACACTGGTCGCCCGTTTGGCCGCCGCCCTGGGCAATGCGCCGAGCGAATTTCCATCAAGATAGATCACCCCCTCAGGCAGCGCGAAACGGGCGCGGAATGGCGCCAACGGATCGCGTGCATCGCGCGCAGCACAGTCATCTCTTGTCATCATCGCGCTATATTGCCTATTGCTACTGTCGAATGCACGGATTGCGGCGACGTCGCTGAAAGATCACAATCAGGTCTGGGGATACGCGTGGCCATGGACGGCAAGAAAGGCGGATTGCCCAACGGCGCAGCGACGGAATTTGACGACGCGACAAGCTGTGGGACATGCACATCAAGCTATAACTAAATACCCACCGCATCACGGAGACAAGAAAATGAACGGAAAAATGATCGAAATTCCAACCAGCGCCAGCGCGGCAATGGGCGCCTACCTGGCGCTGCCCGAATCTGGCAGCGGTGCCGGACTGGTACTACTGCAGGAAATTTTCGGTATCAATCAATCCTTACGCGAGACCGCCGATCTGTTCGCCGAGGAAGGCTATGTCACTATCGTGCCGGATCTATTCTGGCGCATCGAGCCGGGCGTTGACCTCGGCTATAGCGAAAGCGAATTCAGCAAGGCCATTGAATTGATGGGTGAATTCGATCTCGACCAGGGCATCGAGGATATCGGCGCCACGCTCAAGGCCTTGCGTACTCGTGACGAATGCACCGGCAAGGTCGGCTGTGTCGGGTTTTGTCTCGGCGGCAAGCTCGCCTATCTCACCGCCGCACGCCAGGATGTCGATGTAGCTGTATCTTTCTATGGCGTCGGCATCGAGAGCTATTTGGCGGAAGCCAGCAATATTTCCTGCCCGCTGCAAATGCATTTTGCTGCGCTAGATCAGCATGTGCCGGAAGCGGCGGTGGCGGCAATCAGCGGTCAATTCGACGGCCAAGACAATGTCGAAATTTACACCTACCCCAATGTCGATCACGCCTTCTACAACCATCGTCGCACGTCGGTCTACGACCGCCCCGCCTCGATGATGGCCCATTCACGCACCATCGCTGCGTTGCACAAGGTGATGGGTCCACATTTTAATTTGGAGGCCCTATGGGACGAACATCTCAAATATGAATTCGCGACACGCGATACCGCAGACACGCTAGCAACCATGGTCAGTGAGCCTTACGTCAATCATGTGCCAGTCTTGACCGGCGGCACTGGGGTAGCCGAATTGGAGCGCTTTTATGCCAATCACTTCATCCCGCAAATGCCGAAAGATACCCATCTGGTACCGATCTCGCGGACCGTCGGCGCCGACCGGGTGGTCGACGAGATGATATTCTGCTTCACCCATGACGAGGAAATCGACTGGATGCTGCCGGGCATACCGCCTACCGGCAAGAAGGTTGAAATCCCGCTGATCGCCGTAGTCAATTTCCGGGGCGGCAAACTCTATCATGAGCATATTTATTGGGATCAAGCTTCGGTACTGGTGCAAATCGGCAAACTTGATCCCACCGGATTGCCGATTGCGGGAGTGGAAACGGCAAATAAGGTCAAGGACAAGTCCCTGCCCTCCAACACCCTGATGGCGCGCTGGGCGGAAAGCGCGCCCAAGGTGGAAACCTGAGATGAAGCATAAAATAGCCTGCATTGGCGTAGGCAATCTCGGCCGCGCCTGGGCTGCAATCTTTGCCCGCGCCGGACATGAAGTGGCGCTCTATGACAGTCAACCAGATGCCCTCAAAGCTGCGCTGCCGGTGATTGAGAGCACGCTGGGATCTTTGGCGAGCGAAGGTCTTGTCGCGGCTACAGGGGATATCATGCAGCGCATCCGAACATGCGATTCGCTCGATGAGGCGCTTCAGGGCGTCGACTATATCCAGGAGAGCGTGATTGAGGATGTCGAAACCAAGCGGGCAGTGTTTCGCGAACTCGACCGAGCGGCGCCGCCCGACGCAATCATCGCCAGTTCGGTGTCGTCGATCCCGCCATCCGAATTCATGGCCAATCTTACCGGCGGCGCGCGTTGTATCGTCGCCCATCCGGTCAACCCACCGCATCTCATTCCGGTGGTGGAACTGATGCTTGGGCCGGCCACCAGCGAGGAAACATTCGAAGCCTGCTGTACGCTCCTCGGCGATATCGGCCAGGTACCGGTGCGGCTCAACAAGGAGATTTTCGGCTATGTGTTGAACCGCCTGCAATTCGCGCTGATCAATGAGGCGCTGCATCTAGTTGATGGCGGCTATGTCTCGGCCGAAGATGTCGACAGTATCGTCAAATACGGCCTTGGCCGGCGCTGGGCATTTATGGGGCCGTTTGAGACCAATCATCTCAACGCCACCGGCGGTATTTCAGAATATTATAGAAAATTCCAGGGCGCTATCAACGGCATCATCGCTGATCTACACCGCGAGCCGCACCCCTTGAAACCGGAGATGATCGCCCGCTTGACCGTCGAGATGGAGCGCGCCACGCCGGTTACCGAAGTGCCGGTCCGCCAGGAATGGCGTGACCGCCAGTTGATGGGCCTGACCCGACATTTCGGCGATATGCGCCCTAAGCCAGATTAGGGCATGCGGAGTTGTGTGCACTTTCCAAGCGGCTTATTTTGAACGATTCTTTAAGTGACAGAAATTAATAACGGAATCCGCCATGTCCCGGCGCGTTCATCTTGATGCCGTCGGTGGCGTCGCTGGCGATATGTTCGTCGCCGCTCTGCTCGACGCCCATCCCGACGAAGCGGACGGCGCACTAGCGGCTATCCGTGCCACCGGCGTGCCGCAATCGGTCGATCTCCGCATTGTGGCGCACCATGATCATATTCTTAACGGAACGCGCTTCGACGTTGCGCTGCCGGTGGAAGATGATGGCGAAGAACATACTCCTTTCCGCGCACTCCGCGCCCGCCTCGACGCCGCTGAATTGCCAGACGGCACTCGCGATCGAGCGCAGGATATTTTCGCCCGTCTTGCTGTGGCCGAGGGCGCTGTGCATGGAGTCGACCCTGAAGAAGTAACGTTTCACGAGGTCGGCGCCTGGGATTCAATTGCTGATATCATTGGCTCCGCTCATCTTATCGACCAACGCGGGGACACGCGCTGGTCAATTTCCTCTTTGCCCACGGGTGCGGGCCGCGTGACCACCGCACATGGTGAATTGCCCGTGCCGGTGCCTGCGGCAGTCAAACTTCTGAAAGGATTCACCCTGCATGACGATGGCCGCAAGGGCGAGCGCATCACGCCAACTGGCGCTGCCATTCTCGCACATCTCAATCCGGAGCAGGATGGCGTGCACCCGCCGGAGCGCCTAGTCGAAAGCGGCATCGGCTTTGGTACCAAGGTTTTTCCCGGCATCAGCAACGTCTTGCGCGTTCTTGAATTCGAAAGTGTCGGGGCATTGATCGCCGAAGATCAAGTAGCGGTGCTGCGCTTCGAAATTGACGATCAGAGCCCGGAAGATCTGGCCGTTGGGTTAGATAATTTGCGCGCGATCGATGGCGTTCTCGACGTCCTGCACATGCCGGTGTTTGGCAAAAAGGGTCGGATCGCGGCGCAGATACAACTCCTCGCCCGCCCCGATGCGCGCGAAGCGGCGACCGCAGCCTGTTTCAGCGAGACCACGACGCTAGGCCTACGCTGGGAAATCTGCCGACGTGCCGTATTGACGCGCAAACTTGAGCAAGGTGTAAAGCTGGTGACGCGCCCCGCCGGGGTACCAACTGCGAAAGCAGACATTGATAAGGTGGCGTCGGCTGATGGCGGACATGCCGGGCGCATGGCGCGAAAACGCGTCATCGAAGATGCCGCCCTTGGACGAGAAGAACGTAATGACTGAGACCCAGTTGCCCGAACTAGTGACATTACGCGATGTGCTCAGCGACTTCACCCGCGCGGCAATTGCCGTCAGTGGTGGCGTCGACAGTATGACGCTGGCCACGATTGCCGGGCGTCTGGAGGGTCGGAATTTTGAAATGTTCCACGCGCGCTCGCCAGCCGTCCCAGTCGACGCTACGGTGCGGATCCGGCGCTATGCCGTAAAGGAGGGGTGGCGTTTACGCGAATTCAACGCCGGAGAATTCGACGACCCGAACTACCGCGCCAATCCAGTGAACCGATGCTTCTATTGCAAAACTAATCTCTATGACGGTATCGCCGCCGTGACCGAACATAGTGTGCTGTCGGGCACCAATCTCGACGATCTTGGTGATTACCGCCCCGGGCTGGAAGCCGCGCTCCGCCGAGGTGTGCGCCACCCCTTCGTCGAAGCCGGCATCGACAAAGCCACGGTGCGCGCCATAGCACGACATTTGGAACTAGACGATCTTGCCGAACTGCCGGCAGCGCCGTGTCTCTCCAGCCGTATCGAGACCGGTTTACGCATCGAGGGAAATTTATTAACTCTGATCGACGCGGTCGAGAAGTTCGTTTCCCGACGCGTCGGAGCGCATACAGTGCGTTGCCGCATCAGAAAAAAGGAAGTAGTGATTGAGCTTGATGCGGCGGGCCTCTCTATTCTCAACGAAACCGGCGTGGCGGATCTCCGCACCGTCATCACCGCGATGCTTGAAGCGGAAGGTATAGACAAACCGCTCGACTTCCAGACCTATCGCATGGGCTCCGCCTTTCTTCGGCCGGCGGCGAATGGTTGAGCGCGACATCAAACTGGATATCGAACGCCGTGAACGCCTCGGCTTCGACGAAGCCATTCTTTGCGCCGGAAAATCAGCCGAGCATTTAACTACGATTCTTGAGCAAACCGGCGATGGCAGCCTGTTGCTAACGCGTCTTGATGCGGCGGCCCTGAAGTCTCTACCGCCGCCGCTAAGGTCGCAAATAGATTATGAGCCGCTGTCGCGCACGGGCTTTTTTGGGAACGTGGCGGCACCCACCGGCAAAGCAGAGACCGCCATTGTCACCGCCGGTACTTCGGATGTGCGAGTCAGCCGCGAGGCGGCGCGCACCCTTGCCTATTACGGCACACCCTATCTCGAGATCAGCGATGTCGGTGTCGCCGGATTGTGGCGGCTGATGGAGCGCATTGAGGAAATTAAACGCCACCGCATCGTCATCGCGGTCGCCGGTCTCGATGCGGCGATGCCAAGCGTCGTTGGCGGGCTGGTACCGGGTCTGGTGATCGCGGTGCCGACCTCGACTGGATACGGCGCGGCGCGCGGCGGCGAGACTGCACTATTCTCATCGCTGGTAAGCTGCGCGCCGGGTGTAGTGGTAGTAAATATAGATAATGGCTATGGCGCCGCCTGCGCTGCCCTACGCTCTCTTCGGGGCGTCGTAGCTGGCCATTAATTTATCCGCCATCCCACCCATGCCATCCCAATCGGCTTCACGAAACGCGTGCATTCGAGCGATGAATGCGGGGCCAATATAAAAGCGTTCATACAACATGTGACGACCGGCGAATTCGGTGCCGACAGCGTCCCAAGCCGCTTTAAAGAGCTTAAAGCGATGCTCAGCGCTGTGCTCGGGGGTGGACCAATAGGTTTCGAATTTGTCTCGGAGTTCCGGAACTTCGAACACGGAAACATCCGCCGGCATTTGCATCGTGCCACCGCCCATAAGTTCACGCAGTGTTGTACATAACTCGTCGTAATGGGTGTAGCACCAATAAATGGCGCCATACATCAAACGCCGATTAATGTTGACGTAACCGTTGGGCAGAGTTTCATGGTCGTGCACCTGGCCCTGAACCATGCCGTCAATCATGCTTTCCATAGCCGCGATATGGCCGAGTGTATCCTGAACCGCCGGAACCTTTATCGACCCCGTAACCTCTGTGATACGCCGCGCAATCCCGGCGAGAAACCGCAACTTGGAGTGATAGCGCACGGTGGCTTGATGATTTCCCAAACTGTGAGCCGCGGTGTCGTAATAAATATCAACCGACAAATCAGCGTCATCATGCACGAACACGCGCTCCCATGGGATGTGAACATTTTCGCATACGACGATGCAATCAGATTCATCGAAACGATAGGACAACGGATTATCAAATTCACTGACTGCATGCTTTTCGAAGGACTTGCGCGACCATAGGCTGAGGCCTGGCGTATCGATCGGAATACCGCAAGTAATAGCTTCCTTATTGAATTCGGGCGCCACTCTCTGAATGTTTCCAAGCCAAATTTCATGCGAAAAGGGTGCGGCTGTGGCCAGCAGATTGACGCCATCCACAATCACGCCCGCGTCATCCTCCTTCGACACGCGAAGTGCCGGCAAGGTTTTTCCGCGCTCGATAAATGCTTCCCGTTGTCGAATTCCAGGAGGCGGCGTGACGGCGTTGCACACGAACAAATCTCTGTCGCGGAGAAATTCATAATAGGCGACCATATTTTGCGAGAACTTGTACTTATCGGTATCAAAAATTTCCGGATGCATCGCCAAGGCGACAACAAACCCTGCATAGAAATCCTGGGTCCGGCCCATCATACCGTATGTTTGATCGGCTATGTATTGGTGGCATTTAAGGCGGCGAACTAAATCCTCCCGGCTGCGCGGCATCATCCAGTAAAGCGCATGGCGCTCACCGCCTTCCTCATAGCTCAGGAGCTCGAGATTGGCGGGGTCCTTCTTAAAATCGTAAATCATGGCGAAGGATCGCGCAGCGTTGCGAAACGCTGGATGAGTGGTCACGTCATCGACGCGCTCACCACCAAGATAGACGGTGCGGCCGTCCCGAAGCGATTCAAGATATTCTTCACCGCCGATTTGCATATCCTACTCCTGTCATCACGTCGAAAGCATAAACTTTGCCCGAAACAATTTATGCCGGCGCGCGCGCACCGCTCGGTTTACCAGCGAGAATATCGAGATCGCAGCCTTTATCGGCCTGCTGTACATGAGCGATATGAAGCGCCAACCAGCCGCGCTCGGCGCCGGGGTGGGGCGCCGGCGGCGTCCAGGCTTTACGGCGGGTTTCCATCTCTTCATCCGACACCAAAACATCGAGGCGACGGGACGGCACGTCAAGGCGGATACGGTCGCCGTTTTGCACCAGTGCCAACGGACCACCGATCGCAGCTTCGGGGCAGAGATGAAGGACGATTGCACCGAAGGCGGTACCGCTCATGCGCGCGTCCGAGATGCGCAGCATGTCCTTGACGCCGGCTTCGGCCAATTTTTTCGGTATCGGAATGTATCCTGCTTCCGGCATGCCTGGCGCGCCGATCGGCCCGGCATTGCGAAGGACCAACACATCTTCCGCTGTCACGTCGAGCGCTGGATCATCGATGCGCGCGGCCATATCCTCGAGTGAATCGAACACTACAGCACGGCCTTCAACGCAAAGCAGCGCCGGCGTTGCAGCCGAATGTTTAATTATCGCTCCGCCCGGCGCCAGATTGCCCCCCAGAACGGCGATACCCCCTTCCGCATGAAGCGGCTGATCGCGCGGACGCACAACTTCCTGCGGCCAGGGTGGCGCGGCGGCCTCCAACTCCTCGCCGAGGCTGCGGCCGGTTACAGTTAGGCAGTCGAGATCGAGAAGCGGCGCCAATTCGCGCAACAGCGGCGCGAGGCCGCCGGCCTTCTGCAAGTCTTCCATGTAATGCGCGCCGGAGGGTTTAAGATCGACCAGGACCGGCGTCTCGCGGCCCAAACGGTCGAGCGCGGAATAGTCGATTTCAATACCGAGGCGGCCGGCGAGCGCGGCGAGATGGATGACGCCGTTGGTCGAGCCGCCGATCGCCAGGAGGACCCGGAAAGCGTTGCTGAGTGAAGCGGGGGTGATGATCTCGCTGGGCCGCGGGCCGCCGTTCTTGATCATACGGACTGCTGCCGATCCGCTTTCGCTGGCATTGCGCAAACGATCAGAATGGACCGCCGGAATGGCGGCGCCACCCGGCAGCATCATGCCGAGCGCTTCGGTGACGCAGGCCATGGTGCTAGCTGTACCCATTACCATACAGGTGCCCGACGTCGGCATCAGCCGACCCGAGATTTCTTCGATCTCCGCCGCGTCGATCCGCCCGCCGCGATGTTCGCCCCAGAGACGCCGACAATCTGTGCAAGCGCCGAGGCGCTCGCCGCGGTGACTGCCAGTCATCATCGGGCCAGTGACGAGAAGAATGGTCGGCACGTCTGCACTGGCTGCTGCCATCAACTGAGCCGGAACGGTCTTATCGCAGCCGCCAATCAGGACAACCGCATCGACCGGATGGGCGCGGATCATCTCCTCGGTGTCGATCGCCATCAGATTACGAAACAACATACTGGTCGGGTTGAGGAACGGCTCACCTAGTGAAATAGTGGGAAATTCGAGCGGCAGGCCGCCGGCAGCGGTAACGCCGCGCTTCACAGCCTCGACAAGCTGCGGCACCGTGCCGTGGCAACTGACCATACCGCTTGCGGTGTTGGCGATACCGACCACCGGGCGCTCCAGCTCGTCATCGCTATAGCCTAAGGATTTGGCAAAGGATTTACGCAAAAAATAAGAAAAGCCAGCATCACCATAGCTCGTCAACGAGCCGCGCAGTCCGTCAGATTTCTTTTTCATGAATCCCCTGTCTGGGACAACCGCGCGCGTTGACGCGGCTCGCGTTTGCCCCGATTATCTCGCCCCGTTACATGGCGGCAGAAACACTAGTCCGAGGGACATCAATGGTCGAGATCGAATGCGTGGTGGACTGTAAGAATGTGCTTGGCGAGGGCCCAGTCTGGTGCCCTGACGAGAAATCGCTATACTGGGTTGATATCAAAGGCAAATCGATCAACCGCTTCACGCCGGCTTCAGGCGGCGTCGAAACCTGGCCGGTTGATGAGGAACCAGGCTCGCTAGCATTGCGCCGGGACGGCGGGCTGATGGTGGCGTTTTATGGCGGCTTTCGCGCGTACGACCTAGACAACGACATCACCGAGACTATTCATGAAATCGAGGCCGATACGCCGCAAAGCCGCCTGAATGACGGCCGCTGTGATCGCCAAGGCCGCTTTTGGGCCGGCACAATGGACGATCTGATGGTAGAGCCGCTTGGCGGTCTTTATCGCCTAGACGCCGACCTCAGTGTGCATAAGGCCGAGAACAATATCATCTGTTCTAATTCCCTCGCCTTCAGCCCGGACGGCGCCACGCTCTACTATGCCGATCTCGGCATCGATACCATCTGGGCCTATGATTTAGATACCGCAACCGGTGCGATTACTAATCGCCGTGTCTTCGCCTCAACTAAAGATATGCAAGGAAAACCGGACGGCTCCGCCGTAGATTCGGAGGGCTATCTGTGGAATGCCATGTGGGATGGCTGGTGCCTAGCGCGCTGGGCGCCTGATGGTACGCTGGACCGGACCATTGAGCTGCCGGTGCAACGCCCGACCTGCCCGATGTTTGGCGGCGACGATCTCGACACCATCTATCTCACCTGTGCCAGCATCTTTTTGAGTGATGACGACCTAGCCAAACAGCCACAAGCTGGCGGAGTTTTTGCCATCACCGGGGCTGGTGCCACTGGCCTGCCCGAGCCGCGCTTCGCCGGATAGGGGCCAGCGCCATGATCGAGGTGACAAGCGTGGTCGAGTGCCGTAACGAACTCGGTGAAGGACCAGTCTGGTGCCCGGTCGAGCAGGCGCTCTATTGGCTCGACATCAAAGGAAAATCGATCTGGCGGCACGAACCGGCCAGCGGTGAAACGAAGAGCTGGGAAACGCCAGAGGAGCCCGGTAGTATGGCGCTCCGTCAAAACGGCAAAGGCCTTGTCACTGCCTGGTGGAACGGCTTTCGCTTTTTCGACCCTGCGAGTGGCGCCATTGAAATCATCCATGACCACGAGCAGGAGAACCCCAACAGTCGCTTTAATGACGGCCGCTGCGACCGTCAGGGCCGGTTCTGGGCCGGAACCATGGACGATAACCATATCAACCCCTGTGGTTCGCTCTATCGGCTCGACGGCGATCTCGGCTTTTCCGTGCAAGAAACTGGCATCGTCGTTTCCAATTCGACTGCTTTCAGTCCTGATGGCAACACGCTTTATTTTTGCGATACCCTGAACAAGGAAATTTGGGCCTACGATTTGGAGGTAGACAGTGGCGAGATTAGCAACAGACGCGTCTTCGCATCGACCAAGCATTTGGCCGGTGGCCCGGACGGTTCTACGGTCGATGCAGAGGGGTATCTGTGGAACGCCATGTGGGGTGGCGCCTGTCTAATACGCTGGGCGCCGGATGGTAGCATTGACCGCAAGATAGACCTTCCAGTACACAACCCGACCTGCCCCATGTTCGGCAGTGATGATCTCGACATAATTTATATCACCAGTGCGCGGGTTGAACTAAGCGACGCCCAACTCGCCGAGAAACCGCTTGCCGGCAACGTCCTTGCCGTCACCGGCTGTGGCGTAACCGGACTTCCGGAGCCGCGCTTTGCTGGCTGAGAACTCATACCAATGAACGGCGGAGAGATACTGGTTGCGACGCTTTTGGAACATGGCGTCGATACCGGTTTTTGCGTTCCCGGCGAGAGTTATCTCACCGTTCTGGAAGCCTTGCGCCAGGCGCAGGCGCGCATCCGCCTCGTACTCAACCGCCATGAATCGGGCGCCACGTTCGCCGCCGAGGCCTATGCCAAGGCGACAGCAAAGCCTGGCATCGCCTTCGTTACGCGCGGCCCTGGCGCCACCAATGCATCAATCGGCCTACACACCGCGAAACAGGATTCGACGCCGCTTGTTCTCTTTATCGGCCATGTGCCGACGAGAGAAATGGGGCGCGAAGCGTTTCAGGAAATCAACTATCCGACTGCATTCGGGCCGATGACTAAAAGTGTGATCGAAGTCATGCGGCCAGAGGATGTCGCGGCAGCCACTGCAGAAGCGCTCCAGCTATCAGTCGCTGGACGGCCGGGGCCAGTCGCCGTGGTGCTGCCAGAAGATGTTACAGAGAGCGGGGCGAACGGGGCAAAAATTCCCACCGACAAACCGCGTGTGGTACTCGTGCCAAAGTCAGAGGCGCTCGACAAGGCGGCGCGCATGATCGACGCGGCCCAGCACCCCGTCATCATAGGTGGTGAACAGGTCAATTTTGAGGGCGCACATTCGGCGCTGATGCACTTCGCCGAAGCGGCGGGTGCAGGCGTGATCAGCGCATTTCGTCGCCAGGATATCCTAGCGCATAGACATACCGCCAATCTTGGTCATTTCGGCCTTCGCCTCGCGCCCTACCAGGAAAGTTTCTGGGCTGACGTCGATCTCGTTATGATTGCCGGCGCGCGGCCCGACGGCGCAACACTGCAGGGCTACTCGCTTCTCCGCGCCAACCAGCAGGTGGTCCATATTTATCCTGAAGGTGTAGCTTTCGCCCAGACTTCGCCGCATGTGGCGCTTGAAGCCGACCTAGCACCCAGTCTAGAGGCGCTCACAGAATGCTTGCAAAACTCGCCGTCAAATAGCCGCCTGGCATGGCGCGAAGCGCGCCACCGCGAACATATTACCCACGCCACGCCCGGACTAGATTCAACGGCGCAATGTTTGGGCGCGGTCGACATGGCTGAAATCATCGCGCATTTACGCCGCCAACTGCCTGACGACGCATGTCTGGTGAATGATTCCGGCGCCTTCGCCGGCTGGCTGCATCGCTATTTCGAATTCCGTACGCCGCGCAGTCAGTTTGCCGCCTGCCTCGGCGCCATGGGATACGCGGTTCCCGGCGCCATCGGGACGCAGCTGGCACGCCCTGATTCACAGGTTGTCGCATTGGTAGGTGATGGTGGCTTTCTCATGACAGGGCAGGAGATTGTCACCGGCGTTCAGCAAAACCTGCCCTTTACGGTATTACTGTTCGACAATGGCATGTACGGCTCAATCGCCACCCATCAGTACCGCCGCGGCGGACGTGAGGCAATGTATGGCACAGTGATGAATAGCCCAGATTTCGCTGCCCTCGCCCGGGCCTATGGCGCCGCCGCTTGGTGCGTCGAACGGACGGCGGATTTTGCGGATGCCCTGGCGGCAGCGTTGGCCGAAAACAGCCGGCCATCGCTGCTACACATCAAGACCGATATGCGAAACCTTAACGCCAGCGGACCGCAGATGGACGAGTAGGCCACTGTCTTCTTAGCTATCCCCTCCAACCACCAAACCAAATTCAGCCGCCGCATCCTCCAGCCATACCCAGAGATAAGCAGCAAAACTCCAAGCGACATGAATATCAAAGGCCGGCGTATCACCGGTCCGATGCAGCAAGATTGCCGCGCGGGCGAGGCGGGTTTGCGCACAATGTCCGGTCTGAAAGGCGCGCGGGTGGAGGTCGAGGCTACAGCCCTGCTCCAGCACTGCACAGGCACGCCGACCCGACAACGTCAATACGATGCGCGCGTCGCTAACGTCGTTGAGCGCTACATGATGGCCTGCCACTGCCTGGGACAGCGCCTCAAAGAGCGCCTTTTCCTGTCCCACCGGACTTGTCACCAACCATTCGTCGGGGCCCAACGACAGCGCGCAACAATCTCCTTCCCCGTTCGTTCGGTTGGGCTCACGCGGCAGTTCATAGCCGAGCGAGCCCGCAAGCGCCTGCATCAGCACGGCATTGGCCGGATCAGCACGCAAGTTAATTTTGCCAACGGCGTATTTCTCCACTAACTGCACTTCGGAGTTGGGCGCGGGGTGAGCCACCCGACTACCGAGATGAAGCGTCGCCAGGGGGCTCTGACGGAGCGAAGGATCAGACATTTAACCGCTTTCCCTCCGGGTCGTAGAATACCGGGCTAACAATTTCTGCCTTTACCACGCGCCCCTCCATAGTCAGGGGTATTGTAACTGTCTCGCCCATGCGCTCACGTCCGCCGACGATCAGAGCCAAGGCGATGGGCCGGTCGAGCGCGGCGCTGTCATAGCACGAGGACACATGGCCGATCATCTTCATCGGTGGACGGCGGCTGTGCTCGGCGACAATCTGTGCTCCTTCCGGCACGCGTGCTTCTAACAGAAGACCAACCAAATGCTTGCGGTCAGCACGAATAGAATCGGTGCGTGCAAGGGAACGGCGACCGATGAAATCCTTCTTTGTGCTGACGATCCAATCCATGCCGAGGTCTCCCGGTGTGGTCGTTCCATCGGTATCGTGACCGACCGCGATATAGCCTTTTTCAGCGCGCAGAACATGCAGCGCTTCGATACCGATCGGGGTCAGGTCATAGTTTTCGCCAACACGCAGAAAGGCTTGCCACAAGGCTAAACTGTAGCAGTTGGCTACACTGACCTCATAGCCGAGCTCGCCGGTGAAGCTGACCCGGAAGATGCGCGCATCGATACCGGCAACCCGGCCTTCGCGCATCGCCATATGGGGGAAAGTTTCGGCCGTGAGATCAACGCCCTCGGCCAGCTCACTCAGCAGCCGGCGGGCGTGTGGTCCGGAAATCGACAATGTTGCCCATTGCTCGGTCACCGAAGTCAGATAGACCTGCAGGTCCGGCCACTCACATTGCAGCCAATCCTCCATCCACGCCATCACCTGCGCCGCGCCACCGGTGGTGGTGGTCATGAAATAATGCGTGTCACCCAACCGAGTGGTCACGCCATCATCCATAACCATGCCGTCTTCGCCGAGCATTAGGCCATAGCGGCAACGACCGACGGCAAGCTTACTCCATGAATTGGTGTAGATTCGATTGAGGAACTCGGCGGCATCCGGCCCGTGTATATCGATCTTGCCAAGAGTGGAGGCGTCCAAGAGTGCCACACCGTTTCGTGCCGCTATACATTCGCGCCGTACTGCTGCCGCCATATCCTCGCCGGTGCGGGGGTAGTACCAGGGACGCTTCCACTGGCCGACATCATCGAACACGGCGCCGGAGCGTTCATGCCAGCCATGGATCGCGGTCATACGCACCGGATCGGCCAGCACGCCGACATCGCGCCCGGCCATAACACCATAAGGCACCGGCGTGTAGGGTGGACGGAACGTGGTGGTACCAACTTCAGGGATCGTAGCACCCTCAATATCAGCGAGTGTGGCAAGAGCGTGCATGTTACCAGTCCGCCCTTGATCGGGTCCCATGCCGGCGGTGGTGTAGCGTTTTAAATGTTCAATCGCGCGGTAGCCCTCGCGTGCAGCCAGCTCAATATCCGACACCGTGACATCGTTATGAAGATCAACAAAGCGCATCTCGCCCTTGGATACCGGCGGCAGACGCCACACCATGTTTAGAGGTTTAGACTCGGGTGGACTGAAGGGTAAAGCAGCCGGCGCGCCGGGATCTTCGAAACCGGCTTTCCGCGCCGCCTCGCGACCCGCCCCAGTACCGCCGGAAAGGCATCCTTGAAGGGCAAAGACACCATTCGCAGCACCCGCGGATAAAACTTCTTGACGGGCTTCACCGGGCACAAAACAGGCCTGTTTATCGTCGAAATCGAGCTTGCCACCGGCTTGCGAGAACAGATGCACGGTAGGGCTCCAGCCGCCGGATAGACACAGCAGATCACAGCGTAGGCGCCGAATATCGCCGGCAAATCCATCGCCTTTTTTGTTGAGCGCAAGTACTTCGATGGCGCGCAGACTCTTGCTGCCGAGGGCACCGCCAACGGCGTGATGCGCCAATATATCGATGCCACGCTCACGCACCGCCGCCACCGCCTCTCCGCTGGGATTGGCCCTCATATCAACCACCGCCTCGACCCGGATTCCAGCGTCAGCCAGATCAAGGGCGGCGCGATAGGCGCCGTCATTGTTTACAAACAATGCCGCCCGGTTTCCCGGTTTAGCGCCATAACGGTTGACATAGGTCTGTGCCGCGCCGGCGAGCATAATACCCGGACGGTCATTATTGGCGAAGACCATCTGGCGCTCGATGGCGCCAGTGGCCAACACCACCTGACGGGCGCGTATTTTCCACAGGCGTTGGCGGAGCGACCCGGCTGGTGCGCCCACATGGTCATTTATACGCTCAACCATCAGCAGGTAATTATGGTCGTAATAACCGAAAGCCGTGGTGCGGGTGAGCACCTGCACCTCCGCCATCCCGTCTAGTTTGGCGCGCGCGCCGAGCGCCCAATCGACACCAGAGCGCGATTCAATGCGCTCGCCATTGCCTAGGAGCGCGCCGCCCAACTC
This sequence comes from uncultured Rhizobiaceae bacterium, assembly GCA_964413115.1. Classification (GTDB taxonomy): domain Bacteria; phylum Pseudomonadota; class Alphaproteobacteria; order UBA828; family UBA828; genus PTKB01. Next base: position 25,487 of record CAYPSQ010000003.1, on the reverse strand, counting down.
GGCTTGTTCATCGACCAAGATAACGCGTGCGCCGGCGCGCCCGGCGGCGAGCGCCGCCGAGATTCCAGCCGGCCCGCCGCCAACCACGAGGACATCGCAATGCTGGTGGCGTTTGTCGTAAATATTGTGATCAGGCAGTTCAGGCACGGTACCGAGGCCGGCGCCCTTGCGAATCACTTTTTCGTAGCGATGCCAGAAGCTTTTCGGCCACATGAAGGTCTTGTAGTAGAAACCGGCCGGTAACATGCTAGAGACGCGATCATTGAGCGACCAGATATCAAACTTGACGCTCGGCCAGCAATTGACACTTGTGGCTTTAAGGCCATCAAAAAGCTCCACCTGCGTGGCACGCAAATTGGGTTCACTCGCGGCGCCCGTTCCCAATTGAACCAGGGCGTTGGGTTCTTCCATGCCTGCTGAATAAATTCCACGTGGGCGGTGATATTTGAAACTCCGTCCGACCAGACGGACCCCGTTGGCGAGCAAGGCGGAAGCCAAAGTATCGCCGCTAAAACCCTCATAGGATTTGCCATTGAAGCGGAATGCTAAGCGCTGGCCGCGGTCGATTCGGGCGCCGATATCAAGGCGCTGACGCTGACGTCTCATGCGCTGCCGCTGCCGCGTGGCGCACCCATCGCGTAGACTCGAAGTATCGCATGGGTCACCGTGTCGCGTTCAACATTGAACCAGCGGCGACAACCAAGGGTGTGGCACCAGCGCTCGGCGAGACCGCCCTTGGGATTGCTGCGCATGAACAGATAATCAGCCCATTCGGCGGCGGAGATCGTGTCAGGCTGGGTGGGTCGCACGATATGTGCTTCGCCGCCGCAGGAAAATTCATTCTCGTCGCGTGGGCCGCAATGGGGACAGGCGATTTGTAACATGTCTATGACCTAATGCGCCACGCCGGCATCACCATGCTCATCGATCAGCGCGCCGGTAGTGAAGCGGTTGAGCGCGAACGGCGCAGCGATCTTATGTGGCTCACTTTGCGCGATAGTATGGGCGAAAACAAACCCGGAGCCCGGAATCGCCTTGAAGCCGCCGGTACCCCAGCCGCAATTGAAATAAAGCCCCGATACAGGAGTCTTGCCTATAATAGGGCTCGCATCCGGGCAGACATCAACGATGCCACCCCATTGGCGCATCATCTTGATGCGGCTGAATACTGGAAACAGTTCAACGGCGGCGGCCAGCATGTCTTCTAAAATCATCGGGCTACCGCGTTGCGCATAAGAATTATAGCTATCGATACCGGCGCCCATCACTAGTTCGCCACGGTCGGACTGGCTGAGATAAACATGAACCGTAGACGACATGAGAACGGTGTTAAAGATTGGCTTGAGTGGTTCCGATACCAGAGCCTGAAGTGGGTGGCTTTGGATCGGCATGCGAAATCCTGCCATATCCGCTAGCACGCTTGAATGACCAGCGACAGCGACCGCGACTTTGGGTGCAGCGATGAAGCCCCGATCGGTCTCAACTCCCTCAACGCGCCCCGACTGAATGCGAAAGCCGGTCACCTCCGTGTGCTGCAGAATGTCGATGCCGCGAGCGTCGGCGCCTCGCGCATAGCCCCAGGCAACTGCATCATGGCGGGCGATCCCACCGCGCCGCTGGATCGAAGCGCCAATAACGGGATAACGCGAATTGGGCGACATATTGAGGATGGGTACCTGTTCTCGCAGCTCGGTCAGAGTGAGCATCTCGGAATCGATGCCGTTCAGCCGGATGGCATTAACGCGACGCTGGATCTCGCGCATGTCATGCTGATTATGCGCAAGGCTGATCAACCCACGTTGACTCAACATGATATTAAAATTGAGGTCTTGGCTTAGGCCCTCGTAGAGCTTCAGCGATAGTTCATAGATCGCCGCACTTTCGTCCCATAAATAATTAGAGCGAATGACGGTGGTGTTCCGCCCGGTGTTGCCGAGGCCGATGGGGCCTTTCTCGACAACCGCCACATTGGTAAGACCATGCTCCTTGGCGAGGTAATAGGCGGTGGCAAGGCCATGGCCGCCGCCACCCACGACGATGACGTCATAGGAAGCCTTGGGCTCGGGGCTACGCCATGCCTCAGCCCAATTCTCATGATACTTGCGTGCATTGCGCGCCAAGCTGAATATCGAATAGCGCTTGTTGTTTTTCATCGCCTCGCCATGGCAACCTTAGAAGCTGGGCAGAATTTCCCGAGCGCAGCCATCATAACCAAATCACCGCCTACGCCTAGCCCGGGCGCATGCAAATCTAATTAGCGATTAGCGAAGGGCTCTATGCCTTCGAGATATTCGAGCACTTTTTCAGCCGGTTCAACATCGCCAAACTTGGCGTCGATATCGAATAAGTTCCATTCGACAACACCAGGCACCCGGTCACCCACTCCTTCGCGCACCAGGATTGGACGAAAACCCTCGGCAATGGCGTCTTCAGTGGAATGACGCACACACCCGGCCATCGTTACTCCGGTAAGAATCACAGTATCGACGCGCTGGGCGCGCAAATAACCGGCGAGATATGTGCCGTGGAAGGCGCTAGCGCGTTTCTTGACAATCACCATCTCACCTTCAGCTGGCGCGATGCGCTCATCGATCTGCGCCTCTTCACTACCTTCCAACAGGGTTTCTACCGGAATCTTCTGATGCCAGAGGCCAGTATCGGATCGCGGGCCCTTAGGGTCCTGATAGGCGGTAGTGGTATAAACGATAGGGATGCGTTTGGCCCGAGCTGCCTTCAAGAGCGCCTGATTGGTCGGAATGATCACATCCATATCGTCGCAGGTGAAGGCGTAGCCGGGACGCGTCCAAGCATTGGCCAGATCGATGATCACTAGCGCCGGACGTTCGCCATAACCGATGCGGCGTTGAAATCCGCGCTGTTGATAAATATCAGAATCAGCCGCGAATATTACTTCGAGTGCTTTCTTCACTTCGGGGCTTGTGACCGCCATTGCCATCTCCAATTTTTGCTGTGACGCTACAATTGGCGCCAAGCTAACTCGGCTTTCATTGTCCGTCCAATATCAATTTGCTATTATTTGATGCTGATATGGCATCAATATGAATATCGAATTGCATCATCTGCGCTATTTCGTCGCCGTCGCCGAGGATCTGCATTTCCGCCGTGCCGCCGAACGCCTCCATATCGCTCAGCCGGCACTGAGCCGGGCAATTAAATGGTTGGAATGCGAGCTTGGCGCAACCCTGCTCCGGCGCACCACCCGGAACGTTGCCTTAACCGAAGCAGGGAAACTTTTTCTTGATGAGATACGCCCTGCCCTAGCTCAGATTGAGCGTGCACAAAGCCTGGCGCAAAGTGCAGCAGCGGGAGAGTCGGGTCGGCTCTCTGTAGCCTATATGGATTTCGCCATCAACGGCCCGCTGCCGGCCATTCTGAACGCGTTCCGCACACAATATCCGAGCGTGACCATTGATCTTGCCTATATGTGGACGGAACGCCAGCGCGAAGCCATCACTGCTGGCGATATCGATATTGGATTTCTCATCGGCCCGTTCGCCGCACCGGGTATCAACAGCCTCACAGTGCTTGCCGAGCGCTTCGTCGCGGTACTTCCGGAAGCTCATCCGCTTGCCGCAATAAACCGCATAGCCCTCGCCGACCTCCGGGCCGAGCCCTTCATACTCGGCGCCAGTGCCTTCTGGGGTCCCTACCGACGCCTCGTCGATGAACTTTGTCTCAGCGCCGGTTTTACCCCGACGGTAATCCAGGAAACACATAATTCCGACGGCATCTTCGGCCTGGTGGCGGCAGGCATGGGTGTTTCGATTTATGTCGAGGGCGCACGCAATTTTGCGCTTCGCGGCTGCGTCATCCGCCCCTTCAAAAATCTCGCGGCCAGCATTGATACCACGGCTGTATGGCGTGCCGACAACCCATCACCGTTGATCGAAAATTTCATTAAAATCGTTGCCACGCATCGCGCATAGATGGGAATTAGTCCTTGTCTTGCAGAGCATCCAATACTTGGCGATGGAATCAATGGAGGACTGATTTCGGAAACCAGGAACCTGCGCCATCGGCAACATAGCGCCCCTGGTCGTAACCGTTGTTGGCCAAGCCACGCCGCCCTAAGGCGACAATAGTTCAACCGGTGCGCGTTTAAAGGTCATGCGGCCCCGTTTGAAGCCGTAGAGGGGTGGCGCCAGTTCGGCTACAGCAGTTTCAGGCTGATCGGTATCGATGACTACGAGATCGGCTGGAACGCCGATCTTGATACCGTATTCCTCCAATCTCAGGATGTCTGCCGACCGGCTGGTGATCATATCAAAACAATCGCGTACTTCGGCGCGGGCGCCAACCTGGCAGATATTGGCGTAGAGATTGGCCATGCGGAGCAGCGAACAATCGCCGAAGGGAGTGAACGGGTTGAGCACATTGTTCGTCGAAAGCGAACAATTGACGCCGTCTTTGAGAAGCTTATGCGCTGCCGTCACGCCGCGTTTGACGCTCTTTTCATCGACCCGCCCCATCAGGAAAAGGTCGGTCGAGGGGAGCACAGTCACAGCGACACCCGAATCATTCATGCGTTTGGCGGTGGCTTTAAAGTGCGCTGGTCTGGCGGTCGAGAGTTTGGTGACATGGCCGACTGTCACCCGCCCACCATAATCGAAGACCTCGGTAAGATCACAGACATAATCAATATCGAGTTGTTCGGCGTCCTCGCCAAAATCAAGATGCATATCGATATCGACATCGAATTCGCGCGCAAGTTCAAAGATGCGGTCGATCTGGCCATGGGGGTTTGAATCCGTGTATGGCGCGGCGCCGATCACACTTGCGCCACGCTGCAGTGCCTCGACCATCAGCTCATCAGTACCAGGATTATTGAGGAGCCCTTCCTGCGGGAAGACACAAATCTCGACATCGATGGCCCAGCGCCATTGCTCGATGAGAGGGAACACGCCGTCGAAGCCCCGCATACCGATACCGGGATCGACCTCCAAGTGGGTGCGCATGTGAGTGGTACCGTGGCTAACGCATTTTTCCAGCACCCGCGACGCGCGGGCGGCAACATCTTCCTCAGAAAATTCTTTTTTGGATTTTGTGACCTGATCGATGGCCTCGGCCAGATCACCCGTTTCAGAGCGGCATCGGTCCATGATACAGGCTTTATCAAGATGAATATGGGTCTCGACAAAGCCTGGCGAGAGCAGCCTTCCGCCGAGATCGAGGGTCTCGCCTTCGGCTGCAAGGTCCACCTCAATGGCTTTTATGCGGCCGTCTTCAATTCCGATATCGACGTTTCTGCCGTTGCCGCCGGACAAAACCGCGTTTCTGAGGATGAGGTCCATCAACGCAGCATGTAGCGCTGGGTAAGCGGCAAAGTTTCGGCCGGTTCGCAGGTTGCCAAGACGCCATCGACAAAGACCTCAAAATTCTCCGGATTCACTGTGATCTCTGGGCAGGCATCATTATGCAGCATATGGCCCTTGTTAAGCGAGCGCGTGCCTTTGACCGGCGCCACGGTCTTGCGCAAGCCAAGCTTGCCTTTGATGTCGACGTCCATTGCCGCCTGAGATACGAAGCTCATGCTGAGCGCCTCCTTGGCGCGACCGAAGGCACCCCATTGTGGACGCATCATCAGCGGCTCGCAGGTCATCAGCGAGGCGGAGGAATCGCCCATCGCCGACCAAACGATGAAGCCGCCCTTGATGATCAGTTCGGGCTTGATGCCGAAAAAGGCCGGGCGCCACAGTACCACATCAGCCAGCTTACCATCTTCCAGTGAGCCGATATGCTGATCGATGCCGAACGTGCGCGCCGCGTTGATGGTGTATTTGGAAATAAAGCGCTTGATGCGCTCATTGTCACCGCGCGTAGTACGTTCTTCAGCCATGCGCCCACGCTGTTCACGCATCTTGCTGGCGAGCTGCCAGGTGCGGCAGATGACCTCATTGATCCGTCCCATGCCCTGACTGTCGGAGCCAAGCATGGAGATCGCACCGATATCGTGCAACACATCTTCCGCCGCGATGGTCTCGGCGCGCACCCGGCTTTCGGCGAACGAGACATCTTCAGGCACCGC
>CAYPSQ010000003.1:0-19341 GCA_964413115.1 uncultured Rhizobiaceae bacterium | reverse complement strand
AAATCCATTTCATCTGCAACCGAGAGACAGCAATCGATAGCCGCCGGCATGGCGCCCCAGTCCTCATGGATCTTTAACCCCATAGCACCGCCGGCGAGTTGATCCGGCAGCGAATTGGGTTTCGCTGAATTGCCACGCCCAAGGAAGCCGAAGTTAATCGGCCAATGTTCCGCAGACTGCAACATTTTGCCGACATTCCAGGCGCCGCCGCAGTCGATACCAACGGTAATCGGCCCGAGCGAGCCACCAATCATGGTAGTAATGCCGCTCGAGATAGCATGCTCGCAGAGCTGGGCACTATCGAAATGAACATGCACATCGATGCCCCCAGGCGTGGCGATCAAGCCTTCGGCATCGCGCACCGTGGTCGAAGCGCCACACAGCAAATTTTTATCAACACCATCCATGATTGCCGGGTTGCCGGCCTTGCCGACGCCGGCGATACGTCCCTCCTTTATACCAATATCGCCCTTCACCACGCCCAATATCGGGTCGATCACGATGGCGTTCGACACCAGCATGTCGAGCGCGCCTGCGGCGCTGTTGAGACCGGCAACCAGGCCGATCCCATCACGCAGTGTTTTACCGCCACCATGCAGGCATTCGTCGCCGGGAACGGCGTAGTCATGCTCGATTTCAGCGAGTAGTGCAGTATCGCCGAGGCGCACCGCATCGCCTGTAGTGGGGCCATAGAGCGCGGCATAATGTTCGCGTGTAATTTTAACCATGACCCTAGGCCCCCTTAAATCCGCGTTCGCGGGCGCGGCCAAGCGCCGCCTGTTTATTGGCCTCTGAGCGGTGTGAACCGTCTGTCAGGCTGTTGAGGCCGTAAAGCTCGCCCGAGCCGCCAAACGCCACCAGGGCGACTTCCTTGGCCTCACCTGGTTCGAAGCGCACGGCCGTACCTGCCGGTACATCGAGATGCATGCCGAAGGAGGCATCGCGGTCAAAGTTGAGCGCCTTATTCACTTCGAAAAAATGGTAGTGGCTTCCGATCTGAACCGGGCGATCGCCGGTGTTGGTGACGCGTACGTCGGCCTTGCGTCGGCCGGCATTCAATTCAATATCGCCGTCGGCGGCGATAATCTCGCCGGGCCGTACTTGATCTGCTTCGGATAACTGTTCCTTGCCTGGGCGAATCGGATCGTGCACGGTCACCAGCTTGGTGCCGTCGGGGAACACTCCCTCCACCTGAATCATCGGCATCATGTCGGCGACACCCGGCATTACATCATCGCTGTTGAGGATGGTTGCGCCAAAGCCGATCAGATCGGCGACCGAGCGGCCATCCCTGGCGCCTTCGAGAATTTCATCACAGATCAGGGCGATGGCCTCGGGGTGGTTTAGTTTCCGGCCGCGCGCGCGGCGCTTGCGGGCCAGTTCAGCGGCGCTGAAAATAAGCAGCCGTTCGGTTTCTGTCGGCGTTAGAAGCATCTTTCCCCGCTCTCTTTTTTCTCGGTTACCATAGTGGCGCAAGATAACGCTCGCCCCTTCCCGCCTCAACCTGAAAGCAGCAGAGAGGAGTTTCGCCGGACGCCGGAGACAAGTACGATGGCGCCGGAATTTTTTACCGAACCATCATCCAAGAGGAACTAACATGGCTAAATTATCAGGCAGAACAGCAATCGTCACGGGCGGCGCGAGCGGCATGGGCCGGGGTGTCGCATTAAATTTTGCCGAAGAGGGCGCCCGGGTCGCGGTACTAGATAGAAACGAGGACGGCGCAAAAGAGGCAGCGGAAGCCGCAGCTGCCATAAGTGGTGTGCAAACTATCGGCCTCGCCTGCGATGTCGGCGACGAAGCGTCAGTGAAGAGCGCCTTCGCGGCGTCAGCAGAGGCGCTCGGGGAGGTCGATATTTTGGTCACCGCCGCCGGCATCGACACCGTTGAGTTGATCGAGAACATGTCGACCGAGATGTGGGACGAAATGATGCGCGTAAATTTAAAGAGCATCTTTCTATCCTCGCGCGAAGTAATCCCAGCCATGAAGCGCAAGGGCTGGGGCCGGATCATCAATTTTTCATCGCAATTGGCCCACAAGGGCGCCCCGCAGATGGCACATTATTGCGCCTCCAAAGCAGCCGTCATGGGATTTACCCGATCACTCGCGTATGAGCTGATTGAGGACGGCATTACGGTGAATTGCATCAACCCTGGACCGGTTGACACACCGCTTTATATGGGAATTCCGGAGGCCTGGCGGCGTGCAAAAGAAGCATCCATGCCTATCAAGCGCCCGGGACGGGTCGAAGAAGTTGTGCCAACCGTGCTCCTTCTGGCTTCGGACGAGGGCTCATTCTACGTCGGTGCCTCGATGAACATGAACGGCGGCGATGTTATGGTCTAACTGGAGAGAGATGCTGCCACACATCGCTTTCCGACAAGCGCGAATGCGTACCCGAATTAACGTGAGGTAGCCAAGGGAGAGGGCGTAACCGCCCAGCGATTAAGGGCCGATCAATAACGGAGAATCTTGATGAGTCAAACGCCACAGATTTCCTGTGATATTTTGTTCGCGGGCGGGGACGTGATCGACGGCACCGGCGCCGCGCGAGTACATGCCGATGTCGCAGTCACGGGCGATCGCATTACCGCCATCGGTGATCTCAGCGAGTTTCGTGCCGGGCGGAAAGTTGACGCCACGGGGCGGGTCATCGCGCCGGGCTTCATCGACGTGCATACCCATGACGATAATCTCCTGTTCCGCGACGCAGACATGACTCCGAAGACCAGCCAAGGCGTGACGACAGTTGTGGTCGGCAATTGCGGCATTAGCCTGGCGCCGCTGATACTTCAGAGCGATGCACCACCGCCACCCTTGGACCTTCTCGGTGACAGCACCGACTATCGCTTCGAGCGCTTCGGCGATTATCTCGATGCACTTGATGAGACACCGGCGGCGGCCAACGCAGCATTTCTGATCGGCCACTCCACACTCCGCCTCGGTGCCATGAGCGATGTCGAGCGCGGCGCCACGGCGAACGAGGTCAACGCCATGGCGAAGGTGGTGGAAGAAGCCATGCAATCTGGCGCCACCGGCTTCAGCACTGGGCTGATTTATGCCCCTAATAAGGCGGCACCGCCCGACGAAATCGTCGCCCTAGCGCAAGTCACCAGCGACGGCGGCGGCATTTACGTCACCCATATGCGTAACGAAGGCGTGGATATCGATAAATCGCTCGATGAGACGTTTGAGATCGGCCAGCGCGCCAATCTACCGATTGTGGTGTCACACCATAAATGCGCTGGTAAAGAAAACCACGGCCGCAGTGCTGAGACTTTGGCACAAATCGATAACGCGCGGACCAGCCAGAAAGTCGGGCTTGACGTCTATCCCTATACCGCAGGATCGACTGTGATTATGGTCGAAATGGTTGATGCGGCGGCGCGCGTCATCATCACTTGGTCTGATTCACGGCCAGAATTCGCTGGCCAAGATTTGTCAGATATCGCCGCCAAACTGGGCTGTACTGAGCGCGATGCAGCGGCGCAGTTGATCCCAGGTGGCGCCATCTATTTCCTGATGGACGAGGCCGATGTGCAACGCATCCTCGCCTATCCCCACGCTATGATCGGTTCGGACGGTCTTCCGCATGACAAGCATCCGCATCCTCGTCTCTGGGGCACCTTTCCGCGCGTCCTTGGCCATTATGCGCGGGATCTGCGCCTGTTTACCCTGGAAGACGCCGTGCACCGGATGACCGGGCTCTCCGCCGAACAGTTCGGCCTGAAGGACAGGGGCGTCCTCCGCCAAGGCGCGTTCGCCGATATTGCAATGTTTAACCCAGAAACGGTGATAGACACTTCAAGCTTCGAGAATCCGACCACACCAGCAGCCGGCATCGATGTGGTGATGGTCAACGGACAGGTCATTCGCGAGAATGGCAGCGTCACTGGCGCCAGACCTGGCCGCGCCCTCAGGCGAAACAGAGCTTAACGGATCCGCGAGAGCGGCGTAGGTTAAAGCCAAGCTGAAAAGCAAGTAGGGAAGCATCAACCATGCAAAATAGCGCACATAAGATGCTCGTGTTAAACGTGGGCAACAGGGGTTCAGTTACGCTCTGGCCCGCCACAAACTCGATAGCTTTGAGATAGTTAGCTTATGCAGGCCGTCGATACATGGGCGCAACGATTTGCTAGCAAGTTGAGCGTCTATCCCAAATTCACCAGTTGCGATAAGACGCCGGATGAAATCAAGGCCGATGTCATTTCCGTCAACGCCACCCCGATCGCCATGCCTATTTTTGCCGAAAGGCGTTCGATGATACACAGAAAATTATCGACATTGCGAAAGCCGCCAACAAGAATTTGGTGACCGGCTAGATCGTTCAAACAACGCTTCCCGTCATTGACGGATTAATCCTCAATTTCAGGTTCCTGTTCCATGTCCGAATTCTCGTTTCTCAATGCTAGCGCCGTGATTGTCACGCTGGCGGCGCTGTTCGGATATATCAATCACCGCTGGCTCGGTCTACCGCACGCCATCGGCATCGTAGTCATTGCGCTTTTGGCATCGCTCGGCGCCATTGCCATCGATGCGATCTTCCCAGTTCTGGCACTTCAGGAAGCTGTTCGCCCGATCCTCGCCAATATTGATTTCCACGATGTACTGATGAAAGGAATGTTGAGTTTCCTGCTGTTTGCCGGCGCGCTACATGTCAATTTGGGTGATTTGCTGAGCCGCAAATGGGCCATTGGCACCATGGCAACGGTCGGCGTGTTAATGACAACATTCATGATCGGTTTCGCGGTCTGGGGCATCTCTTTGGTGCTCAGCATAGACATTCCGTTGACCTATTGCTTGGTGTTCGGCGCGCTCATCGCACCGACAGATCCGGTCGCGGTGCTCGGCATATTGAAGACGGTCAAGGTGCCGAAATCGCTGGAAGCCAAAATTGCCGGCGAGAGCCTTTTTAACGACGGCGTCGGCGTGGTGGTGTTCATCATCATGGTGGCCATTGCGACGGGTGGTGGCGGCCATGGTGGCGACAGCGTCGGCGCATTGGATATCATCCGACTGTTTGCACAAGAAGCGCTCGGCGGCGCAGCGCTCGGGTTGGCCTTCGGTTACATCGCATACCTCGCCCTGAAATCGATCAATGAGCATAATTTGGAAGTGCTGATCACGCTGGCGCTGGTCATGCTGACCTATGGCGTTGCGGCGGCGCTGCACCTCTCCGGACCGATCGCCGTGGTGATTGCCGGGCTATTGATTGGCAACCAAGGCACGCGTTTCGCCATGAACGAAAAGACGCGCGACCACGTACAGAAGTTTTGGTCACTGTTAGACGAAATCATAAACTCCGCTCTGTTTCTGCTGATCGGCTTCGAGGTGTTCGCGCTCAGCATCTCGGGCAATGTAGTGGTGTTAATGATCATCGCCATCCCGCTCACCCTGACAGCGCGCTTTATTAGCGTGGCGACACCTCTAACAGCTCTCTCGCTGCGCCGTGATTTCACCAAGGGAGCCATTACGGTACTCACCTGGGGAGGTCTGCGCGGCGGCATTTCCGTCGCTCTCGCGCTTTCGATGCCGGAAAGCGCTATCAAAGAAACGATCCTCGCCGTCACTTACGGCGTCGTTATCTTCTCGATCGTAGTGCAGGGCCTAACGGTAAAATTCGTCGTCAAGAAAATGGTAAAATAACCAATTACAGTCATTTCCTCCGGTATCAGATCGAGCGGCGCCCACCCGGAAGAAAATTGCCAGACATCGATAGCGCAATAGGGTTGATCCTGATACCACCGCACCAGGCTTTCGAGGCTGTCCGATGCTTTGACGAAGAGATGATCATTAAACAGATTGACCCTGCTCGCGCCCATCAGACCTGCGGCGATTTCGCCACCAGGGCCGTGCAGCGCATATTTGCAGTATTCTTAAATGCACTAATAAATATAAAAGTCGTTTAAAATGAGGCTGGAGTCCCCAGGTTTGTTTTAGATTTCGGCACGCGGTCCAGAAGACACCAAATCCTCCTCCACCGCGACTCGCAACTGACTGATCCAATCCGAGTTGATACAGTTGCGCAAAACGACAACGCCGTTTTGTTGATTGGTATCGATATCTGCTGTGCTGACTATTTCGGCCACAGTGCTCTCCAACTTCTGCATCGCTGTTGTAAGTGTTGACGTTAGAACATCAAGCCTTGCCAAGTTCTGCAGACGATGCCTTCCAGCGCCGGATCACGATCATCAGCAACAGCCATCCGGCGAAAGCCCAGACGGCGAAAATAGCGGCCAGAGTTTCCACCGTGACGCCGGCATCAAAAAGCCAGCCCATGATGGCCGGTGCAATGGCGCTGACCAGGACCATCAAAGACATCACTACTGAGCGAATGGCGCCGATATGGCGCACCCCGTAAAGCTCGGCCCAGATCGCTGTGAAAGCGGTAAAAACGATGCCCATGCTGAGACCAAGACCGGCCATGAACACCATTGTCGCCGCGGCGTGACTAGAGAGCGCAAGAACCAGCATCGAAACCACGATCGGTAACAGCGCGTGTGGTGCAATTCGGGTGGCGCCGATGCGGTCAATCAGTGGTCCCATCGTCAGGGAACTGGCGACCGATGTGGCCGCATAGACAGTAAAACAGGTAGCCAGCCAAGCTAGCGACCAGCCCTTTGCCTCGGCCATATGCACCTGGTGAATCAGCAAACCAGTGAACATGAAGGGTGGTGCCATTAAGGCGATTTGAATTAGATAAAACCGAACATCGCAAAGGACTTCGCCACGGGTCCATTGTCGACCAGATTCACGCGACGCGGCGGAAGGTTCGGCCAAGCGCGCTAGATAACTCCGGTGACGCTCACCATGGCCGCGCAGCAACCACATCAAGAGCGGAAAGAACAAAGCCGCGCCTACGCCGGCATAGACTAGCCAAGCACCGCGCCATCCGAGCGCCGCCATCAGGGCGACCGACACGAGCGGAAATACTGCCTCACCGAGAGGATGGCCAAGCATGGCGATGCTAATAGCCTTGCCGCGCCCGGTATCGAAGTAGCGCGCCATAGAGGTCATGTAGGTATGAGCAAGCAGACTCTGGCAGCTGAGCCGCAGCAAAAACAGCGCGATGCTTAGGACAACAACGGAAGGCGAGACACCCATGACAATGCACGCGCCGACCGCCGCCACGCCAAGGATCGCGATCCACAAGCGGAGATCGAGGCGATCTATAAAGCCACCGAGCCAAATCAGACAAACGCCAGCGGCCAGGGAAGCCAAAGAATAAACCAAGCCGAAATCACCATGCGAGAGAGCAAAGGCGGCGCGTATTTCGGCGCTGAACAGGCCGATGAAATAGGTCTGCCCGAAGCTTGTAAACAGCGCCACAAGCATACCGAAAGCGAGAAATCGCTTATATTGGCTGACAAAGCGGAGGTAATTCATAGTGGCGTCTATCTAGCCCGGCGGCAGAGCCAGAGCAAATGATACCGCGCCGAACAAAGATGCAAATCAGGTGCAGCTCAATTAAGTTCAACCTACGCAATAGTTGAGGCTCAAATACATGAAGATCAACAGTGCCTTTGATGGCGGTAATATCATCTGCCAGGAATGTTCCAGCCCGACGAATATCCGGCTCGAAATTCGCAATGATCAGGATTCTGATTTTTTTCAGTGGTTCTATTTTCGTTTAAGTGGTGGCAAGGGGCAGGACTGCGCCCTAAAAATCATCAATGCCAGCGCCGCTGCCTACCCGCGCGGTTGGGAAAATTACCGCGCCGTAGCGTCTTACGACCGTGAGGATTGGTTCCGTGTCGAGACCGACTATGACGGTACAAATCTTATCATCCACCACCACCCGGAGCGTGATAGCGTCTACTACGCCTATTTTGCGCCCTATTCCATGGAACGGCATCACGATCTAGTCGCCCGGACCCTCAAGTCTCCCCTCGCCACCCTGGAAACTCTGGGCGAGACCCTGGACGGGCAACAAATCGACCTGCTGACCATCGGCAAGCCGGAGCCAGCGAAGCGCCGGCTCTGGGCAATCGCGCGCCAACATCCCGGTGAAACTATGGCGGAATGGTGTGTTGAAGGTCTCCTCGAACGCTTGTTGGACAGCGACGATGCAGTAGCGCGGGCGGTGCTAGATAAAGCCGTGTTTTATACAGTCCCAAACATGAATCCAGACGGTAGCCAACGTGGTCATCTGCGCACCAATGCTGCAGGCACCAACTTGAACCGCGAATGGCAGGAGCCGAGCCTAGAGAAAAGCCCGGAAGTTTTTTGGGTGCGCCAGTGCATGGAGGAAAGAGGCGTAGATTTCTGTCTTGATGTGCATGGTGATGAGGCAATCCCGCATAATTTCATCGCCGGGCCGGAAGGTGTACCGTCCTTTTCTAAACGCCAAAGCAAACTACTCGGCGCCTATAAGACCCGGTTGCTGCAGGCCAATCCCGATTTTCAGCTCACCCATGGCTACCCGGCCAACAAGCGGGGTACGGCAAACCTAAAAATCGGCGCCAACTGGATCGCCGAGCGCTTCGGCTGCCTGGCGATGACCCTGGAAATGCCGTTCAAGGATATCGCCGACGGTAGCGAGCAGCGCCAAGGCTGGTCACCGGCGCGCAGCCGCGCGCTCGGCCGCTCAAACCTCGACGCGATCCACGCGGTGCTGGACGATTTACGTTGAAGCACGAGGACTGTGGAGCGCCGACAGGCGCTCGCGGCCTTTTAACCGCCAAACGTCTCAACCAGCTCCCGCAACCGCGCCTTGGCTTCTCCAAGGATAGCAACGCCATCGCCAACAAGGAGCGTGTCAAAGTCAAGCTCTAGGAAATCACGCACGCTTTGGCGTAGCCGGCCCGGGTCATCCACGACTCTATCCGGCAATAGCGTACAAGTTCCCGGCGGGTTTCCGATAACAGCGTCTCCGACGATCAAAATTTTGCGCTCGGGCCAAAGGAGCGCGATCTCGCCAAGAGATTTTCCGGCCGCGGTAATGATGTCAAAGGGGCCAATCCGGTCGCCCACCGTCAACGCACCATCGACCTCGGTATTTTGGCTGCGCGCATGATCCACATCATCGGCATGAATGCGTGTTTTGGCCCCCGTCCTTTCGCGGATCAGATTGGCAGCGCGCGAATGATTGCGGTTGGTCAGAACAATGTGGCTGACACCAGCACTGGCGATGGCATCGAGATCTGAATCGCTCGGTTCGACGGGATCTATACAGATATTGCCAGCAGACCCGCGGACCAAATGGCCGTTAAAGTCATAGCCATGCGGTTCAGAAAACCACGCCCAAGTTTGAATGCCACTGGCGATCTCGCGCATATTCTGCTCCATGATTTGTTTGTGACCCATCAGGCTATCATGCTGCGGATCGACTGGCTCATTTACGAGAGATAAAGTCTTGCTACGGCCTCTATGAATATTGAGAGCATAGCAATATTCATAGATTAAGCGGACCTAATAATGACCAAATTGCAGGAAATTTATATAGCGTCAGGGAAAAATATTTCGAAGTTTACGACAGGCAATATTTTCGGTTATACCTTTTTATTTTCATCTGATATTACAGTCATCGAAACTCATAGGAAGATTATCTACGAATAATATAATCTTAGTTTTGATAGATTTGTAGGTCTAGTAAGAAGATTTAATTTAAAACTGGATGCGGCGAAAAAGATATTATCACACCGGAAATTTTTTCTCAGTGATATTTTTTAATGGCAAAAATATCGCTTGAAACTGAGAACTACCGCCAAAAAATACAACGTAAAACGCTGAACACTTCGACTTTAAAGCTCCACCAATCACCAGCGTGGAAAACGCCCACCGGGGAGCGGGCCAATTAATCTTTGGACGGCTTAAAATCGAGCGAGGCCGAATTGATACAGTAGCGCAGGCCGGTCGGCTGCGGGCCGTCTTCAAAAACATGCCCCAGATGACCGTCGCAGCGTGCACACTGCACTTCGACGCGGCGCATGCCATGGCTGGTATCAGCATGCTCGTCGATCTTGTCCACCTCGATGGGGCGCCAAAAACTCGGCCAGCCGGAGCGCGATCCAAACTTTGTATCGGACGCAAACAACGCCTCCCCACAACCGGCGCAAACATAATTTCCGGATGATTTTTCGTCGCAATATTTACCGCTAAACGGCGGCTCCGTCCCTTTCAGCCTGAGAACTTGATATTGCTCAGGCGTCAGGTTATCGCGCCATTCAGCATCTGTTTTTATGATTTTTTTGCTCATTTGATTTCCTCCGTGCGAAGATACTACACCATCTCGCGGCGCGCGCTCACGAGATAAATCGGATCCGATTTTCCAGGGGCTGGAGAAAGGTCCTCAAATGTGAGGTTCTGGTAACCACCGGCCGCGCGTAAGTAAATTTGCAGCAACCGAGCGTGATCCGCATCGCTGAGGCTACGCCAAAGCGCCACCGCCTTGGTGACGAACATCCTGTTGGAAAAGGATATTGCGAGGAGGGCGTCAGGTTTTAGGACTCGCGCCACATCAGCAAAGACTTCTACCGGTCGGGTCAGATATTGGACCGAAACAGCGAGAATACAGGCATCGAAGCTGCAGTCGGGGAATGGCATCACCGGGTGGGTATTGAGATTATGGACATGGCGTTCGCTTAACTGTTCATTTTTTTCCAACTCCCTGAGGTTCATACCCAGGCCGACGACCCGCCCATAGACGGCTTCCGTCGGTAAATGCGAAGCGTAGCTTGACATGAGATCGAGAATGTCGCTGCCGGTCGCCAAGGCGCGAGCGTAATAATCTGCCAGGGCTGCGCAGGCCGGCTCGTCGATATGCTTTACCAAGCGAGGCTGAAGGTAAAATAGCTCATCATCGCCGCTATCCTCGCGGTCGAAATGCTCAGGCTTAAATTGGTTTTTCACCATGGGTCCAGCATATACCAGGTTGGAAAAGAGGTGTCGGCAGAAAGATTATTATTCTACTGCTCATCCGTTTATGCTCTTGGTTAAGCAATGGGTAAAGGGAAGAGCGGTAGAATGATTACTAAAGGCGTTAAGGAACTCTGCGCCGAAGCGGAAGCAGAGATTGAGACCGTGACGGCAGAAGAGGCCATTAAGATTGCCGGAGACGAGGCGGTGCAGCTCGTCGATATCCGTGATATCCGCGAACTCTGGCGCGAGGGCGCGGTGCCCGGCGCCGTTCACGCACCGCGCGGCATGCTCGAATTCTGGGTTGATCCGGAAAGCACCTATCACCGCGAGGTTTTTGCCAACGGCAAGCGCTTTATCTTTTTCTGCGCCGGTGGCCTGCGTTCGGCACTCGCTGCGCAATCGGTACAGCGTATGGGGATGGCACCGGTGGCTCATATTGCCGGGGGTTTCGCTGCCTGGAAGGAAGCCGGCGGGGCAGTCGTCGCCAAAGAGAAAAAATAACACCGGGCCTCACTTGTAAATTAAGGCCGCTGTGATGGCGGCGGAATGCCATGCGGATACACGCCGTTGAAACAGTTTACCGCTATTTCGGATGTCCTGGCCGCGGCCTATTTGCGTCTCCCCGGCCAAATGCGCGGCATGCTTCTGCTGTTCTGCGCAACTATCTTGTTTTCTGGGATGCATGCGCTGATCCGCCATGTCGGCGACGGGCAACATCCGTTCGAGATGGCGTTCTTCCGCAATTTGTTTGGTTTTATCGTGCTGGCACCATTTTTTCTACGCTATGGCTTTGGCATTCTCCGCACCCAACGTCTCGGACTGCACGCACTTCGCGGCACAGTTCACGTCGGCTCGATGATGTTGTTTTTTTCCGCCGTGACTATCGCACCACTCGCCACTGTGGCGGCTTTGACATTCACCGCACCGCTTTTCGTCACATTGGGTGCGGTGTTTTTATTGGGAGAAAAGATACGCTATCGGCGCATGGGGGCACTTTGTCTCGGGTTTGCCGGGGTGATGATCGTACTTCGCCCGGGGTCCGGCGTTTTGGAAGTCGGAGCCCTTATGGCACTCGGCTCAGCTGGCATCTGGGCCTGCGCGATGCTGATGATCAAGATTCTATCACGCACCGAATCGAGCCTGACGCTGACCGCCTATATGGCAATATTCCTCACGCCGCTTTCCGCCATCCCCGCTGCCTTCGTTTGGCAATGGCCAAGCGTCGAGGAACTGGGTTGGCTCGCCCTGATGGGAACTGTGGGCACCGGAGGGCATCTTTTACTAGCGCAGGCCTTCCGCGAGGCCGATGCAACAACGGTACTACCCCTCGATTTTTTGCGCCTAATTTGGGCCAGCCTGCTTGGCTATTTCCTATTCGGCCAGGTGCCGGAGGCGCTGGTGTGGGTCGGCGGCGCGGTGATCTTCTTGAGTACGGTCTATCTCGCCTACCGTGAAACCGTGGTCTCGCGCCGCGCCCGAAGAACGGTTGATCCACCGCTGCCACCAGGGTGAGACCGGCTAGGCAGTGCGCAATACTCCCTGGTCCTTCAGCCGGGCGATATCGTCGGCGTTAAAACCCAGGTCCCGGGCGATTTCCTCTGAATCCGCGCCGAGCGCGGGTGTGTGCATGTTCACCGCTCCTGGTTCTTCATAAAATTTTAGCGGAATACCGAGATGAGCGTTACCGTCGGCGTCGTACAGCAGCATATCGCGCGCGTGCAAATGCTCATTTTCGAATGCTTCTTTCAGATCCAGGACCGGCGCAAAACAGATGTCACGGCCCTCAAACCAAGCGCTCCATTCATCGCGCGTCTTGGTCATGAAAATTTCACTTAAGTAATCGCGTAGCGGTGCCTGCGGCTCGCCGGGAGGAAGTTTGGCCACTTCAATTAGGTCCTTGCGCCCCATTGCAGTAAGAAAATTCGTGACGAACTTCATTTCACTGCCTCCGAGGGTGATATAGCCACCACCCTTGACGGCATAGGGCCGGTAGAAAGCGGCGCCACCCTGGGTGCGCTCGGACAGGGGATGGGGCGCGCGCCCCCCGGCAAGCACCTTGCCAGCGATATGCGGGGTCCAGGATACCAGGCTGTCATACATCGACATGTCGAGATAATCACCCTTGCCGGTGCGCGCCCGGCCGACCAGCGCCATAAGGATTCCAGCGAAAGCCATCAGCGAGCCACCCATATCGCTAGGCGGCATGCAGGGCATATTTGGCTGACCGTCCTTGTCAAGGCTCAAGCTGGCTACACCGGCGAGTGCGCAGACACTTAAATCATGAGCCGGACGGTCACGGTAAGGACCATCCTGGCCGAAGGCAGAGATCGAGCAATAGACGACCTGCGGTGCGCGTGGAGCAACTACGTCATAGCCAATGCCGAGACGATCGACGACGCCGGGGCGGAACGTCTCCAGTATCACATCAGCTGTTTCCGCCAAGCGGAGGAACAACTCCCGCCCTTCCGCGCTCTTGAGATCTAGCGACAGACTCTTTTTTCCACGGTTGGCATTGCGGTAATAGACCGTCAGCCCGCCACTTTGTGGCCCTATATGGCGTGATGGATCGCCGTTCCCGGTATCTTCAATCTTGATGACCTCGGCGCCATGGTCTGCCATCATCATCGCGAGGTGCGGGCCGGGCAAAAATCGAGACAAATCCAGCACTTTTATTCCGGTCAATTTCATCATGTGCTCCAGCGTTTTCACCAAAGTGTCGTACCTGCATGTCGTAAATATCTGCGCAGCGCCACCATAGACCTTTATAATGACCCTCCCAGCCGGATGCTAATGTTGGCGCGGCGCAAGTATCTGATGACAATCGTATGACCAGGACCAAGGCACCCAAATCGCGCCTGCGCTATCAGGAGGTAGCCGACGCGCTGCTCGGACAGATCGCCGCCGACCACCATCCGGTCGGCGGCATGCTGCCGTCAGAGCTCGAATTGTGCCAACAATTCAGCGTCAGCCGCTACACCGTACGCGAGGCGCTCAAGAAACTCGGCGATATGGGCGTGGTTTCGCGCCGCCAGGGCTCCGGCACCTTGGTGGAGGCACGCGAGCCGGCGGCTAAATATGTTCAAACATTGGGATCATTGGGCGAATTTCTGAATTATCCAGAGGATACCCGGCTGCATATCCTTTCGGCGCGCGAGCGCATTGCCGACAAGGCACTAGCGGATACGCTCGATGGCCGCCAGCGCCGGCGCTGGTTCTATATCGAAGCGGTGCGTAAACGGTCCGACGGCCTACCTCTGTGCTGGAGCAATATTTACGTGCTGCCTAAATACGCCTCGCTGGTGCAGTGGATCGGTAAGGACACCAGTCCGGTGCATTTGCTGATCGAGCGCCATTTCGACCAGCGCCCGGCCAAAGTCGAAATTGACATGTTTGCGGGCGAAATTTCGGCTGAGCATGCGGTCGGCTTAGAAGTGGCAGAAGGTACGCCAGCGTTAATTGTCGTGCGTCGCTACGCCGAGCCATCGGGAAGATATTACGAAATTTCAATCATCGAGCATCCGGCGGGCCGCTTCACCTATTCGATGGAATTACAGCGGGCATGGGGCGCCCGCGACTAAACTTGGAACAAAGGAATTAACCGAATGGAACCGATGCGAACCTGGCTGTTTGCGCCCGGCAATCACCCGCGAAAGGTGGAGAAGGTATTTACCGTCGGCGCCGACGCGGTGGTGATCGATTTGGAGGATGCGGTTGCGCTCGAACAAAAGATAGCGACCCGCGCCACCGTGGTCGAAGCGCTGAAAGCTCGACCAACACATGCTAGCCGGGGATATATCCGGGTCAATGCCATCGATACAGATTTTTGCTACGGCGATTTACAGGAAGTGATTGGCCCTTGGATGGACGGCATCCTGCTGCCCAAGATTGAAAGTCCCAGTCAATTGCAGACCATTGATTGGCTAATGGCGCAAATCGAACGCGCGCGCGGCATGCAAGTGGGCGCCCTCGACATTCTACCAATCATCGAGACCGGGCGTGGTCTAGCGGCAATCTATGACATCGCGCGCTCGCAAACGCGGGTGAGGCGACTTTCCTTCGGCGCCGGCGACTTTACGACCGATATGCGCATGATGTGGACGCCCGAAGAGAACGAACTGACGCATGCGCGTGCGACGATCGCTCTAGCCTCCCGCGCCGCTGAACTAGAGCCTCCAATTGATAGCGTATTTATTGATTTGCAGGACCACGAGAATTTGAAAAAATCAGCGCGCACGGCGCTGTCTCTCGGGTACCGGGGAAAATTGTGTATACATCCGGCCCAGATTGAACCGGTGAATACGATCTTTACGCCAAGCCCGGAAGAAGTAGCACGCGCAAAGAGACATCTTGAAGCCTTTACGGCCGCAGAAGCGAAAGGCTCGGCATCTATTCAAGTGGACGGCTATTTTGTTGACTACCCCATTATCGAAAAAGCCCGACGCACGCTGGATCTAATGGCAGCAATTGAAGCTAAAGGAAGCTGAACGAAATCACTTAATTAAGGAGGAAATCATGTCTGCAAACCTAGAAAAACGAATGAAGCGCTTGGAAGATATTGAGGATATCAAACAATTGATCGCGCGTTACGCCAAAGCAGCGGATCATAATGGCGATCCGGTGATGATGGCTGCCTGCTTAACCAAAGACGCGACATGGTACTGCGAAGAAGTTGGCCGTTGGGATGGGCGCGATGCGATTGTTGCCGGATTGCGCGAAACTAGCACCGTGAGATTGCCCTGGGCGCTCCACTATATGACGCAGCCGGTCATCACCGTGGCGACGGACGGCCAGACCGCGGAGGGGGAATATTATCTCTGGGAATTGGCCAAGGTCACCAAGGAAGATGGTAGTGGCACCGAAGATACCTGGATCGGCGGCTGGTACGAATCACGATTTCGCAATGAAAGTGGGGGTTGGCTGTTGTGCGAGATCAAGTTGATCATGAAACTTATGAGTGCCACTTCGAAATCTGACTGGGAGACACCGATCGCGCCCTGGCAAGGCTAGTTAGGGCGTTCCCCCATAGAAAAGTAGCGGCGGATCTCAGCGCGGACTACCTGGCAACAATCGAGCGCAACCAATGGACGCGCTCGGTCAGCTATTGCGTTCGCCTAGCGGTGATCGTGGTCAATGTGCAGAACTTGATGGCGGGTGAAGGGACAGGTACCCACCCCGACGTATACCCTTATGCCGCACCCGCCATTGCCTAACCCGAAGCGTGTTAAATTGAAAACATCGGCGGCGCCGCCGCTTTTGCACCGGCCGTCTATACCCGACTTTCCATCGACCGGGAGGCGGTCGATGCTGGCCTATTCGATACCAAGAGTAGCCCGCCAGAAAGGGAGAATCTCTATCTCTAAGGCACCCATGGCAACGAGAACGTTAGCGATATCGTGACCGAGTCCGGAGACTTGTGCTCACCAAGAAAAGGCAAGCCGCTTTTCGGCACTCTGCTAATATCCTATTTGGTCGGGCATCAGGTCGACATGCTGATTCTCACCATGAACTCTACCTGCAATTGCGGGCGCGATCATTTTTGACGCGTTTTCCTAACAAATTCGGCGATATCGCGCCATCAGCTGCAGTGATTAACCGCATGCCAATTTTACAGGGGGGACCAATTCGACATGAACCGCCGCTCAGCAGAGGTCGTCGAAACTAGCCATGTCGTACCCTATTTGTTGGGTCTCGCTAGCTAATCAACAGCCGAGCTTATCGGCAAGATCGAGAAAATCCTCGGCAACTATATCCCACGCCCCTTCAGGTCTGAGATCGCTCCTTTGGTTGGGCCCGTATTCTTGTGCTCGGCGAACAAAAGCGGTCTTCATGCCGAGCCCGGAAGCGGCGGCGAGATCTCCATTATGGGCGGCGACCATCAAGCAGCGCTCGGGCGGCAGCCCGAGAATCTCGGCGCTGCGGAGATAGGCCCTCGGATCGGGTTTATAGGCACCTGAGGTCTCGGCACCAAGCACTGCGTCCCACGGCAAACCAGCGCGCCTCGCCATATTGACGAGTAGGTCGGTATTGCCGTTGGAGAGCGTCGCCAGAATAAATTTTGTTTTGAGACGGGTCAGGCCCGCGACGGCGTCTGGCCACGGATTGAGCCGGTGCCAGGCGCGGTTAAAATGATCGATTTCATTTTCCGTCAGGCCGGTAACGCCATGGCGCGTCAACAGCTCATCGAGATTCATACGGTGTAGATCGTCGAGCACGCACCAGTCAGTCTCGCCGGTGCGCACGCGCTGCATGGCCGGCTGGTAAAGCGCGCGCCAGGCGTCAGCGAAAGCCGTCCAATCGAGATCAATACCTTTAGCACGCCCTAATTCTTCGCCGTCGCAGACGATGCTGGTACGCCAATCAACAACTGTGCCGAAGACGTCGAAGGTCAGCGCCCCGACGGTATCAAAGCTTGACGCAGACATTGCGCAGTTCGGTATAGAATTCGAGCGAATGTACGCCACCTTCGCGCCCGATGCCTGATTGCTTGGAACCGCCAAAGGGCGTTCGCAAGTCGCGCAGGAACCAACAATTGACCCAGGTCAGCCCAGTTTCCATTTGCGCCGAAACTCGGTGGGCGCGAGATAAATTCTCCGTCCATAGCGAACAGCAGAGGCCATAGGGTGTGTCGTTGGAAAGCGCCACCGCCTCTTCCTCGTCGTCAAACGGACGGATGTGACAGCAGGGTCCAAAAATTTCCTCACGTATAATAGCCGACCGATCACCGAGGCCTATCCAGATCGTGGGTTCGATCCAACTACCACCGGCAAGGGCGCTCGGCATGTCCGGTACGCCGCCGCCAGTAACGATCTCCGCACCTTCCTGTTGGGCAAGGGTGTAATAGGACATGACCTTGGCCCGATGCTCTTCCGAGATCAGCGGCCCGAGACTGGTGTTAGGGTCTTCCGGATCACCAGGAGTCAAAGCTTCAGCGCCGGCCTTCAGGCGCGCTGTGAATTCATTGAAAATCGGCCGCTCGACATAGATACGCTCGGTGCTGAGGCAAACTTGCCCACAATTGGCGAAGACTGAACGGAGCGTGCCTTCGATGGCTTTGTCGAGGTTGCAATCGGCGAACACCAAGGCCGGATTCTTGCCGCCCAGTTCGAACGAAACATCGCGCACGCCGCGCGCAGCAGATGCCATGATGGCTTCACCGGTTGAGGTTTCTCCAGTAAAGGTAATCGCATCGACATCTGGATGGCGGGTCAGCAATTCGCCTGCGGAATTAGGGCCAAAGCCGTGCACGACATTGTAAACGCCCTTCGGGATTCCAGCTTCGTTCATCACCTCGCTCAACAATGTGGCGGTGAGCGGTGTTTCCTCCGACGGCTTGACAACGACACAATTACCACAGGCGAGCGCCGGGCCGACCTTCCAGGTCATCAGGAGTAGCGGAAGGTTCCATGGGCTGATAACGGCAATCACCCCTTTGGGTACGCGGAGCGCATAATTCACAGCACCGGTGCCGTCGGGTGTCGGCATGGAGAAATGTTCACTGCCGACATTCTTCACCAAGTCGGCAAAAACCTTGAAATTCGCTGCACCGCGAGGAATATCGATATGCGCGGCAAGCGATCTGGGTTTGCCGGTATCGCTGATCTCTGCAGCGAGAAATTCATCAAACCGGGCAGTGATGCCGTCCGCAATCTTGTGCAAAAGTTCGGCCCGTTGGGCAACCGCCATGGTGCTCCACGGCCCAGAAAGGGCAGCCTTTGCGGCATGGACAGCAGCATCCACCTCAGCCACGCCACCTTCAGGCACGAAACCCAGCGACGCACCATTGACCGGGTTAAAATTTTCGAAATTGGGATTGTTGCTATCGGAAGTATAGGCACCATCGATAAAATGCCGGGCAGCAACGCTCATGTCACGACGCCAAGAAAACGGTCGTTCAGCTCCTTTTCATAATAGAAAATGCCTTTGCCGAGTTGATCCGCTGTCCACACACGGGTCGGATGGTCAGGAAAGTAGGCGTACCCGCCCGAGAATACCTCGTTGCGATTTCCTGAGGGGTCAAAGAAATAGATCGTCTGGCCGCGGGTGATACCGTGGCGGGTTGGACCGACATCCCGGGATATATCATAACGCGAGATGATGTCGGCAGCATGGCCAACATCGTTCCAGGATTCCAGTAAGAATGAGACGTGATGAAACTTGCCTGGCTCGGGGTGTTCAACGAAGGCAATCTCATGTGCTTTTGTGCTACTGGAGAGAAACACGGCGATGGGGCCGTCGGGGCTCTGGACTTTTTCGACTAGACTGAAATCGAGGGCCTCAGTGAAAAAACGGCTCACCTCTGCAACATTAGGGCCATAAAACAGGCAATGGTCGAAGCCGAGCGCGCGCATACCGCGTGGATCATTTCGCCAAATGTCAGGATTTTCGACGATCGGCCCATTGTCCGAGCGCGCTATCTCGGCATAAAGGTCAATCCGGTGGCCGCTCGTTAAGCTAGCACTGACCCGTCGGCCGCAAGCCTC
>CAYPSQ010000002.1:142045-144385 GCA_964413115.1 uncultured Rhizobiaceae bacterium | reverse complement strand
ATCGAGATACACGCCGCGCATGGCTACCTATTAAGCCAATTTCTCACACCGCTGGCCAACAAACGCACGGACGAATATGGCGGCAGTCAGGAAAAACGCATGCGCTTTCCGTTGGAAGTGGCCACGGCAATGCGCGCGGCCTGGCCGGCCGAGCGCCCCATGGGCATACGTATCAACGGCACCGATTGGCTTGACGGCGGCATTACCGTCTCGGATGCTATCGCTTTCGCCGGGGCGCTCAAGGATATTGGTATGGATTTTGTTTGCGTTTCCTCCGGCGGCAACAGCGCCAAGGCAAAGATACCGCTGACGCCAGGCTATCAGGTGGCGTTTGCCGCCGACGTCAAGGCGGCGACCGGCCTGCCGACCATAGCGGTCGGACTGATTGTCGACGCCCATCATGCCAATGAAATTATCGCTTCGGGCAAGGCCGATATGGTGGCCATTGCGCGCGCGGTCCTAGATGACCCTCGATGGCCATGGCATGCGGCCGACAGGCTCAGTGTCTCCCTCGATGTGGCGCCACAATACGCCCGCGCCCGGCCCAAAACTTGGTCCGGCGCCGCATTCCGCAAAGGTGTTTGAAGGACTAAGTAAAAGAGCGCCGCGCGTTTGGCTAGGCTTGTTGGCGTAAAACAAACCGCTGAATCTTGCCGCTCGGCGTTTTAGGGAGTGCGTCCATAAATACCACTTGGCGCGGGTAGGCATGCGCCGAGAGGCGCGTGCGGGCGTATTGCTGCAACTCCTCCACCAACTCGGGCGAGCCGTTATGGCCACCGCCCAGTACGACGAAAGCGACAACGATCTCGCCACGCTCTGTGTCAGGCTTGCCGATCACTGCAGATTCAGCGACCGCTGGATGCTCGATCAAACAGCTCTCAACATCAAACGGGCCGATGCGATAGCCAGCGGACAGAATGATGTCGTCGGCGCGGCCTAGGAAGGTCAGGCTGCCGTCGACACCAAGCTCAGTGGTGTCGCCGGTGAGGTAATATGGCCCTTTGAGCGGAGATTCCTTATGATCACGATATCCCTGGAAAATATAGAGCGGCGACTTGGTTGTATCGACGGCCAGCATTCCAGACTCGCCAGGCGTGACTTCCTCCAGATCATCATTGAGAACCACCATGTGAAAGCCAGGCATGGCCAAGCCCATAGAGCCAGGGCGCGTGGCGTGGCGCAAACCGTGATGATTGCACACTGTCATGCCGGTTTCGGTCTGGCCGTATTGATCGAACACCGGGCAGCCGAGATGCTTCTCGATCCAACGGTAAACTTCCGGGTTCAACGGCTCGCCGGCACTGCAAACGGCGCGCAGGCGGGTCGCACAGGCATCAGCAAGGTCACCGCCAGCGGCCATCAACAGACGGTAGGCGGTCGGTGCCGAGGCAGCGATTGTGATGCCGTATTTTTCAAGCATTTGGTAGGTGCTTTCAACGGTAAAGCCGCCTTCATAAAAGTGCGCTGCGTAGCCGAACAACAGCGGCCCGGCAACCGCATAGAAAAGACCATAGGCCCAGCCTGGATCAGCCATGTTCCAGAAACGGTCCCCGGGGCCGACACCGATTGCGTACTTCATGTAAACTAGAAACCCCGGCAGCGCTTTTAGAGGGACGGCCACGCCTTTGGCGCTGCCGACAGTGCCGGAAGTGAACATCATAATGAACGGGTCTTCGGCGGTTAGCATGACCGGCGTAAATTCGGCGGGCTGCGCCGCGAGCGCTTGGCGGAAATCGATATCGCCAGCGCGCACCACCTCATCGGGCTCACGCGTCACCAGCATCACCAGCGGGGCATCGGCGATGCCGTCGAGCTTGGCCCGGTTAACCGCGTCAGTCACCACAAGTTTGGCAGCGCTTCGCTCCAGTCGATATTCGATCGCCTTGGGACCGAAGGCGGTAAACAGCGGCACATAGACCGCGCCTGCACGCCACACCCCAAGAGCGACAACAAACAAGTCAGAGATGCGCGGTAGCATGCAGGCGACCTGATCACCCGGACGCACACCTTGCGCGGTGAGCAGATTGGCAAAGCGCGAGGCGCCCTCCTGTATTTCGGCGAAGCTATGGGTCGAGCTGCTACCGTCGGCACCCTCCCAATAGAGCGCAATACTGTCCGATTCAGCCCAACGATCACAGCACTCAACGCAAACGTTGAGGCCGGTCTCCAGATCGCCGGAGAGCAAGTCGGTGATGTCCTCCAGGTTGAAAGCGGCGGCAAATGCGCTGTAATCTGGGACCTGATCAGCTGCATCCTTGCCATTGCTTGGCATATTATTTCCTCCTCCAGAACGGCCTATACTAGCATTTCATTACTGTGATTGGGCAGCGCGCGTGAAAA
>CAYPSQ010000002.1:137520-141945 GCA_964413115.1 uncultured Rhizobiaceae bacterium | reverse complement strand
TCTTTCTTCATGCCTGCATCACCAACCAGGGCCCACCCCGGGCCATAGCTGCGGCGCACGAAGCTTCGCGTACAACCCGAAAAAAAGCGATCGACCTGCACGCCCGTTGTCAGCTTGGCGGCAAGGTCTGGAGCAATTTTCTTCAACATGGCATGAAACGCTGGTTCCTTGCGCCGTCGCGAGCGAAGAAAATCTGCATGCAATAAATTGGCTGCAACCAGAACAGTGCCATCGCTGGAGGGAAAAGCAAACGCACCCGCGCCTTCGCGGATCGTAATGTGGAGATGATCGACCGCCACATCCCGCCAATAGCTCCAAATGTTGCTCTGCAATGGCGGCTCGACATGATGCTCGGCGGCACCTACACACTTGGCAACCATTGAGGCCGGCCCATCGGCACCGATGACCAGCGCTGCGCGGGCGCTGAACTGCCGCCCCTCCCCGTCCTTGGCTTCGACGCCGACGACCCGCCCGTCCTCGAATAAGAGTCCGCCAACCCGGCAGCCGGCGCGTAACTCGGCACCGGCGCGCACGGCCGCACGGGCCAGCTCTCCATCGAGAATATCGCGCCGTGGCGCGGCCGAGCGCGCCATGCCCGCGACCGGCGGCGGCGGACCGTGTAGAAACGCGCCGTGTAGATCGACGCTCCAATCGGTGAAACTCGTGGCGCGTTGCTCGATCGCACCCAGAAGTCCCCAAGTCTTGAGATACGCTAGGCCTAAGGGGTGAATGAGATGGGTGGAATGGGCCATGTTGGACGGCACGGTAGATTGCTCTAGTAGCAAAACATCATGGCCTTTTGCAGCCAATAGCATCGCTGTCGGCGCCCCAGCACAGCGCGCACCAACCACGATAACATCATAGGCGCCTGGGGATGTTTCAAACATATCGCAAACCGTTGCTCAAACTAGTCCGGCGAGCCCTCGCAAAACATAGTGCAGGATGCCACCATGGCGGAAATATTCGGCTTCTTCCGCAGTATCGATACGACAGTTGAGATTGAGAGTCTCGACTGCGCCATCGGCGCGGGTAATACGGCAGGCGACGGTCATGCCTGGGGTGACGCCGCCGGCCACACCAGTGAGATCGATCAGCTCGGAGCCGTCGAGGGCAAGCGTCTGGCGCGTCACGCCGTCCGGAAACAGGAGCGGCAGGACGCCCATACCGACCAGATTGGAGCGGTGAATGCGCTCGAAGCTTTCGGCGATTACCGCTTTCACGCCGAGAAGCCGCGTTCCCTTGGCGGCCCAATCACGCGACGAACCTGTGCCGTATTCCTTGCCGGCGATTACCACTAAAGGCGTGTCTTCACCGGCATAGTCCGCGGCAGCATCGAACATACTTGTAGTGCGGCCGTCCGGCATATGGCGGGTCACGCCACCTTCGGTGCCGGGCGCCATTTCGTTGCGGATGCGCACATTGGCGAAAGTGCCGCGCATCATCACCTCGTGATTGCCGCGCCGCGAACCATAGGAATTGAAATCGGTCTGGGCCACTTGGCGCTCGGTGAGATAGGCGCCGCCCGGCGAGTCATATTTGATGGAACCGGCCGGCGAGATGTGGTCAGTGGTGACGCTGTCGCCAAGTAGAGCCAGGACGCGCGCGCCAGTCACGTCTTCGAGCGCAGCTGGCTTGGCCTGCATGCCATCGAAGTATGGCGGGTTTTTGACGTAGGTACTGCCGTCCTGCCAGGCATAAGTCAGCCCTTGCGGCGCATCGATGGCCTGCCATTCAGCGCTGCCGGTAAAGGCATCGGCATATTGTTCGCTAAACATTTCTGGCGTCACCGACTGCGCGATGGCGGCGCGTACCTCGTCATTGCTGGGCCAAATATCCTTGAGATAGACCGGTACACCGTCGCCATCTTCGCCGAGCGGCTCGGTAGTGATATCCAACTTCATGCTACCGGCGATGGCATAGGCCACTACGAGCGGCGGCGACGCGAGATAATTGGCGCGAACATGGGGGCTAATGCGGCCCTCAAAATTACGATTGCCGGATAGGACCGACGTCACCACCAGATCGCCATCATTGATGGCCGTGACGATTTCATCGGCAAGTGGACCAGAATTGCCGATGCAAGTGGTGCAGCCATAGCCCACCACATTAAAGCCAAGCATGTTGAGATCCTCCTGCAGCCCAGCCTTGGCAAGATATTCGCTCACCACCTTTGAACCCGGCGCAAGCGAAGTCTTGACCCAGGGCTTCACTTTTAAGCCGCGCTTGACGGCATTCCGCGCCAACAGCCCGGCACCAAGCATCACGCTCGGGTTGGAGGTGTTGGTACAACTGGTAATTGCAGCTATCACTACATCACCGTGCCCGAGCGCATGGTCCATACCGGTAACCGGCACTTCGGCGGCGCTGTTCTCGGACGCGACGCCAAGTTCACCGCTGAGCGCCTGACCAAAGGCCGGCGCTGCATCAGTGAGAAAAATTTTATCCTGCGGGCGCTTCGGTCCGGCGATGCTCGGCATGACGGATCCAAGTTCCAACTCCAGCGTATCGGTGAACACCGGATCCGGCGTATCAGCGGCGCGCCAGAGGCCCTGCGCTTTGGCGTAGGCTTCAACAAGGGCGATGCGCTCAGGATCGCGCGCGGTAAAGCGGAGATAATTTATGGTCTCCGCATCGATTGGAAAAAATCCGCAGGTGGCGCCATATTCTGGCGCCATGTTGGCGATCGTGGCTTGGTCGGCGAGCGACAGTTCGTCGAGACCGGGGCCATAAAATTCGACGAACTTCCCGACTACGCCCTTATTGCGCAGCATCTGGACCACAGTCAACACCAGATCAGTCGCCGTCGCACCCTCAGCAAGACTGCCGGCAAGGCGAAAGCCTACAACCTCTGGCACCAGCATCGAAATTGGTTGACCGAGCATCGCTGCTTCGGCCTCGATGCCGCCGACACCCCAACCAAGCACGGCGAGACCATTGATCATGGTAGTGTGGCTGTCGGTGCCGACCAGTGTATCCGGATAGGCGATATTGGTACCGTCCGATTCGGCGGTCCACACCACCTGGGCAAGATGCTCGAGATTGACCTGGTGGCAAATGCCAGTGCCCGGCGGCACCACACGGAAATTTGAAAACGCCTGCTGACCCCAGCGCAAAAAGGAATACCGCTCGCCGTTGCGTTCCATCTCGATGGCGGTGTTATCGCGTAGTGCGGTTAAGGAGGCAAAGCGGTCGACCATGACCGAGTGATCGATCACCAGATCGACCGGCGATAGCGGGTTGATTTTTTTCGGATCTCCGCCGAGCGCCGACATGGCGGCGCGCATGGCGGCGAGATCGACCACGGCAGGCACACCGGTGAAATCCTGCATCAGGACACGCGCCGGGCGATAATTGATTTCCTGGGTTGAACGGCGATCCTGGGGCCACTCGGCAAGGCCTTTGATGTCGGCCACGGTGACGCTTTTACCATCTTCGAAGCGCAGCAGATTCTCCAGCAGAACCTTGAGCGAATAGGGCAAGCGGGAGATGTCACCCAGCCCGGCGCTCTCCAACGCGGCAAGGCTGAAGTAATCGTAACTGCGCCCACCGACAGTCAAAGTGCTGCGGGTATTGAGCGTATCCTGGCCAAGCGCGATCACGAGAGCGTCTCCTATTTATTCGGGATAATTCTACACTGGGGCACGCAGTGTAACATTCAAATCTTGCGGTCAAACTGCGGAATCGGGAGGCGCTGGTAACTCTTTGATAGTTTTGATGAAGGCGAGCGCTTCTTCCATGACGGCCTCACGCGCCTGCACATGCGGCTCGTGCGCACAGTCGGGAATGAGA
The DNA here is from genome assembly GCA_964413115.1 of uncultured Rhizobiaceae bacterium. Classification (GTDB taxonomy): domain Bacteria; phylum Pseudomonadota; class Alphaproteobacteria; order UBA828; family UBA828; genus PTKB01. The sequence continues at coordinate 138,156 of CAYPSQ010000002.1, read as the reverse complement.
ACCGTCTTGGCGGACGCACCGACACCAGACTCGATCCTGTGCAATTGTGCGACGCTGCCATACTCGTCATCGGCGCCCTGCAAGGCGAGCACCGGAGCTTGGATGGCGCCTAGCGCCTTGGGCGGGATAGACCAATCGCGAAAGTCAGCCGACAACCAAATATCCGCCCAACCGCGGAACATGCTCCCGGTATTGTCGCCGTGGTAGAGGCCCAGGCGTTTTTCCATATCGCTGGTCTCAAAGCGCTCAACCGCCGTCCGCACGCCGGCGAGTGAGACCTCCTCCACGAATACATGCGCCGCTTCGGTGATAACGCCGAGCGTTCGCTCGGGATAGCGCGCCGCGAATAAGAGCGCGATTGAGCCACCGTCACTATGGCCGAACAAGATGACGTTCTCCAGGCCAAAAGCATCGAGAATTTGCGGCAAGGCGGACTCCGCCTCACGTTCCATGAAATCCACCTGGCGCAAACCATCCAACCGGTCTGAACCGCCATGACCCCAACGCTCATACACCAGCGCGTTACAGCCAGCGGCGCTCGCCAGCGTATGGGGAAAATGCTTCCACTGGGCAATACTGCCGAGGCCCTCATGCAGAAAGACGATGGTGGGGCCTAACCGCGGCCCCTTGCTGTAG
>CAYPSQ010000002.1:129679-137420 GCA_964413115.1 uncultured Rhizobiaceae bacterium | reverse complement strand
GAGGCCCTCATGCAGAAAGACGATGGTGGGGCCTAACCGCGGCCCCTTGCTGTAGGAAACGGCGCACACCAAATGACCATCGGCGCGCACCCGCAACAACGGCGAATTATCAGCACTTATGCCATTATGCTCGGTGATCAAGCCAGGGCGCAGTGGCGTCGCGGTGACCAATTTGCGGCGAAACAAGCGCCTGACCATGTGCGAATCTCTACTCCTATGCCTTGCCGACACGCGGACGCGCCGATAGCTTACGCGGTGATTTTTAGGCGCGCCGGGCGCGCGGCGCAACGGCGAGGAACGAATGAACGGCGGCGCGACAGGTTTTGAAGCAAACGAGCTGTCATGTATTAGGGGAGAACGGCCGGTTTTCCGCGCCCTCTCGTTTAAACTCTTGCCCGGCGGCGCGCTGATTCTTCGCGGACCCAACGGCTCGGGAAAATCTAGTTTGCTGCGCATCCTTGCCGGGTTTTTGAAGCCTGCCGGCGGCACCGTGGCCTGGAACGGCGAAGACATGCGGGAGGCGCCCGAAGCACACCGCGCGCGCACGCATTATGTTGGCCATTTGGAAGCGGTGAAGCCGACCCTGACAGTGGCCGAACATCTCGCCTTCTGGGCCACCGCCAAGGGCTTTGCCAAGCCGACCAATAATATTCTGGCGGCGCTTGAACTTGAGGACTTAGCTGACGTTCCCGGCCGTTTTCTCTCAGCCGGGCAAAAGCGCCGTCTCACCCTCACCCGCCTGCTGGCGACGCCCGCCAAACTTTGGCTGCTTGACGAACCGAGCATCACCCTCGACGACAAATCGGCGGCGCGCCTGGAGAAAGTACTGGCGGATTACCGCGCCGGCGGTGGCATGGCAATCATCGCAACCCACGCCGAAATAGAGCTGCCAGACGCCGAGAGCGTCGATATGGCGAGGCACGGCATTGCCGCCAATGCGCTGATGAGCGACGCCGAACAAGCCACGGGCGAGCCGGATTACGGCCAATGGTAACGGCTTTCTTCAGCTTGGTCGGGCGCGACCTTCGCCTCGCATTACGCGGCGGCATCGGCAGCCTGGTCGTGGTGGTGTTTTTTTTCATCTCCGTCGCGCTGTTTCCACTCGGCATCGGGCCAGAGAGCGCCCTTTTGGAACGAGTTGCACCGGGCGTCCTTTGGGTATGCGCTCTGCTCGCCACCATGCTGTCACTCGGCCGCATGTTCGATGAGGACTATGAGGATGGCAGCCTGGAAGTCATCGCCCTCGGCCCGCTGCCGCTTGAATTAGTGGTTCTTGCCAAGGTACTGGCGCATTGGCTGACAACTGGCCTGCCACTCATGATCGCCGCCCCGGTGTTGGCGGTCCTGCTCAATATGAGTGCCCAGGGTTTCGCCGTGCTGATGATCTCATTGCTTCTCGGCACACCCATTCTCAGCCTGATCGGCTCCGTCGGCGCCGCTCTCACGGTCGGGCTCAGGCGTGGCGGTGTTTTGATTTCCCTTCTGGTACTACCGCTATATGTTCCAGTATTAATATTCGCTGTCGGCGCGGTGGAAGGGGCTATCTTTGGCCTTGGCGAGCGCGCACATTTGCTTATTCTCGCCGGCGGATTCTTCGCTTCCCTCGCGTTGACCCCCTGGGCAAGTGCCGCAGCACTGAAAATGGCACTGGAATAGCACTGGAACGTTTAAGGGCACGATGGCGACAAAGACGAAAAAAGCTGGCATCGGAATACACTTTTTCGCCAACCCGGCGCGTTTCCTGCGCTTTGCGCGAAAAATTTTCCCTTGGGTGACAATCGTTGCAGTGGCCTGCATTGTCGCCGCTCTGGTGCTCGGCCTCGCCGTGGTGCCCGGCGATTACCGTCAGGGTGATGCCTACCGCATAATTTTTGTTCATGTGCCGTCGTCGTGGATGGCATTGATGATTTACGTCATCATCGCGCTGTGTTCTGCTGCCGGCTTTATTTGGCGCCATCCACTTGCCGACTTGGTGGCCAAATCAAGCGCGCCGATCGGCGCCTGTTTTACCTTCATCAGCTTGGTCACGGGCTCGCTCTGGGGCGAACCGATGTGGGGCACCTGGTGGGTGTGGGATGCGCGTGTCACCTCGATGCTGGTGCTGTTTTTCCTCTATCTCGGCTATATCGCGCTCAATAGCGCCTATGACGACCCGACCAAGGGAGCGCGCGCTTCGGCCATTCTCGCCCTTGTCGGTGTCGTTAATATTCCAATCATAAAATTTTCGGTGGATTGGTGGAATACACTGCATCAGCCGGCGACGATCTCCAAATTTGATCGACCCTCAATGGACTCGTCGATGATCGCACCGTTGTTGCTAATGGTGGTCGGTTTCATCGCTTTTTACCTCGTAGTACTTATTATCCGCCTACGCTCCGAAATCGCGGCTAGACGCATCCGCAACCTGCGCCTGGCGCAGGTCGGGAATCAGGGTGCAAGCAGCTGATATTGCGCAAATAATTTGAAAATTGTGGGCATCGTGCCAATTTAATATGCAATACCGCGTGCAAGCCATTACCCTCTGCGGATTCCTGTTACCAATAGCGCATCATGACAAGTCTTAACTACCAGGTTTAATTGCTATGTCTTTCTTCGAAATGGGCGGCTATGCCGCCTACGTTTGGCCCGCTTTTGGCGTTGGCGCTGTGGTCTTGATTGGGCTACTGCTGTTCAGCCTGCATAACTTGAGGAACCGCGAAGCGGCGCTCCGACAGCTTGAGGCAGCAGGCGGCGGGCGACGGCGGCGCGGGGCCGAGAAATATAACGAAACGGAAGAGGCGGCGCCGTGAAGCGTCAGCAACTATGAAACGCAAACAACGGCGTCTTCTCTTTGTCGGCCTCGGTATGGCCGCGCTCGGTCTCGCGGCGGCGCTCATTCTGCTCGCCTTCGACGACAATTTGGTGTTCTTCTTTAGCCCGACCGAAGTGCAGGCGCGCGAATTCTCGCCCGAACAGCGCCTCAGGGTCGGCGGCCTGGTCGAGGAAGGCAGCGTGGTGCGTGAAAGCGACGGCCTGACCATCCGATTCAATATCACCGATCTCTCAGAAATTGTTGCGGTGAGCTATAACGGCGTTCTGCCAGACCTGTTTGACGAAGGCCAAGGCGTTGTCGCCGAGGGTCATATACGGGGCGGCACCTTCCAAGCAGTGGAAATCCTGGCTAAGCATGACGAGAACTACATGCCGCGCGAGGTTGCCGACGCGCTGAAAGCGTCAGGCCAATGGCAAGGTGACGAGGCCGAAAAATGATCGCCGAGATAGGACATTTCGCGCTCATTCTTGCCCTTGTCCTAGCGGTGGTGCAGAGCACGCTTCCGCTCATCGGCGCGTGGCGCAATAACACCGCATGGATGGCCCTCTCGCGCCCGGCGGTAACCGGGCAGTTCGTCTTTATCTCGATCGCCTTCGCCTGCTTAATGTACGCCTATGTAGTTTCGGATTTCTCGGTCGCCAATGTGTTCGAGAATTCGCATTCGGCCAAACCAAATCTCTATAAATTCACCGGCGTCTGGGGCAATCACGAAGGTTCGATGGTGCTTTGGGTGTGGATTCTCGCCTTATATGGCATGGCTGTCGCGGCCTTTGGCGGCAACCTGCCGCCGGCGCTACGCGCCCGGGTGCTCGCAATTCAGGGGCTGATCGGCCTTGGCTTCTTGGTATTTTTGCTGGCCACGTCAAATCCGTTCCTGCGCCTTGACCCGGTGCCGCTGAACGGCCGCGATCTCAATCCGTTGCTGCAAGACCCCGGACTCGCGTTTCATCCGCCGCTGTTGTATTTCGGCTATGTCGGTCTTTCGGTAGCCTTTTCCTTTGCCGTTGCGGCGTTGATCGAAGGCAAGGTCGACCCCGCCTGGGCGCGCTGGGTCAGGCCGTGGAGCTTGCTTTCCTGGTCGGCGCTCACCGGCGGTATCGTGCTCGGCTCCTGGTGGGCCTATTACGAATTGGGCTGGGGAGGCTTTTGGTTCTGGGACCCGGTCGAGAATGCATCGTTCATGCCATGGCTAATGGCAACGGCGCTGCTACATTCTGCGATTGTAGCGGAAAAGCGCGATGCGCTCAAAAGCTGGACCGTTTTGTTAGCAATCCTTGGCTTTTCGCTCAGTCTGATGGGCACCTTTCTAGTGCGCTCGGGCATGCTCACCTCGGTGCATAGTTTCGCCGCCGATCCGGCGCGTGGAGTCTTTATTCTTGCCTTCCTGGTCGTCGTCGTCGGTGGCTCCCTCACCCTTTATGCCTGGCGTGCGCCGTCGTTGCGTACCTCCGGGCGATTCCGTCCAGTATCGCGTGAGGGCGCACTGGTGGTCAATAATCTGCTTCTGGTGACGGGCTGTGCCTCGGTCTTTATTGGCACCCTCTATCCGCTGGTACTCGACGCCATATCGGGTGACAAGGTTTCTATCGGCCCGCCGTTTTTTGAATCGAGCTTTGTCTGGATCATGGCGCCACTGTTTGTCCTCACTGCGGCTGGTCCGCTGATGGCGTGGAAGCGCGCCGACCTACCCGGTGTTACCCAGCGCTTGGCAGTTGCCTTCGCCGCGGCCGCGGCCGCGGCCATCCTGCTGGTGGCGCTAAAAGGCGGGCCGTGGGGCGCGATCTTGGGATTGACCATCGCTGCATGGCTGATCGGTGGTGTCGCCGCTGAAATTATAGAGCGGCTGCGTTTATTCCGTGTGCCGATAATTGATAGTTTTCGCCGCGTCCGCGTCCTGCCGCGCTCAGCCTGGGGCATGAGCCTGGCCCATGCCGGCGTTGCCATTCTGATCGCCGGCGGCGTCGGGGCCACAAATTGGCAGACCGAGAGGGTGCAAGTCATGCAGGTCGGCGAGACCAACCACGTGGCCGGCTATGATTTTACACTGGTCTCGCTGAGCGATTCGGAGGGGCCTAACTACACCCGTCAGCGTGGCGAATTTACCGTCGACCGGGACGGCGAGCGCATTGCCACGCTGTATCCAGAGAAACGCAAATACTGGGTGCAGGGCATGGATACCACCGAGGCAGCGATCCATACTACATGGATTGCGGATATCTATGTTGCGATCGGCGATCCAGCAACTAGCGGCGGTATCGCAGTGCGTATTTATCACAACCCCCTGGTACCCTGGATTTGGTTTGGCGCAATCATAATGGTCGCCGGCGGCCTGATCTCGCTGAGCGACCGCCGTCACCGGGTCGGCGCACCGAGCCGCACCCGGCGAAAACCGCAAGCCGTCCAACCGGCCCAGCCAGCGGAGAGCCGGGGCAAAGCATGACGGAGCAGAATAGCAGCCCACCGACGGAGGATACGCGAGAGAAGCCGGCACCACAGCGCCGGCGTCTCGTTTTTATTCTGGTGCCCGCTGCGTTCGCCGTTTTGGCCGCGGTGCTGGCGTGGCAATTGCTGACCGGCACACCGGACAAGATACCCTCCGCCCTGATCGACAAATCAATCCCGCAATTCGATCTACAGCCGATACCAGGTTGGGACAAGGGCCTAGCCAGCACCGATATCGAACAGGGCGGCGTCTCACTGGTCAATGTTTTTGCCTCATGGTGTGGCCCGTGCCGAGTTGAGCATCCACTGTTGATGGACCTCGCCGCCCAGGATTTGCTGCCCATATGGGGCCTCAACTACAAGGACCAGCCGAAAGACGCGACGAGTTGGCTGCAACAACTGGGCGATCCCTTCACACAGATCGGCTCCGATCTGAGCGGTCGCGTAGGCATTGATTGGGGCGTTTACGGCGTGCCGGAAACTTTTGTCATCGATCGCCAGGGGCGCATTGTCTATAAACATATCGGCGTGCTCACACGCCGCGATTGGGACGAAAAATTATTGCCGCTGATAGAAAGCTTAGGCGGCTGACGATGCGTTTTTTTCCTCTCGCTTTAGCCGCGCTGATCCTCCCTCTGGTGCTGCACGCACCGGGTGCCGTTCACGCCTTCAGTGCCGATGAGAGGCTCAACGACCCGGCCCAAGAAGCGCGCGCGCTGAAACTGCATGACGAATTACGCTGTCCCGTATGCCAGGGCCAAGCTATATCCGATTCGAACGCTGAACTGGCTCGAGATTTACGCCGCATCGTGCGCGAACGTATCGCCGCCGGCGATTCGGACGATGCGGTATTCGACTATCTCACCGATCGCTACAGCGATTTCATCCTGTTACGCCCACGCGTGAAGCCGGCCAATTACGTTCTCTGGTTTGGCCCGGTGCTGGTCTTTGCTGCCGGCGCGGGCGGTCTTTGGATATTTATTGTCCGGCGCCGCAGACGTGGTACGGAAAGTGCACCGGCACCGCTCAGTGAAGTTGAGCGTAAACAAGTGGAAAGCCTGGGCCGCGATGATTTTGGCTAGGCTGAGAAGCGAGGGCGCAGCTTGATCCTCTGGCTTGTGATTGCCCTGATGACGGTGTCGGCTTTGGCGCTAGTGCTGGTGCCGTTGGTACTACGCCACCGGCGTGCGCCGCGCCGTGTCGAGTTTGACCTAGCTGTGTACCGCGACCAACTCGAAGAGTTGGAGAGCGACCGCGCACGTGGCTTGGTGGGCGAAGATCAAACCGAAGCAGCGCGCCTGGAAATACAACGCCGGATGCTGACTGCATCCAAGCAGGATGGCGGCACTACCGCGGCTAAGGACGGGAATGAAGGATTAGCGGCGCTCGATATGGAACAAGTGGCGCCGGAGCCGGGTGGTGCTAAGCGGAATTGGCTGTTGATGGCGGCGATCGGGGCAGCTATTCCAGCCCTGGCGGTGGCGGTTTATCTCGTTTTAGGGTCTCCCGGCACGCCCGGAAAGCCCTTTTCGGGTGTCGCACAACAAGGCGGCGCCACCGGCGAGGATATGGCCGGGCAACCCATCGAGGCGGCGATTTCCAACCTCGTAAAGCGCCTGGAAGCGGACCCAAACAATCTTGAGGGCTGGCTACTCTTGGGCCGCTCACTGATTACCCTTGAACGCTACGAAGACGCGGCGCAAGCGCTCCGCACCGCCGTTACACTATCCGATGGCGATCCGGAAATTATCGGCTCTATGGCCGAAACCTTAGTGTTCGCTGCCCAGGGCATTGTAACTACTGATGCCTTGGTGGCATTCCAAACGGTGCTCAGCATGCGGCCCAATGATGTAGCAGCGCAATATTATATAGGTATCTCATTGGCGCAGCAGGGCCGCCCCGGCGACGCGCTTAAGATGTGGCGGAAGCTGGCGGCGGAAACCCCAGTGGACGCCCCGTGGCGCGCCGACCTTATCACCTGGATGCGGCGCGCGGCGGAGGAAACGGGCACCGAACTCGGGTCAATCCCCTCGGCCCCTGCCAGCGCCCGCCAAACGGCCGAAACTGCTCCAGGGCCAAGCCAGGAAGATATCGCGGCAGCGGCGGAGATGAGCCCCGAAGAGCGCATGGATATGATCCGCTCGATGGTAGAGCAGTTGGCGGCACGCCTCGTCGACGAGCCTGACGACCTCGACGGCTGGCGACGTCTTGCCAACTCCTACCGGGTGCTTGGAGAAGATGCCAAAGCAGTCGCTGCGGAACGGCGGATTGGCGAACTGGAATCAGGTGCCGCACAACGGGCCGAGACCTCACCAGGGCCAAGCCAGGAAGATATCGCGGCAGCGGCGGAGATGAGCCCCGAAGAGCGCATGGATATGATCCGCTCGATGGTAGAGCAGTTGGCGGCACGCCTCGTCGACGAGCCTGACGATCTCGACGGCTGGCGACGTCTTGCCAACTCCTACCGGGTGCTCGGCGAGGACTCCA
>CAYPSQ010000002.1:125698-129579 GCA_964413115.1 uncultured Rhizobiaceae bacterium | reverse complement strand
ATGGTAGAGCAGTTGGCGGCACGCCTCGTCGACGAGCCTGACGACCTCGACGGCTGGCTGCGTTTGGGTCGCTCCTATTCTGTGCTCGGCCGACATGCTGAATCGCGTGATGCCTACGCCCGGGCGGCGGATATCGCACCCGACGATACCGCCGTGCTGCGCGGCTATGCGCGCGCGGTGATGAATGCCGCCGGCGACGCCACACAGTTCCCCGAACAGGCGATCACGCTGTACCAGCGCATCCTTGAGTTAGACCCAAACCAGCTCGAAGCTCTGTGGTTCATGGGTTTCGTCGAAGCCGCTGACGGGCATAGCGACACGGCACGCGGCTTTTGGAACCGCTTGTTGGACCTACTGCCGCCTGGCAGCGCGGACCGCGGCGTGGTCGAACGTGCACTCAAAGATTTGCCGGATTAAGCCGCAGAGCGACAGCAAAACACGGAAAAGGGGTAGACAGCATGCGAGCGATGATTTGCCGCGCCTGGGGTGCGCCGAACCAATTACATCTTGAAGAGGTTGAGCCACCGCAGCCGGCGTCCGACCAGGTGCGCATCAAGATATCGGCGTCCTGCGTCAATTTTGCCGATACCATCATGATCCAGGGCCACTACCAGACGCGCCCCGATTTCCCTTTTGCACCGGGGTTAGAAGCTTGCGGCGAAGTGCTCGAATGTGGCAACGCAACCAGCCGCTTTAAACCCGGCGACCGTGTAATGGCACTGCTTGGCTACGGCGGGTTCGCCCAACAGGCGCTTGCCAACGAAGCCGATTGTTTCCATGTACCGGATAACATGTCGGACGACATCGCCGCCTCGTTTTTGATCGGCTATGTCTCCTCACATGTCGCCATACGCTGGCAGGGCAAGCTCGAGGCTGGCGAAAAACTGCTGGTGCTGGGCGCTTCGGGCGGCGTTGGATTGACAGCGGTAGAGATCGGCAAAGCGCTCGGCGCCACTGTCATTGCCGCAGCGAGTAGCGCCGAAAAATTAGAAATCACCCGCCAACACGGCGCCGATGAATTGATCAATTATAAGCGAGATAGCTTGAAAGCGCGCGTCGCCGAGATTACTAGCGGCACTGGCGCCGATGTCTGCTATGACCCAGTGGGCGGCGATCTGTTCGACGAAGCGCTGTCCTCACTGGCCTGGGGTGGGCGCATCCTAGTGATCGGCTTTGTTGGTGGCATTCCACAAATCCCGGCCAATCGGCTTCTCGTCAAACATAGGTCAGCAATGGGATCATCACTGCGCTTTTTTCGCGAGTTCCGCCCTGAACTGCTGCACGCCAGCGTGGAGGAGCTGATCAACTGGTGGCAGGATGGAAAACTTAATCCGCTGGTCACCCAAAAATTCCCGTTGGAGGAAGTACCAGCCGCCATGGCCGAACTCCTCGAGCGTCGGGCCGTAGGGCGTATCATCATTACTATGGATTGATGCGGGCCGTACTCGTTGTTTTATCCAAACCAGTAATTTGGCCTGGCCCGCTCCGTCGATTGTAGAGATTCAACGCGTAGCATCAGAGACCACCAACCAGCGATCGGTAACTATTCTCGCCGCAGATGTGGTCGGCCACAGTCGGCTGATGGGCACTGATGAAGAAAGTACATTCAATACGCTGCGCCAGTACCGCAAAATTATTGCGTTGCCGAAAAAAGCGGGCACATCAGCGCACGAAATTCCTAACATAATCGGCGCCGAGGCCAACTTCTTCGTAATGCGCGCGCGCCAGGTCGATGCGAGTGAAGACATCGTCAAAGCCAACCGCTTTGTCCGCTTCATCGACATAGTGCAGCGATCCGGTGACCTGGAAAAATGTGATCATCTCAGGCACGTCTTCATCGACCACCAGGGTATGGGTTTCGCTCGGTGGCTCGAATATATAGGTGCCTTCGGTTGCCACCCAATCGTGTTCGAGATAGCGCCACGCGCCCTTCAAAACCAAGCCATGCACTGGATCAGGGTGGCGGTGGCGGCTAACCACGCCGGCCTTGCGCACCCGAATCAAGTGGCACCAACCGCCCTGCGTGGTGTTAAACATGAGCGGGCGAAACCACACGCCTTCAACCATCGGCACCCACAGTCGCTCATCTTCCGGCACGGCGTCGAGCACAAGCTCGCCGACCGCATAAGGGTGCGTGGTTGGCGCACGCGTGCCCGGTCTTATTTTGGCAACACGGTTAGTCATCGTTTAGTCTCCCCACATTCCCCTAAGAATTCACAATAGACATAGGTCGCTGGCAATCATCAACAGGTCTTACGCTGACTTTGCATGATATCCAAGCGAATATCCCACACTGGCAGGCGGCATACACTAGCGCGTGTATTCCTACCAATATGCCTCCCATGCTTCTCTTCAATTATCTAACTTGATCAGTTTGCGTTGTATTTCTTTCTGTTCGTCGGTTAGAAACCATTGCAGATCGAAATCAATACCCAGTCCTTAATTGGGTTTACCGCCTCACATTTTTTGATCAGTCATTTTAATGCCCCCAGCTATTCCGTTAGTTACCTCCTCCGCCCTAGCCTACGCGCCCCGTCAAGTGTCACGTTGGCAGAGTGATGCCGGAAATTTAGCAACACTGATGACGACAGTTGGCGCTGCATCCAGACATCAATCATCATCGTTTGTAGCCGAATTTGGCGGCCGCCTCGTCACGGATTTTTTCATCCCATGAATGAGCCTTCTCCAAGGTTGACGGATGTCACGGCGCCAGTCGGCACCTATGTCATCGTCCGCCTTATCATCTCGCTCATGCTGATGACAGTGGGAACGGTAGGGATGTATGTTGGCATCGTCGGCTTGAAGCCGATTGCCGCAGAATTTGGGATTTCTCGCGGTGTCGGCTCGCTGCCCTATGCGCTGTTCATGCTCGGATACGGGTTCGGCAACGTAATTCACGGGCGCCTCGCCGACCGCTACGGTATCTTGCTTCCCCTATTGATCGGCAGCGTTGCCCTGCCGGCTGGCCTAATTCTCTCAGCCCAGGCCGAATCGTTATGGCAATTTCTCGCGGCAATCGCGCTCTTGGGTGGGACGCTCGGCTCCTCCGCCGTGTTTGCTCCGATCATCGCCGATGTCTCCCTGTGGTTTACTGGGCGCCGCGGCCTCGCTGTCGCGTTTGTCCTCTCTGGTTCCTACTTCGCCGGCGCGATCTGGCCGCCGGTACTGCAATATCTGATCAGCGAATATGGCTGGCGCTCGGCTTTCGATACGGTCGGCTATTTTTGCCTGGCGGTCATGGTGCCGATGTCCTTGTTTTTGTACCGCAAACCGGCACATCTATTTGCTGACAAGGGGGCCCCGCGTGAAAGACAATTCGTCCGCCCGCTCGGCCTAGCGCCCAATGCGCTGCAATGCACACTGTGCATCGCCGGTATCGGATGCTGCGTTGGCATGTCGATGCCGCAAGTGCATATCGTCGCCCATGCCACCGATCTCGGATTCGCCGCCGCGCGCGGCGCCGAAATGCTCTCCCTGATGCTGGGATGCGGGATTATCTCGCGTATTGCGTCTGGCTGGATTTCAGACCGCATTGGTGGCTTGCGCACATTGCTGCTGGGCGGCGGATTACAGGGCGTCGTGCTGGCCGGCTTTCTCGCCGCCGACAGCCTTACCGCGCTCTACATCGTCTCAGCCTGTTTTGGCCTGTCACAGGGCGGAGTAGTGCCGTCCTACGCGATTATCGTGAGAACTTTCTTTCCTGCCGGGGAAGCGGGTTGGCGCATCGGCACGGCGCTCTTTTTCACCATATTTGGCATGGCGCTCGGCGGTTGGTTAGCCGGATTTTTCTACGATCTTACCGGCTCCTACACCGTCTCCTTCATTAACGCGCTTGCCTTCAACGTGATTAATTTCTTGATCGTCGCCTTTCTGTTGACCCG
>CAYPSQ010000002.1:115615-125598 GCA_964413115.1 uncultured Rhizobiaceae bacterium | reverse complement strand
GATGGTTTAATGGTTCAGAGAATTACGCTCATCCGAATAGCGCCCGGTACCAGGCCCCTACCGCAGGTCAAGAACCTCTGGGTCAACGCTTGACTTGCGCCCGATCGCGCCAATGATAGGAGTAGTGGTTTCATCAGGTAAGCGGTTCATTCATGCGCAACCACCCTTCATTGTCCTGGCCTGCCGGCGATTTCAGCCGCATTCCATATGCAGCCTATTGCGACCCGGGTGTCTACGAAGATGAGCAGGAGAAAATCTTCCGTGGCCCCACATGGAACTATCTGGCACTTGAGGAAGAGCTACCGGAAGCCGGCGATTTTCTCTCCACCAAGGTTGGCGAGACGCCTGTTGTGGTAAACCGCGACAGTGGCGGCGTATTGCATGCGTTCGTCAACCGATGCATGCACCGCGGCATGCTGCTATGCCGCGAACGGCAAGGCAATTCGGCAAATTTTGTTTGCCCATATCATCAGTGGACCTACGATTTGACCGGGCAGCTCCGCGCTGTTCCGTTCCCACGCGGCGTCAACGGCGAGGGCGGCCTGCCGAAAGACTTCGATCACGACAAGATCCACCTTCATGAATTAAAAATAGAATCATACATGGGCGTCATTTTCGGCACATTTTCCGATACTGCTGAACCGCTGATCGATTATCTCGGCCCCGAAGTGGCGCATGAGATCAAACGCCTGTTTCACAAACCGATCCGCATTCTCGGCTATCAGCGGCAGCGTATTTTTGGCAATTGGAAGCTCTACAACGATAATGTCCGCGACCCCAACCATGGCGGATTGCTGCATATGTTCCACGCCACCTTCGGGCTGTATCGCCTGAGCCAAAAGGGCGGCGCCAAGCTCGATGCTCGCGGGCGCCACAATATCACCTGGAATTCCCTCGGTACAGACGACGAGAAGACAACCAGCGAAGGCTATGAGGGAACGAAAAAAGTTTATAAGCCCAAATTTAGCCTGAATGACATGTCGATGCTGCAAAATCGTAGTGAATATCCTGATGATGTGACCCTAGTGATTCTCTCCGTGTTCCCTAACGTCGTGTTTCAGCAAATCGCCAACAGCCTCTGTACGCGCCAGATCCGCACCAACGGCACCGACAGGATGGAGCTGTACTGGACCTATTACGGCTATGCAGACGATGATGAAGAGATGACCCAACACCGCCTTGACCAAGCCAATCTGGTCGGACCGGGCGGCTTAATTTCGATGGAAGACGGTGAAGCGGTAGAGCTTGTGCAGAACTCCGTTCAGCGCGAACAGGATAAGCATGCCATGGTCGAGATCGGCGGCACCGGAAAAATCGAAACACAGAAATCACTTGTCACCGAGGTCCCGATCCGCGGCTTCTATTCCTATTATTGCGAACTGATGGGCTTCGCCGCCGACGCCGAAGCAGCGGCCGAATGACGGAGACAGGCGTACGAGACGCCATCAACGACCTGATGGCCGATTACTGCCACTATCTCGACGACAACCGTCTCGAAGAGTGGCTGGATTTCTTTACTGAAGATTGCCAATACAAGATCCTGTCGCGCGAAAACGTTGAGGACGGTCTACCGCTTGAACTACTTTCTTGTCGAAACAAAAACATGCTGCGTGACCGAATTCTTTCGCTGCGCGAAGCCAATATCTACAACATCCATTTCGACAAACATTTGCTGGGCGCAGTGCGGATTTTTAGTGCGAAAAACAGTGGCTACCGCGTGCAGGCGAATTACAGCCTCTATCAAAGCAATCAGGACGGCGTCAGCGAATTATTCAGCGTCGGTACCTACCGAGATTTTATAACCTTTGCCGGCGGCAAACCGCTCTTCCAGGAGAAGATCGCTGTGGCCGACACCTTTGGAATTCCGCGCCTGCTGTCAACGCCGATATGAGCTTTTGAATTGATGCAAATGCGCCATCGCGGGTGTTACCGCCTGCTCGAGACTTTCTCTACTCTGCGGCTTGCAAGGCTTTTGCGCCGCGCGCGTCCCACGCCTTGAGGATATCACTCGAATCCATGACCAGGGCCATGTGCAACGACATCATCTTCAACGCCGCATCCTCCATTTCCACATTTGTTCCGCGTACTAGATTCTGTGCAACGACGACGCGGTAATCAAGATTGGAGGCATCGAATGCGGCATTCAGGATGCAGCAATCGGTGAAGCCGCCGTTGAATACCACGGCGCGCACGCCCATGTTGCGCAGAAGAAAATCTAGATCCGTGGGGTGGAAGATCGACAGCCGTTTTTTTGTCTCGACGATCTCGTCCTCGGGCTCGATGCGGGTGCGCAGTTCAGTCCATTTGCTGCCCTGAAGAGCGTGCTGATCGGCGCCAGGGATTTCCCCGACATAAAGCTGGAATACCAGACGCCATGCACTCACACCGCCTTTGATGTCATCTCGCCCCGAGGCGCGCAGAACGGTGCGCACATGTATAATGGGCAACCCCCGGGCGCGGCTAGCCTCATGGAAGCGGTCGATGGGAGCAACGATTTCGCGGGCGCGCGGCGCCGGGCAAGGACAATCCGCGTCCTCACTCAAATGCCCTTCATGCATATCGATGGAAACCACAGCAGTCCGCGCCGGGTCGAGGAAGGATTCGAATGCCGCATCCTCAGGCAGAGGACGGCGCTGGCCATACACAAATATATCGCTCATGCTGATTCTCCACTTACCAAGATTGTGAAAACCAGTGTGGCGTTCAGCGCGGCGCAAGTCCAGACCTGAGCGAACAGTGCGTTAGCGTTCCTCAAAAATCCTATTTACAATCGACACTCATACAGAATCGGCGGTAGCGTTTGATGGAATTTCTCTCTCTCACCTCCTTGAATGAAGCTTTGGAAAAGCACGATGTTGGACGGATAATTAACAGCGCCTGCGTGGTGGGCCAAATTCAAGGCGCGGTGGCTCAGAGTATCAGCTATGCAACAGATGAAAGCATGCACTTCGCCAAGGCCGAATATATAGCCACCAAGAACGACAATACTGAATGCCCGTTTGTCGACAAAGACTCCGGCGAAGCACCGGTGCCGTTGCCACTTGCGGTAATTGTGAGCACCCTCGCCAATGACATCGGCAAGCTGACCCGCAAGATTCTTGTTACACTGAAAGACTTGCTCGAAGCCCTGGCCGGAAACGGATAACCGAAATCACACCGAGGACCGTCACATGACTGCAAACAGCACCCAACCCATCGGCGCACTTATATTTGGCGATACGCCACCGAGTAAAATTGTCGAAATCTGTCGAAATCTGGAAAACAGCGGGTTCTCCGAAATATGGGTCGCGGAGGACTATTTCATGTTGTCCGGCTTTGCCACTGCGGCCACGGCGCTGGCGGCAACAAAGCAAATCACCGTCGGCATAGGCGCGATATCGGGGCGGGTGCGCCATCCCGCGGTCACGGCGATGGAAGCCGCGACGCTCGCTGGCGTTCATCCCGGCAGGCTTAAGCTCGCAATCGGGCACGGCGTTCCGGCCTGGACCAGTCAAATGAAACTTAAACCGAAATCCTTCCTGAAATCTTTCCAGGAAGCCACCTCTGGTGTGAAGCGGCTGTTAAACGGTGAAAGCCTGACCGAAGACGGCCAATATTATTCCTATGACGCGGTATCGCTCACCCACCCAGCGCCCGAGCTCGACGTTTTAGGTGCGGTGGTCGGGCCGAAATCGACCGATCTGTGCGCCGAGATTTCAGACGGGATCGTTCTGTCAGTGCTATCAGGGCCTAAATATGTCGAGACAGTGAAGCGGAATGTCGAGAAAATCCGTAGCGAGAAGGGCCTACCGCCAAAGTTCGATATCGTCACCTATGTGCTGGCCTCGGTTGGCGGGGACCGCAAAGAAGTGCGTGACGGATTAAAGGGTGTCGCCGCGTTTTATCTCGACGCCATGGGGGCAACGCTGATGACCGGCGTCTACGGCGCCAATGAGAGGTTACAGCAGATGATCGATCAGGGCGGCGCCGATGCCATCGCCGAGAACATGCCCGATGATTGGATGGACTGGCTCACCATCGCCGGGACACCGGAGGATTGCATCAAATCGATCCATAACTTGTTCGACGCCGGCACAACCTCGATCGTACTGTGCCCGATGCCGACAAGCGATATCGATGTGCAGATAAAGCGCTTTAGTGAAACGGTGCTGCCGAATATCTAGGGCAGATCCCGAGCTTCTTGAATCACCTGCAGTAACGCATTTTCTTAAATTAAAATTCTACTGGGAGCGTTCTCTACTTGCGGTCTTCGCGCACATAGGGCGTGCCGAGCGCCCGAGGCGCATCCTGTCCAGAGCGCATTTGCACGGCAGCGTAAATCAATACCGCCAGAGTTACGGCGTACGGCGCCATTTCGAGAAAATATTGCGGGATGTTGTATCCGGTTGCCTTGAGGCGCGGAATTAGCGCCTCGATGCCACCGAACAACAAACCGCCAAGGACTGCGCGCCACGGCCGCCAACGTGAGAAAATTACCAGCGCCACGGCAATCCAGCCGCGCCCCTGGGTCATTTCTTCGACAAAAATCTTGGCGATCACCAACGACAGATAGCCGCCGGCCAGGCCTATAAAGGCGCCGCCAAGCGTCGCCGCCAGCAGGCGATAACCCTCAACATTGATGCCGCCCGCGTCTGCAGCTTGTGGATTCTCTCCGACCGCGCGGAGACGCAGCCCGATTCGCGTGTGATAGAGAAAACGCCACACCAGAATGGCGAGACCAAACGTGACGTAAACGACGATGTCTTGGCCAAACAAGAATCTGCCGATGACCGGAATATCAGTGAGAAAAGGAATATGAATTGGATCGAGGGCGGAGAACGCCTTATTGACCCATGGCACGCCTATCAACCCGGTTAAGCCAATGCCGAGGAAGACGAACGTGATGCCGGTCAGGACCTGATTGGTACGCAGCACAACGACAAAGAAACCGAAACAAAATCCCAAAAATGTGCCGGCTAGGATAGCGAAAATGAAGCCGAGAGCCGGACTATTATCGAACTCGATAAAGGCGATAACGCCGACCAATGCGCCGCACAGCATGATGCCTTCAGCACCAAGATTTAACAGGCCGGCGCGTTCGTTGATGATGAGACCGAGCGCCGCGGCTATCAGGGGCAGCGCGAAAATTGGCGTGAAGGCCAGCCAGTGGGTCAGAAAATCCATCGCCTACGCCCGTTCGTAATGCGCCATGCGGAGGCGATAGCGGACAAAGAACTCCGATGCCGTGACCGACAGCACGATCGCTGCCTGGAACAAGCCGACCAAGGCATCGGGCAGGCTATAGAAAACTTTCATGCTTTCACCGGCGACATAAAGGCCGCCCATGAGAAAAGCGACGACTAAAACCATCAGCGGGCGGTTAGCGGCAAGGAAGGCAATCACGATGCCAGAAAATCCATAACCCGCCGCGAGAGTGAAGGTAAGGCGGCCCTCGGTTGCCGACGCAATGGTAAAACCAGCCACGCCGGCAAGCGCACCGGACGTCAGGGCGGATACCAAGGTGATGGTTGAGAGCGGTAAGCCGATCGCCAACACCATGCGTGGATTGATGCCAACGAACCGCGATTGGATACCGAAACGGCTGCGCTCGATCAGCCACCACACAAAGAACAATGCCAATCCGACAACGACAAGACCGTAATGCACATCCTCCCAGCCGACCTTGGGCAAACGCTCAAAATCGTCATAGCGCGGGCTGTGCGGAAAATTATCTTTGGGATCACGCCACGGGCCGAACACCTGATTGAGGACGAAGTAGAAGGCGATGTAATTGAGCAGCAGGGTCGAAATGACCTCGTTGATGTTGAGGCGTAATTTCAGCAGCGCCGCCGGCAAGGCCCACATTGCCCCAAACAGAATACTGAAGACGAACATCAAGGGCAGGCGGAGGCTCTCTGGCCCGATATCGAAATAGGCAATGATGGTGCAGCCGACTACGCCCATGAAGAGCTGGCCCTCGATGCCGATATTCCAATAATTCACTCGAAAAGCCATGGCAGCAGCGAGGCCAACCAGCACCAAAGGTGTGCTCTGGACGACAACGGTGGCGATGCCTGCCGAATTAAGAAAGGTGAAAACGATGAACTCATCATAGATCGACGACACATCAACACCACGGCTCACCAGAATTGCGATGCAGATGCCAAGACCGAACAGAACCGCACCGAGCGCAATTGCGATGCGCGTGACAAAGTCTATTTTCTGACGCACCTCGACTGTCAGGCGGCGGCCGCGGAGAAATGAAAGGGAAAGGGCTTGCATCTATTAGCCAGCGCCGAAGCTAAGCGTGTCCGACCATCAATTGGCCTACCGCCTCGCGTTCCACCGGCGCGTCGAACTCACCGACCAGACGGCCGCGATTGATCACCCCGACGCGATCAGAGACAGCCAGCACTTCATCAAGGTCTTCGCTGATCAGCAGGATGGCGACGTCGCGCTTGCAGGCTTCACGCAAATATTCATGCACGGCGGCACAAGCCCGTACGTCAAGACCGCGGGTTGGTGAATGGGCTAGGAGGACAGTCGAATCGCCGGACATCTCGCGAGCTAGAACAAGCTTTTGCGCGTTTCCACCAGACAGAAGGCGGGAGCGCGTCGCCGGTCCAGCGCCAAGAATTTCATAGTCTGCAATTGCTTCCGTGGTACCGCGCAAGATGGCACGTCGGTTTATCCAACCGGCCGGCCCAAACCGGCCACTGGAGAGATGCGAGACAACAAAATTATCCATCACAGAAAGATCGCCTGCGAGTCCATAGATATAGCGTTCCGCCGGTATGGTTTTGATACCTTTGCGGCGCAGTTCCCTGGGCGTTGGCCGTTTCAGCACTTGCCCGCTAAGCATGAATTCTCCGGATTCCATATGGCGAATACCCATTAGAGTTTCTGCCAACTCGGTCTGGCCGTTGCCGCCGACGCCAGCCAGGCCATAAACCTGCCCGGCACGGAGCGTAATCGTGAGATCATCCAGCGCGGTTGTGCCATTGGCGCGCTTAGCACTGATGTTTTTTAGCTCAAGCACGACATCGCCGCCGGCGCTAAGCTCTAGGCTCTCGGAGGGAGCTGCCTCGCCGACCATCAGGCGCGACAATTCCACGGGTGTCAGCTCGCCCGGATCGCGGCCGGCCTCAACCGTGGCGCCAGCGCGCATCACCGTAACTTTATCGGCATGGCTGAAGACTTCGCGTAATTTGTGAGTGATGAGGATGACGCTCTTGCCTTGTTGGGCGAAGGATTTCAACTGGTCCAGCAGACGCGTCGATTCCTCATCCGTGAGCACCGCTGTCGGCTCGTCAAGAATTAGAATGTCGGCGCCGCCCATCATCACCTTGATAATTTCGGTGCGCTGTTGTTCAGACACCGACAAGGTGTCAATACGCCGGTCCGGATCAATTTCAAAACCGATACCGCGGCTCGCCTCGGCAATTCTCTTGCGCACCGCATTGAGGCTTTCGCGCCGGCTCGCGGACATATGACAAAAAGCGATGTTCTCAGCCACGGTCATATTCTCGACCAACTTGAAATGCTGATGAACCATGCCGATACCGAGCGAATTTGCGGCCAACGGCCCGTCTATAGCGACTGATTCGCCATTCACCCTGACCGCGCCGTGATCGGGAGAATAGAGGCCGCACGCGATATTCATGAGCGTCGATTTGCCAGCACCGTTTTCGCCCAAGAGTGCGTGGACCTCGCCACGTTCGGCGAGAAAAAAGGCGTCCACAAGAGCCGGATTACCGTCGAAGCTCTTGTGAACGCCTTGAAATTCGAGAGCGGCGGTCATCAATTCAGCCCGCGCATTGTCAAACTATCGGGCCGAACTATCTACCGTTCCCGGCTTAGAGTGTCTTGGTCGAGCCGACAACACCCTGCAGCAACCAATCCATCCCCCAAAGGTCACCGTCGCCTGGCACTTCGCCCTCCTTGACGCGCAAGGTGCCCTCCTGGTCATAGAGCGGACCTTGGAAGACATGCTTGCCATCGGCGATCGCGGCCTTTTCGGATTCGATTTTGGCAACAATATCGGCCGGTACGGCATCGCCGCAGCAGGCGATGTCATTGCCGCCGTCCTGGATATGGATGAAATCACCATAAGGTTGGGCGCCCGGGTCCCACTTACCGTCGACCATCTCCTGAATCTTCGGGATCAGGTAGCGGTCCCACACCCAGAGATGCGAGCATTGTGTAGCTGTGGGCGCAAATTCTCTCATATCGCGGTGGTGGCCGGTTCCATAGATGCCGTTTTCCTCGGCAACGATCTGGGGGGTCGGGGTATCCACGTGCTGGCCGATGACATCGACGCCCTGTTCGACAAGTGCTTGCGCAGCTGCGCGTTCCTTGACCGGATCGTTCCATGCGCCCGTATAAACGACATGCAAGGTCACATCCGGATTCACCAGACGCGCGCCGAGCAGATAGCCGTTGACGGTCCAATTGACGACACCAAATGGATTGGCGGCGACAAAACCAATCTTGTTTGATTTGGTCAATGCGCCAGCCGCGATACCGCAAAGATAATGCGGCTCGTAGGAGCGGCCGTAAATGGCCTGCAGATTGCCGGCATTGGTGTTCCCGCCCGGATTAATGAACGCCACATCCGGATATTTCTCTGCCAGCTCGAGGAAGGCGTCGCTATAGCCATAGGCGCTGCCAAGAATAATGTTGTAGCCGCGCTTGATATATCGTTCGGCCGCTGGTTTGATCTGCGACACAACCTCGGGGACTTTCTCGACAAAGGGAATGTCCCAGCCGAAGTGCGCATCGATGCGCAGCTTGGATTCGTGAATAGCCTGGGTCCAACCACCATCGCTCTTCACATCGAAATAAAGCCAAGCCGGCTTCGGATCGCCATTTAATTTAAACGGTTCTGCCTTCGCGGCTTGTCCAAAAGACGAGGCCACAATCGAAAATATTATACCCGCTAGTGCGAGGCGAAAAATATTCATGAACTGTCTCCCTATAATGTTGCTTCTCTTACGCTCATTGCCGCACCGTTGCGCAGGGCGCTTTTATCTTGTCGCTTGCCGGTGCTGAACACCTGATCCTTTTCACCAAGAAGCCTAGGACAGAAGTCTTCTTGTCAGCAAGGCCAATAGCGGCACATTGGGCCTTCGCATCGACCCAACACAAATTTTTGGTAGAGGTGAATTGTATAGAAGCACGTGCCTTTAGATTACCTCCTATATTCACCTATCTGATCAGTCACGCAATCGCTAAAACGGCACCCATTTTTTCCTAACCAGCTGCCTAAGACACTTGATTTTAAGTTTTCCCGATATGTGGATATTATGTTCGTTTCAGAAACTTTCCGTCAAGTTTGCCAGAAATGAATATGTTGTTCAGCGATAGGGGCCGCAGTTCGCCATGGCTTCGGTATCTTCATAGGCGTCCCACAGGACGATCTTGTCGCCGCGCACTTGGAACACCCAGCACCATTTAGCACGGTAATCCTTTCCACTGATCTGCGACGCCGCTTCTTCGAGGCCAGTCACGGCCACCATATCGTCCTCCGCTACCCAGATCTTATGCTCATGAGAGATGATTCTGAGCGCCGCCGGCATGACCTTGAAATATTCGTCGATCTTGGCCGCACCCCGCCAGCGCCCTGCCCAGGGCAAATCGCTTGAACCCGGCATATCGATCACGGCGTCTTCTGCGAAGGCGGCGACAATCGCCTCAATGTCACCGGTCGCCAGATGACCCACCCATTTCTCGATAACCGCCTTGGCCGATGATGTTGTCATTTGTCTTCTCCTGCTTTCTGAGTTTGTCGATTTCTCAGCGTTAACAAAATAGCCGGGCTCAAGAGTAGACGTTCGCTGGCCGGCACACCATCGCGATAACAACAAGCGATATGGCAGTCTGAAGGACGACGCACCCGCCAGAGGAGCCCATCTCGGCAAAGTGCCGCATCAAGCTGGGCGCGTATCGAAGGCAAGGGAATCGATAAGCGTGGTGCCAGCCGGGTGCAGCTAGACTGAAATCAA
>CAYPSQ010000002.1:110583-115515 GCA_964413115.1 uncultured Rhizobiaceae bacterium | reverse complement strand
TCAAGATGCTGTTTGGCTGGCGCGGCCCATAGCACCGGGTTAGGCTCTCACGCGGCTTCAATCGAACATATGGTAAGCTAAATGTCCGACATCGAATATTTCTATTCCGCGCATTCCCTATTTGCCTATTTAGGTTCAGCGCGCTTGACTGAGATTGCTGAAGCCGCAGGACGTCGCATCGCGCACCGGCCCTTTGATCTGAATAAGGTCATGGACGGTATCGGCGCAACTCCCTTCAGCTCGCGCAGCAAGGCCCACTCTGCTTATTTTTTCGGACGCGAGGAGGAGCGCTGGTCCGAATTTCGCAATGCGCCAACCCTGCCGCATTTTCCCAAGCACCATCGCAATGATACGACCCTGGTAAACTGCATGCTGATCGCCGGCCTAGAACGGGGCGTTGATATTGGTCCACTGGCGCATGCCATATTGGAGGCCCATTGGCGCGACGATGCAGACTTCGCTTCAGCCGATACTCTGGCCGCGCTAGCGGGGAAAATTGCCATCGATGCCATGCCGCTGCTTGCCGCCGCCCTAACCCCGGAAATACGTAAGCTCTACACGAAGAATACCGAAGAAGCGCTTCAACGCTCGGTGTTTGGCTCGCCAACATATTTCGTCGACGGCGATATGTTTTACGGCCAAGACCGGTTGGAAATGGTCGAGCGAGCGCTTCAACAGCCGTTCGATGGAAAATGGCCGCGAACATGAGCGCCTCGTGAGCCCACGGTGAGCAATGTCGTAATTCTCGGCGTGTTTGTCGCCGACAACACCTACCGCGCGCCACGCCAGCCTCGCATAGGCGAGACAATTCTTGGCTCCAATTTTGCCCTCGGTCCGGGCGGCAAAGGCTCCAACCAGGCCGTTGCCGCCGCTCGCCTGGGCGCGGACGTGACCTTCATTTCTAAAATTGGCGAGGACCCGTTCGGCGATATGGCGATGGCGCTGTGGGCGGAGGCTGGTGTCAAGACGGAAGTGCAGCGCGTGCCAGAGAGCTACACCGGCGCGGCCTCGATCTTTCTCGAAGAGAGCAGTGGCAACAATGCGATCATTATCTGCCCCGGCGCGGCAACGACCCTCTCGCCAGCCAGTATCGACGCCGTGGGGGACGTCATCCGCGCTGCGTCGGTGTTTATCACTCAGCTCGAACAGCCGCTACCCGCCGCCCGACGCGCGCTTGAAATCGCCCGCGAAGCAGGTGCGACGACTATTCTCAATCCCGCTCCTGCGGCGGCGCTGGACGCGGGGT
This sequence comes from uncultured Rhizobiaceae bacterium, assembly GCA_964413115.1. GTDB lineage: Bacteria > Pseudomonadota > Alphaproteobacteria > UBA828 > UBA828 > PTKB01. The sequence continues at coordinate 114,269 of CAYPSQ010000002.1, read as the reverse complement.
TCTTTTCCCTCTGCGACTATCTCACACCCAACGAGACCGAAGCTGAAGACTTGACCGGCATCAAAGTAGACACCGCAGAAGAAGCCCGCCTCGCCGCTCAATCACTGATGGATAAAGGCGCCGGCGCAGCGATCATCACACTCGGTGAACAAGGTGCATATTTGCACAACAACGAGATTTCAGAGCTATGCCCCGCCTTTGAATTCGCTCCCGTGGTTGAAACGACAGGCGCGGGCGACGCCTTCAACGGTGCATTTGCAGTGGCGTTAGCGCGGGGCGATGCGGCACTGGAGGCCGTGCGCTACGCCTGCACGGTCGCCGGAATATCCGTGACTCGCCCCGGCACGGCACAATCCATGCCATCCCACAGGGAAGTCCAAGAGGCGATAGGAGGCTAAAACGGCTATTCCTCTGATACGCCGCCGAGCGCGGCAAAAATCATTTTAGGCGTAAGGGGGACATGCCCGAACGGGCCTCTCAGTGTTCGCCGCTCTAGATACCGGCCTGGGTGTTGATGACCCTGACCGGGCAGCGCTTCAGGGGCAAGGGTGTGCATCACCACAACTTGATCGTCGCTCGCACCGGTGGCAAAACCAAGACAGAGGTCAATCTTTGCAATTGGCTTGGTAATCTCGGCGACGCCGCCAATACTGCGTATTTAGAAGGCTCTGGACTTCGGGGGGTAGGGATCAGAGGTCCAAATTCTCTTACTCCGACCAAAAATTTCCATGACCTCGAAGATAAATGCAACAAGGGGCGGTGTTACATGTGGCACAAATGTGGCACAGAAGATTGGAAATGGGCCCTATTTCCAGCCAAGGAAATAGCCCAACAGTGTAATAGCGGGTTGAAATGTGACTGAGCGGCAAGGGCAAAAACATAGAATGTCGCGCCGAGAACTAGAACGTACAAACCAAGAAACTGCGGGGCCAACACCAAGACCCCGTGGTCGGGCGTTGCTGGTATCCACGCTTCTACTTATTCTCGGGGGTGTCGCCTACGGCGGGATCTTTTCAGCGAACAAGTTCGCGGCTAGCGTTTCGTTCCCTGTTTTTGCTTACACATTTTGGATTGCATTGTTTGCTGGCTCTGCGTTGCTAGCAATCGGTGCGATCACGGGTAATTTACCCAAAATTAGCCGGGCACATCTTTGGCAGTATGCTCGTCTTGCTATACTTGCGCTGATCCTTCCTGTGGTTACGACAGCTTTCGCGGCCCGTGAGTTGCCTGCCGGCGTAATCACTCTGGTGTTGACTCTTGTTCCGGGTCTGACCTTCCTAATGTCGTTCGCTGCGCGTTTCGAGCGGTTTCAGCTATTCAGTCTTGTGGGCCTCTTGCTCGGTGCGGCAGGGGTTTTATTGATCATCCTTCCAGAACAGAGCCTGCCTGAGACAGGCTCCTGGATCTGGATGATAGTCGCACTTGTTGGCGCTTTTGCAGCGGCTGGATCCAACGTCGTGGCTGCCGTATTTCGGCCGCCTCAGTCGAGTTCTATTGCACTTGCCTGCGGTATCTTAATTGTAGGTGCTCTGGGTATGTTACCTGTGATGCTCCTGACCGATGGCCCATACGTTTTCATCGAGGCTGGCTGGACCGGGATGGGGGCGATGGCTTGGGTCGCATTGATTCACTGCATTACATTCTATTGTTTCCAGGAAGTAACGAAACGGGCAGGCGCGGTCTTCTTTGCACAGTTTAACTACCTCGTCGTAGCTGCTGGACTCTTTTGGGCACTAATCCTTTTTGACGAGAAACTTAGTATTTGGATTTGGGGAGCGCTTGCCTGCATGATCGCGGGCCTTTGGCTTGTAAATTTGGGTCAGAGGCGCAGTTCCCAAGGGGATATTGATAAAAAATGATCTCATAATTAGGAGTGGCTACTGGGGCTTGTGCCTGCCCTATAATAGCAGTTTGTTTATTTCAATTCTCGCGGCGGGGAGGGGGCAAGACTGAGGATGTCTGGATTCGACGATACGCCACAACATGGATGGCGAGTGCACCGCCTGTTGGAAGACCGCGCCCGTGAGGCACCGGATTTTTCGTTTTTGCATTTTGAGGGGCGCGATTACAACCATTTCGAAATGAACCGCCGTGCCAATTGCATGGCGGCGGGACTGATGGAACTCGGTCTCGAAACCGGTGCGCGCGTCGCAGTGATGATGAAAAACGCACCAGAATATATAGATGTGTGGTTCGCCATCACCAAGGCAGGCGCCGTCGAAGTGCCACTCAACACCGCCTACAAGGGCGAAATTCTGACTTATATGCTAAATAATTCTGGCGCCGTGATGATGATCATAGACGCCGAATTCGTGTCCGCTGTTGCCGCCGTCGCACCGCGCTGCCCGGCGCTCAAGCATTTCATCGTACGCGCAGAGGACGGCTTCGATGCCACCACTTGTCTGCCGGGTGCGCGGCACGATTTTGCTGATGTTCCAGCTGGTGCGGGGAAGAACCCCAATCTTCAAATTTTACCCGAAGATCTTGCCTGCGTCATGTTCACCTCCGGCACCACCGGCCCGTCCAAGGGGGTAATGCTCAATCACCAGTTCGAGATCTCCTTCTCGGTCGTCTACAACAATATTGTTGCGCTCACAGCGGAGGACGTGAGCTACAACATGCTCCCCTTCTTCCACATCGCCGGCAAATTCATCCTAATGGGTTCGCTTTTGACTGGCGGGCGGATGATATTGCGCGAGCGTTTTAGCGTGTCCGAATTCTGGAACGATGTGCGCGAACACGGGGTAACAGTGACCACCGCTGTGGGCGGCATCTGCCACATGCTCTACGCCCAGCCTGCTCGGGCAAACGATGCGGACAATCCCTTGCGTATGATTTATGCCGTTCCCAACCCGCATGAAGTGCAGGAAAAATTCAAAATGCGCTTCGGCGTTGAGCTGACTGAGGGCTATGGTTCAACTGAGGCCAATATTTGCGTTTACACGCGTCCCAACGAGGATACACCTCGGGGCTCCTGCGGCCGCGCGGCACCGGAGTATGAAGTTAAGATCGTCAACTCTACGGGACACACTTGTCTGCCTGGCGAGGCAGGTGAGTTCGTCGTGCGGTCGATATATCCCAACACGCTGATGGCAGGCTATTACGGTATGCCTGAAAAGTCGCTCGAGGCGTTCCGCCAGCTCTGGTTCCATACCGGTGACAAGGGGACACGCGACGCTAACGGTTATTTCTATTTTCTCGACCGCATGAAGGACGCAATCCGTCGCCAGGGCGAGAACATTTCCTCCTTCGAGGTCGAGCGCATCCTTAACCTGCATGATGATGTGGCGGAAAGCGCTGCGGTCGCTATAAAGGCGGAGAATGGCGAGGATGAGTTGAAGGCCGTGGTAGTGCTGAATTCCAGTGCTGTGTTGAGCGCCGAAATGCTCCTGAATTACTGTGTCGACACCATGCCCTATTTTATGGTGCCGCGCTATATTGAGTTTACGGATGACCTGCCGCGTACGCCGACACAAAAGGTCCGAAAGATCGAACTCAGAGATAAGGGTGTGACGCCGGAGACTTGGGATCGCGAGCAGGCCGGGCTTCGAGTAACGCGGCGCGGCGTTGAGAAAATCGCCAGACGACCCCGCTAATGGGTAAAATTCCTAACCAAAGTTTGGCAGGTGAAACCAGAATGAAGACGATTCGCTAGCTCTATAATTACGAGCAGAGCTCGTGGCCGA
>CAYPSQ010000002.1:84352-110483 GCA_964413115.1 uncultured Rhizobiaceae bacterium | reverse complement strand
AACTCTCGAAGAGCATGAGCGCCCAATTTCCCGCAGCGATGGCATTTCATTCGTCTCGACGCATCTGGGAAAGAGTGCTAGGTGAGCGAAGCATGGCTAGCGCAGGGAGCGAACTAAACATGACGGCAAAATTAGCACCAAACACAAGCGATCTGAATATGGTTTGGCAGTCTCTCGACATCGGTGCGACGCGTGTGCGCAACCGCACAATGATGTCGGCGATGGGGGTTTTTTACGGCGAAAATAACCTGTTGAGCGACCGCCATATCGCTTATTACCGTGAGCGGGCGCGTGGCGGTGTGGGCCTGATGATCACCGAACAGCAGGCTGGACACCGCCTCTCCAAGGGGTCGTTTTATGATGGCTGCACTGCCTGGGAAAAGCGCGTCATCCCACAATATGAGAAATTGGCCGATGTCGTTCACGGCGAAGGTGCGCGACAATTCGTGCAGCTGTTCGGCTGCGGCGTCCATGACAAGGGCACTATGATAATGGATGAGTGGCATCCGTTGTGGGGGATATCCGAGATTCCTTCCGTGGTGCACCGAGAAATCCCACGGGTCATGGGAAAAGCTGAATTGCGCGATATTGCTAAGGGATTTGGCGAGGCGTCTCAAAATGTAAAATATGCTGGCCTGGACGGCGTCGAGTTACATGCCGCGCACAGTTACCTCCTCGGGCAGGTGCTGAGCCCGTGCTACAACATCCGTAGCGACGAATATGGCGGCAGCGTAGCCAACCGCTGCCGACTAATCATTGAAATAGTGGAAGAGGTGCGCGCCAAAGTGGGTGACGATTTCACCATCGGCATCCGACTCTCATACGACGAATTTCTGGGTGAATCCGGCGTCACCCCTGAACAGGCGGATGAACAGCTTGAAATCCTGACGGCGACCGGCTGTTTCGATTATTTCAACCTCACACGTGGCGGCTATCACACCCTGCATATGGCGATCCCACCGATGGACAGCCCGCATGGCGGCTATGTAGAATATGGCCACCGCGCCCGCAAGATCGTAGGCAACCGCGCCAAGCTCTTCCTTGTCGGCCGCGTCACTGGGCTTGACGAGGCAGAGGCAGTTTTGCAAAGCGGCGCCGCAGACATGGTGGCAATGACCCGTGCGCAATTCGCTGACCCGCATCTTGTCAAGAAAACTAAGGAGGGGCGCGGACAGGAAATCATTCATTGCATAGGTGCGAACGAATGTGTGGCGCGCATCTTTGATAACCGTCCAGCGGCGTGCCTGGTCAATCCAACGACGGGTCGGGAAGAGCGGTGGGGTCCGGGAACGCTATTGCCGGTGCAGCCCCTCGAAAAGAAAAAGATTATAATCGTCGGTGGCGGCCTCAGCGGGATGAAGGCTGCGGCCGTGGCGGCAGCGCGCGGTCATAGCGTGCTATTGCTAGAAAAGACCAACGAACTGGGCGGCCACATAAATGTGCTTAAGCGACTGCCCTCACGGAGCGAATGGCAAATAGCGATCGACGATCTCGCCGCTACGATGCAACGTCACGGGGTGCAGGTAAAACTCGATTGCGAAGCTGACAGCAACATGATTACCGCCCAAGCGCCCGACTGCGTAGTCATCGCAACTGGTTCCCGCTGGGCAACTGACGGACTCAGCCCGTTCCGCCCCGGCAAAGCGTCGCTCCAGGGTTTTGATCAGGAGCATGTGATCGATATCAGCACTGCTGCAAAACGCGCGATCGAGGATCCACTTTCCCTCGGCCAATCCATTGTCATTCTCGACGAGGTCGGCACCTTTTTTCCGCTCGGGCTCGCCGACCTCCTGTCGCAACAAGATGGTGTACGTGTAGAAATCATCACACCGGATGCGATGGTAGGTAGTGAAGCGCAAAAAACCCTCGACAGCTCTCACCTTCTACCGCGCCTTGCTGAGGCCGGCGTGACAATGACGACACAGCAAAATCTCCAAGGAATCGAGGGAAAGGATGTTGTCAGCGCCTTTGTTTGGGGCGGCCCGCCTCGCCGTGTAGAAAACGTGGATACGGTAGTCGTGGCCATGCTGAGATACCCTGTAGACACGATCTATCACGCCCTCGAAGGAAAAGTTCCCGAGCGCCACTTGCTGGGCGATGCTCTAGCGCCGAGAAAGCCGATACAGTTGATGTATGAGGCGGAGGAACTGGGTCGGGCACTTTAGCTACGGTAGATGGTCCGAGCCTGACGTCTTGAATTTGAGAGGATGATTAGCCTTTCGAACGTGAACCTCGCGATGTGTGGTCGTAGCCATCACACGCCCCAGTAATGTGACAATGGTGTACACAACTGAGTGCTTGTGATGCGATTTCACCTCCCCCCCGGCCTTTAACTAGGTCAGCGACCTAACCGCTTCATACATTGACTGGGAACACGAGCCAATTCACGCCGCGGATGCATTTGAACGCGGCAGCCCTTTACAATTACAATGTTTTTCGGCGTGAAGCCGCTTTCGCGGCATGCTCGCCTTGACTTAGAGAAAGGAGAGAATCATGACCGAACTCAAATTTCCACTGGTGATCACACATCTCGATCCTAATAAAGCCGGTGAGGTGTACGAAGGATTTGCCTCCCAAGAAACCGATGCCGCAGAAAGATCGGGCGGGAAATTCGGCATCCATTATTTAAGTGCCAAGGGTTCCATTCCTGAGGTACCGGAACATATTCACACCAATATTGACGAACAAGTTTCCGTCGTTCTCGACGGCTGGTGCGAGTTGGAATATGAAGGTGTCGGGCTGGTGAGACTTGAAAAAGGCACAACCGTCATCGCGCCTCCGGAAATCAAACATACTTTCGTCAGATGCTCGGAGGATTTTGTCGTCATGGAAATGAGCTCACCGGCAGGAATCAATGTCGTACCCGTGGAGGCATAGCCGGGAGCGCGGCAACCCGGCGCACAATTTTTAGAAATCGAGATATTGGGTTACGCGCTCCAGCCCGGTTCCGGTGCCGGCTTGGGCATGCTCGCTGTAAAATCAAATAAGGATATGGAGAATCAATTGGGCCGAACAGGTGAGCCTTGCACTATTGCACGTCATTTCTCATCGGGAATTGTTTCTACACCGGGAAGAAACTGAGCGAATTCCCGCTCGGCCGCCTTGGGATCCCCGTAAGATAGTGCTTCGAAACGGACAGCGTGTAGGCCAACGGAAATATCCTCCACACCCCGCGCCAGACCATCGATAATGCCCTCGGCTATATCCCCCGGCCTCTCCTTGTCACCGTCGAGGCCGGCCAGCATGGCGGTATCGGTGGAGCTTGGAAAGGCCGCTAGCACATGGGTGCCCTGGGCACGCAATTCCGCACGCACACCCTGGGTCAACGACCAAGCAGCAGCCTTTGACGCGGAGTAGGCGCCGACGAAGGGCGCGTTTAGACGCGCCGCCTCGGAAAGAATATTGACGATTGCACCGCCGCCATTTCCTGCCAGCACCGGCGCAAAGGCGCGGCACATGGCGAGATAGCCCCAAAAATTGACTTCGAACTGCGCCCGCGCGCCATCTAGGGAGGCCATCCCAATCAATCCCGAAAACTCCAATATGGCGGCGTTGTTGATGAGCAGGTTGACGTCACCATGCTGGCGAGCCGCCGACGAGACGTCCGGCACCCGCGTCACGTCGAGCGCCAGGGGCTGGGCTTGGGCCGGCCATGCCGTGATGGCGGCGAGCGGCCCCGGCAGGTCTGCCGCATAGATACGCGACGCCCCCTGGCGTGACAGAGTTTCAACCAGGGCGCCGCCGATTCCGCCGGCAGCACCGGTAACCAACGCAACGCATCCTTCGATCTGCATGGCGATCCCCCACGAAGTTAATCGCTGATGGCGCTTTTACCTTTGGGGCGCATACCGTACCCTCGGATTTGGGTATCGCGGCTTGCTGGTTCAATGTCAACAAAACGCCCCTACTTAGCATCTCAAAGGGAGAGAAATTTGATTCTGGTGACAGGTGCGGGCGGTACTATCGGCCGGGAATTGGTGGACCTTCTGCATGCGAGCGGACAGCCCTTTAGAGCAATGGCGCGAAACCCAGAGGAAACAAAGTTAGCGAAGCTGCCGGGGGAAGTCTGGCGTCAAGGGGATTTCGCTGCACCCGATTCGTTGCATTCTGCACTCGACGGTATAGACAGCCTCTTTCTCCTGTGCGGCGCCCAACCACGCATGGACGTTCTTGAGATCAATGCCATTAAGGCCGCCAGTCAGGCCGGCGTCGATCGCATCGTCAAGATTTCCGTCCCCAACGCCGCCGTGGATGGGAGAGCAGCCCTACAACGCCTGCATGGCCGCGTCGAAGCGGTGATCCGCGATTCCGCCCTCACCTGGACCGTGCTCAGGCCAAATGCGTTCATGCAAAATCTTTATGGCCCAACACAAGGATTTGGCGCCGGGAGAATTTGCCGTTTGCCGCTCGGCGAGGCTAAGTACTGCTTTATTGATGCACAAGACATCGCCGCGACGGCTGTCGCGGCGTTGACCGAGGACGGCCATGAGGGGAAGGTCTATGACCTTACCGGCCCTGAGGCGCTGAGCTACGCCGAAGCCGCACGCATCGTAGCGAGGGCCACCGGAGAGCCTTTTACCTTTGTCGATATTCCACCGCAGGAATGCCGCGCGAACCTGCTGGCAGCAGGCATCGATGCCTGGTTTGTCGACGAAATACTGGAATGGTTCGCCCTGTTTCGCCACGGGCGTGTAGGTGGCGTCAGTGATGCGGTGGGAACTGTTAGCGGCCGGGCGCCACGCGCGCTCAGTAACTTCGTGCATAGAAATTTAGCCAACTTCAGAATGCCTAGCCATCAAGGATAAGTGCGGAGGGTCGAAGGTAAGGAGTCAGAAACATGCGACTGGAAGGAAAATCAGCCATCGTGACGGGCGCCGGATCGGGCATCGGCAAAGCCACTGCACGACGCTTTGCCAGGGAAGGTGCAACCGTTATCTGCGCCGAGTTGAACCAGGATAGCAACGAAGCAACGGTGGCGGAAATATGCGCGGCGGGTGGCCGGGCGGAGGCCGTGACAACTGACGTTACGCGCGATGAAGATGTCGCCAATCTCGTGGCGCGTGCGGTCTCCACCGTCGAACGCGTCGATATTCTCATTAATAACGCTGGTCAGGCGGTGATCGGCACGGTGGAGGAGATTTCGGCCAACGACTGGGACCACCAATTAGATGTCAATCTAAAAAGCATCTACCTTACCTCGAAAGCAATCTGGCCGCATTTCAAAGCCGAAGGTGGTGGTATTATCCTCAACACGGCATCAATTGCGGGACTGACCGGCGTCCCCGGTCAGGTCAGTTATGGCGTTTCAAAGGCCGGAGCGGTCATGATAACCAAATGCATGGCGCTCGACGGCGCTAAGGATAACATCCGGGTCAATTGTGTCTGTCCGGGGTGGGTGCCCACGCCCATGATCGATTACCACTTGTCGCAATTGGACGACCCAAAGGCTTTCCAGGCGCGTCTCGAACGGCTGCATCCTCTGGGGCTCGGTGACCCAGAGCATATTGCCACCGGGTTCGTATTTCTCGCCTCTGATGAGGCGCGCTGGATTACCGGTATTGCGTTACCCATCGACGGCGGCCTGACCTGCGGCATCGCCGCCGACTAAACAACAGTCAACAACACCAGGGGCCAACTGGGCCTGCCATTTGGCACCGCCTCTACGAATAGAGGGCATATGTTCGCTCCGTCACCGTGACACCAGTGTGACAGACCGACGTCTTTCATCAGGGTATTTCGTTAAGTCATTGAGTTTGCTGGTGGAGCCGAGGGGAATCGAACCCCTGACCTTCGCATTGCGAACGCGACGCTCTCCCATCTGAGCTACGGCCCCGTTAGCATATCGGGTGCACGACCGGTGAAGCCGGCGCGGTGACGGATAATGTGGCTGCTTTTCCCAGCCTGTCAAGGAGCGGCCGGATGAGAAAGGCTGGCCCTCTTTTCGCTTTGGGATATACTCGCTGCCGCCTGCGCCACGGCCTATCACGAAAGAGAACCATGAATGCTTTAGCTGACCTTATTTACGCTGTTTTTTCGATTTATATCTATGTGCTAATTGCCACAGCCATAATCAGTTGGCTAACCGCCTTCAACATATTGAATACGCAGAACCAGTTTATTTATACTGTGCTGGGCTTTCTCTACCGCATTACCGAGCCAGCGCTCAGGCCAATTCGGCGTATCATTCCGCCACTTGGTGGCGTCGACCTTTCGCCGATGATCCTGATACTCGCACTCTATTTTATCCGCAATCTGATCGTCGACAATCTCGGGTGAGGCATCGCCCCACACCCGAAAATACACCATATAGCATGAATGATTCGGGCATCCGCCTAATACCAAAAGCGGGCAGCGCTGGCATTAACGGCATGGCGCGGACGAACGACGACCCGGCCTATGTGAAGGTTGCCGTCACCGCGCCAACCAAAGGTGACAAGGCTAATCGCGCCCCCCTAAAGCTCTTGGCGCGAGAGCTCCGCCAGCCTGCCTCCACGATGCATATTGTGTCCGGCGCCACGGCACGGCAAAAATCGGTTCAAATCGTCGGCGACCCGGCGAACCTTAAAGAACGTCTCGAACTCTTCTGTGGAGAATTAATATGAGTGACGTGAACTTAATCGACGGCAAAGCCATGGCTGCTAATCTGCGGGCCGATATCAGCCGCCGAGTGGCGCTTCTGAAGGAAAGACACGGTGTGACGCCGGGCTTGTCCGTGGTGTTGGTCGGAGAAGATCCGGCGAGCGAGGTCTATGTCCGTAATAAGGGCAAATCTACGCTCGAGGCAGGGATGAATTCAGCCACCTACAAACTGCCGGATAGCACCAGCCATGACGAGGTCATGGCCAAGGTCGAAGAGCTAAACAATGACCCAAAGGTGCATGGCATCCTGGTGCAATTGCCGCTGCCCGATCAGGTCGATTCAGACGCCATCCTCAACGCCATCAATCCGGATAAGGATGTCGACGGCTTCCACACTTTGAATGTCGGACGGCTCAACAGCGGCCAAGACGCCATGGTGCCGTGCACGCCGGTCGGTTGTCTGCTGATGCTGAAGGAGGTCGTCGGCGATCTCACCGGCATGCAAGCGATAGTTGTCGGGCGCTCAAACATTGTCGGCAAGCCCATGGCGGCGCTGTTATTGAAGGAGCACTGTACCGTGACCATCGCTCATTCGCGCACCCGTGATCTCGCCGGCGAGTGCCGGCGTGCCGATATCGTCATCGCCGCGGTCGGGCGCGCGCGCATGGTGAAGGGTGCCTGGATCAAACCCGGCGCAACTGTGATCGATGTCGGCATCAACAGGATCGATGACGCCAGCAGGAAATCCGGCACGCGGCTGGTCGGTGATGTCGATTTTGACGAAACGGTTAAAGTCGCTGGCGCTATCACACCGGTGCCAGGCGGCGTTGGCCCGATGACCATCGCGTGCCTATTGAAAAACACGCTAACTGCGGCCTGCCGCCAGACCGGCGTGCCCGAGCCTGAGTAGCGGAAGTACATAGGAGCGCGCAATCACTGGATGCTTATGGGGCTTGGCTATTGCGCTGGCGCTCTTTATTAGCATTCCTATGATTTCCAGGACGCCGCTGGCGCTAGCCCTATGCACCGCGGCGTCGGTAAATGATGCTCAGCCCCTTCGACTTGTTTGCGCTGATCCATCAGTTCCTGGTCTGCCCCAGAATTCGATGCGAGGAGCCTGAGCGCTGGGCTGAGAAGGTAGCCGGCGCTTCGGCCATTACGCTCCCCGCCGCACTAAAGGGGAAGGGGCGGCCAAACCTAAAGGAAATGAGTTCTGCCCGCATCAGCGTGTTACTGATGCTTTGTCTGGTGATTCTCTTCACCCACGAGTATGTGATTGGATTTAGCACCCTGCCGGGCTAACGGCGCTATTTTTTGCGCAGCCTGAGACGCAGCGCATTCAACTTGATAAAACCCTCGGCGTCTCGCTGATCGTAGACCGTGTCGGCCTCGAACGTGGCGTGGTCCTCGCTGTAGAGGCTTGTCGGTGATTTCCGCCCTTCCACATAGACGCCGCCTCTGTAAAGCTTGAGACGCACGGTTCCCTCAACCGATTTTTGACTATCGTCGATGGCCGCCTGGATCATGTCGCGCTCAGGCGAAAACCAGAAGCCGTTATAGATCAACTCGGCATAGCGCGGCATCAGTTCGTCCTTTAGATGCGCCGCGCCGCGATCGAGACAGAGAGATTCGATAGCGCGGTGCGCTTGCAACAGAACTGTCCCGCCTGGCGTCTCATAAACGCCGCGAGATTTCATGCCAACAAAGCGGTTCTCGACGATATCGATGCGGCCGATGCCATGGGCGCCCGCCATTTGGTTAAGCCGGGTGAGAAGGGTGGCCGGTGATAAAGCTTCCCCGTCAAGCGCCACCGCGTCACCAGCGGCGAAGTCTATTTCCAGGGCAAGCGGCGTATTAGGCGCGGCTTCGGGTGCCACGGAGCGCGTGTACATCTCTTCATCGGGGCCGATCCAGGGATCTTCCAACACCTTGCCTTCATAGGAAATATGCAGGAGATTTGCGTCGGTCGAATAGGGTGGCGCGCCGCGTTTGTCGCGCGGGATAGGAATCTGGTGCGCCTCGGCATAGCGCACCAGGTCCTCGCGCGAAGTCAAGTTCCATTCGCGCCACGGCGCGATGATGCGGATGTCCGGATTGCAGGCATAGTAACCGAGCTCAAAGCGCACCTGATCGTTGCCCTTGCCGGTTGCGCCATGGGCGACCGTATCGGCGCCAACTTGGTGGGCTATCTCGATTTGCCGCTTGGCGATAAGGGGGCGCGCGATTGAAGTGCCCAGCAGATAGAGACCCTCATACAGCGCATTGGCGCGAAACATTGGAAAGACGTAATCACGCACGAATTCCTCGCGCAAATCCTCGATAAAGATTTCTGTAACACCCATGGCCTCGGCTTTGGCCCGAACCGAGTCGAGCTCCTCGCCCTGGCCAAGATCTGCAGTGAAGGTCACTACCTCGCAGCCATACTGCTCCTGCAGCCAGCGCAGGATGATCGACGTATCGAGCCCGCCCGAATAGGCTAGCACACATTTCTTGATCGGCCTGTCGGTATCTTTTGTCATGATGTTACGCCGCGCGTGATGGGAAGCGCGCGCAGTATAGGCAAAGTCAGGCGCGCGGCAAGAACAGCCAGCGTAGAATTCCAGCCATTATTTCTTGCTCGAGGGCTAGCGCCCGTCGTGATCCGCACCAGGCTATTTCTCATAGCTCGGCCAACGGATGAAAGCAAAAATCCATATCAGCACGGCGGGCACGATATAAGGCGCAAAGAGAACAACTGGGCTCTGAAAAAAGCTGGTCACATAAGCAATCGCTAGCGACAACAGCAGCACATAGGCCCACCACGGATTCAGCCCCGCTTTGTTGAGAATGCGCCAATAGCACCAAATGCTGATCGCCAGCATGATAAGGTTCAACAGTCCGTGCATAACTGGCATGGCGTTTTTCCTAGCGCCCGAACGGGTGGCTCGGCCACCTGCTGAGGGCCAGTAAATAGGCGGTGATGGGCGGCCCGATGATCGGTACGAAGACAATCAAGGCTGGCCACCAGGGCAGCCCGGCCCGCGCGCAGATGCGCGAAAGTGGATAGACTACGATCAGCGCGAATACCAGGGAAGCAAAGATTAGTAATACCGGTTGCATCAGTGCCTCATGTAAGCGCCGTCTGCGACTCGGCCGCTGAGCGGGTTTTGGACAATCGTGCGGTGCGCGGCGTGCGCAGGCTCTCCGAGCGGAGCTGCCCGCAGGCGGCGGAGATATCGCGCCCGCGCGGTGTTCGCACCGGAGAAGAATAGCCCGCCTTGTTCACGATGGCGGCAAATTTAGCGATGTCCTCAGGCTCGGTACATTCATAGATTGCGCCTGGCCAAGCATTAAACGGGATTAAATTGATCTTTGCCGGGATCCCAGCGATCAGACGCACCAGTGCTTTTGCGTCCTCCAGAGAATCATTTACCCCTTTCAGCATGACATATTCGAACGTGATACGCCTTGCGTTCGACGAGCTAGGGTAACGTCGGCAGGCGTCGAGCAATTCCGCCAAAGGATATTTGCGGTTGATTGGCATAAGCTCGTCACGCAGCTCATCAGTTACGGCATGCAACGAAATCGCCAGGCCAACACCGAGTTCCTTGCCGCAACGTTCGATCAACGGTGCCACACCGGCGGTCGAGAGTGTAATGCGGCGACGCGATATCGACAGTCCTTCCGGGTCCATGGCGATGCGGATCGCCTTGGCGACGTTGTCGTAATTAAATAGCGGCTCCCCCATACCCATCATGACGATGTTGGAGATCATTCTGCCGTCTTGGGGCGACGGCCATTCTCCGTAGCTGTCGCGCGCCACCAAAAACTGCGAGATGATCTCGCGCGCTTCCAAATTACGCACCAGGCGCTGGGTACCCGTATGGCAAAAACGGCAGGTCAGGGTACAACCCACTTGCGCCGACATGCAGAGCGCACCGCGGTCGTCTTCGGGAATGTAAACGCTTTCAGCTTCCTGCCCGTCGGCAAAGCGCAGCAGCCATTTGCGCGTGCCATCTTCGGACAATTGGTCGCGAGTGATTTTGGGCCGCGCCAGAGTATAGGCCGCTGCCAGCGCTTCGCGTAGCGCGCCGTTCAAGCTCGACATGTGCGAGAAATCATCCGCGCCGTGATGATAAATCCAATGCCACAGTTGCTTAGCACGAAGATCCGCGCTTTTTTTGGTTTCGCCAATTTGCGCCACAGCGCGCGCCAACTCTGATCGATCTAGGCCGATCAGGCTCACACGTTCGTCCGGCGCCGATGCGCTTACGTCGTTCATGCGGATGATATACGTGCCTCGGACCAGAATTTCCACAGCCGTGAGACGGCGTGGCGCCGTAAATTGTCAAACTGGATAATTACGGGCAGGCCTTAACGATCTCTTTATACGTCTTGCTAAAGCCTCTCAGCGAATATGTATCAAGAGAATAGGTATCTTTTCGCGAGGTTCCACGCACGGTCAATTTATTACCTCGGATCATTGCCTGGACTGCAGATTTGGCCTCATCCGCATTGTTAGCCCAGGCATGTTCCTTCTGGACGATGCCGAATTTGAAATCCTTGCCATCGATTTGGACCCTGATCGGCGAACCATCCCTGAAGGGATAGCCCGAAGTGACGCTCACCTCCACTTCTTCGAACGCAGCGGAGCCGCGGTGCCGCACGATCATCGCGTTCGGGGCACCGCGCTTGCTGTAATTACCTTTCTGCTTGGCCGGCTGGGCGTACATGTAACAGGTCAGCTTGCCGCCTTCCTTATAGGTAAAGGCTTCCCACACGCCGTTCTTGCTTAATTGTTCTTGGGCATGCGCTTCGCCGGCCACGCTGCCCGCCAGGACAAGAGCTGCAAAGACGAGGGCACTGACGATGAAGATCGATAAACTGGAGAATCTAACAAATTGAGCACGCATGGGATTAGGATATCTTCATAGCCAGTCGGGTTCCAGAGCCTTTTCCACGGGTAACTAGGAGAGGCTTAAACTGGTTTCGGCCGGCGCCGGGTCGGTTCGCCATAAACATGGGTTGGCCGTGGCGTTGGTGCAGCTCGCGGATTGAGCGGGCGTTCGCCAAAGCGACCGAGCGCCAGCATACGATCATACATGACGATAGCCCCGGCAACGCCAAGATTTATCGAGAAACGAGCCGGAATTCGCACCACATGTTCGCACCGCTCGATTAGCGCCGGAGACAGCGAGCCGCGCTCCGGACCGAGCACATAGGCGGCGTGCAGAGGATGTGGAAAGGTCGGCAGATCGGCCGCCTTATCCATCAATTCGATGCCAACAAGGGCGCAACCCTCGGGCAAATTCATCTTGGCGACGCTGGCGTAGCGATAAAACGGCATATGTTCGTGGGTCTTTGCGGTGTCCGAGCCAGCGCCAGCGTATTCGGCGGCGATAGTAAACACGAAACCCGCACCGAAGGCATGCGCCGAGCGCATCAAATTGCCGACATTGAAGGGCTTGCTGACGCCCTCAACGCCGACGCCGAAATATCCACGCATGATATCTGTCATAGCCGTAAGCTTGCAGCCCGCGCGACCGCAAGGCAAGTTGTCTTGGTATCAGAGTTACAGATCGTACAGCGATGCATGGATCATAATGCTTAGTAGCCAGCCCGGACACCAAATAGGTGACCGTATGGTGCACAAAACTTGACTGTGGATCGCGCCACTTACTTGCAATTCGGGATGCCAGTCTGCGCAAGAAATCGGCCGCATTCCCTGGCTGGACCACTGCGCCACGGCCAAATTGATCGCGAGCAACATAAGGGTGCGTATCTGTTATCTAATGCGGGGAGTGGTTCCAGTGCTCAATAATGTCTCACCCAGAGCGCTTGCCGGCCGCTTAAGGGGTGTAAACGCTGTGACGCTCGATTTCGACGGCGCGAAGATATGCCTCGTACTCCCTGCAGAGGCATCGGAACTGACGGCTCTGGTCGATGGCGCCCGTGGACTTGCGGAAATCTGCCGCTACCTTGGCAAAGCCGGGCAAAAACTATAGATGGGCGCCTTCACTCAGCAATTTGATACTCTTTACAAAGCGCTAAACGGCGTGAATGCAATGTTTCTGCGATAAGTGGCAACAGTTGCGCCGAACGGCAGCTGGGGCCATATACACGCAACCTATGACGGGGGCGCTACAAACCAAGAATGATGACCAAGGCCGGACGGCATAGCGAAATTATAGACCGTAGTGCGTTCGATGCAGCGCTGGCGGCCACCGCGTGGCGACCCGGCGGCGGTGGCAGCCGCGACGAAGCCCTTGATCTGTGCAAAAGGTATCTAGCGACGGGTCGCACGCTACTTGAAAAGCGACTCGAGAATGGTGCCAGCGGCAGAGCCCTAGTCACTGGATATACCTTCCTGATCGATGAAATTCTCGCCGTTCTCTATGACCATGCGGCAGAGCGACTATTCGCCGAGCCAAACCCGACCAGCGGTAACCGGCTAGCCTTTGTCGCGGTCGGTGGCTACGGCCGCGCCGAACTTTCGCCATATTCGGATATTGATCTGTTGTTTCTCCATCCTTGGAAACTCACCGCACGCAGCGAGCAAATCATCGAGTATGTACTTTATATGTTGTGGGATATGGGCTTGATGGTGGGTCATGCGACACGCTCGATCGCCGATTGCCTGGCACGCGCGCGCAACGACATGACGATCCGCACCAGCATTCTCGAATCGCGCTATTTGTGGGGCGATGAAACCCTGTTTCACGAACTCCGTCAGCGCTTTTGGGATGAGATCGTTCCCGGCGGTGAAGGTAATTTCGTCGCTGCCAAACTGAGCGAGCGCGATGCCCGCCATCAGCGCACAGGTGATTCACGCTACATGCTGGAGCCCAATATTAAAGACGGCAAAGGCGGCTTGCGTGATTTGCATACCTTGTTCTGGATTGCCAAATATCTCTATCGCGTGCCGCGCTTCGCCGATTTGATTGAGCGGGGTTTGCTCACCCGCAAGGAGCAGGTTCGTTTCGCCCGCGCCGAAGGTTTCTTGTGGAAAGTACGCGCGCATTTGCACTTGGCTGCGGGCCGTGCCGAAGACCGCCTGACGTTTGACATTCAGCCCGAAATCGCAGGCCGCATGGGCTACGGTGACCGTGACGGCAATCTAGCCGTGGAACGCTTCATGAAACATTACTTTATAGTCGCTAAGTCGATTGGAGAATTGACCCGCGTACTGTGTGCCTCTCTCGAAGCCGACCACATGGATGATGCACCGCGGCGCCACGGTGCCCTTGGACCCTCTCCAGCAGCGGACGGAATACGCAGCGAGGGTGCCCGCCTCGCCGTCGTGGCCGAGGATTCGTTCGATGAACGGCCCGTGCGTCTGATCAAGCTGTTTCGTCTAGCGCAAACCGGCGGCCTTGATATCCATCCACGCACGCTCAGGCTGGTGCATCAACGTCTGCAACTGATCGACCGTAACTTGCGCGCCGATCACGAAGCCAACCGTCTGTTCCTGGCGCTGTTAAGCGACACCGAAGCGCCTGAGCAAGCTCTTCGAATGATGAACGAAGCCGGCGTACTAGGACGTTTCATTCCCGAATTCGGCCGCATTGTCGGCAAAACCCAGCACGACATGTATCATGTCTATACAGTCGACGAGCACACACTGCGCGCGATCGGAATCCTATCGCAGATCGAGCGTGGCGAGTTGGCGAAAGAGCTGCCGTTGGCGACCCAAATCGCGCCCAAAATCCTATCGCGCAACGTTCTCTACTTAGCCCTCTTCCTGCATGATTTAGCCAAGGGCGGGCGCGGCGATCATTCGGAGGCAGGGGCGCGGATCGCTAATAAGCTGGGGCCCCGGTTGGGCCTCTCGGCGCAGGAAACCGAGCAAACTGCTTGGCTTGTCCGCAACCATCTGATCTTCAGTGATACTGCCTTCAAGCGCGACGTCAATGATCCGCAAACGCTGGCCGATTTTATTGCCCAGGTACAATCGGTCGAACGTCTCCGGCTGCTGGCCGTGCTTACCGCGGCGGACATTCGTGCCGTCGGGCCTGGGCGATGGAATGCGTGGAAAGGGGCCCTTTTGCGCGAACTTTATCACCGCGCCGAAGAAGTGCTGACCGGCGGACATGAGGCGGAAGGAAAAGCGGCACGGGTCAGCTCCGCTCAGGACGCTCTGCGCGCTACTCTCGATGATTGGCTGGGCGAAGATATAGAGCGCTTTACCACCCGCCTATTTCCGCCCTATTGGCTTGCTTTTGAGAGCGCCACCCATGCGCGCCACGCCCGACTTGTCCGCGACGCCGACGCCCGCGGCGCATTTTTAGAGCTAGACGCGCGGGTTGATAAGAAGCGCGCGGCGACGGAGATCACCCTCTATGCCAAAGATCAGCCTGGTATGTTCGCCGCCGTGGCCGGCGCCATGGCCGCAGCCGGTGCCGGCATCGTCGACGCCAAGGTGTTTACCACATCCGACGGCATGGCACTTGACGGATTTTGGGTTCAGGATGCCATCGGCGGCCCGTTTGATGACGCCGAGAGACTAGCACGTATGCTCCGCCTCTTGGAGAATGCGTTGGCCGGCGATCCCGCAGTTAACGGCGCACTCGACGGCAAACGCGACCTGACAGCGCGCCGTCGCACCGCGCACGTCATATCGCGCGTCCTAGTAGACAACCGCGCCAGCAGCCAACACACGGTGGTTGAGATCAATGGCCGCGACCGGCCAGGTCTCCTTTACGATATTGGCTGCGCGTTGTCCCAGCTCGGCCTGTCGATCGTGACTGCGCATATCTCCACATACGGCGCACAAGCGGTCGACGTATTTTATGTCAAGGACCGCTTCGGCTTTCAGGTGACCAAGGATGCCGAAATCGAGCGTGTGCGGGCGCGCCTTCTCACAGCTTTGGATGAACCAGAGCTCAGCTCCAAGCCGGTGGCTGTAACGGCGGCAGCGGAATAGCGATGATTATCCCGCGCAGCTTAAGCGGCTAAAGCGCAGCACCATGGCATTGGGGCGTTGGGTCGCAACGGTCGGAGGCTATACCCTGGCCTCGCGGTTGCTCGGCTTCATCCGCGACATTTTGATCGCTGCCATCCTTGGCGCCGGACCGGTGTCGGATGCGTTCTTCGTCGCGTTCAAGCTGCCTAATTTTCTCCGCCGATTGTTCGCGGAGGGCGCCTTCAACGCGGCATTTGTGCCGTTGTTTGCCGGTGAGCTTGAACAGAATGGCCGTGAAGCGGCCAAGGCGTTCGCCGAAGAAGTGTTGGCGGTTCTACTCTGCGTGTTGTTGCTGCTCGTGGTGGTGGCGCAGATCGTAATGCCGTGGCTGATGTACGTCCTAGCGCCGGGCTTTGCCGCTGACCCGAGTAAATTCGACCTCACGGTGCAGCTCACCCGCATCGCCTTCCCGTATATTCTGTTCATCTCTTTGGTGTCGCTGTTGGGCGGCGTGTTGAACTCGCTTTACAAGTTTGCCGCCGCTGCGGCCACGCCGATCATTTTAAATTTGTGTTTGGTCGCCGCACTTCTCGGCCTCTCCCATTGGACGGAAACGCCGGGCCACGCGTTGGCAATCGGCGTCTCGGGCGCCGGGGTGCTACAATTCGCCTGGCTCATCGTGGCGCTCCGGCGCGCCGGTATTGCACTAAGGCTCTTGCGCCCACGGCTGACACCGCGCGTCAAACATATGCTGGTCATCATCGCGCCAGCCGCGCTTGGCGCCGGGGTTGCCCAGGTCAATCTTGTCGTCGATGTGATAATTGCCTCGCTCTTACCGGAAGGCGCGGTTTCCTACCTTTATTATGCTGATCGAATAAACCAATTACCGCTCGGCGTGATTGGCGTAGCGGTCGGCACAGCGTTGTTGCCGCTGTTGTCTCGCCAGCTGCGCTGCGGTGACGGCGAAGCCGCCGGGTACAGTCAAAACCGCGCCATCGAAGGCGCGCTTCTGCTGACATTGCCAGCGGCAGCGGCGTTGATGATAATTGCAGAGCCAGTCATATCGGTACTCTTTGAACGCGGTGCGTTTACCTCTGTGGCGACCGGCGCTTCGGCGGACGCGTTGGTTGCCTATGCCGCCGGTCTGCCCTCTTTCGTCATGATAAAAGTTTTGGTGCCCGGTTATTTCGCCCGTCAGGACACCAAGACGCCGGTGCGCATAGCCATCGTCTGCCTAACGATTAATATTGCGCTCAACTTGATCCTAATGGGGCCGCTCGGGCATGTCGGCATCGCTTTGGCAACGACACTTTCTGGTTGGCTCAATGCGGCTTTGTTGGCGCATGGCTTGCATCGGCGGGGCTATTTCACTGCCGATGCGCGCCTGCGCCGCCGCCTGCCTGGCATGCTAGCAGCCACAGCGGCAATGGCGGCGGCCCTGTGGGCGGTCTCGTCAGCGCTGTCAAGCCCGCTCGGCGCATCGCTCGGCACCGGGGTCGGCAGCCTAATCGCGCTAATGTTCACCGGTATCCTTGTCTATGGCCTGACCGCTCGCATCGCTGGCGCGGCCTATGTGGCGGACTTAAAGGGGTTTTGGCGCTCGGGCCGCAGCGGTGGTGGTGAAGACAGCGCCGCGTGAGCGGACTTACCTGCCTCTCTTGACCGGGGCGGATCGGCACGCCATAAATTCGGCGCTCCCAGGGCTCGGGCGCTATGAATTTGTTCAAATAAACGCGGTCTGACGGCCAGTTCGGAGCACGGCGCGATGAATCGAATTTTCTCTGGTGTTCAACCAACCGGAAATTTGCACCTCGGCAATTACCTAGGCGCAATCAAGAATTGGGTCAACATGCAGGACAATTTCGAATGCATTTATTGTATCGTCGACTTGCACGCCATCACCGTGGCGCAAGACCCTGCCGAACTCACCGCCAACACGCGCGAAGTCACCGCCGGCCTGATCGCCGCCGGCATCGATCCCGAACGCTCCATCATCTTTAATCAAAGCCGAATCGCAGCCCATGCAGAGTTGGCATGGATGCTCAACTGTCACACGCCGCTCGGCTGGCTCAACCGCATGACCCAGTTCAAGGAAAAAGCCGGCAAGAAGCGCGACAACGCGGTGCTTGGCCTCTATGCCTATCCAGTGTTGATGGCGGCCGATATTCTTCTCTACCGCGCGACGCACGTACCGGTCGGCGAAGATCAGAAACAACATTTGGAACTATCGCGCGATATCGCCGGCGTGTTTAATCGGAGCTACGGTCAGGAATATTTTCCGTTGCCGGAACCGTTGATTCTCGGCGAAGCGACGCGAGTGATGAGCCTGCGCGACGGACGAGCTAAAATGAGTAAATCTGAACTGTCCGAAAATTCACGCATCAATCTGACTGATGATGCCGATACCATTCAGCGCAAGATTCGCCGCGCTAAAACCGACTCGGAACCAGGCATAAGCTTCGATCAAGAAAATCGACCCGAGGCGGCTAATCTGCTCGGCATCTACGCCACGCTCGCCGATGAAAGCGTCGACTCGGTGACGACGCGCTTCGAAGGAAAGGGTTTCGCGGAATTCAAAATCGAACTAGCAGAACTTGCCGCCACCAAGCTGGAACCGATTGCCGCGGATATGCGCCGGCTCATGGCGTCGACCGACTTTATAGATGACATTCTGCGCAAAGGCGCGGAACGCGCTGCCGGAATCGCAGAGCCAAACCTTGCTGAGATCAAAAAGATTATTGGCCTCCTTGATCCGTAAATCTCGGCTGTTAACATTTTTCTTGAACTGAAGGGCCTGTAGGCGCGATACACCAAGTGAGCCTCCAACAGGCGGCGTCCATGGAAATCTATCTCCCGATAGCGGAAATCTCGACCAATGTGTTTCTGCTGCTCGGCCTCGGCGGAGCAATCGGCTTTCTATCAGGTATGTTCGGCGTCGGCGGCGGCTTCCTAATGACGCCGCTATTGATCTTTCTAGGCGTACCACCAACCGTGGCCGTCGGCACAGGGACCAATCTCATCGTGGCATCGTCGGTCTCGGGTATGATGGCGCATTGGCGGCGCGGAAATGTCGATTTCCGCATGGGCGCGCTGCTGTTCTCGGGGGGTATCGGTGGCTCCTGGCTCGGTGTGTGGCTGTTTAAGGCATTGCGCGAAGCTGGCCAGATCGACTTGGTTATCTCACTTTTTTATGTCGTTTTCTTGACCGTTGTCGGCAGCCTAATGGGCGCCGAAAGCGTGCGCGCGACGCTCCTGCGGAACACTAGCCGGCGGCGCAAAGCGCATCAGCATAATTGGTTCCATGGCCTGCCGTTCAAGCTTCGCTTCCGCCGTTCGAAACTTTATGTGAGCGCGCTGCCGCCGATTATCGTCGGCTTTTTGATGGGATTACTGGCGGCGTTCATGGGGGTCGGCGGTGGCTTCATCATGATTCCGGTGATGATCTATCTAATCGGGATGCCAACGAGTGTCGTTGTCGGCACATCGTTGTTCGGCATTGTCGTGGTCAGCACCGTCTCGTCCTTCGCCCATGCCGTCCAAAATCACAATGTCGATATTATTCTTGCCCTTCTGCTCGCGGTCGGCGCAGTAATTGGTGCACAATATGGCAGCCGGTTCGGACAACGGATCAAGGGAGAATATCTGCGCGGCCTCCTAGCTATCATGGTATTGGCCGTCGGCGGGCGACTGCTATATGGACTGGTGGCGCGTCCCGAAGATCTCTACAGCGTCACTTTGATGGTTATGCGCTAATGGTGGGACGGAACTTCTTTGCTAGAGCGCTGTTGGTACTGTTCGGGGCCTTGATGACCGCGCCGCTCAGTGTCAGCCTTGGGGCCAGCGATGAACCGCTGGTCGTTGATCTTCTTCCTCAAAAAATCGAGGTCGATTCGAGCTTTACCGGAAGCACGGTCATTCTATTCGGGGTGAAAAGCCTGCCGGGTGATATCATCGTCACCCTGCGCGGACCGGAAGCGCCGGTGGTAGTACGCCGTAAGCGCCGGGTTGCCGGCATTTGGATCAACCGAGATTCCGTCGCCTTTCGGGACGTTCCGCAATATTACGCGCTCGCCGCCTCGCGTCCGATCGAAGAGATCATTGGGAAGCCAGAACTCGACCGCAATCAGATAGGCAGCGGCCATATTCTGCTCAATACCATCTGGATGCGCACCACAGAAGAGGTCGAAGCGTTCCGTGAGGCGGTGCGACGCGGGCGCACGGTAGAGGACCTATACGCACCCAAAATCGGCGAAATTGTAATCATCGACGATAGCTTGTTCCGGGCCACGCTGGTCTTGCCAGCAAACGTTCCGACTGGTGATTATGTGGCGGAAACGCTCTTGGTGCGCGACGCCAAAATATTGAGTCGGCGCGTAGCTCATCTCACGGTCGAAAAATCCGGCATGTCAGCCGAAATTTTCAACTTTGCCAAAGGACAGAGCGCCCTCTACGGCCTGATTGCCATCGCCGCCGCGCTGATGGCAGGATGGGCCGGCAGCGTTGCCTTCCGGAAGAATTAACAATCCTTTAGGGGCCGCCATGAAAAAATCCAAGAAACCGCTCGTCAGCGAGCACATAGCCGGCGAGATTACCTTTCTCGTCTGCGTGGCGCATGACGATCACTCCGCCGTTGCCGCCCGCTTCGCGGCGATGCGAGCACAAAACTCGGGGGGTGGGGTGGGGCTGCTGCACGTGACACAGCCACCCGAATTTCAGCATTGGGCCGCCGTCGGCGAACGCATGCGCGAGGAAACACAAGAAGAAGCGCAAGAGCTGCTCGACGAACTAGCCCGCGAGGTCGAAGCGTTGCTCGGTGTGAAGCCGGTGCTGCATATCCGCGAAGGAGGCATAGGCGAGGAAATCCTAGCCCATATCGAAGAAAGCGAATCCGTCGACCTTTTGGTGGTCGGCGCAGCGCCGCCAGACGACGGCCATGGCTCCCTGATTTCGTGGCTGGTCGGACAGCTTGCCGGACGTCTCAATATTCCGCTGGTTGTGGTGCCTGGGAATTTAAGCGATCAACAGCTCCGCAACCTTACCTGAAATATAGAAATCGAGATTCCCGAGCAGGTTATTCCAGACCGCCTAGAGCACTCCTCCGATCAGGTAAAATGGCAATCCTTCCGAACGGGCCAATATTGTTAACTATAAATTTACGTTCTCAACCAATACCTTCTGCGCAAGGGTTGATATCTTCAACCGTCTGGCCCACATTGCCGCCTGCAAAATTGAGCAATCCGTTAAGGATCGCCGGCCGATACAGGAAAACACCGCAATGTTTATTCAAACTGAACAAACTCCCAATCCCGCCACGTTAAAGTTCCTGCCAGGACAGGTGGTTCTGGCGGAAGGAACGCTCGACATTCGCGACGAAGACGCGGCCGAGCGCTCTCCCTTGGCGAAGCGCCTGTTTCTCGTCGATGAAGTCAAGGGTGTATTTTTTGGCAGTGATTTCGTCACCGTAACCAAGTCCGAGGACGCCGACTGGCAGATGCTAAAGCCGGTCATTCTGGGCGTCATCATGGAACACTTCGTCTCGGGAAAACCCGTGATGCTGGATACTGTGGATATCGGTGTGGCCCATACGGATGACGCCGATAGCGGTCCCGATGCCGAAATTATTGGCCAGATCAAAGAATTGCTGGATACCCGGGTGCGCCCTGCGGTCGCTATGGACGGCGGCGATATCGTGTACCGGGGATTTCAGAATGGTGTGGTGATGCTGCAGATGCAGGGGGCATGTCAAGGCTGTCCGAGCTCAACCGCGACCTTGAAAATGGGGATCGAAAATATGCTGCGGCATTACATCCCCGAAGTGGTCGAGGTTCGAGCGGTTTAAACGGCACAATTCTGTGGTGGCGATGCGGGCAGAAATGCCCGGCCGATATGGGAATGGTAAAAAAAAATAATTCCGTGATAGAGGGGCATGTCGGCTGGAGCGCCGCCCAGAATCGGGTGATTCTGTCAACCGACGCTCCTTTGTTTGCACCGGCGCTGGCGTTGTTGGTAAGCGCCGTCGTTGCCGTATCGGTCCTTACCGTTTTCACGCCACCGAAAGATTGGGCAGGCGCAAGCACCCCATACTTGCAAACCCTGGCCAACGAGAACGGTACCGCAGCTCCAGCGCAACCAGCGGTAAAGCCGGTGCTGGCGGAACGCCCAGCGCGGGTCGCAAGCTATAACAGCGAATTTACTGCCACCACCCTCGCCAGCCTCCCGCCACTCGCCAAAACAGACGACAACTTGCGGGGTGATACCTTTAAGGCGTTTTTTCGGCAAAAAGTTTCTGGCGAAGGGGTCAAATTCAAGGCGTTCTCGTATGTTCTTGCTAATCCTGTCATCCCAGTATTGTTCGAACTGCCGGGAACAAAAACACCAAAACCTGCAGCCGGGATAACCCTCAACGTCAATATCAACGAATTCGATTTATTTCTTCCGCCAAGCGGGTCACACCTATCTGATCAACCGCCGGCTCTAACAGCTGTCCTAATACCCGTGCCCAAGCCAGTCGGGAAACCGGCCCCCGATGATCAGGTCAGAAGTGTCGCGGCATTGGACGCCCATTTTGAGCGCATCGATTACGACTTGGCGACCGTGCGCGACAGCGGCAATAATGTACCGCGCCTCTATCTCGATAAATTGCCAGCCGATATTGCCGATGTTCCATCCGTCGCGACGCGCAAGCGCATATTTATCAAATCTGTCTTGCCTGTCGTTCTCTGGGTCAACGAAGATATCCTGGCGGCGCGCCAGAGATTGCTAGAATTGCGTGCGATATTGGACAGCGGCTTGTCGTTGAGCCACGCGCAGCGTGACTGGCTCTACCAGATGGCCGAGCGCTATGAAACCTCTCCCTATGATTGGGAGGCATTAATGGAGCGGGTTGATATTGTTCCGCCCTCTCTCGCGATTGCGCAAGCAGCCGAGGAATCCGGCTGGGGAACATCGCGGTTTGCACGTGAAGGCAATGCGCTATTCGGCCAAATTACCTACAAAGCATCGCATGGCATGTTACCGGAAGAGCGCGCCAGTGGGCGGCAGCATCTTGTCCGCGCCTATTCAAACTTGGTCGAAGGTACGCGCTCCTATGTGCATAATTTGAATTATCATCACGCCTATGGTGAATTCCGAGCAGCGCGAAAATGGCTGCGCAGCCATACCAGGCCGATGAGCGGTCACACATTAGCGGGTGAGTTGATCCGCTATTCCGAGCGCGGCTCGGCCTATGTAGAAACCATTCGCCATATCATCCGCGCCAACAATTTGGGGCCGCTTGACGACGCCCAGCTGCATGACAAACGATGGACCCAGAACGATCCTGCAGTGCCAGGCCGCAAGTCCTGATTCCTGCGCCAACTCTCTGAGAAAACTCAGGGAACGAGATACTGCATACCAAGCCAGCGCCAGCGCCGATCCGGTCCCGGGAGCGTACAATTAACGCGACTTCGCCCACGCTGAAGGGGTCGCGTCATGCGCAGCTCGACCCGTCTTTCGCCCAGCAATTCGACATGAACCGAGTTCTGACCAGACACAAAACAAGCTAGTGCACTGATGTCGGCGAGCGATTCGTCGACAGTAAAGCCTATATTCGGCGGATTGTGCGACACGATCGGTTCCGCCGGCGTGACATCACGAACCGGAATCGGCAGAGTATTGACAATCAACCGGAAGCGCTCGATTCCCCCATAGGCTTCGTTGAGCGAGAACCGCGGCAAGGCAAACGGATCCGAAGCTTTTCCAGCAACGCCTGAAAATTGCCCGAACGCTACCTCAAAACCTAACCCTTCAATGAGGCCGCGTAGCGCCAAATTATATTCGCCATATGGATAGGCGAACAGGCGCGGCGAAAAACCCAATTCGGCCTCAAACCGGGTCTGCGCGCTCGCTACGTCGCGTCGCGCCGCCGCCAAACCGAGGCGCCACAAATGCTCGTGCGATGAGCTGTGGTTGGCGATTGTTACGCCAGCGTTGGCCAAGATACGGATGTCATCCCAACTCATCGAGCGCACCCGACGCTGATCGATAGCATCGGTAGCAACGAACAAAGTAAAAGGGAAACCGGCCTCGCGCAAACGAGGCCAAGCCTCGCGAATCACCGATTTCGCAGCATCATCAATCGTGATGCCCACCGCTTTATCGGGCAGAGGCTGACCGCTGCGGAGCGCCGCGACGATATGCGGTACCGGCAATACCGTGTAGCCACCCGATCGCAAATGAGCAATATGTGCTTCGAATTGCTCGAGTGTTATGTTTGTCGATGGCAAATCGGCTTCGCCAAAGCGGTGATATTGCAGAATTACCGCCGAATCCGCCGCCTGAACCACCGCCGGAAAGCCAACTGCCGAAATCCCCACGGCCGCGCACAACAGCGCCACCGCCCTCTTCAATTTTCTCCAGCGATCAAGCCGCATTGTTCCCGCCATCTTTTTCAATCCGTCATTATCCTGGTACGCGCGGCGCTATCCCACAAGAGCGGATATGTTCGCGGATTATAAAGCTGATAGTGCCACCATTCGTTTAAATAGTGGTCCCACCCGGCACTCGCCATCAAACCCAGCAAAAGACATCGATTGCGCCGAACTTCCGGCGCAAGAGTTGAACAGTTGTGAAATGCGCGGGCGCTGAAATCATCGAACGGCGTACCCATTTCCAGAGCCACACCATCAGCGCGCCGCACCAAAGTAAGATCGATGGCGATGCCACGTGAATGCGGCGAGCCCCTGCGCGGGTCAGCCAGAAAGGCCGGGTTAGGGTCATGATTCCATAATTTCCACTGCGCTTCTACTGGCCTATAAGCATCAAATATTCGAAATTTCAGATCCAGCTCACGCGCTAGCGCGATCGCTCTTGCCAACGCTGCGGCGGCGTCGGTATGGAGCCAACAGGTAGCGTGCAGATAGATAGGCCTACCGGTAATATTGTCCGCAGTCGCATAGGCAAGTGCGAGATCGACATCATATTCTGGAGAAGAAATCCTGATTAGGGTCATGATCCCGGAGCGGCTTTAAGATTCCGCCAAGTCCTTAATTTGATGCAAATTCGCGGCGATGTTAGAGGTAGGGTATCATTAATTTCAAATTTACCGGTTCATAGCGTCCGGCTGACTGAATCATACCAAATTAGGTGCCGTGAAGAACGATGAATCTTCTTGCTCTCGACGCCGCCACGACAGCCTGCTCGGTTGCCTGCTGGTCGGGCGGCGCCATTATCGCCCAACGCGAGGAAACCGCAGGCCGACGCCAGGCTGAAATTCTCATGCCGATGTTGCAAAGCGCCATGCGCGAGGCCAGCTTCGATTACAACATGCTCGACTTGATCGCGGTAACCATCGGACCTGGCTCGTTCACCGGCGTCCGTATCGGACTTGCCACGGCGCGCGGCCTCTCCCTCGCTTCTGGTCTACCGCTCATAGGTGTTACTACGCTACAGGCGCTTGCCGCCGCGCCGCCACCAGACGAACACCAGGGCGGGCTGATCCTTGCCGTATTAGATGCCCGGCGGGATCAGCTCTATGGTCAATTCTTTGATTTAAATGGCGACCCCGCCAGCGATCCGTTTGCGGCCGCAGCTGCGACGATACCAGGCCGCCTCAATAAACTTTGCCAAACCACAGCGCCACTTCTACTGGTTGGGAGCGGTGCTGAATTAGCGGCTCGCGCGCTCGAAGAAGCAGGGCGCCCTTTCGGCTATTCCAAGAGCCCGCCGTTTCCCAGTGCGGCAACGATCGCGGCGCTGGTTGCCGCACGCGGGTTCGACCGGACGGCAAATACCCGAGTAGCGCCGTTCTACTTGCGCGAACCCGGCGTTACGGTGCGCACACCGAGCGCGGATTCGTGATGAAGTCGCCATCACCCAACACCCTTGAAATTGAAATCGTGAAGAGTTACGACCTGCCAGCCATTGCGTCACTGCATGCAATTTGTTTTGAGGATGCATGGCATACTGAGTTTTTGGGCAGGATCTTATCGGCGCGTGGCGCATTTGGGCTGTTTAGCCGCCCAAGCGGTAAGGCTCTCGGCTTTATCCTGTGCCGCTCGAGCGGCCAGGATGGCGAAATTCTGTCCCTCGCCGTAGCGCCAGGCCTGAGGCGTAAGGGATTGGGCGGCGCGTTGCTGGAAGCTGCGATGACGCATGCTGCCGAGCAAACCATCGAAGCGCTGTTTCTCGAGGTAGCGGAAGACAATTTGGCTGCACGCCATCTCTATCAGAAATTCGGCTACGCGATCGTCGGGCGGCGCTCCAAATATTACCGGCGGCGCTACGGCCCGAGTGTCGATGCATTGACTCTTCGCTGCAAACTGAAGTCAGCCGGGCCATATGAAAACTAACTAATTTCTGTCAACTGACGATGCAACCGCGTCGCCTTCATGTTAATTTTTAAGTATAAATCGAGAAATATATTCCTGATTACGGGGACTTCTATAGGGGGAACAAATAATTCAACGACATTTTTAGAATTGGCAACCTATATCATCAATTCACATGTATCGAAATATGGCTTAACGCCCTATTGTTTACTCAATCTCACTAAAAACATATATGCTTCACTCTCCACCGCGACTGAGAAAGAGCAAAAATACCTTGTCAGCCTGCGCACCCGGCGGTGCCAATCGTCGGACCGATATAGAACGATTTTCTTATCTGCCTTGAGGACGGCTACAAACTGAAAAT
>CAYPSQ010000002.1:74203-84252 GCA_964413115.1 uncultured Rhizobiaceae bacterium | reverse complement strand
CTAGCACGCGGGATGTTTCCGCAGTCTGACAATACGCACTCATGGACGTCACAAAACTCGCGTCTATAATAGCGCTTAGCGAACAACGGGTAGAATGGCAGCAAACAATGAAATCTGGCGATAGACCAAGCCGGACAAATTTGGAAAAGCGGTGCGTAGAGTTGGGCCTGAAAATGACCGGGCAGCGCCGAGTTATCGCGCGAGTGCTATCCGACGCCGACGATCATCCCAGTGTGGAAACAGTGCATCACCGCGCCAACGCGATTGATGAGAGGATCAGTTTGGCGACAGTGTATCGCACCCTTCGCCTATTTGAAGAAATCGATATTCTCGACCGCCATGATTTTGGCGATGGCCGGGCGCGCTATGAACAAGCGGATCAGGACCACCACGATCATTTGATCGATGTCAAAAGTGGCAAGGTCATCGAATTTCAAAATCGCGAAATCGAGCAACTCCAATCTGCTGTCGCCGAGCGTCTGGGCTACAAACTGGTCGGCCACAAACTAGAACTCTATGCCGTCCGTGTTGGCGAGGATACAGCAGATAAGGATGGCTAACAGCTTGGGCGAACAGGGGTTTATGGCCGGGATTACGGCCGGTAGCCTGGCAGTTCGGCTGGCGCTAGATGATTCAGATATCGACGCCGCTCAAGCGCTCAGATACCGGGTCTTCTATGAAGAGATGACAGCTCGGCCGAGCGGTGAAATGGCCGCCAATCGGCGCGATTTTGACCGCTTCGACGAGTATTGCGACCATCTCTTGGTGATCGACAACGATCGCCCGATCGGCAGCGACCAAGTAGTCGGAACCTATCGTCTATTGCGCCGTTCTGTCGCTGAACGTGGCGGCGGGTTTTACTCAATTTCGGAATATAATATCGACCGCATCTTGGAGCAGCCCGGAGAAATTCTTGAATTGGGTCGCTCGTGCGTGGAGGCGCCCTATCGTAACCGCGCCACCATGACTCTGCTGTGGCGCGGCATCGCTGCCTACGTCATGCACTACAAGATCCCGCTGATGTTTGGCTGCGCGAGCTTCCCCGGGACCGAGCCAGCAGAGCATGCGATGGCACTCTCCTATCTTTATCATTTTCATCTCGCGCCGGACAAAATGCGCCCGGTGGCGCAGCCGGATCATTTCGTCAAGATGGATTTGTTGACCAAGGAAGAGCTTAACGGTCGCGCCGCGATCCGCGCCGTGCCGCCGCTGATCCGCGGCTATTTGAGGCTCAACGGGTTCGTCGGTGACGGCGCGGTAATCGACCGGCAATGGAACAGCGTCGATGTCAGCATTGTGGTCAAAACCGATCTGGTAACGCGCAAATATAAGGATAAATTAACGTGACGGCGCTTTTCACTGCTCTGCGCTTTATCGGCTGGACGGCGGCGCTGTTGCCCGTTCAAATTATTTTGGTCCAATTCAACATGCCGTTCGCTAAACGCTTACCGATGATTTATCACCGCGGCGTCTGCAGATTATTAGCTTTTCGAGTCGAGCAGCATGGCAACATATCGCGTACTCGGCCAACTCTGTTCGTGTGCAACCACACCTCCTATCTCGACATTTCCGTTCTGGGCGCCGTTCTGCCAGCGTCGTTTGTGGCTAAGGCGGAAGTGCGTAGCTGGCCACTGTTTGGCTTATTGGCACGATTGCAACGCACAGTTTTCGTCGAACGCAAGGTTAGCCGCACTGCAGAGCATCGCGACGAAATGATACGCCGACTTGAAATTGGAGATAATCTAATTTTGTTCCCGGAAGGCACCAGCAATGACGGCAACCGGGTACTGCCCTTCAAAAGTGGGTTTTTCGGCGCCGCCGAGATCGAAATCAACGGGGAACCACTCACGGTCCAGCCGGTATCGGTTTCCTATACGCACCTCGACGGCATCCCGGTAGGGCACATATATCGGCCCTATTTCGCTTGGTATGGCGATATGGAAATGGCCGGCCATTTATGGAATGTGTTCAGCCTCGGACAAACCACGGTGGCGGTCGAATTTCATGATCCGATCACCATAATCGACTTCGCCTCGCGCAAAGAGATGGCAGCACATTGCCAGCGCGTGGTATCCGATGGTGTCTCGCGCGGCATACACGGCCGCCTGGCCAAAGTTGCCAAACATGCGTGGTGGGCGTCGAAAACCGCCTGAGCCGCAACTGAAGGCCCACGTGCCCCGCTTGACAGCGTCTGGACGAGTGCTAGATTTGCTGGCTTAGAATGCGAATGTCCAAACAACATTGTGCCTGCCCCTGTTCAGGCGCGCTTGAACTTGCGGCGCGGCGAACAAGAGCAGGATAACATTTTGACGAAAAAGCTCTATGTAAAGACCTACGGCTGCCAAATGAACGTCTATGACTCCGCCCGGATGGCGGATGGCTTGGCGGTGCATGGCTATGCGCCAACAAGCACGCCCGACGACGCTGATCTGGTGATTTTAAATACCTGCCATATTCGCGAAAAGGCGGCGGAAAAGGTCTATTCAGAACTCGGCCGACTGAATCAAATCAAACAGGCGCGGCGCGGTGACGGAGAGCGTATGATGCTTGCTGTCAGCGGTTGCGTTGGCCAGGCCGAGGGGGCCGAGTTACTACGCCGCGCGCCGTTTGTGGATCTGGTTATGGGGCCACAGAATTACCATCGGCTGCCGGAATTGTTGCGTCGCGCCGAAGTGAGAGGCGTAGTGGACACGGAATTTCCGGTCGAGAGTAAGTTCGATCATTTGCCTGACGCGGAACCCGGTTCGGCCAATTCCGGCATCAGCGCGTTTCTCACCATCCAAGAGGGCTGCGATCGGTTTTGTACGTTTTGCGTCGTGCCCTACACCCGCGGTACGGAATATTCGCGCCCAGTGAAACACGTTGAGGCGGAAGCGCGACGGCTGATCGCCCTCGGCGCGCGCGAAATTACGTTGCTCGGACAAAATGTTAACGCCTATCACGGCGCGACCGACACTGAGGGCAACAGTGCGAACAGCGGCCACAACGAGTACTCACTGGCCGACCTCATTCGCTGCTTGGCGGAATTAGACGGGTTAAAGCGGCTGCGCTACACGACCTCACATCCGCGCGACCTCAGTGCCGACTTGATCGCTACACATGGCGATGTTGCGGCGCTCATGCCGTTTTTACATCTTCCCGTGCAATCCGGATCGGATCGCATACTTAAGGCTATGAACCGCCAACATACAGCGGATGACTATCGCCGCCGGATCGAAGAATTGCGCCAGGCGAGATCGGATATCGCGCTTTCAAGCGATTTCATCGTCGGTTTTCCTGGCGAAACCGACACTGACTTCGAGGCAACCTTGGAACTGGCGCGGGACGTCGATTACGCCCAGGCGTTTTCCTTCAAATACAGCCCGCGGCCAGGCACCCCAGCGGCGAACCAAGATAATCAAGTGCCAGAAAATGTGAAATGCGAACGGCTGAAGGCGCTACAGAAGCTTCTTTCTCGCTCGCAAGCCACTTTCAATGCCAGCATGATCGGCCGTACCCTGCCGGTGCTGTTCGAGCGTCCCGGGCGACATACCAACCAGCTGTTGGGACGCACCGCCTACGGCCAATGGGTGCATGCCTACATGGCGGAGGAATATCGCGGCCGCATTGCCGATGTTGTAATCACCGAGGCACACTCGAACAGTCTGGCGGGACAGTCGGTGGTGGCGCACGCTGGGGCAGCCACAGAGACTCCCAAAGAGGCGGCGGCACACGCCGAAGGGCAGCCCGGTTGAGTCAGCTTCCGGCTATAGAACCTAGAAAACCCGGTGAGTCCGGCACGCCAAGCGCTCAGACGCATATGCGTTTCGATGACAATACGGTGCTGGCGATGCTATTCGGCGAACATGACCGCAATATTGCGCAAATTGAACACACCCTTGGAGTGATCATCGGATCACGCGGCAATGAACTTGAGATCTCTGGCCCAACCGAACCGGTGGGCGTGGCCGAAGCAGTGCTGAATGAATTGTACGATAAGCTCAAACATGGGCAGGCTGTGAACAGCAGCGCCGTCGACGGCGCGATTAGAATGGCCAGCGCGCGCCGCCCAGTCACAGGCGCCGATGGTGCTGCGCCACGAGTGCGGATAGAGCCCATTCAAACACGCAAACATCCGGTCGCACCGCGTTCGCAGCGCCAAGCCGCCTATATCGAAGCAATGCGCTCGCACGAGCTGGTGTTCGGCCTCGGCCCGGCGGGAACCGGAAAAACCTATATCGCCGTCGCTGTCGCGGTTTCGATGTATCTGTCCGGCCAAGTTGACCGCATCATACTTTCGCGTCCCGCTGTCGAGGCTGGCGAGCGCCTTGGTTTCCTGCCCGGCGATATCAAGGAAAAAGTCGATCCCTATTTACGCCCGCTATACGACGCGCTGAGCGATATGATGCCAACAGATGCGGTGCTGAAGCGGCTTGAGTCCGGCGATATCGAGATCGCACCGCTGGCGTTCATGCGCGGGCGCACGCTATCCAACGCCATCGTCATTCTCGACGAAGCGCAAAACACCACGCCAGTGCAAATGAAAATGTTTTTAACCCGCCTCGGTGAATATTCCCGCATGGTGGTCACCGGCGACCTATCGCAAATCGATTTGCCGATCGGTTCGCGATCTGGATTGGCTGAGGCTGTTGATACCCTTGAGAACATGAGGGGTGCGGCATTTATTCGCTTCTCCAGTGATGATGTTGTGCGCAATCCCCTAGTGACGCGCATCGTACGCGCCTACGAAAAACGCGAAAAGGAAGCGCAGGCAGCCCGCGGTGCTGCGCAAGGAACATGACGGAAGAATCCGAAACTCTGTTTGAGCGCAGCCTCAACGCGGAACGCACATTGCTATCTACCTCAGCGATTCACGCACTGGCGGAGGAACGTTGGAATATCGCGCGGCCGCTATTGGATTGGCCTTTGCTGTTCTTGTTCGTTATCGCGATGACGGCCATGTTCGCGCCATTCGGCTCGTCCAACCTGCCAACTCCGGCATTGGGTAGTATCGCCCAGGACACCATCAGGGCGGATCGTGGCTTGGACGTGGCTGACCCTGAAGAAACCGCATTGCGTCGCGCACAGTCGCGTTCGTTGGTACGACCGCGCTTTGATTACGACCCCGAGTTTCTCTTTCAGCGGCGCAACAATGCTGTCGTGGCAATTGAGAATGTGAAAGTGCGTCTGGCGCAAACTGAACTAACGGTTGCCGCGCGACTCGCAGCCTTCGAAGCCGATCTCGGCTTACCGGTAAATGCTGGTGTATTCGAATTGCTTGAAGGGCTGCCAGAGATCGAGGATGCCGGTGCCGCATTATCCTACTTCCTGGCACTACCAGCCGAGCGCATGGTGATGGAAGACCGCACCATGCTGCCAGAGAGCGGTGCGCTAGAACTCCGCCGCGCCGGCAGCGAGGACGGCGCCAAGCTATTCCATTTTGACGCCATCATCGACGTTGCTGGGGCGTGGCGAATGATGCGGGCTAAAGCTGGAGAGGCACCGTTCGGCTCGGCGCGAAGCCTGCGCACCTGGATCCTCGAAACAGCTCTGGCGCTGACTGAGCAAAACGTCACCTATAACGCCGCCGCGACCGAGATCGCTACCAAAGCCGCTCTCGCCACCGTTGAAGAAGTGACCATGCATATCGGCCGCGGCGAGGTGATCGTGCGCGAGGGAGATCGCGTGACACAGCGTGCACAAGCGCGCCTGTTGGCGCTGAACGATGCCCGTCAAGGCGGGCTTGGCTGGGTCGACAGCGTAGCGTTCGCGGTATTTCTCGCGGGTCTAGTGGGATTGGGCGCATTCTTTTTCCGCTCCGGCCGCCAACCACTGCATTTCACCCGCAAAACCGGTTACATCACGCTTGCTTCGATCACCATCACTGGGCTCATCAGCATAGGTGCTCTATATGCCGGACGCGGCATCGCCGACGGACTCGGCATCGACCTTCCTGCTGCGGCGTTTCTCAGCCCCGTCGCCCTTGCGGCAGTGATCGTCTCAATCTTCGTCAATGCACGGGTGAGCCTAATGGTCGGCGTTACTCTCTCGCTGCTTGTGACCTATCACGCCGACGGCGGGATCTGGCTCGCCGCCTACTATTTGATCGGTGTCTTGGTTGCCGGTATCGGCGCGCGGCGTTGCCGCCATCGTAAGGACCTGCTTATGGTCGGTGCCGCGGTCGCCGCCGTCCAGGCTGCGACGGTGCCTTTGGTTCTTATTCTTGCCGGCGGCACGGCCTACGCTGAAATTCCTATTGTGCTGGTGTTTGCGTTGGTCTCGGGCGGGTTGGTCGCCGCGCTCGCCATGGTCCTGCTGCCATTGTTCGAGTATGTGTTCGACGAAATTACAGACGTGCGGTTGATGGAACTTACCACCGGCGATCATCCGTTGCTTAAAGCGCTGGCCATGAAATCACCGGGCACCTACCACCACTCGGTAATGATCGCCAATCTCGCGGAAGCGGCGGCCGAGGCTATCGGTGCCAACGCGCTTAAGTGCCGGGTGATGGCGCTTTATCACGATATCGGCAAATCAGTGCGGCCGGTCTATTTCGCGGAAAACCAGCGCGAGGGCAACATTCATGACGGCCTTCCTCCAGAGCTTTCAGCCCGCATCATTTTTTCCCATATTACCGAAGGCATCGAGCTTGCCCGCTCGCATCGCCTGGGCCGACCAGTGATTGAAGCAGTGACGCAACATCAAGGTACCACCCTGTTGCGCGTTTTTTATCAGCGCGCTCTGGAACAGGCGCAAGTATCGGGACGGCCGGTCGATGAAGCGGATTACCGGTATCCCGGCCCGCGGCCACAGACGCGTGAATCAGGCATCCTGATGATGGGCGATTCGGTCGAAGCCGCGACCCGAGCGCTCAAAAACCCAAGCCCAGCGGAACTGAAGGAACGTGTGGGAAAAGTTATCGCCGAAAAAATGGCGGATGGACAACTATCCGATTGCGCCCTGACCATTGCCGATCTCGCCAATATTGAAGAGTCATTCACGCGGGTTCTCGTCATGGGCGTCTATCACAGCCGCATTGAATACCCGGCTAGCAATGTGCAGCCGGTCCCACAAGACTCAAAGCAGAACGGCAAAGACAGAGATGGAGATCGGGGTAACTATACGCCACGCAGCATGGCGGACCGCGCTTCCTGATGCGCGCCGCGTGACGCGGAATGCAGCCCTGGCAGCGTTGGCCTCAACAGCAGAAACCGCCGCCACTGAGCTAGCCGTCGTACTGGCCGACGACGTGCTGCTGCGCAGTTTGAACTCTGCGTACCGCGGCGTCGACAAGGCAACCAATGTTCTAGCGTTTGCCTATGCAGATTCTAAGACGTCGCGAGCACCGTTTGAAGGCGATGTCTTGGGAGATGTGGTAATTTCACTCGAAAGAGCCGCTGAGGAAGCAAAGGATTCGGACATAAGTTTGAGCGAACATTTGAGCCATCTCGTCATACATGGCGTGTTACATCTTTTGGGCCATGATCACATCACCGATGGCGATGCCGAGACAATGGAGGAACTGGAAATTCGGACGCTGGCGGTTATCGGAATTGCCAATCCCTATGCGCCACACAGTGCAGTAAAAAATGATGAACGATAGCGACAATCCTCTATCTAGAGACGAGGGAGCCTCAACTGGTGAAGAGGGCCGTCCCGAACCTTCAATTGTACGTTCCGTAAGCAGCTGGCTGGTCCGCGCCTTCGCGCGCAATGGCGACGCGACGTGGCAGGAATCGCTCGAGGAATTGATAGAAGAAGAAGAAGACATTGCGGAGCAGATTACACCGGAAGAACGAGATCTGCTGATGAACCTGCTGCGCTTTGGCAGGCTCAACGCCGAAGATGCGATGGTGCCGCGACCAGATATTGTTGCCGTCGAGGAGAGCGCCACGCTGGAAGATATTGTTGGGATGATTCGACAAGACGGACACTCGCGCATGCCGGTATACCGCGACACGCTAGATGAAATCGTCGGCATGGTGCATATCCGAGATGTGATGCCGTATTGGGGCGGAACGAATGAATTTCAGCTGCCACAAATCATTCGGCCGTTGCTGTTCGTTCCACAATCGATGCCGGTCGTTGATTTGCTGGCGAAAATGCGGGTCAGCCGGCTGCATATGGCGGTCATCGTGGATGAATATGGCGGCACCGACGGCCTCGTCACGATCGAAGATCTGGTTGAAGAAATTGTCGGTGAGATCGAAGACGAGCATGACGTCGTGTCGACACCGACGCTAAGCATCTCTCCAGATGGCGCCGTCGAGGCCGATGCGCGCACGGAAATCGAAGCGTTGGAATCGCATTTTGGTGTGCAACTCAGAGACAATGAATTCGATGAAGATCTAGACACCGTGGGCGGACTCGTCTCGCGCTTGGCTGGCCGGGTGCCGCTGCGCCTTGATCGGTTGAGCCATCCTTCGGGACTGACCTTTGAAATTGTCGACGCCGATCCGAGGCGTGTGAAACGGGTACGCGTTAGCACGACATCGCCAGCGGGCGAGACTGATCGGGCGTGAATTCGAGGCGCACCGTCAGCTTATTTTTGCGTGGCGGGAACGATTTCATCCTGACGCTTGCCACACAAGTAGCGGCTCTCGATGGCTGGCGGCGCTCGCTGCTCTGCTTTGGCTTGGGCGTTGTAGCGACATGCGCCCTGCCTCCATCCCACGCGCTGCCCTTGCTAGTACCAGCGTTCGCAGGCTTGTTGTGGGTGATCGCTGCGGCGCGCTCGCCATGGCGTGCCGCTTTATCAGGCTGGTGGTTTGGCTGCGGGCATTTTCTTACCGCTTGTTATTGGGTTGGCGCGGCGCTGCTGACGGATCCAGACAAATTCGCCTGGGTGGCAGTACCGGCGGTGCTCGGTCTCAGTGCCGGATTGGCACTGTTCCCGGCACTCGCCGCGCTGGTTGTGTTCCTAAGTCGGCGAACCGGATTTTCGCGTGTGGTCGTCTTCGCCGTCGCCTGGACTGTCACCGAGTGGCTACGCGGCCATTTGTTAAGCGGCTTTCCGATGAATCTCATCGGCACCTCCTGGACCCTTTCCGAGGGCATGATTCAGATAGCGGCGGTGACCGGGGTTTACGGCCTCAGCTTCGTCACCATTTTGGCGGCGGCGGCCCCGGCCCTCTTGTCCGAGAACCGGACAGACTCGGAAGGCGCGAAAGTACCGGAAACGGGGACAAACTGGCGCGCGTCAGTCGCGATGATCCTTGTACTGGCGGCGATTTGGATTGGCGGAACGGTTCGCCTTGCGGTGCAACCCCCTACCGCGCTGGAAGGCGTCAAGCTTCTAATCATCCAGGCCAATATTCCGCAGCGACTAAAATGGAGTGGCGATGCACGACAGGCATCTATGGAAAAACATCTGCGCATGACTCTGGCCGTGCCACCCGGCTCCTTCAGCCACGTTATTTGGCCGGAAACAGCGGTGCCTTACGACATCAGCAATGACCCAGACCTAGCGACCTGGCTTGCTGCCGCCGTGCCCGAAGGCGGCTTGTTGTTCACCGGCGCCCTACGCCGCGGCGGCGCACCCGGCGAGGCGCCCATATTGTGGAATAGCTTGCATGCGATTGATGCCAGCGGCGGTCTGAGCGCCACTTACGACAAGCAACATTTGGTTCCGTTCGGCGAATATATGCCGCTGAGAAGCATCATGAGCTTCGCCAAACTCACCCATGGCAATTTAGATTTCTCAGCGGGGCATGGCGCGCAAACGCTTAGCCTTCCTGATCTGCCGCCCTTCAGCCCGCTGATTTGCTATGAAGCTATATTTCCCGGCCAGGTGACGGCGAGCGATAGTCGGCCTGGCTGGCTACTCAACATCACCAATGACGGTTGGTTTGGCAATACTGCCGGCCCCTATCAGCATTTGCAGGCAGCCCGCCTTAGGGCGGTTGAAGAAGGTTTACCACTGGTGCGCGCCGCTAATACCGGAATCTCTGCGGTCATTGATCCGTTGGGCCGCTATGTGGGACGTCTTCCGCTCGGCAATGAAGGAGTTTTACAGGCCTCCTTGCCCAGGGCGCTAGGGCGTACGCCGTATGCTGCAATCGGCGACTGGA
>CAYPSQ010000002.1:6244-74103 GCA_964413115.1 uncultured Rhizobiaceae bacterium | reverse complement strand
AGCGATTTGAACATTGATTAATACAAACATAGAGAACTCATGGCAATTCACCCAAACCCAATAGATATTCACGTTGGGAAACGTGTTCGCTTGCGCCGTACGTTACTCGGCATGAGCCAGGAAAAGCTTGGCAAAGCGATCAATTTAACTTTTCAACAAGTCCAAAAATACGAGCGTGGGACGAATCGAATCGGGTCCAGCCGCCTTTATCAATTATCGCAAGTACTCGAAACTCCCGTGTCTTATTTTTTTGATGAATTGCCGATAGAAATCACTGCTACAAAATCACCCGGACTAACGGATGTTAAGGTCCCCTCCTTCCAAGGCGACCCGCTCGTCAAACGCGAAACGCTTGAACTGGTACGGGCGTATTATCGAATTACCGATCCGGGCGTGCGCAAGCGGGTATTAGAGCTGGTAAAGGCGGTCGCCAAGCCCGCATCGGGAGATAAAAGCAGAGCCGACGACTAAATAACTCCGCATTTCCCTTTATCCTTCCGCGGTCGGGCAAAGCGCTTGACCGTCTCGCCAAAGATTGCCACAAACCGGTGCGGCAAGGTCGTCGCGCCCGGTCGAAGTTAGGTATTATCTGGAAAAGATTCGAGCCTAAAAAAGGGGGACGGTTTTTTGACATTATCCAACTACCTATTTACCAGCGAATCTGTTTCGGAAGGCCATCCCGACAAGGTGTGTGACCGAATTTCTGATGCAATTGTCGATACGTTCCTGAAGCGCGAACCCGAGGCGCGCGTCGCATGTGAAACCCTGGTGACGACAAACCGTATTGTATTGGCTGGCGAGGTGCGCGGCCCTGAATCCATTACCCATGAAGTGATGGAAAATGTGGCGCGTGAAGCCGTGCGCCAGATAGGCTACGAACAGGATGGCTTTCATTGGGAGAGGGCCCATGTTGAGGTTTATGTCCATTCGCAGTCCGGCGATATAGCAATGGGCGTGGATAGCGCCGGAAACAAGGACGAAGGTGCCGGCGACCAAGGTATCATGTTCGGCTATGCTTGCCGTGAGACAGATATGCTCATGCCAGCCGCCATTCATTATTCACACTCGATTCTGCGCTCACTCGCCAAAGCCCGCCATTCTGGTGCTGAGCCAGGTTTGTTGCCAGATTCAAAAAGCCAGGTGACGCTGCGGTATGAAAATGGTGTGCCCGTCGTCGCAAAGTCGGTCGTTGTGTCGAGCCAACATTCGGCGGGCCTCAGCCAAGAAGAGGTACGTGAAATTGTGCGTCCCCATGTGGTCAATGTGCTGCCAGATGGCTGGATGTGCCCAGAGGAAGAGTTTTACGTTAATCCGACCGGCCGGTTTGTGATCGGGGGGCCGGACGGTGATTCCGGCCTGACGGGGCGCAAGATCATTGTCGACACCTATGGCGGCTCGGCGCCCCATGGAGGAGGAGCGTTTTCTGGCAAGGATCCGTCAAAGGTTGATCGCTCGGCGGCCTATGCAGCGCGTTACCTCGCCAAGAATATCGTCTTCGCCGAGCTCGCCACGCGCTGCACTATTCAGCTCAGCTACGCCATCGGTGTGGCCAAACCGCTGTCGATCTATGTCAATACCCACGATACTGGTCAGGTAGACGAAGGTAAGCTCGCTTCGACCCTGGGCGAGGCAATGGACCTCACGCCGCGCGGCATTCGTCAGCATTTGAAACTTAACCGGCCAATCTATGCGCGCACCTCGGCGTATGGCCATTTTGGCCGCGAACCAGAACCTGACGGTGGCTTTTCCTGGGAGCGAACCGATTTGGCTGCGGAGTTGAAGCGCGCTCTCATTTAAGCGTGAAGTATTGTGTGAATGGCGATAGGGCATGATAGGCGACCAGGCAAAAGACAAGGTAGTCCGCCGCAGCCTTGTTTTCGGCCGCCGCCAGGGCCACAAATTGCGCCCCAAACGCCAAGCGCTCGTGCGCAAACTGTTGCCGGAAATCAAAATTGATTTAGAGGAGAGCGGGGATGTCATCGACCCGCACCGTTATTTCGGCTCCGGTATCGATGAAATTTGGCTCGAAATCGGTTTTGGCGCTGGCGAGCATCTGGCATGGCAGGCAGCGCGGCGACCTGATGTCGGTTTTATCGGCTGTGAACCCTTTATGAACGGTGTCGCCGCGCTCCTCAGCCGGATCGTAGACGGCAATCTGACCAATATCAGAATATTCCCTGACGACGCGCGTCTCCTCCTGGCCCGCCTTGGCGCCGGACAAGTGTCGCGGCTGGCTATGCTTTTTCCCGACCCATGGCCGAAGAAACGGCACCACAAAAGGCGCATCGTCAACCCGGAGATAATCGCCCGCAGTGCCGATATTCTTGCCACCGGCGGCGAGTTTAGGTTTGCCACAGACCATACTGAACTCGCTCGTTGGACGATGATGCACATGCACCGGGAACGGCGATTTAACTGGCTAGCAGAGCACTCGCTGGACTGGCGCGAGCGGCCTGAAGATTGGCCTGAAACACGATACGAACAGAAAGCACGCGAAGCCGGAAGAGCAGCGATTTTTCTGCGTTACCTGCGCCAGCCGCAAGCCGCGGCGGAGACCGCAAACAGGGCGCGATCCGCTAGATAACCATAAAGCGCTTGAAGCATCGGCCAAAACAGATATAGGTTAGGCGTAATTATTAACGAGGTTAGTATTTGTGATGAAGTTTGAGGTGGGCTGCGGGCCCGCTTTTTCATTTGTGCTGTCGGCACGTTAGCGATGTGGTGCAACCATGGAACAGACGCACCGTGTCGAGGAGTTGATTGCACCGTCTCTTGAAGCCCTTGGCTTTGAGCTGGTCCGCGTGCGCTACGGCGGCTCCGGACGCCCAACCCTCCAGATCATGATCGAACGACGAGACCACGAGCCAATGACGGTGGACGACTGCGCAACCGCCAGTAAATCAATTTCGGCCTTGTTTGATGTCGAAGACCCTATCGGCGGCGCTTATAACCTGGAGGTTAGCTCGCCCGGCCTGGACCGCCCGTTGACTCGGATCAGCGATTTCGAACGCTTCGCCGGCTTCCATGCAAAGATCGAAATGACGGCGCCAATTGACGGCCGCACGCGCTTGCGAGGACAGGTACTCGGCGTAGAAAACGGCAAGGTGCGGATTTTCGCCAACGAAGGTAGCGCGGAGGTGCCGTTCGAGACAATCAAGAAAGCTAAATTGATACTGACGGACGAACTAATTTATGCCGCCGAGTCGCAAAAACGGATATAGAGCAAATGGAAACGGAAACAGTTGGTCTGGCTCGCCACGAGCTGCTGCAGGTTGCTGACGCAGTAGCGCGAGAAAAAGGAATCGAGCGCGATCTCGTGCTCGAGGCAATGGAACAGGCAATTACCCACGCCGGCAAGCGGAAATATGGCCAGGAACATGATATCCGAACCGAGATCGACCGCGAAACTGGTGAAATTCGCTTGATGCGCTATCTCGAAGTGGCCGATCCAGTGGAGAACGAAGCCACACAGATTAGCATTCCGAGCGCGCAAGAGCGTAATCCCGCGGCGCAAATCGGCGATTACCTGGCAGATGCCCTGCCACCCATCGATTTCGGGCGCATCGCTGCGCAAACCGCCAAACAAGTGATCGTACAAAAGGTCCGTGAGGCAGAGCGAGCGCGTCAGTATGAGGAATACAAGGACCGTGTCGGTGAAATTGCCAGCGGCTTGGTCAAGCGCGCCGAATTTGGTGGCGTGACTGTCGATCTCGGCCGCGGCGAAGGTGTTATCCGGCGAGAGGATTTGCTGCCGCGCGAATCGTTCCGCAATGGCGATCGCGTCCGCGGTTATATATACGACGTCCGGCGCGAACAACGCGGGCCGCAGATTTTTATCTCGCGCACTCACCCCAATTTCATGGCCAAATTATTCGCTCAGGAAGTGCCTGAAATTTATGATGGCATCATCGAAATCAAGTCGGTCGCGCGGGATCCCGGCAGCCGGGCAAAAATCGCCGTTTTTTCGAACGACGCCAGCATCGACCCGGTGGGTGCTTGCGTCGGCATGCGAGGCTCGCGCGTACAGGCGGTAGTCAGCGAACTGCAAGGTGAAAAAATAGACATTATCCAGTGGTCGCCCGATCCTGCCGCCTCGATCGTCAACGCCTTGGCACCGGCGGAAGTATCCAAGGTCGTCCTCGACGAAGAGGCCAAGCGCATTGAAGTCGTGGTGCCCGATGATCAGCTTAGCCTGGCCATCGGTCGGCGCGGTCAAAATGTCCGACTGGCCTCCCAGCTGTCGGGGTGGGACATTGACATATTGACTGAAGCGGA
Organism: uncultured Rhizobiaceae bacterium; assembly: GCA_964413115.1. Taxonomy (GTDB): domain Bacteria; phylum Pseudomonadota; class Alphaproteobacteria; order UBA828; family UBA828; genus PTKB01. The sequence continues at coordinate 69,828 of CAYPSQ010000002.1, read as the reverse complement.
AGAATCGGATCGCCGCCAAGAGGAGGTGCGTAGCCGCACCGAGCTATTTATGCAGGCCCTCGACGTAGACGATGTAATTGCCCACCTGCTGGTTACCGAAGGATTCGCCAGCGTCGAAGAAGTGGCATTCGTACCGACCGAAGAATTGGCGTCAGTGGAGAGTTTCGATGAGGAGATCGCAGAGGAACTGCGGCGCCGCGCGACGGAGTATGTGGAAAATCTCAACAACGAAATGTCTGAAAAACGTATTGCATTGGGCGTGCAGGATGAATTAGCTGAACTTGAGGGTTTGAGTCCGGTAGCACTCGTTATCCTGGGCGAAGCAGAGATTAAAACATTGGACGATCTGGGCGATCTCGCCGGCGATGAGTTGATCGAAATTTTAGGCACTATCGCACCTAATCTCGATAATGCGAACGCCATCATTATGGCCGCCCGAGCACATTGGTTTGATGATGAACCGGCGGATTTGAACCGGGAAGAAGACGAAGCTACGGAGCCGTCGGCCACCTCGGCTAAGGAAAACGACGGTACAGTGCGGGGCCAAGAAACGGGTACGCCGTGAACAGAACGAAGCCAAATAGCGTGCGCAAACCGCGTGGTAGCAGCCCGGCAAAAGCGCCCCGCGCAGCGGAGAGTTCACCTGCCAAACAGCGGCGCTGTATCCTGTCACGGCGCGATTGCTCGACAGCACATCTTATCCGCTTTGTCGTCGGCCCAGACAACATAATAGTGCCCGACCTTGCTGAACGCCTGCCCGGCCGAGGCTTATGGTTAAGTTCCAACCTTGCAGCCCTAGACGAGGCCCGAGCCAATGGCACTTTTGCCCGAGCTGCGCGCTGCGCCGTTATACTAGAACAGGAACTAGCCGAGCAGGTGTGTGAACAACTTACCGCACGCGCCCTCAATTATCTCGGCCTCAGTTCACGCGCCAGCGCCACCGTCATTGGGCATGAACAGGTTCGCAACGATTTGAGCACCCAGCAGGCAGTAGTGTTGGTGCAGGCTGCTGACGGCGCGGCGCCTGCCCGAGCCCGCCTGCGCGCACTTGCCAATGGCCTGCCCGCTATAGAGATGTTTACGCGCGGTGAATTATCGCAGGCTCTAGGACGCGCCGACGCGGTGCATGTGGCCCTCCGTCCGTCACGCCTTTGTGACATGTTTTTGCGCGAATGCGGTCGTCTCGCCGGCTTCCGCGCTGCCGGAGAATCTCGCCTACCAGCAGAGAAATGGGATATCCACGTCGGTTCCCTATCAGCTAAACAGCAAAACGAATTTGCGGATCGAGTAGGAATCGAATGAGCGACGAAGGCACTATCGAAAGCGGCCGTGAGAAGAAGCCTCTGTCGTTAAAACGCCAGGGGCGGCCTGAGGGGAATCAGTCCGCTGATGCAGGTCAGGTGCGGCAAAGTTTTTCACATGGCCGTAGCCGGTCAGTTGCCGTCGAGGTCCGCAAAAAACGTAACATCACTCAGGGTGGCGGAGTCAGCACGACGCCGACGCAGGCGCGCGCCGCCGGAACCTTGAAAGCGGCTGAACCTGCCGCCAGTAAAACTGCTGAGGCCCCGCCCACGACGACCGAGAGCGGGCGCGACACACCAAAATCACGCGTTGTCTTGAGAACCCTGACGAACGAGGAAAAAGCCACTCGTGCCCGTGCGGTTGAATCCGCAGTCAAAGAAGAGGGGCGCAAACGCCACCAAGCAGAAATCGAAGCCGCGCTTCGTGCTGAAGAGGATCAGACTCGGGCGGTTGAGCGTGAAGAGGCTGAGCGCCGAGCCGCAGAAGAAGAAGCTCGGCGCACAGCGGAAGAAGAAAAACGCCGCCAAGCGGAGGAAGAAGCTGCCCGCAGGCTTGCCGTGCCTGAAGAGGAACAGAGCCCGGCCAACAGCGAGCGCCCGGGTGTCAAACGCGAAGCAACCGCCGAGGAAGACCACGGGCCAAGACGCGGCCGCCGGCGCATTGAAGTTCGCCGCCCGCCGTCCGCCGGCAAACGGGACCGCGATGCCAATCGCCGCAGCAGCGCCAAACTAACGGTTTCGCGGGCACTTGAAACCGGTGGCGAGGACGAACGCAGCCGCAGCTTGGCATCGTTGAAACGCCAACGCGAGCGCGAGCGCCGCATGGCGGCAGAAGCCGGTGGCGGTGAAGAGGCGGGCCCCGTAGTACGCGAAGTGGTGGTGCCCGAAACCATCACCGTCCAGGAACTTGCCAACCGGATGGCCGTACGTGGCTTCGAGGTTGTGAAGAAGCTCATGCAAATGGGAATCGCTGCCTCAATTTCCCAAACCATTGAAGGAGATACTGCAGAACTGGTGGTGCATGAGTTCGGCCACAAGATCAAGCGGGTGAGCGCTTCGGACGTGGAAATTGGCCTGGCCGGTGATTCGGATGAGGATGGCAGTCAGGTTCCGCGCCCGCCTGTCGTAACTGTGATGGGCCACGTCGATCACGGCAAGACCTCGCTGCTCGACGCCCTGCGTGCGACCGATATCGCATCGGGCGAGGCCGGCGGAATCACCCAGCATATTGGCGCCTATCAGGTGCAGATTGCCAATGATGTGCGCATTACCTTCATCGATACGCCGGGCCATGCCGCGTTTACGCAGATGCGCCTGCGCGGTGCCAAGATCACGGATATTGTTGTTTTGGTTGTCGCCGCCGATGACGGTGTCATGCCGCAGACGGTCGAAGCGATCAACCATGCGCGCGCAGCCAGCGCACCCCTCATCATCGCCATCAACAAGATCGATCGGCCCGATGCGAAGGCGGACCGCGTACGCCAAGAACTACTACAGCACGAAATCGTCACCGAAGAAATGGGGGGCGATATCCTGTCAGTCGAAGTTTCGGCGCTTCAAAAGACAAATCTCGATAAACTTGAAGAAGCAATTATTCTGCAATCTGAAATTCTTGAACTCGCCGCCAATCCGGATCGCGATGCCGATGGCGTAGTGCTCGAATCGCGGGTGGATCGCGGGCGCGGCGTCGTTTGCACCTGTTTGGTGCAACGTGGCACGCTACATGTCGGCGATATCGTAGTCGCCGGCTCAAATTGGGGCCGGGTGCGCGCGATGACGGATGAGCGCGCGCAGAACCGAGTTGAAGCAGTGCCCTCAACCCCTGTGGAAGTGCTTGGCTTCAACGGTCCACCGAGCGCTGGCGACGAATTTGTTGTCGTAGACAGCGAGCGGCGTGCCCGCGAAATTACTGAATTTCGCAGCATGCGTTCGCGCGATGACGCGTCGGCTCGCAGCGCAGCACTGGTCAATGTGGATCAAATGTTCCTGCAAGCTGGCGAGGATGGACTACAACGCCTACCGATGGTTATCAAAGGCGATGTGCATGGTTCTGTGGAAGCGGTGGCGAGCGCGCTTGAAAATTTGTCCACCGATGAGGTCGCGGTTCAAGTTCTCCATGCTGGTGTTGGCGGCATTACTGAATCGGATGTGGTTCTGGCGAGTGCGTCAAAGGCGTTCATCGTGGGGTTCAATGTGCGCGCCAATCCGCAAGCTCGGGAACTGGCGCAGCGCGATGGCGTCGAAATTCGTGACTATGCAATCATTTACAACATTGTCGATGACACCAAGGCAATGCTCGAGGGTATGCTCAAACCGGCGTTGCGCGAACTCAAGCTTGGCAATGCGCAAATTCTGGAGATATTTGACGTCGGCAAAGTCGGCAAGGTTGCCGGTTGCCGGGTGACCAATGGCTTGGCTCGACGCGGAGCTAAGGTGCGGCTGTTGCGCGACGATATCGTGATCCACGACGGCACGCTGAAGACTTTGCGGAGCTTCAAAAATGACGTGCGAGAGGTTAAAGAAGGATTCGAATGTGGCATGTCGTTCGAGAATTACTCGGATCTGCGGCAGGACGATGTCATGGAATTCTATGAAATCGAGGAAGTCGCGCGAACGCTCGATTCCTGATCCAGGAACAATTAAAGGTATGACGTCCCACGCGGCGGAAGCTTGAACCATGGCACGCGGCAACGCACCAAAATCGCGAGCTCCCAGTCAGCGCCAATTACGAGTAGGCGAACTTCTGCGCGAAGCGCTGACCGATACATTCGCGCGCGCACCGATTCGTGATCCTATTTTGAGCACCACACCAATAACAGTTACCGAAGTTCGCGCTTCACCCGACCTCAAGCAAGCCAGAGTATTTGTCATGCCGTTGGGTGGTGGCGACGGCACGCCTGTTGTCGAGGCGCTATCGCGCGCGGCGCCATTTCTGCGTGCCGAAGTTGCGCGGCGGGTGAAACTGCGGCACGCGCCGGCTCTCAAATTCGTGTTCGACCATTCATTCGATGAGTCGAACTCCATCGACGAACTCTTGAAAGAGGTATCACTGCCCGATGAATGAGCCTACCGGCGCAGCAGCGTGCCTCAATGGCTGGCTGATCATCGACAAACCACCTGGCTACAGCTCAGCGCAAATCGTCGGCCGGATAAAACGCCTCACGGGCGGACTAAAAGTTGGCCATGGCGGCACGCTCGACCCGCTCGCCACAGGCGTTCTGCCGATTGCCATCGGAGAAGCCACCAAGACCGCGGCCTATGCCATGCTTGGAAGCAAAGGCTACCATTTTACATTGAAATGGGGCGAAGCACGCGATACCGATGACAGCGAAGGCAAGATTGTCCACGCCAGCCATATTCGCCCGTCACGTCAGGAAATTAATGAGGTGTTGCCCGAATTTACCGGCGAGATTAGTCAAATACCGCCCAAATATTCGGCCCTGAAAGTCAATGGTCAGCGCGCCTATGCCTTGGCGCGACGCAACAAGCCCGTCACCTTAGAATCCCGGAAAATTCGCATAGACAGCCTGTTGCTTGTTGAAAATGACGAAGAAACCGCCTGTTTTGATGTCATCTGCGGCAAAGGCACCTATATTCGAGCCTTGGCGCGCGATATCGCGCGTTATCTTGGCACTTTTGGCCATGTTTCGGCGTTACGCCGAACTGCAGTCGGCCCGTTTACTGAAAATGCGGCGATTTCGCTGGATATAGTGGAGTCGCTCGTGCATAGTGCGCGCCTTGCTGCGCACGTTCTTCCGGTCGAGGCCCCGCTGGCCGACATCCCGGCATTGGAATTGACTGAAAGTGACGCGCACCGGCTGCAATGTGGCCAGGTAATAGCAGTAAAGGATGCGGATATCAAAACCATCCGTGCCACATGTGGCGGGCGTCTTGTGGCCTTGGCCAGAATTGAAACGGGCAACCTCAGGCCGCTTCGCGTCTTCAACCTTTAGGAATTGGAGTACAGAGATGTCGATTACCGCGCAGCGGAAGTCCGCACTCATGGGCGAGTTCGGAAAAACGGCCGGTGATACCGGCTCCCCGGAAGTCCAGGTCGCAATCTTGACCGAGCGCATCAACAATCTAACGGGGCATTTTAAAACCCACAAGAAAGACCGGCATTCGCGCCGTGGCCTCCTGAAGATGGTGAGCCGCCGTCGTAGTCTGTTGGATTATCTTAAGCGAGAAGACGCCGAGCGTTATGCCGACGTTATCCAACGCTTGGGTCTGCGTAAGTAAATTTTTGACTGGCTTCGCAGACCATCCTCACTGGTACCGATCGAAGGTGCAGACGTTAGATGAACGTCTGAGACTGAGCCGCGGAACACAAGGTGCGGGCAAAAGCCATATGGTTCATTGGCTAAGGACAGAGTGTCACAGCCAATGAAAAAGACGAGGGGATCATCCTGGTCTCCTCGAGCGGGGCGGGGCGCATCGGCCGCAGGAAAAGGGAAATAGAAAATGTTTAATGTTACGAGAAAAGAAACCGTATGGGGCGGGCGCCCGTTGGTAATCGAATCCGGCAAAATAGCGCGCCAGGCCGATGGCGCTGTAATGGTGACCTACGGCCAGACGGCTGTGCTGTGCACCGTGGTGGCGCAAAAAACCCCGCGGGAGGGTGTGGATTTTTTCCCCCTTACCGTCAATTACGAAGAAAAAGCATTTGCCGCAGGGAAGATCCCCGGCGGGTTTTTTAAACGTGAAGGGCGGCCCGGTGAAAAAGAAACACTGGTCTGCCGCCTGATTGACCGGCCAATTCGGCCGCTGTTTGCCGCTGGCTTCCGCAATGAAACGCAAGTTATCTGCACCGTTGTCTCTCATGATATGGAAAACGATCCAGATATGGTCGCAATGGTCGGCGCGTCCGCTGCCCTAACCATTTCCGGCATTCCCTTCATGGGTCCGATTGCTGGCGCCCGAGTGGGTTATATCAACGGCAAATATGTTCTCAATCCGACATCGGATGAACGCCTCGAATCGGCGCTCGATCTGGTGGTCGCCGGCACCCAGGATGGCGTGCTCATGGTCGAATCTGAAGCCAAAGAGTTGAACGAAGACATTATGCTTGGCGCAGTCACCTTCGGCCATGCTGAAATGCGGCCGGTATTCGACGTGATTATCGAGCTTGCAGAAGCCTGCGCCAAGGAACCGTGGGACGTCCCAAGCGTCGAGAAGGACCCAGACCTAGTCACCAAGATCGACGGTTTGGCGAGTGACGGACTGCGCGAGGCCTATGCTATTCAGGCCAAATCTGAGCGTCAGGACCGCATTGGCAACGTGAAAAAGTCGATCGCCGAAAGCTTGGCTGATGCGGATGGCCAGACGCCGGGAGATATGGGCTCTATCCTCAAGGATATCGAACGCGACATTGTGCGCTCCGAGATTATTAAAACCGGCGCCCGAATCGACGGGCGCGGCACGCGGGATGTACGCCAAATTGTAAGCGAGGTCGGCGTGCTGCCCCGCAGCCACGGCTCGGCGCTCTTTACCCGAGGCGAAACGCAGGCGCTGGTGGTTGCAACGCTCGGCACTGGCCAGGATGAGCAAATCATGGATGTGCTCGAAGGCGAGTACCGCGAACGCTTCATGCTGCACTATAATTTTCCGCCTTATTCAGTGGGCGAGGCACGCTTTCTACGCGGTCCCGGCCGGCGCGAAATTGGCCATGGCAAGCTCGCCTGGCGCGCCGTTCATCCGCTGCTGCCAACACCCGAGGAATTTCCTTACACCATCCGCGTGGTTTCGGAGATTACTGAGTCAAACGGATCGTCTTCAATGGCGACCGTGTGCGGTACTTCTTTGTCACTGATGGACGCTGGCGTTCCACTAGCCCGTCCGGTAGCGGGAATCGCCATGGGGCTGATCAAAGAGGGTGATGATTATGCCGTGTTGAGCGACATTCTCGGCGATGAGGATCACCTCGGCGACATGGATTTCAAGGTGGCTGGAACGGAAAACGGCATCACGTCGTTGCAAATGGATATCAAGATCACCAGCATCACCGAGGAAATCATGCGAGTGGCGCTCGAACAGGCGAACGAAGGCCGGCTCCACATTTTGAGCGAAATGGTTAAAGCAATCGGATCAGCGCGCGATACCGTGAGCGACACCGCGCCGCGTATCACAACGATCACCGTGCCCAAAGACCGTATTCGCGAGATTATTGGACCGGGCGGCAAAGTGGTGCGTGAAATCTGCGAGACTACGGGTACCAAGATCGACATTGAAGATGATGGTACAATCAAGGTCGCCGCGGTGGAAGCGGCGGCTGGCCAAGCCGCGATCGATATGATTCGCGATATCATCGCGGAGCCTGAGATCGGTGAGATTTATGACGGTAAGGTCGTGAAGATCATGGATTTTGGTGCGTTCGTAAATTTTATAGGAAAGCGCGACGGCCTCGTTCATATCAGCGAGGTCGCAGCCGGTCGGATCGGCGCGGTGAGCGACGTTCTAAAAGAAGGCGATATTGTCAAAGTCAAAGTGTTGGGAATCGACGACCGCGGCAAGATCAAACTGAGCATGAAGGTAGTCAACCAGGAGACCGGCGAAGACATCACCAAACAAACTGAGGCCGGTTAGCCCGAACAATCAAAGCTCGCGGCCCCGCAGCATAATCCGTTATGATTATGCTGCGGGTCTGAGGGAAAGTTGACTTGGGCTAGAGGTGGGCGGCGAGACGTTTACATTTATTATTGGACGCAAACGGGCGACATTTGATCGACATTGGCTTAGATTGTATGCCCGGTTGCTGAGCTAAACAGAGAGGATGAATTGAAGGCGCTTCATCCACTGATTGTTTCAGGCAAAGAAGTGTTGCCATTGATCGAAGGCGGCAAAGGCATTGGCGTCACCAATGGGCTGTCTTCGGGTGCGTGGGCGGCAGCCGACGCAGTTGGCACGTTCTCGGGCGTCAATGCTGATTCTTACGACGCGGACGGCCAGTTGATACCGCAAATCTATCACGGCCGAACACGCCGCGAACGCCACGAAGAGCTGGTGAAATACGCGGTTGAAGGCGGTTTGGCGCAAGCCCGCATCGCCCATGAAACGTCCGGCGGCAAAGGCCGCCTGCACATGAACATCCTGTGGGAGATGGCAGCTAGCGAACGAATCCTTCGCGCCATCCTCGAGCGCGGCAAAGGCCTGATTCATGGGGTTACCTGCGGCGCTGGCATGCCGTACCGAATCGCCGAGATCGCCAATCAATATCAGGTGCATTATTACCCTATCGTTTCTTCGGGCCGCGCATTCCGGGCGCTGTGGAAACGCGCTTATCACAAATTCTCGGATTTGCTCGGCGGTGTCGTCTATGAAGACCCGTGGCGCGCCGGTGGCCATAACGGCCTCTCCAACAGCGAAGATCCCAACAAACCGGAAGATCCCTATCCGCGCGTGCGTGACCTACGCAGGTTGATGAACAGCATCGGCCTGCATAAGGTGCCAATTATCATGGCCGGTGGCGTTTGGTATCTACGAGAGTGGCAAGATTGGATAGATAATCCGGAAATCGGTCCCATCGCTTTCCAATTGGGCACGCGTCCGTTGGTGACCAAGGAAAGCCCTATATCCGATAGCTGGAAGCGCCGCCTGTTGACCCTGAAAAAAGGCGATGTCGGCCTCAACAAATTCAGCCCCACCGGGTTCTATTCATCAGCCGTTAGAAATAAATTTATCAACGACCTGGAACAACGCGAACAGCATCAAGTAGCGTTCACCTCGGAGCCGCTCGGAGATCATGACCAAAAGCTCACCCCAGGCCCGCGCGGTCGGTCGTTTTATCTCACCAAGGGCGATTTTAAACGCGCTCAGGAATGGCTAGGTAGCGGCTTCAAACGGGTCATGAAAACGCCCGATTCGACCCTAATATTTGTGACCGACGACAAGGCCCGGGAAATCCGCAACGATCAGGCCGCCTGCATGGGCTGCCTATCATCGTGCCGGTTCAGCAATTGGTCAACAAACCCTGATTTCACCACCGGCAAGAAGGCCGATCCGCGCAGCTTTTGTATCCAAAAGACTCTACAGGTGATCATCCATGACGAAGACGATGTCGAGGATCAACTGATGTTCTCCGGCCACGGCGCTTACCAATTTGCGACGGATCCTTTTTACTCCAACGGCTTCATTCCGTCAGTAAAGGAACTTGTCAGCCGCATGGTAACGGGCGACTAGCGCCTGTAAAGGGCTGCGGGAAACCGCCCCTAGGGTAGCAATTTATAATCCCTTCTTGATTTAGAATTGTTCAACTCTATGTTGTGTGCTGGAGATCAAGACAAGTGTTCATTAGCTGAGACTAGGTATGCGCCAGAACGTGACATCAGACGATATCATGGAGTTGCTCCGCGATGCCGGACTGCGGCCGACGCGTCAACGCCGGTCGCTGGCGCAGCAACTGTTTTCGGGCAACGACCGGCACGTCACCGCCGAACAGCTCCACTCCGAATCGCTCGGCCAAGGGGTCAGTGTCTCTCTCGCGACCGTCTACAACACGCTGCACCAATTCACCAGTGCGGGATTGTTGCGGGAATTGGTCGTCGATGCCGGTCGGTCCTATTTCGACACTAATATCAGCGCCCACCACCACCTGTATTTTGAGGACAGTGGAAAATTACGTGACGTCTCCGGCGATAATATCGCCATCGGCGAATTACCTGCGCTCCCTGAAGGAGCCGAAATTTCGCGCATCGACATAATTATTCGTGTCAGAAACGGCGCGCCCGCCGCGCAGTGACAGCGCCTAGCAGCCACCGTCCCCGAACCTTCTCCGTATTTTTTGAATTTGGCCGCAAGAGGGGCATCGCGGATAGTCCTTAGAATCATTCTAAATGAACTTGACGGCGCTGCCCGCCTACTGCATAAAAGGCTGCCTAGCATGGTGCCGCGGTGGATAACCGTCGCGGTCGTCGCTGAGCGAAAAAAACAAATTAGGAGAGAAGCCGATGCCGGCATTGAAGGGTTCCAAGACCGAACAAAATTTGAAAGACGCTTTCGCGGGCGAAAGTCAAGCGAACAGGCGCTATCTCTATTTCGCGCGCCGGGCGGATGTTGAAGGTTTCAACGATGTATCGACCGTATTTCGCTCCACCGCCGAGGGTGAAACCGGCCATGCACACGGCCACCTAGATTATTTGGTAGAAACCGGAGATCCGGCCACAGGCTTGCCGATTGGTGACACGTCAAACAATCTCGCCGCTGCTGTCGCCGGCGAGACACATGAATATACTGATATGTATCCCGGCATGGCGCGCACCGCGCGCGATGAAGGTTTCGATGAAATCGCTGACTGGTTCGAAACTCTCGCTAAGGCTGAGAAATCCCACGCCGGCCGCTTCCAACAAGCTCTCGATTCACTTTAATCGAGACTAGGCACATGGCGCCGGGGCTGCCGACAGTTTTCGTCGGGAGCCCCGCTGCGCTGACTTCCACCACACCCAACTAGACTGGCAAGAGAGATGGCTGTGGATCCCGGTGCACCGATACGCCATCCTGTCGCATGGCGCGATCCTGAATTTTTCGATGCGCCAGCGCTCGATGTGGAAATGCGGCGGGTGTTCGACATCTGCCATGGCTGCCGACGTTGTTTCAGCCTGTGCGATTCCTTCCCCCGCCTGTTCGATCTGGTAGACGACTCAAAGACCGGTGAAGTCGATGGCGTTGCATCGGCGGACTTCGCCAGTGTCGTCAATGCCTGCACACTGTGCGACATGTGCTTCATGACCAAATGCCCATATACCCCACCACATGAATGGAATATCGATTTTCCGCATCTCATGTTGCGCTACCGCGCCAACCAGCATCGCAACGGGCAGGCACCGACCTCGGCCAGTCCACGACTCGCCGAAACAGATAAGAATGGGCGTCTTGCGCGCATTTTTGCACCGCTGATGAATTGGGGAGCACAAAAAAGCAACCGCCTCAGCCGGTTAGCGATGGAAAAGCTGGCCGGTATTCACCGCGAAGCGCGCCTACCGCGATTTCGCAACCCGACATTTCTGCGCCGAGCACGCAAGAACCCACCAGCGGTGAACGGCTCAGCTCCAGCCCAAGGGCGCAAGGTCGCGCTCTATGCCACTTGCTTCACCAATTACAATTCTCCCGCCATCGGCGAGGCGGCGCTGGCGGTTCTTGCCCATAATGGGGTGACCTGCGAGGTAGTGTATCCACGCTGCTGCGGCATGCCACAGCTCGAACAGGGAGATATTGCGCGAGTTGCTGAAAACGCCATGAAAACCGCCGCTGAGCTCGGAAATTGGATCGACAAGGGCTACGACGTCGTCGCCTTAGTGCCGAGCTGCGCACTCATGCTCAAACTTGAATGGCCGCTCCTGCTGCCTGAGGATGCCAAGGTAGCGCGGCTGGCAGCACACAGCTTCGACATCACCGAATACATCGTCGCCATTGCCCGCGATGAAGGATTAGCCGAGGGCATGGGAACCCTCGAGGGCGGTGTGACTCTGCATATGGCATGCCACGCCCGCGCGCAGAATATCGGCAATAAGGCGGCAGACATGCTAAAGCTCGTGCCGAACGCGGAAATTGAAGTGATCGAGCGTTGCTCAGGCCATGGTGGCTCGATTGGCGTCACCCGGGATTTCCACGAGATTGCGCTCAAGGTCGGCAAACCCACGGCACGGCGCGCTCTGGAAAACGGCAGCCGCTTCATCGCATCTGAATGCCCGCTTGCCGCCAGCCATATTGTCGCCGGCATGGAACTGCTCGCGGCAGAAAGCAAAGAACATAAGGACGGCGCCTCGGCATTACCGAAAGTTACGCGCGCCTATCACCCCATCGAGCTCTTCGCCCGGGCCTACGAACTCGGCAAATAGGAAATTTACATGGCGACTAAACGTAAAATATTTCCTTCCGATATCATGGATATGGCCACATATGCCGACGAGCGAGCTGCAAGGCGTGCGCAAATCAGCGGTGTTAAACGCGCCCGGCGCATTGCCGTCGGCCCATTTGCAACATTTTATTTCGAGAGCTACGACACTATGTGGATGCAGATTCACGAGATGTTGTTTGTCGAGCGCGGTGGAGAGGAACAGGTTTCAGGCGAATTGAACGCTTACAATCCATTGATTCCAAATGGAAGAAATCTCGTCGCGACACTCATGTTGGAAATTGCAGACGGCACCGTGCGGGCGCGTGAATTGGCCCGCCTCGGCGGCATCGAGAAAACTATTCGCATTGAGCTTGGCGATAACGCTATTGCGGCTCAGCCGATTGCCGACACGGTTAAGCGTACCACCGGCGAAGGCAAAACATCCGCGGTGCATTTTCTACAGTTTGAATTCAGCCCCGACAAAATAGAGAGATTTCTCGATAACGCGGTGCGCACCGTGATATCCATAAATCATTCCAATTACGGCCATATGGCGGTCATTCCGGAAACCGCCCGGCGCGCGCTCGGCACGGATTTCGACTGATTACCCAGCCTTACTCTATCACCTCTCCAGGATAAACGCCCCAAAGCCCGCTTTGTTTTGTCCAGGCATTGGTATCGTCGTGCGAAACTTTACACCACACGCCATCGCAGGAAATAATTTCCACCAGTACGCCAGTCGCAGCCTGAAATAAGGCCTGTGCGCCGATTTCCGGCGCGCGGCGAAAGATGCGTTCTGGCAGCGCGACCAGAGCGCCGCGGCGGCCCGATAAAAGCGCATGATGAACCCACCCCACGACGCCTTCTGAATCGCGCACCCGACGCCAATTGTCGAATTCAGCGATTATCTCTACCGGCAGCCCGCGGCGATGATAGACCCAATCGATGGGATATCGTTTCCCGGGGCCAGTGCGCAGATTTACCTCCGACGATTTCAGCGAAACGAAGCGCGGCAGCGGCAAGGAATCCGCAGCGCCCGTCGCCGCCAGTGACCACAGCCACAAGCAGGCAATCAGGCCAACAGCAGCAAGAAGCGATGTAATTAGGCGTGCAAGGCACATTCGGGTGTTGATCTTTCAGACTCAGGTTAATTATTCGACCACTCAGCTTATACTAGATCATCGGCGCCGCGCTCAATTGTCTCGATGAGCCTGCTTTGCTAGACAAGAGAGGCGGTTTCGCCGAAATTAGCGGTGGTACGCACGCCAAAGAGTAGAACAAGGAAAATCATGCCGCTGTCGAGTAAAAAGCCGCTGGTATTCATCACCCGCCGCCTGCCGGATCAGATTCAGGCACGCATGATGGAGCTGTTCGATACGCGTCTCAACGAATCAGACACGCCGCTCAGCCAGGGCGAGTTGATTCAGGCCGTACAAAGCGCCGATGTCGTCGTGCCGACGGTCACCGATTCGATCGATCGCAAGGTCATTGCCGCCGCTGGCCCGCAGCTCAAACTGATCGCCAGTTTCGGTACCGGAGTTGATCATGTCGATCTAGCTGCTGCCAGGGAGCACGATATACTGGTCACCAACACCCCAGGTGTCTTGACTGAGGACACCGCCGATATGGCAATGGCTTTGCTCTTGGCTGCGCCCCGGCGGTTGACCGAAGGCGACCGGCTGGTACGTGACGGAAGCTGGCAAGGTTGGGCACCGACCTCGATGCTTGGTCAGCGCATTTGGGGCAAACGCCTCGGCATCATCGGCATGGGCCGGATCGGCCAGGCGGTTGCACGGCGCGCGCTCGGTTTTGGGCTGACGATCCATTATCACAACCGCAAACGCGTGCATGCCGAGATCGAAGAAGAACTTGATGCCACGTGGTGGGAAAGCCTTGACCAGATGCTGGCTCACATGGACCTTATCACTATCCATTGCCCGAGCACGCCGGCAACCTTCCATTTACTGTCGGCGCGCCGGCTCAAGCTCATTCGCCCGACCAGCTATATCGTCAATACATCGCGCGGCCATGCTATTGATGAGACCGCGCTCGCTATGCTGTTGGAACAAGGAAGCATCGCCGGCGCCGGTCTCGACGTTTACGAGAACGAACCGGCAATCAACGCTAAACTCCTCAAGCTCGAAAATGTTGTCCTGCTACCGCATATGAGCTCAGCAACCGTCGAAGGCCGCCTCGATATGGGCGAAAAAGTGTTGATCAACATTCAAACTTGGGCTGATGGTCACATGCCGCCCGATCGGGTAATCGAAAGTACAGCCTGAAAGATGAAGAGCCGGGCCACTAACTCAACCACTCGGCACTAACGATCTGGTGTTATCAATCCGGCCAATTACAACTGAAGTCCCCGCAGTAACAGGTAAATTTCAGAAATTCCAGGCCGCGATCATAATGGGTAATTGCCGCCTGGTTGTTGTCGCGCTCCTGCTTTTTCTCCAGACTCACTTTTTGGGCGTAAAGCCTGTTGCTAATTTTTGTTAGGCGCCCGGGCGAATCACCGGTGACCCATTCCGCCCAATCCACACTTTTACTTTCAAGCGGCCCGAGATAGGCGAACACCCGACGGTATTTGTACTCATGTACGCGCCGCATCGGGCCGCGTGCACCAATATGATAGTCAAATTTTTCTAGAACTCCCTACCTGGGAGATTGAAATTTTTAAAGGGTACCTCACGATTTGCGTGCGTCAACGATGATGCAAGTAATATTTTCATCGCCAAGCGCGCGGCATGCCTCTAGCCGGTGTAATCCTTCGACGAGGACAAAACGGCCGCCGTCCTTGCGCAATTGTATCGGCACTTTCATGCCATCTTCCAAAATGCTTTCAGCGAGCGCGGCCACGGTCTCTTGATTCAGGCTATTGCGCCGCTTCAAGGGAACATAGATATCTGCGATATCAACGATTTCGTCTCTCAGCACCGCACGTGTCTCCGCTTTCACTTGATGACTTAAGGAGTGTGACAAGCAAGCGCAGCTGGCGCAACGTGCCGCGAATCAGGGCATCGCACAGCCTTCGCCGGCGCTCGCCAAGTGCGATGTGAGGTCTGTGATCGTCGGAGTCTCGCCGCACAGCGGGCAGGTCAGGTCGGGTTTGACACGCACATTGCGGAAGGTCGCGCTCAACGCATCATAGATGATAAGCGTGCCGGATAGACTTTCTCCGATGTCGAGTAATTCCTTCAGCACTTCAGTCGATTGCAGAGAACCCATCGAGCCCGCCACGGCGCCAAGAATGCCGCCCTCGGCGCAGGACGGAATGAGACCAGGCGGTGGCGGTTCGCGAAAAATACAGCGGTAGCAAGGATGGCCCTCACCGAGATGCGCCTTAAAGGTGGAGAGCTGGCCATCGAACCGCAGGATCGCCGCCGACACAAGAGTACGTTTAGCCAGATAGCAGGCATCGTTGATCAGAAACCGTGTTTCAAAATTATCGCTGCCATCGGCCACCAAATCATAGGCAGAGATTAAATCCATGGCGTTTTCCGCGGTCAGCCGCTCGTTATGCGCGACCACGGTGACGTCGGGATTAATCGCATGGATAGTGCGCTCGGCACTTTCGACCTTGAGGTCGCCCAACCCATCACTGGTGTGAATAACTTGGCGCTGCAAATTTGATAAGCTTACCCGGTCATCATCGACAATTCCCAGCGTGCCAACACCAGCCGCAGCGAGATAGAGCAGTAGCGGCGAGCCCAAGCCACCAGCGCCGACCACAAGCACGTTCGAATTGAGCAGCTTGGCCTGCCCGCGCCCGCCGACTTCTTGAAGAATGATATGGCGCGCATATCGCTCGATTTGGGATTCATCGAAGCCCATGTGGTGATCCCTATCCCGTCCTAGACGCCGCTGAAGAGATCGGTCGACAGATAACGCTCGGCAAAGGACGGTATGATGACCACGATGCGCTTGCCCACCATATCGGCGCGGGAGCCGACCTCAAGCGCTGCCGCCACCGCGGCGCCCGACGAAATCCCGACCGGGATGCCCTCCATCCGGGCGACTTGGCGCGCCGTTTCGAATGCGGTCTCGTTACCAATGGATAGGTATTCGTTGATCAGCGACGTCTCCAGAATGTCCGGTAAGAATCCTGCCCCGATTCCTTGAATTTTATGCGGGCCCGGTGCGCCGCCAGACAGCACGGAACTGTCCTCGGGCTCAACCCCAACCACGCGCAAATTCGGCAAGCGGGGTTTCAGCACCTGGGCGCAACCGGTGATGGTACCGCCGGTGCCGACGCCAGCCACAAACACATCCAACTTGCCGTCGCAATCGTTCCATATTTCTTCCGCCGTTGTGCGGCGGTGAACTGCCGGATTGGCGAGGTTGGCGAATTGCTGAAGCATCAGTGCACCGTCATTTTCCGAAACGATTTCCTGAGCCCTTGCCATAGCACCTTTCATCCCCAATTCCGGTGGTGTCAGCTCGAGTTCGGCGCCGAGCAGCTTGAGAAGCTTACGCCGTTCCTGAGACATGCTCTCCGGCATAGTCAGAATCAAGCGGTAGCCTTTCGCCGCGGCGACAAAGGCCAGCGCGATCCCGGTATTTCCCGAGGTCGGCTCGACCAAAATTGTCTTTCCTGGGACCGCCTGCCCCACTTCTTCAGCAGCGTCGATCATGGCGAAGCCTATACGGTCTTTAACCGAGGCCAAGGGATTGAAAAATTCAAGCTTGGCAATTATTTCGGCCTTACAGCCAGCCTGCTGCGGCAGCCGATTGAACCGTACCAGCGGCGTGCCACCGACCGTTTCTATGAAATTTTCGTAAATTCGGCCGCGCGAGAATGTTTTTTGGTCTTGATCTGTCACGATATTTTCCGCCCTTAAATTGTAAAATCAAGTTTCGTGTCAGAGGCGCGCTCGATACCGAGACTCATCGCACGCTGGCAAAGATCTTCGATCGTAATCTTGTCGAGGCGGGTCATCATATCTTCCTGCATCTCGTTCCATATTGGTTGAAGCACGTAATCTGCCAAATCAGAAGCAGCACCTTTGGCTTCTTTGTGGTCCATCTTTTCAAGTTCAAGCACCACCCGCGCGATATGACCAAGCGTGATGCGCCGGCGCTCCCGCGCCAGCAGATATCCACCGCGCGGACCGCGCACGCCGCGCAACACGCCCCCATGTACGAGACTCTGCATTACTTGTTCTAAATAACGGTGCGGTACGCCCTGGCGCTTGGCAATTTCACGGCTGCGCACAGGCTCGGTGCCGCCGTTATAGGCGATATCGACCACCGATTCGACCGCATAAACAAGCTTTTTGGAAGGTTCCAGCATAAGGGATGAACTATTAATTTTTAGCACTGAGGCCGGTTGAGCCAAAACCATTGGCGCCGCGCGCGGTCTTGGGCAAACAATGCGTCTCCGCCAGGACGGCGCGCACCACTGGCGCCAAAACCAATTGCGCGATGCGCATGCCGCGCGCAACGGTGAAGGGCGCATCACCGTGATTTATAAGAATTACCCCAATTTCGCCGCGATAATCAGAATCGATGGTACCCGGGCTATTGAGAAGCGTGAGACCGTGTTTCAGCGCTAAGCCGGACCGCGCGCGCACCTGCGCCTCATAGCCGTCAGGAAGCGCCAAGCATATCCCGCACGGCACGAGGCAGCGTTCGCCGGGAGCCAAAACCTTCTCGCGCTCAATGGCCGCTAGAAGATCAAGCCCAGCGCTGCCGCCACTAGCATAGGCAGGTAGAGCTAGATCGCTACCGTGCGGCAACCGCCGAACTGCTACTTCGACCTGGTCAATCATGCCGCGCTGCCCAAGGTATGGGCAATGCGCTGCGCCAGGCGAGCGGCGACGTCTAATTTACTGGCGTAGGCCCACTCTTCAACTGTGGCTGCATCGCCAGATTGGCCATCCGCCGCGACGCTGATGAGATGTACTTTGTTATGATCGCTACCGAAGGTGCCAGTCTCCGGCGATACGTCATTAGCAAGAATCCAATCGCAGCCCTTGGTTACAAGTTTCGACTGCGCATAAGCGACGACATCGTCGGTCTCGGCGGCAAATCCGATGACCAGACGCGGGCGTTCGTTCTCGTGTGCCGCCAAGGCAGCCAGGATATCCGGGTTTTCTACCAGTTTTAAATCAGCCGGAGCTGCGGCCGCACCGCTCTTGTCCTTCTTAATTTTCTGCACCCGCGCCTCTGCCGGACGCCAATCCGATACCGCCGCGGCACAGATAGCAACATCGGCTGGTAGCGCCTCGAGACATGCTGCCAGCATATCTCGGGCTGTTTCAACACGCACCATCGCCACCCCAGGTGGATCAGCTTCAGCAGTCGGCCCCGACACTAGGGTAACAGCGGCGCCGAGGCGAGCACAGGCACCAGCGATAGCATGTCCCTGCTTGCCGGAGGAACGGTTGGCTATATAACGTACCGGATCGATAGGCTCATAGGTGGGGCCACTGGTCACAATAGCACACAGTCCGAGCAGCGGGCCGCCCAGCGCATTATCAATCGCCGCGAGAATTTGTGCCGGTTCGGCCATGCGCCCGAGGCCAATTTCGCCCTCGGCAAGCTCGCCATGTGCTGGCCCAACCGTCATCACCCCATCACCCTGCAAATGCGCCAAATTGCGCCGGGTTGCGGCGTTGTCCCACATGCGGCTATTCATCGCCGGCGCGACCAATATCGGCCGGTCGGTGGCGAGCAGTACGGTGGTCGCAAGATCATCGGCGATGCCGTTTGCCATCTTGGCCAGAATATCCGCCGTTGCCGGTGCGACAACAACGAGATCGACCTCGCGTGCCAATCGGATATGGTCGATTTTACTTTCATCGGTGAGCGAGTACAGCTCGCTATGGACCTTTTCGCACGCCAACGAGGCGACGGAGAGCGGCGTCACGAACTGTGCTCCGCCCTTGGTCAAAATTGGGCGCACATGCGCACCGCCGGCACGCAGTCCGCGTATAAGCTCCAAACTCTTATAAGCCGCTATGCCGCCAGAAATAATCAGCAAGACACGCAAATTTTTCAGCACGGACGTAATTCCATTTAATTCCCAACTTGAATCTGTAGATACCCTAATTTGCTGAGCTTCAAAGGGCAAGATGGGATCGTTGCGGGTAGCCATCTGTATCGGTACCTTTGAGGCGCGGTGGATATCGCTACAGCCAATTACATCAAAGTGGACAATGATCTATCACCAGCCCATGTTCCGGACTTTGGGTGATACCGCGCTCAATATCGAGTTCGGCGACGAGACCAGCATCGCCCTAAATTTTCGTATCCTCGCCCTCGATATCAGCCTGCGCGCAAATCCGCCGAACGGGTTGGTGGAAACAAACCCACAAGTCCGCACACTCGGCATCGTGTTCAACCCGCTGGCGACGACGCGCGGCAAATTGATTGCTGCGTTGCAGGAGTTAATCGAATCAGCTAGCGAGGTCCCAAACCTACCGAGCCGCAAAATGACCATTCCGGCACTCTATGACGACCCCTGGTCGCGCGAGTGCGCCGAAGCCTTCGGTGTCCGCAACAACATGGAATATATTGCTGAATTCAATAATATGAAGCCGGAGCAAGTGATCAAGGCGCACACCGCCAGCGATTATTGGGTCACCGGGGTTGGCTTTGTACCCGGCGCTTTCATGTCCTACGCGATGGATCCACGCCAACGCATCGGTGCACCGCTCTACCGCACGCCGCGCAGCTGGACGTATTCGCGGCTGTTAAATTTCGGCGGTACCACGTCAACGATTTACCCGATCCGAGTTCCCGGCGGCGGCCAACTGTTCGGCCGTACGCCGGTAAATATTTTCGAACCACAGCAGAAGAACGCAGTTTTTGCTGGTGGCCCGGTACTCGCCAGAGCTGGCGACCGGCACCGCTACCGCGCGATTACACGCGATGAATACGACCATATTCGTGAATTGGTAGAAGCTGGAACCTACGAATATCAAATCGAAGAGGATAGCTTCGACTGTGCTCAGTACATCACCTGGCTTGAAAGCCTGGGCGAGGCGGTGGAGAAAACCGACCGGAACAGTTCGTGGAGCCTGGCGTGATGCTCGAAGTCCTACAGGGCGGGCTTCATACGACGGTGCAGGACATGGGCCGACGGGGTGGCCAATCGCTCGGCATCCCACCCTCGGGCGCGCAGGATGGCTTCGCCTTGCGCATCGCCAACCTGCTGGTCGGCAATTCGCCCGGCGGACCGCTCATCATCCGAGACGACCCCGGCGCTGCCGGGCTCGAAATTACCATGGCCGGGCTTGAAATCCGCGCCCGATCGGACCTGTTGGTCGCGGTTACCGGGGCAGATATGGGCGCTACTTGCGACGGTGCACCGATACCATTGTGGCAGGCGTTCGTCCTCTGCGCCGACCAGGTGTTAGCCTTCGGTATGGCAACATCCGGGGCGCGCGCCTATTTGGCCGTTCATGGCGGCATTGATGTGCCGCTCTATCTCGGCAGCCGCGCCACCCATGCGCGTGGAAAATTCGGCGGCTTCAAAGGGCGCCCCCTCAAGACCGGTGATGACGTACCAGTGGGCCTGCCTCGCGTCGAATTGCCCGCTCTTGCCGGGCGCCGACTGCGGCCAGAGTTGGTGCCGTCGTATACCGGCCAGCGCCAGGTAAGGGTGGTGCGTGGGCCCGAGGCGCATCACTTCAGTGCAGAGAGCGAGGCGGAATTCTATGCCAGCACGTGGAAACTCAACCCAAGATCGGACCGCACCGGAATGCGGTTTATTGGCCCGGAGCTAGGCTTTCGCCCGGGTCGGCCAGGCTATTTGGTGGAAGAGGCCGGCGAGGACCCATCAAATCTGGTGATTGATCCCGGCGCGCCAGTGGGCACAATTCAGGTACCATCTGGGGTCGAGCCCATTGTCCTTGGCGTGGATTCGCCGAGTATCGGCGGCTACGCCAGGATTGGGGTCGTGATTTCAAGCGACATGTCGGCAGTTGGTCAATTGCAACCGTTTCAATCGGCAAACTTTGTGCGAACGTCACTTGAAGAAGCAGTAACAACGCTCAAGGCCCGGGAAGATCAAATTTCCGAATCCAGCATTTCGGTGTAACGCGTTTTGAAGAGAGATATCGTTTAAGTCAATTGTAGAATCAATAGCGCCGCCAAGAGAGCGGCTATCAAGCCAAGCGCCACATGCAAGCCGTCAAGACGGCCTCTGCGCCGAGTGCCATGTTGCGCGCCACCACCCCCGGTGTCTCCGTTTTCAAATTTTTCCAGCGCACTTTCGGCGCGCTCCAGCACCCGCGGCACGAGCCGGAGCGCCGCCACGGATTCCACCACGGAATCGCGCAAGCGCGCCTCAGGACCAAGGTTTTCGCGCGCCCAGCGCTCGATCTGCGGTTGCGCCAGGGCCCACATATTTGCTTCCGGGTTGAGGCGCCGGCAAAGGCCCTCAGCCATCAACAAGGTTTTCTGCAACAGCAGAAGCTGTGGTTGGGTTTCCATTTCAAAAGTTTTGGTAACTTTGAAAAGATGCCCGAGTAGTTGCCCGAGCGAGATTTCATGAAGTGGTTTGCCAAGGATCGGCTCTCCGATCGAGCGAATTGCCTGGGTGAAAGCGGCTTTGGATTTATGCCTCGGAACATAACCGGCCTCAAAATGCACCTCGGCGACGCGCTCGTAATTGCGGAGCAGAAAACCCAATAGCATTTCCGCCAAATAGCGCCGCGTATCGCGGTCAAGCCGGCCCATGATACCAAAATCAACTGCATTCACCCGGCCTTCTGCATCAACCAGGAGATTGCCGGCATGGAGATCGGCATGGAAAAATCCGTCCCGAAAGACTTGTCGGAAGAACGCACCAGCGGTGACTTTCAGAATTTCGCACGGATCAAAACCAGACTCTTCTAGCTTTTCGCGTTCATCGATCGACAAGCCCTCGACCCGCTCCAGCGTCAGGACGCGCTGGCTGGTGCGCTGCCAATCCACTTTCGGCACACTATACATGGGATCGTCCAAAAAATTCCTGCGTATTTCTGACGCCGCCGCAGCCTCGATGCGCAAATCCATTTCCATCGCCACACTGTCGGCGAAGGTGCGGATCACTTCGACAGGCTTGAGACGGCGCCAAGCGGGCAGGGCACGCTCAGAGAGCCCCGCCAGCCAATAAAACAGCTCGAGATCGCGAGCAAACGCGTTTTCGATACCAGGGCGTAAGATCTTTACCGCAACGGCATCACCCTCGATCGTGCGAGCGAGATGCACCTGGGCGATGGAGGCAGCGGCGACCGGCTCAATATCGAATTCGGCGAATAGCGTGTCGAGCGGTTGGTTGAGCTCGCGCTCGACAATTTGCCGCGCGGCCCGACCGCTGAACGGCGGCAAGCGGTCCTGTAATTCGGACAATTCACTCGCCACTTCCTCGCCGATCAAGTCGGGGCGGGTGGAAAGCGCCTGGCCAAACTTTATGAAACTCGGGCCCAGGACCTGGAGCGCGGCGGCTAGGCGTTCGCCTTTGCGGCCTAATCCTCGGCGCCGTGGCGCTAGGCCCGCAATCCAGGTGATGAAGGGCGCAATCTTAGCGTCCGTCAACAGAAAGAGCGCGTCATAGCGCCCGAGAATCCAGGTGACTCGCACCAAGCGCCAAATGTTTTTTACCGTCCGTCGCATCTCCAAGTGCCGCGGTTAGACACGCCAAGCGGAATGCATTGCCGCGATACCACCGCTTAACGGGCGCCAGTTAACCCCGCCGAAGCCGGCTTGGCGGATCATCTCGGCAAAAGGTCCAGGTGCTGGGAAGCGGCGGATGCTTTCCACCAAATAACGGTATGAGTCACGATCCCCGGCGACGATCCCACCAAGTAGCGGAATGACTGAAAAGGAATAAATCTCGTATAGGCGATCTAGGCCCGGCGCCTGTTCGGGGCTGAATTCCAGGCAAAGAAAGCGCCCACCCGGCTTTAACACCCGCGCCGCCTCCGCTAAGGCTTTGTCGATATGGGTCACGTTGCGAATGCCAAAGGCGATGGTGTAAACATCGGCACTGTTGGCGGCCATTGGCAGGGCTTCAGCATCACCGACTAGCCAATCGATACCGGTGACAATACCCCGGTCCCAGCTCCGCATGCGCCCTTCGGAAACCATGTTTTCACTCAAATCGCAGACGGTGATCTCAGCTTCACCGGCGAGGCGCGCGTTCACGCGAAAGGCGATATCACCAGTGCCGCCAGCGACGTCCAGAAGACGCAACCCCGGCTTGGGGGCCAGCCAATCGATCAGTTGGCGCTTCCATACGCGATGAGCACCGGCGCTCATGAGGTCATTCATGAGGTCGTAGCGTTTGGCTACGCGGTCGAACAGGCCGCGCACGAGCTGTGTTTTTGCCCCGGCCTCGATGCGCCGATATCCGAAATCTACCTGTTCGCTGTCGCCGCCGTGATTTTCCGTATCTGACATTAGCGAAGGATAGCCTAGCACTCCCGAAGGCGCTACGTTACGGTCCATGCCAGAATTGCCCGAAGTGGAAACGGTCCGGCGCGGCCTGGAGAAGCGCCTTCTTGGCCAGCGCATCGCCTATGCCGAAACGCGCCGGCAGACCCTGCGCATCCCATTACCGGACAATTTTGCCACGCGCATGACGGGCCAGCGCATTGAACGGTTGGAGCGGCGCGGTAAATACATCCTCGCCTATCTTGATGACAGGAACGTGCTGATCATCCATTTAGGCATGTCGGGCCGCTTTACCCTCGGTGAAGCAGGCGCATTGCCAGAAGGGCCACATGATCATGTGGTTTTCCGCATGGCCGACGGCACTATCGTCACCTATACCGATCCGCGCCGCTTCGGCCTGATGACGATATGCCTAGAATCCGAGGTGGAGGACCATCGATTGCTCGCCAAAATGGGGCCTGATCCTCTCGGCAATGCGTTCAATGGCCCCAGTTTGGCAGCCCGGTTGGCAGGTAAGCATTCACCCATTAAAGCGGCGCTGTTGGACCAGAGAGTCGTCGCCGGGCTCGGCAATATTTATGTTTGCGAGGCACTGTTCGGTGCCGGCATCAGCCCGCGGCGCTCAGCCCATACGGTGCAGGGTGTTCGTGCTGAACGATTGGTAGCGACGATACGTAAAGTTCTCGATAGAGCGCTTCGGGCCGGTGGCTCCTCGCTGCGTGATTATGTTCAAACGAGCGGCGAATTAGGCTATTTTCAGCATCAATTCTCGGTCTATGGACGCGAAGGGGAGCCGTGCCCGAAATGCGATTGCGAACAGGCAGTAAAACGCATCGTGCAAAGCGGGCGCTCAACCTTCTATTGCGCCAGACGTCAGTGCTGATGCCCGGACGCGTGCTACTATTTTGTTGGGCTGTAGTGGGTTGGACTATGCTGTCTGCTGGTCTCTTAGCAGTCTCGCTAGTCGCCACACCATCCGTCGCCTTTACCGCGACCGACCCCCCAGCGTTTCTCATCGCCATCGAGGAAGTCCCCTTGATGAGTGGCCTTACGGAAGAAAGAACGCCAGCGCTCAACTTCGACAAACCGGACGGGCGTCTTGTCGAAACCTACGCTTACGGCAAAATCACGGCGGAAGATGCCGCCGCGTTTTACCGCGCCGTATTGCCGGAACTCGGCTGGTATATCATCGACGGGCTTGTATTTTCGCGCGAAGGAGAGATGTTACGCATAGATCTCATTCCAGAAGGGCGCTTGCTGGTGGTTCGGTTCGTGCTTTCCCCCAATTCATCGCAATAAAGGCCGCCTCGATAGGCAGGCGCAAAAGACGGAGCAACGGCCATGTCTTATCAAAACATCATCCTCGACCGCACGGAACGGGTCGCGAAAATCACCCTCAACCGACCAAAAGCGCTCAACGCCCTCAATGCTGAATTGATCGTTGAACTCAACGCGGCGTTAGATGACCTCGAAGCGGACAAGGCGATTGGCGTGATTGTCATAACCGGAAGCGAAAAAGCCTTTGCCGCCGGCGCCGACATCAAGGAAATGCAGAGCAAGGGATTTTCCGATGCCTATTCGGGAGATTTCATTGGCCCGTGGGAGCGAGTCACCCGTTGCCGCAAGCCGGTGATCGCCGCAGTCGCGGGATATGCGCTTGGTGGCGGCTGCGAACTTGCCATGATGTGTGATTTTATCATCGCCGCCGATACCGCCAAATTTGGCCAGCCGGAAATCACCCTGGGGGTCATTCCTGGCGCCGGTGGGACACAACGCCTGACCCGTGCAATCGGCAAGGCTAAAGCCATGGAAATGATTCTCTCCGGGCGCATGATTGGTGCCGAGGAAGCGGAGCGCGCCAATTTAGTTAGTCGGGTAGTACCGGCGGCGGAATTAGCGGGCGAAACGATGAAGGTCGCTGAGCGCATCGCTCATCTCTCGCAACCCATTGTTGCAATGGCAAAATCCGCCGTAAATTCAGCGTACGAGACGATTTTGGCGGAGGGAGTGCGCTATGAACGGGCACTATTTTATTCGACGTTCGCCACTGAAGACCAGAAAGAGGGCATGGCCGCCTTTGTCAACAAACGTGAGCCCTCATTCAGCAATAAATAGCCGCGCGATCAAAGCGGTGAGCGCGGTTGACGCCAGCTTGACGTGCCGATATAACCGCGCTTCCCGAAACAGATTTTCATAGGTACGCCATGGCGCACACCGTGCAGGCCAAAAAACGAATTCGGCAACTGGTAAAGAGTACGGAAATCAACCGCACGCGGATGAGCCGGATTCGGACCTATATGCAGAACGTCGAACACGCGATCCAAAGCGGCGACAAGCCAGCGGCGCAAGAAGCCTTGAAGGTGTTTCAGCCGGAAATCATGCGTGGCGTCACCAAGGGCGTGTTACACCTAAACATGGCCGCACGGCGTATCTCCCGCCTCAATAAACGCATCAAGGCGCTCAGTTAGTATTATAAACACTACCGCCCGCGCTGATAATATCGCCGGGCAAAAAAATTTTCCTGTGACATATTTCCCGCGCTATCAGCCTGAGCTCTAAATTACCCAGCAATCGCGGCTTGTGCTGAGAGTCCAATCGCTTAGCTTTAACCGCTCAGTTCGAGGCTCACGCTGGCGACATGAAAAAGCGCAAAATAAATTTGACGTTCCTATTTCGGACCTGTTGCCAGTCCTTCACCACGCCATTACTCTAAGATCACTCGCCAAAAAACTTGGCGGGGCAACAAAATTTAGAAGGGTAAATTTGCGGTGCGCTAAAAAAATAGGCGCCGCAAACGGGGAGATTTGGCCAATTTTCAGCAGACATGAGCAGTGTAACCAACAATAATATTGCGCCTGGAGCAACGGTGGGAGTCGATTGGGACAGCTTGTGGCGCACAGCCAAGGAACGGCTTGCGCCCGGGTTTTCTTATGCCGGTGATGTCACGCCGGGCGAAGCTTGGCAGATTCTCGCGGACGACACTAACGCCGTGCTTGTAGACGTGCGCACCGATGCTGAGTGGAATTTTGTCGGTGTGCCCGAGCTCAGCTCACTGAATAAAGAACCGATGCTGATTTCCTGGCAGCGCTTTCCGGACATGTCGCAAAACCACGAATTTGCGTTCGACCTGGCGCGCGCCGGCGTTCCATCCTCAGCACCAGCTCTTTTTATATGCCGTAGCGGCGCGCGCTCCGCAGCGGCGGCAGAACACTGTACGGCTGAAGGTTTCGCTAATTGTTACAATATCATGGAAGGGTTTGAAGGCGTGCCAGACGCGGACAAACACCGTGGCACAATATCCGGCTGGAAAATGCATGCGCTGCCATGGGTTCAAGGCTAGCAGATGCCGAATACAACTAAATCTGCGTATCCGCCCCATGAAGCCCAATGGTCCGCCATCCGCGCGCGCCTCCAAGAAGAGTTGGGCGATGCCGCTTTTCGCAGCTGGTTGAAGCCCCTGAAACTGCGCCACATTGAGAATGGCAAGGCCCTGGTAGCGGCGCCAACGCGATTTCTGCGCGACTGGGTGAGCGCCCGCTATGCCGACCGCATTGCTGAATTGTGGCATGAGATGAACCCCGATGTCCGCGTCGTAACGATCGAGGTGGTCACCTTTAGTGCTATCTCGCCAGCTCTAGGCACGCTGCAGAAAATCAATCCGCAGCGGCCGACTTCATCGACCCCGGTGCTGGACGAAGCACCGGGACGTGGTTCTTTCCTACACCTGCGTGCGATTGAAGAGGAAGTCGACACCCTCTCTTCACCGCTTAACCCACGATTCGGATTTTCGGAATTTGTTGTCGGCAAACCTAATGAATTCGCGCATGCTGCAGCGCGCCGCGTGGCCGAAGCGGACAAGGTGCCGTTTAACCCACTTTATCTGTATGGCGGCGTCGGCCTCGGCAAGACTCATCTTATGCACGCCATGGCGCGTCATATCCGCGAACGCGACCCGAGCCGTAGGGTGCTCTATCTATCGGCCGAGAAGTTTATGTATCACTTCGTTCGGGCGGTTCGCTACAAAGACACCATGGAGTTCAAGGAACAGTTCCGCTCCGCTGATGTCTTGATGATTGACGATGTCCAATTCATCTGCGGAAAGGACAGTACTCAGGAAGAGTTCTTCCATACATTCAACGTGTTGATCGATCACAACCGGCAGGTTGTGATATCCGGTGACCGGTCGCCATCCGATCTCGACGCCATGGAGGAACGCTTGCGCTCCCGTCTCGGCTGGGGGCTGGTGGCGGATATTCACGCCACCACCTACGAGCTCCGGCTCGGCATTCTTCTGGCGAAAATTGAAACGATCGGCTCTGTCGACGTGCCCCGCGACGTGTTGGAATTCCTGGCGCGGCGAATCACTAGCAATATCCGAGAATTAGAAATGGCCCTCAACCGGGTGACCGCCCATTCCACCCTGGTAGGGCGCCAAATCGATCTGGAAATGGCAAAAGAAGTCCTGCGCGACGTGTTACGAGCAAGCGAGCGGCGCATCACGATTGAGGAAATCCAGCGCCGGGTGGCCGAGCATTACAATATCAAACTATCGGAAATGTCGTCCGAACGTCGCGCTCGTGCGGTCGCCCGTCCGCGCCAAGTGGCGATGTTTCTAAGCAAGCAATTGACTTCGCGCTCGCTGCCTGAAATCGGTCGCAAGTTCGGGGGACGCGATCATACAACCGTCATGCACGCGGTGCGGAAGATCGAAGAGTTGCGCCTCAGCGACGCGGCCATCGCGGAAGACGTGGAACTTCTCAAACGCACCCTCGAAAGCTAGAAAATCGGCCACCTGGAACGCTATTTCCAGGGCTGACCCAGCGCACCTTCAACGCGTGTTTTTAGTGCCGAATCTGACCCCTATCTGTTATATTTAACCATGGTTTTAAAGTTCCGATTCGCTGCAACTCGAATGACGCCGGAACGGCTGGATTCGGAACCTAAGCCCAGCTGATTTTAAATCGATAACACGCATTGTATTGCTATGAAATTAACCATTGAACGGAGTGCGCTGCTGAAGTCCCTCGGGCATGTTCAGAGCGTCGTCGAGAGACGCAACACGATTCCAATTCTCTCTAATGTCCGGCTCGATGTAGGGGACGATGAGAAGTTACACCTGACGGCCACGGACATGGACCTGGCGGTGATCGAAGCGGCGCCCGCAAATGTGGTGCAATCCGGTGCTACAACAACATCTGCCCAAATGTTGTATGATATCGTACGCAAGTTGGCCGAAGGCGCCCAAGTCGAGATTTCATTGATCCAGGATGGCGGCAAGTTGCAAATTTGTTCGGGCCGTTCGCGATTTATGTTGGCGTGTCTACCCGTCGAAGATTTCCCGGTCATGGCCGAGGGCGAGCTAGACCACCGATTTGCGATCTCTGCCAGCGATCTCAAGCGTCTGATCGACAAGACCGGCTTCGCAATATCGACTGAGGAAACGCGATATTATTTGAACGGCATATATTTGCATGCGGTGGACGGCGAAGGCGCCAAGTGTTTGCGCGCCGTGGCAACGGATGGACATCGCCTAGCGCGGGTTGATACCGCCTTACCGGCGGGTGCGGAAAACATTCCCGGAGTCATCATTCCACGTAAGACCGTGGCCGAACTGCGAAAGCTGATCGATGAGAGCGATGGTGACGTGATGATTGCACTTTCAGATAGCAAGGTCCGCTTCGCCTTCGATGGCGCGATCCTGACTTCTAAATTGATCGACGGCTCTTTTCCTGATTATGAGCGCGTTATTCCGTCGGCGAACGATAAGATCATGACCGTCGACAAGCAGGCCTTCATAAAAGCGGTCGATCGCGTCTCGACGATTTCGACAGAGAAATCGCGGGCCATAAAAATCGCTCTCGAAGACTCTCAAATGACTTTGTCGGCGACTAGTCCGGATGCAGGTGCAGCGTCGGAAGAACTCGACGCGCAGTACAACTTGGAAAAAATAGATATTGGCTTCAACTCCCGGTATGTGCTCGATATGGCTAAACAGATAGCAGGCGAAACCATCGAATTTCATCTTGCGGATTCAGCGTCGCCCACCTTGGTACGCGATTCGGAAGATGAAAACGCCGTTTATGTCATCATGCCCATGCGGGTTTAGGTGAGCGCCGCACTGTCCAACTCAGCACACATTCCAAACGGTTCGCCAAGCGCGCCGCGTCTCGCCATCAACCGTGTGAGCTTAAGTGATTTTCGCTGCTATGCCTCGCTTCGCCTTAACCCAGTGAACGGCATTGTGGTCCTGACCGGGGCCAACGGCGCCGGTAAGACAAATCTCCTGGAAGCGCTATCGCTGTTGAGCCCCGGCCGCGGCCTGCGCGGTACTCGTTTGGCGGAAATCTCACGCCTGCGCGAATACGGCGTCGATGAGTCTGTTACCACGGCGCGCGAATGGGCTGTTGCTGCCGAGTTCGCCACGCCGCATGGCGCACTATCGATTGGCGTTGGATGGGCCGAAGCCGATGGCGAGCGCCGCAAGGTGCATATCGACGGTCAGACAGTACGTAGCCAAACAGCGCTCGCGGAACATATATCAATGGTCTGGCTAACACCGGCGATGGACCGTCTCTTCGTCGAAGCGCCGTCTGGTCGACGGCGTTTTCTAGATCGCCTGGTATTCACGTTCGATCCCGCTCATGCCGGGCGCCTGCAAGCCTATGACAAGGCGCGCCGCGAACGCAGTCGGCTGCTCCGCGAAGCCCTGGTGGACGATACCTGGCTTGGCGCCTTAGAACGAAATATGGCCGAGCGCGCTGTAGCCATCGCAGCGGCGCGCCTCGACCTAGTCGAGCGGTTAAAGCGCGCTCTTGACGAGGATACCGGTCCCTTCCCGCATCCGGAAATTGCAGTGCAGGGCGTGATCGAGGACTCACTTCAAACACAGCCGGCGCTTGACGTCGAGGAAAATTACCGCGCGGCTTTGGCACAGTCGCGCGTCCAAGACCGTGTTAGCGGCAGCTGTGAGGGCGTACATCGGAGCGATTTGTTCGCCCGTTTGAGTGCTGCCGGCCCGCGCGCTGAGCAAGCTTCGACCGGTGAGCAGAAAGCCATTCTTATTTCTCTTATTCTTGCCCATAGCCGCCTACTCGCACGCCTCAAGGGCCGCGTGCCGGTGCTGCTGCTCGATGAAATTGCTGCCCATCTCGATGTGTCGCGCCGTGCGGCTTTGTTCGAGGCAATCCACGACCTCGGCGCCCAAGCCTGGCTGACCGGCACCGACGATTCCCTGTTCGCACCGCTTAATCAAACCGCTCAGTTCCACGTGGTGGCGAACGGCCAGATTTCAGAACAGGCTAACTATGACTGATCCATTACCTGATCCAGCAGCAAGAAGCGGGGCACTAAGCTCGAACGGCGAAGCAGAAGCTGCCTACGGCGCTGATTCCATCAAAGTGCTGCGTGGCCTCGATGCGGTGCGCAAGCGCCCCGGCATGTATATCGGCGATACCGACGATGGCTCAGGCCTCCATCGCATGATCTACGAAGCTGTCGATAATGCGGTCGATGAAGCGCTGGCTGGACATTGCGACGAAGTCGATGTGACATTGAACGCTGATGGGTCTGCCACAGTGCGCGACAATGGCCGCGGCGTACCCACCGGCATCCACGAGGAAGAGGGTGTCTCCGCCGCCGAAGTCATCATGACCAAATTGCATGCCGGAGGCAAATTCGATCAAAACACCTACAAGGTTTCCGGCGGCCTGCATGGCGTCGGCGTATCTGTTGTCAACGCCCTCTCCGAATGGTTGGAGCTCCGCGTCTGGCGCGACGGTCGTGAGAATTTTATGCGCTTTTTTGGCGGCGTACCAGAAAATCCTCTGGCGGTAGTCGGCCCTTCAGAGCGCACTGGTACCGAAGTTAAATTCCTGCCATCCGCCGCTATATTCGCTCTGATCGATTTCGATTTTGACACGCTTGAGCATCGCCTGCGCGAGCTCGCATTTCTCAACGCCAACGTCAAAATCACTCTGACCGACGAGCGTGCTGCGGAGCCCAAGGTCTCCGTATTGCGTTATGAAGGTGGCATTCTCGAATATGTGCATTACCTCGACCGCGCCAAACAATCGCTCCTAGGCGAGGTCATTACATTTATCGGCGACAAAGATGATGTCGTCGTTCAGGTCGCGATGCAGTGGAACGACAGCTATCACGAAACGGTGCTGTGCTTTACCAACAATATCCGCCAAGCCGACGGCGGAACCCATCTAGCGGGCTTTCGCGGCGCGCTCACGCGCTGCGTCAACGCCTACGCTGCACAAAGCGGTTTAGCTAAGCGCGAGAAGGTATCGATTTCCGGCGACGATGCGCGCGAAGGGCTCACCTGCATCCTCTCGGTGAAGGTCCCAGACCCAAAATTTTCCTCGCAAACCAAAGAAAAACTGGTGAGTTCAGAAGTGCGGCCGGTTGTGGAGGGCGTCATGGGCGATCGCCTCGGCCAATGGTTCGAGGAGCATCCAAACGAAGCCAAAGCCATTATTGCTAAGGTAGTCGAAGCGGCAGCAGCGCGCGAAGCGGCGCGCAAAGCGCGCGATTTAACTCGGCGCAAGGGTGTACTCAGCGTCTCCAGCCTACCCGGCAAACTTGCCGACTGCCAGGAACGCGATCCGAAGAAATGTGAATTATTCCTGGTTGAGGGTGATTCGGCGGGCGGATCCGCCAAGCAGGGACGCAATCGCCGCAATCAGGCGGTTCTGCCGTTGCGCGGTAAGATACTTAATGTCGAGCGGGCGCGCCTGGCAAAAATGCTTAACTCGACTGAGATCGGCACCATTATTACGGCACTTGGCACCGGCATCGGCGTGGACGATTTCGATATCACCAAGCTACGCTACGACAAAATCATCATCATGACCGATGCGGACGTCGATGGCTCGCACATTCGTACCCTGCTGCTGACCTTCTTCTTTCGCAATATGCCGGAGCTTATTCAAGACACCACCAATGGGGAGGTTCACGGGCATTTATTCATCGCCCAGCCACCGCTCTACCGGGTGAAACGCGGCGCTAGCGAGCGTTACCTGAAAGACGACCGTGAGTTGGAAAATTTTCTGATTGAGACTGGACTCGAGGAAACGGTGCTGGATGTACAGGGCGACGGCAGCCGCGCCGGCGCCGATCTCGCCGCCATTCTCGACGCCGCGCGCGAGATAGATGTCCTTGTCAAGGCGCTGACCCGGCGGATCGATCAGCGTATCGTCGAACAGGCGGCAATTGCCGGGGCGCTAAATCCCGAGATACTCAACAATTTAGAACAGTCGGCGGCAGCCGCTTCCTATATTGCTGGCCGTCTGGACAAACTCTCTTCGGAAATCGAGCGCGGCTGGCAAGGCGAAGCGGTAGATCTGCCAAACGGCCGGGCCTTCAAATTCAGCAGGACGATGAGGAGCGTGACAGAGACCCATCTCATCGATTCGGTGCTGATCACCACGCCCGAAGCGCGAAAATTGGACAGTTTGGCCTCCAGCTTGCAGGAGATTTACAGCCATCCGGCGACGCTACGGCGCAAGGATTCTGAACGTGAAATCACTTCGCCGACGATGCTGCTGGACGCTATCTATGCCGCCGGGCGCAAGGGTCTCTCGATTCAACGCTATAAAGGCCTGGGCGAGATGAATCCGGATCAGTTGTGGGAAACAACACTCGACCCTGATGCCCGCACCCTGCGTCGGGTGGAAATTAAGGACGCGCTGGAAGCCGACGAGATCTTCTCGACGCTGATGGGCGAGGTGGTGGAACCGCGCCGCGATTTCATCCAGAACAATGCGCTCAAGGTCGTCAATCTCGACGTCTGACACCACAGGCGCCTTCTATGGCCAGATCTAGGGGCGCTTCCCGAGGGAAAAAGGCGAAACCCGGCACCGCGAACGCCAGGCCCAAGACTGCGAGTACCAAATCGAAGCCCACCGACCAAAACAAAACCCCCAAACAGCGGCGTAAGTCTCCCTGGCGAGAAATCCGGGTAGCGCTAATTGCGCTAATTTGGCTGACCCTTGTAGCCACCGGCTTCACTGCCTATGTCGCCCATGACCTGCCTGAGAGCGATAGTCTCACCGGCCCCAAAAGCGCCCCCGCTATCACCCTCTTGGCCAGGGACGGCTCGACTCTGGCCAGGTTCGGTACGCATTGGGGCGACTTCGTTACCGTACACGAGATATCGCCGTTACTGACGCAGGCCGTTGTCGCCATTGAGGACCGACGGTTCTATGAGCATGGCGGCATGGACGCGATAGGCGTTCTGCGGGCGCTATGGCGCAATATCACATCCGGACACTTGCGCGAAGGCGGCAGCACCATCACCCAACAATTGGCTAAAATCGCCTTTCTCACCCCGGCAAAATCGCTTGAACGCAAAATTCAAGAACTATTTTTAGCCTTCCGCCTGGAACGCGAATTCAGCAAGGACGAAATCCTCACCCTATATCTCAACCGAGTTTATCTCGGCGCCGGAAGCTATGGTGTCGATGCGGCAGCAACGCGCTATTTTGGCAAGTCCGCGCGGCACGTCAATCTCGCCGAGGCGGCTGTGCTGGCCGGCCTGTTGAAGGCGCCGTCACGGCTCTCACCGGCGCGCGATCTTGAGGCAGCGCGGCGTCGCGCGGCGCTGGTGCTCGACAGTATGGTAGCCGCCGGGTTCATCTCCGCGGCGGATGCCTCACGCGCCAAATCTACGCCGGCCAGCCTCATCAAACAAAAAAAACCGTCCGGTGTAGCGCGCTATTTCAATGATTGGGTCAGGGGACAAGTACCAGCCTATGCGGGGCGCGGGGCGCCGGCGCTCACCGTCCACACAACGCTTGATCCGGCAATGCAGCGCGCCGCGGAGGCGGCAGTGGCGCGTGGGCTCAAAGACGCATCCAGCCGCGCCGTCGGCGAAGGCGCTCTGGTGGCACTCGCACCGGACGGCGCAGTGCTTGCCATGGTGGGCGGCCGGGACTACGGCAAGAGCCAGTTCAACCGGGCAAGCCAAGCGCTGCGTCAGCCAGGCTCCGCGTTCAAAACCATAGTCTATCTCGCCGGCATAGAGGCCGGACTAACGCCCGAAGACGTGTTCGAAGATGCGCCGATCGAAATCGCCGGCTGGGCGCCGCGTAATTATAACGGTACGTACCGAGGGCCGGTTTCATTACGCGACGCGTTTGCCGCTTCGATCAACAGTGTTGCCGTGCGTGTCGGTCAAAAGGCTGGTATCAACAACGTCGCCAAATTGGCGCGCCGACTCGGCATCCAAAGTGATCTGCCGCACGATGCCAGCCTCAGCCTTGGTAGCGGCGATTTGAGCCTGATCGAGTTGACCGCCGCCTATGCACCGCTCGTTGGCAACGGTAAGCTCGCCCTGCCACACGGTATCCGAGAGGTGAGAAACCGTGGCGGCCAAATTCTTTACACCCGCTCTGGCTCCGGCGCCGGGCGGGTAATCGAGCCACAAACCGCCACCGCCATGCGCGAGCTGCTCGCCGCCGTAATCGCTGGCGGGACCGGGCGCGACGCGACGTTGCCGCCTGAGCTCGGCCCGGCCTACGGTAAGACGGGCACCAGCCAGAATTTCCGCGACGCCTGGTTCGTCGGTTTCGCAGGTGATGTGGTGGTAGGTGTTTGGCTCGGCAATGACAATGGCAAGCCGATGCGAGGCGTCACCGGCGGCGGCACAGCAGCCGCTATCTGGCGCGAATTTATGACCCACGCCTTACGTTAACGGCGATCGATCAAGTGAATGAACGACCCCATCACAGTGCCCGCTGCCAAGCCCATTTGCCCAAGATCTTTGCCGCCTGAATCAGAACAGCGAAAAAGTGGGTGGGCGCCGCCTTCCTGTGTCACTGCGGCATAGTGAAATTCATGACCGCGAAAACGTGCGCCTGTAGCGGCAAATGGTGCATCGCACAGCATCTCTACCTCGCGGTAGCCAAGATCGAGACGGGGTGCGGCGAAACTCGTCTCAAGCGGCAACAGTCCGGCCATGGCATGGCGCTGGCCCACCGCATCAACCAGACCATCGCCCAACACCATGTAACCGCCGCATTCTCCGTAAATATAGACATTGTTGTTCGCCGCGCGGCGTAACCCGCCGATAAAATTGCTATTGGTGGCGAGCCGCCCGGCATGATTTTCTGGATAGCCGCCGGGCAGATATATAGCGTCTGCACCTGTGTCCGGCGCTTCGTCAGCGAGCGGCGAGAAAAAGCTGAGTGCCGCGCCAGCCTGGCGCCAGCCCGCCAACACCGCTTCATAGCTGAAGGCAAACGCCATGTCGCGGGCGACGGCGATTTTCTGACCAAGCGGCTTGAGCAGGCAAGGTGGTGCGGCGCCGTGCCGTGCGTGAAGCGGTCGGCCGAGCGCGCGCAATCCTTCGCCATCAACATGGCGGGCGACATGATTGGCCGCAGCATTCAGGAATGCCTCTAAATCCTCTGATTCACCGGCCTGAACCAGCCCGAGATGGCGCGCCGGCAAGGCCAATGCCGCGTCGCGCGGCAGCGCCCCCAAAACGGCAATGCCTGTCGGTGCCAAGGCGGAGCTCAAGATGTCCGCGTGGCGAGGGCTGGCGACATGGTTGAAGATGACCGCGGCGACTTCAACATCGGCGCGGTGACTAGTAAACCCTTGCACCAACGCCGCCACAGAAGCGCCCTGGCCGCGCACATCGATAACTAGAACCACGGGAAGAGCAAAATGGGCAGCAAGATCGGCAGTCGCGCCGCCACCACCGACGGCCCCGTCAAAGAGCCCCATCACACCCTCGCCGAGAACGAATTCGGCGCCTTGCGCCAGTGCTGCGGCGCTAGCATCAAGGCTTTCGGCGCGCATTGCCCAGCTATCGAGATTAATACAAGCATGCCCTGCTGCTGCGGAGTGATACGCGGCATCAATATAATCTGGCCCGGCCTTGAACGGCACCGCAGCGATCCCTGAACGCGACCAATGGCGCAACAGGCCAAGTGTGAGAACGGTCTTGCCGGAGCCCGACTTGGGAGCAGCGAGAAGGAGTCCCCGCGCCGTGCTCACAAATGCTGCCCTATCGCCTGGGCGATATCGACAGGCCGCTGTCCAGTTTGGAAATATTTTAAAAGAGCGCCATCGGGGCCCATAAAATACATGATATCAGAGTGATCTACGACATAATCGTCCGCCGCATCAAGTTCCTCGCCCTTACTGAAATAGACTTTGTAGGCATCCGCCACGGCCAAAATTTGCGCCTCGTTACCAGTCAGCGCGGTTAGACGCGGGTGAAAATTCACCACATATTTGGCTAGTGACTCGACCGTATCGCGCGCCGGATCGACGGTGATAAATATAGGCTGGACCTTCTCGCCGGCCTCGCCCAGTAGGTCCACAACTTGACTCATCAAAAGCAGTTCGGTTGGACACACATCCGGGCACCAGCTGTAGCCGAAATAAATAAGCATGTAGCGGCCGACATAATCCTGCTCCGTCACCGCACGGCCATGGTGATCGATCAGCGTGAAAGCGCCGCCGACATCGGTCAAATGAACTACTGGGCGCTGCGCCTCATCAAGATCGCCCAACAAGGAGCCGTCCATTTGGGTATAGAGAACAATAGCGCCGAGCAAGGCGATCCAGACGAGT
Organism: uncultured Rhizobiaceae bacterium; assembly: GCA_964413115.1. Lineage (GTDB taxonomy): Bacteria > Pseudomonadota > Alphaproteobacteria > UBA828 > UBA828 > PTKB01. Next base: position 32,724 of record CAYPSQ010000002.1, on the reverse strand, counting down.
GGATTGCGGCGCAAGCCGCGTGGATCGCGGGAAAAGCCCGGGTGATTATCAGAGCGCGGTTTTTTTAGACGAATAAAATCCATTTGAGCGGTGAAGATAAGCGCCTCGGGCAGGCGCTTCAAGCAGTGCGGTGGCGCTAGGGTGCGGTCTCTTCAATAGCGCGCGTCGCCAGAAATTTGAGCGCTGCGCGGGCGCGTGACTCAGGGGTGGCGCCGGGGTCGAGCGCTGCTCGGAGGCCGACCACATCGCCGATCGCGATTATTGCCGGCGCCTCAAGATTGGCCGCTGCAGCATCCTCGGCGGCGCGCTCCAGGCTTGTTTCGACGATTTGCTGACCAGCGAGCGTTGCCTTGCTAATCAGAATCACCGCCGTATCCGCGGCGCGCCCGGCCGCCACCAAGCGCTCGGCCATCCACGCTAGATGCCGGAGCGCCATATAAAGGATCAATACCGGCGCGCCAGATGCGAGGGCGGGCCAATCGAGCCCAGCCGGTGGTCCGCCACCTGATTCATGGCCGGTTATAAACGTCACCGCTGAATTAACACGCCGGTCAGTAATCGGAATGCCGGCATAGGCTAGGCCGGCCACCGCAGCGGTGATTCCCGGCACTAGGCGGAACGGCACGCCTGCCGCTGCCAGTGCCAGCGCTTCCTCACCGCCGCGTCCGAAGATGAAGGGATCGCCGCCCTTGAGGCGAAGCACCTTGCGCCCGGCACGCGCTAGATTGATCAATTTATCGCTGATGTCGCCTTGCTTTGCCGAGGGTTTGCCGCCACGTTTGCCCGCATAATGCAGATCGACGTCCGCACCTGCTAGGGCGAGAATGTCCTCCCCAACCAAGGCGTCATAAACGATGTCGTCCGCTGCACCGAGGGCGTGGAAGGCCAGTAACGACAGGAGGCCTGGATCACCTGGCCCGGCGCCGACCAACCAAACGCTGCCGGGCTGAAAAGACGGCATTGCCGGCAGTGTAGAGGCAGCGATCTCGAGAGATGTTTTGTTGTTTTCGGACATGAGACGATTTTACACCCGCTCCACGGGAGCGGCGAGCTAAACTGGCACAATGTCAGGCGCAAATCCTCGTAAACCCGATGAACGCCACCCGTTACGTAAGGGCTGGACCACCGGTGCCTGCGCCACGGCTGCCACACGTGCCGCCTATAGCGCGCTGTTGACTGGTAACTTTGAAGACCGTGTCACTATCACCTTACCACGCGGACAAACCCCCGTATTTGTGTTGCACGAGACGAAATTAAGCAGTGGCTCTGCTATGGCTGCAATTGTCAAGGATGCTGGTGACGATCCCGACGTCACCCATCGCGCAATAGTCCGCGCCAGTGTGCGAATCGGCGCAAGAGGCGCAGGTGTGTCGTTTCACGCCGGTGACGGCGTCGGCACGGTGACCCTGCCCGGTTTACGGATCGGTGTCGGCGAGCCTGCCATAAACCCTGTCCCGCGCCGCATGATGGCGGAAGTCGTGGAAGAACTCGCGACACGGCACGGTGCGACGGGTGATGTAGAAATCACCATCTCGGTGGATGACGGCGAAGCGCTTGCCGCTCATACGATGAACGGCCGGCTCGGTGTTCTAGGCGGCGTTTCCATATTGGGCACGACCGGCATCGTCACGCCCTATTCATGTGCTGCCTGGATCGCTTCCATTCATCAAGGCGTGGATGTGGCACGCGCCGCCGGAGTGGCCCATGTCGCCGGGACAACAGGAAAAACTTCAGAAAACGCAGTGCGCGCCCTATACGGGCTGGAGGAACAGGCGCTGCTGGAGATGGGAGATTTCGCCGGGGCGTTGTTAAAATATATCTGTCGCAATCCGGTAGCGCGCCTAACTGTGGCCGGCGGTTTTGCCAAAATATCCAAGCTTGCTCAGGGCCATTTGGACCTCCATTCCGGGCGCAGCCAAGTGGACATTGGGGTGCTCTCCGAGCATCTCGCGGAACTCGGTGGGACAACAGAAATTCTCACCCAGGCGCGTTCCGCCCATTCGGCCGGTGCCCTCCTGGCATTCGCCGGCGATCTGCCGCTAGGCGACCGGGTGGCGGCTGCGGCCCTCGGCATAGTGAAAGAGACTCTCGGTGGTGCGGATATCGCGGTCGATGTGACGATTTTCGACCGCGCCGGCGCGCTGATTGGCCGAGCGGGCCCAAATGACAACCCGTAAACCAACGCTCCTAATTCTCGGCGGTACCGGAGAAGCGCTCTTGCTGGCGCGCGCTGCCGTGGCCGAACTGGGCGATCAACTGCGGGTAATATCCTCCCTCGCTGGGCGCACGCGCAACCCTGCCAAAGTGAGCGGCGAGGTGCGAATTGGCGGCTTCGGCGGCGTCGAAGGGCTGGCGGGATATCTCAGAGACATTGGCGTCGAATTTCTGATCGACGCCAGCCATCCCTTTTCAGCGCAAATCTCGCAACATGCCTGCCTCGCTGCCGCCGCCACCGCGACGCCGCGATGCGTGCTCGCGCGCGCGGCATGGCGCATACAGGCGGGTGATCGCTGGTATGAGGCGGCGGACATGGCCGCCGCCGCGGCGCTGGTTCCCAGCCTCGGGAGACGGGTGTTTTTGAGCGTCGGTGCGCGTTCACTCGAATATTTTTCCGGCTTGAGCGACAGGTGGTTTCTGGTGCGGTTGATCGACACGCTGGATGATCCGCTGCCCTTGCCGCAAGCAAAGCTAATCACCGGCCGCGGGCCGTTCGACGCCACCAGCGAGCACCGACTTCTTGAACAACACCGTATCGATTTGCTGGTCACGCGGGCCAGCGGCGGCGCGGCGACCGAAGGCAAGATCGACGCGGCGCGCGATCTGGGATTGCCGGTAATTATGGTGCGCCGCCCCGCTCCTCCGCCAGGCGAGACGGTCGAGACCATCGCAGCCGCGCTTGATTGGCTGGCACGAGGCCTCAGCCGTTAAGACGGATCGGGGTCCGCCGACTTGGGTCGGAGCACATGATGATGGCCGGGATCGTAGAGCTTGCTGTCGTCGAAACCCTCAGCGCCGAGCGCCCGGCCGACGAGAATAAGCGCGGTTCGTGTCAAGCGCAGTGGTTTGGTCTTAGCGCGGATATCGCCGAGCGTGCCGCGCAACAAAATCTCATCTGGCCAGCTCACCCTGTAGGCGATACCGGCGGGGCAGTCGGCACCGTAATGCGGAGTTATCTCGCGCACCACCTTGGCCAGATTATTGATCGACAGGTGTACCGCCAGCGTGGCACCCGTCGCAGCCAGCTTTCCCAATTCCTCACCGGGCGGCATCGCCGAAGCACGGACGGACGTGCGCGTCAGGATAACGCTCTGGACAATGCCCGGCAGCGTCAGCTCGCAGCCCAGCGCCGCCGCAGCGGCGGCATAGGCGGGAACCCCCGGGGTGATGTCATAGCCAATGCCCAGGGCATCGAGCCGGCGAATTTGCTCGGCGATGGCACCGTAGAGCGAGGGATCGCCGGAATGTAGGCGCGCCACATCCTGGCCGGCGGCGTGCGCGGTCTCGATCAGGGCGATAATTTCGTCGAGCGTCAGCGGCGCAGTATCGACCACGCGCGCTGATTTATTGGCCTCAGCGATGACGGCCTCAGGGATCAGCGAGCCGGCATAAAGCACCATTGGGGCGGCACGCAGCAGCGCCATGCCGCGCACCGTCATGAGGTCAGGCGCGCCCGGGCCGGCGCCGATGAAATGCACGGTCATGGCGCGGTGCGTTTCGATTTATTCTCAACCGGCGCGCCATAGCCACGCGGCGTATAGATGCGCGGGCCGTCACCGGTTTCGATCAAGCGCGTTTCCCTGCCGCCGACCATCACCAGGGTCAGCATATCGACGACATCGGGGTCTATATCGCCGAGCGCCACCATGCGCACGGTCTCTTCCGCCCGGCCAAGATTGCGCGCCACGATGACCGGGCAATCGGGTGGGCGGGCGGCAGCAAAAATCTCCATCGCTCGCACTAATCCCTGGCGCCGGCGTTTGGACGCGGGATTGTAAAGTGCGACGACGAAATCCGCCGCCGCTGCGGCGCGCAAGCGCGCCTCAATAACCGCCCAAGGCGTCATCAGGTCGGACAGCGATATGGTGCAAAAATCATGGCCGAGCGGCGCACCGGCCCGTGCCGCCGCCGCCTGCAACGCGGATATGCCGGGCTCGACCGTGATCTTTACGCCGCGCCACGCCGGCGCCGCCACGCGCTCCAAGAGCTCGAACGCTAGCGCTGCCATGCCATAGATGCCGGCATCGCCGGAGGATACCAGCGCCACCTCGCGACCCTCGGCCGCCAGGTCGAGGGCGGCGCGCACACGTGCCTCTTCTTCGCCGATGGCGAATTCATGCCGCCGCTTGTCTTTAGCCAGCGGCGCAACGAGGTCGAGATAATCGCGAAAGCCTACCAAATCGCTGGCCCGCGCTAAGGCAGCACTGGCCGCCGGTGTGCGCCACGCCGCAGCGCCGGGTCCGAGTCCGATAATTGTGAGCTGCCCCAGGCCGCGCCCGAGCACTTGCGGGTGGATGATGGCATCGGCCCGGGCGACGGCGCAGGTAGCGCGCGCGGATTTGGTTTTTGCGACGATCAACTTGCCGCCAGGGCCGGCGCTGGCCAGCGCCGCGGCTTCGGCCACGCCATGACAGCCGACGGCGCGAAACACGGCTTCGGACGGATTGGCCAGGCGCGGTGTTTCGCGCTCCAGCCGGGCGGCATCGAAGAACCGAAGCGGCAGACCGAAACGCCCAGCCACCACACGTAGCGCGGGCTCATCCATTTTGACATCAATCGATGCCAAACAGGCGATGGAAAGCGGGCTGAGGCCGGCGCTGGTAAGTACTTGATTCACCAACGCCGCCACTTCGTCGGCTTCCACGCCGCGCTCACATCCGATGCCCATGGCCAGAGTTTGCGGACGGAGGACACTATCGGCCTCGGTGTCAGCCATATCGGAGACTGCCAGTTTGAGCGCTGCGCCAGGCGCGAATCGGGCCGGCCCGTCATGCAGCCAATCGCCCAGCTCCTGCGGGTCGTGGAGCGCCACGGCTTCGCCGGCCAGCAAACCCGCTGTCACTCTCTTCACGTCCGCACTGGGCTCGGCGCGCCAACCCTCGGGCGGATCGTCGAGGGCGAACCCCAAGCTGAGTTCGCCCGCCGTGGTGATTGCCGCCGTACCGCCGAGCGCCGCGGCCAATTGCGCCGCCATGCGGTTGGCGCCCCGATGGCCGCCCAACAGCGGGACCACATGGCTGCCATCTTCAGCCAGGGCGATAACCGGTGGCTCACTCTTCTTATCGCCAAGATGTGGCGCGAGACAGCGAATAACGATGCCAGCGGCGGTGAGCGCGATGACCGGTCGCCCGGCCAAGAAAAGTGCGCCGAGATGCTGCGCGGTATCGTCGAAATGGACATCCGCTTGCACCACCCGCCTGGCAAAGCCATGCAGCTCCGCCGCCGGGAACAGAGCCATGGCACAGCGCGCCGTCGCCATCCCCGATGGCCCAAGCACGATAACGGCTGGTGCCGGTTGCGTGGCATTCATGACCATGCCTCGCCGCGATGATGCACCAAAATCATGGAAAAATAAGGCGCTGGATCCGCGGCCTCGGACAGCGGCAGGATGCGCTCAGCGACGAGGCTGGCACGCTCGATATAGCGCGCGCGTGACTCGAGGCCGAGCTCCTTCAGCAGGCGGCGCACCTTGGCGATATGTCGCCCGACCTTAACGATGGCGGCAGCATCGCAGGCTTCAAGCCGTGCCTTCAAAAGTTCCTCCGCGAGCGGCGCGGGCAATACGCTTAGCACGTCGTTGCGCGCGGCGAGCGGCATACCCAAGGCCGCCGCGCAAGCCATCGGCGAGGATACACCCGGCACCACCTCGATGTGGTGCGCTTCGGCCAGGCGCGCAAACAGATACATGAAGGAGCCGTAGAAAAACGGATCGCCCTCGCACAGCGCCGCGACATCGCGCCCGGAATCAAGATGACCGGCGATGTCCTGCGCCGCAGCGGCGTAAACTTCTTCCGCCGGAAAACGCGCTGCGTCGAGGGGCATGCGGATGGCTATTTCGGTTTGGCCACCCGGCATGTGCGGCGCGGCGATAGCGCGCGCCATGCTGTCACCCTCGATCGGCGCCGGATAGGCCAGCACCGGCGCCGCGCGCAAGATACGGAGTGCTTTCAGGGTCAGCAATTCCGGATCGCCCGGCCCGACGCCGAGCCCATATAACGTGCCGCGCCGGTTCTTACCGTCACTCATGTTGGCCGTCTTTCATTTCTCAATCCTTGATCGCGGCCCATTGCGTCACCGGCGTCAGCGGGCGCCATAGCGTGCGGGTTCCAACGCCCTTGGCGCGCGAGATATTGATGTGCACCATGTTGCCGCCGAACTCTTCGCGCCAGCGGACAAGCAGCGCCTCGCTTTCAAGAGTGACGGCGTTGGCCACCAACCGCCCGCCCGGCTTGAGCCGTGCCCAGCATGTCTCGACCATTCCCGGGACGGTCAAGCCGCCGCCGATGAAGATCGCGTCGGGCGGCGGCAGCAATTCCGTCGCGTCGGGGGCGTCGCCATGCACGGGCTTGAGGCCGAGTACGCCGAGCGCCGTCGCATTGCGGGCGATGCGCGCCACGCGCTCAGCATCGCGCTCGATAGCGATGGCCTCGGCGCCGCGCGCGCCCAGCATCCACTCGATCGCGATCGAACCGGCACCCGCGCCGATATCCCACAGCATTGCACCGGGCGAGGGCGCCAGCGCGCTCAGGGTAAGCGCCCGCACTTCGCGCTTGGTGAGTTGGCCGTCATTTTCGAAGGCGCGGTCGCGCAGACCCGGGGCACCAAAATAGCGCTTGGCCCGGCTGCCGCCCCGGCAAGTAACGGCAATGCTGTTGAGATCAGCGGTTTTCTGCGCCGGCCAGCCGTCGGCGCGCCCGTCGAGCCGGCGTTCCTTGTCGCCGACCATATGCTCAAACACGCTGATCTCGCTGGCGCCGTAGCCGGCAGCGACAAGTTCGGCCGCAACGGCGGCCGGCGTGGTGCCGTCCTGCGACAGAATCACCAGGCGGTGGCCAGGCGCGAGATAGGCGCGCAAGGTCTCGAGCGGCCGGCCATGCAGCGTCAGGCATTCGACTTCCGCCACCGGCCACCGAAGGCGGGCACAGACCAGGCTGAGCGCGCCGGCGGTGGGCAGGATCAGCATCTCTTCGGGCGCAAAATGGCGCGCCAGAGTCACACCGATACCGTAATGCATGGGATCGCCGGTCGCCAACACGACCACGCGTTTGCCGCGATGGGCTTCGATATCGGCCATACTGTCGACCAGCGGCGTGCGCCAGGTCAGGCGTTCGGCGACGCTATCCGGGACCATGGCGATATGGCGTTCGCCGCCAAGCAGTACTTCGGCGCTATCCACCAAGGCGCGGAACGCCGCCGGCAAAGCGTCGAGGCCGTCTTCGCCGAGCCCGATGACGATCAGCCAGGGAGTCGATACGGTCATGCCATCTCCTCTTCGATTGCCAGCGCATTGACGGCGGCGGCGGCGAGCGCGCTGCCACCGCGGCGACCACACAGTGCGAGATAAGGCACGCCAAATGCATTTGCGATCAGCGCTTCTTTCGATTCTTTGGCGCCGATGAAGCCAGGCGGTGTGGCGATCACCAGGGCCGGCCGCGCCGCCTGCTCTGCCAATAGTTCCAACAGGCGGAACAGCGCCGTCGGCGCGTTACCGATGGCGACGACCGCGCCGGCTAACATCGGGCGCCATAATTCGACCGCCGCCGCCGAGCGTGTCATGCCGGAAGCGCGCGCGCGATCCGGAACGCCGGCTTCATACAGCAGGCAGATCACTTTGTTTGCTGCCGGAAGGCGCCGGGCAGCGATGCCGTGGGCCACCATGTTCACATCGGTGAGGATCGGCGCGCCGGCTGCCAACGCCGCTCGGCCGGCCGCTCCCGCTCCCTTTGAGAACGCCAAATCGGCGGGCACATCGACCATGCCGCAGGCATGAATCATTCTGAGCGCCATCGGCACGATATCCTCGGGCAGGGCCGAGAGATCGGCCTCGCGCCGGATGGTGGCGAAGGACAGCCGCGTGATCTCCGCCGGGTCGCGGACATAGTCATTCATGTTTGTCCGGGACGTGACTGTGGTGATGGTCGTGGCCGTGCGCATGGTCGGCCTGGTCACCATCCGTGCCGATGCCTTCGACATGATGGTGGTGGCCGACCTGCGCCGCGCCTTGATCCTGCTCATAGCCGATGATCTGCTCGCGGTATTTGCACAATTGGCAGTTCATCAGATTGTCCCCCCGCGGAATTTCATCGAGGCGCTCGAGAAAGGAATCAATCACCAACGGGTGATCGTTGAGATAGCTCGCCTTGACGATTTCAATATCGGGATGTTGTTCGGCCAGCGCATCGGCGGCGGCGTAGATGCGCTTCACCAGAACGCCGGTGAAGAGAAAATAGGGAAAGACGAGGATGCGCTTGAAGCCCAGGCCGACGACGCGGCTGAGTGCATCCGCAACCAGCGGTTGGGTAACGCCGGAATAGCAGGTCTCGGCCCAGCCGAAACCCATGCCTTCCCACAGCATGCGGGTGACCTTGGAAATGTTGGAATTGGCGTCCGGATCGTTGGTGCCGCGCCCGACGACCATCAGCAGAGTGTCGGCGCGGAAAATCCCGTCGCCGGCCTCGGCCTCAACACTGGCTTCAGCTGCGGCAATGCGTTCGCGCGCGGCGCTCAACAGCTTGAGATCAATCGCCAGGTCGCGGCCATAGCGAATCGAGAAACCATCATGGCGGGCGGCATAGTCGTTGAGCACGGACGGTATATCGTTCTTGGCATGGCCGGCGGCGAACAGCATGCCGGGCACGGCGAGCACGTCGCTGGCGCCCGCGGCGCGCAGATCGTCGAGCCGTTCGCCAATCGTCGGTCGCGCGAATTCGAGAAAGCCATGCACCACCCGGCGCCCCGGCAAATGGCGGGATATATGTCCGGCCAGCGCCTCGAATTCCGAGATCGCCTGTACGTCACGGCTGCCGTGGCCGCATAACAGAATGGCGGGTTGAGTCATTTCGTTGCTCTTTTCTTTGTTGCGTTGACGGTTTGGGATCGCGCACCCATGCTCGCGCCATGGAATTCGCTGCGGATATTTGGGGTATTTGGCAGCTGCCTTCGTTGGCCGGCCTCGATTGGGCGGTGGGGCCGGGCGGTGCCATATTGCTGTTGATCGCGCTCGCCCTCGATTGGCTGATCGGCGATCCGCGCTGGTTGCCCCATCCGGTACGCCTGATGGGCGCCACCACGGCGTTTCTCGACGCCCGCCTCAACCACGCCAAACGCGGCGCCGGAGAACGCATCATGCGCGGCCTGTTGGCGGTGCTCGCGGTCCTGGCCTTGAGTGCGCTGGCGGGATGGGCGGTGGCCAATTTCATTGGCGCGCTGCCGTTTGGCTGGATTGGCGAACTGGCGCTGGTGACCTTGCTGGTCGCCCAGCGCGGCATGGTGAGCCACACCGTTCGTGTTATCCGGGCCCTCAAGCACGACGGCGTGGCGGGCGGGCGCAAAGCAGTTGCCGAGATCGTCGGCCGCGAGACCGCTGAACTCGACGAGCCTGGCGTCGCCCGCGCGGCCATTGAGAGCTGCGCCGAAAGCTATTCCGACGGCATCATCGCGCCAATTTTTTGGTATCTCCTGCTCGGCCTGCCGGGTCTGATGGCCTATAAGGCGGTCAATACCATGGACAGCATGATCGGCCATAGGAACGAGCGCTATGCGGCGTTCGGCATGGTCGCCGCGCGCCTTGACGATGCGCTGAACTGGCTGCCGGCGCGAATATCCGGCGCGCTGATTGTGTGCGCCGCGCTCTTCGTGCCGGGCGCCGCACCTAGCAAAGCGCTGCGCATCATGCTGCGTGATGCGGGCAAGCATATCTCGCCCAATGCCGGCTGGCCCGAAGCGGCGAGCGCCGGCGCGCTCGACCTGGTGCTGCTCGGGCCCAGGCGCTATGCCGGCGGCGACGCCAAGGCTGACTGGCTGGGCGACGGGCGCACCCGCGCCACACTCAGCGATATCCGCCGCATGCTGGCGCTCTTTGCTGTGGCCTGCTTTTTGGCGGCCGCACTGGTGGCGTTGATCGCGTTGCTGATCCAGGCGCGCTGATTTGGTGTCACCTGGCACGGGCAATCTCCAACAGACGGTCGAGATCGAGCGCGTTTTCGAGATGACGGACCAGCGCGTCGAGCGTCTGTTCAACGCTTGATTCCCAATCGATGCCGCTGCGCTGGCGTTGCGCGAGACGGCTCAGGAAGGCATGGCGGAAGCCATTGGCGACGAACAGGCCATGGACATAACTGCCCGAAACTTTGCCGTCCCGGGAGCGCGCACCTTCCTGACCGTGCGCCAGCTCGAGCATCGGGCGCGCCCGGTCAGGCCCTGCGGTCGCGCCCATATGCATTTCATAACCGCGCACCGCTTCACCACTTTCAAGCTCGCATCCGGCTACGGCTTCGAGGCGCTTCTCGCCTGCCAGTTCGGTTGTTACATCCAAATAGCCGAGCCCTTCGGACGATCCGGCCGTGCCCTCGACGCCGTTGGGATCGGCGATGCTGCGGCCGAGCATTTGATAGCCACCACAGAGGCCCAACAAACTGCCGCCGCGCCGAAGATGCGCCTGGATGTCAATATCCCAACCCTGAGCGCGGAGCTGCGCCAGATCGGCGCGTGTCGATTTGGAGCCCGGCAGCAGCACCAAATCGGCATCGCCCGGCAGCGCCCGACCGGGCTCGACAATCACCAAATCGACATCGGGCTCGGCGCGCAAAGGATCGAGATCGTCGAAATTGGCGATCCGCGCGAGGCGCGGCACGGCAATGCGAATGGCGCGCGCGCCGCCCAGCGCAAGCCGTGTGCCGGCGCCGTCGAGGCTGACCGCATCCTCCGCCGGTAGCATGCAGGCCGCTTCGAAATAGGGTACAATGCCGAGACAAGGCGCGCTGAGGCCCGCTTCGATCACCGGCACGGCATCGTCGAAAAGACTGGGATCACCGCGGAATTTGTTGATCGTAAATCCTTTCACCAACGCGCGCTCATCGGCTTCGAGCAAGGCCGCCGTGCCGATCAGGCTGGCGATGACGCCGCCGCGCTCGATATCGCCGATCAGCACGACGGGCACCTCTGCCGCCAAGGCGAAGCCCATATTGGCGATATCGCCCTTGCGGAGATTGACTTCCGCCGGGCTGCCGGCGCCTTCCACCAGCACGATATCAGCCTCACGCGAAAGGCGCTCAAAACTTTCCAGCACGGCCGGCATGAGGCGGGGTTTCAGTGCATGGTAGGCGCGCGCATCGGCCTTGCCGCTGACCTTGCCCTGGACAATAATCTGGGCGCCGGTTTCGCTTTCTGGTTTGAGTAGCACCGGGTTCATATCGCTAGTAGGCGGAACGCCGGCGGCGCGCGCCTGCAACGCCTGAGCGCGGCCAATCTCGGCGCCCGATTCCGTCACCGCCGCATTGTTCGACATATTCTGCGCCTTGAACGGGCGCACAGCCAGGCCGCGCGTGGCAAAAGCGCGGCAGAGACCAGCCACCAGCAGCGATTTGCCAACATGGGAGCCGGTGCCCTGCAGCATGAGTGAGGGGGTGCGCGCCGTCATCAGCGTTTCAAAATTCGATACCGGTCTGCGCTTTCACGCCGGCCTTGAAGTGATGTTTGACCTCCAGCATCTCGGTCACTAGATCGGCGGCCTCGATCAATTCATCCTTGGCGTTGCGCCCAGTAACGACAACATGGAGGCCGTCGCGCCGCGCATCGAGCGCTTGCACGATCTCTGCCAGCGGCAAATAATCGTAGCGCAGCACGATGTTGAGTTCGTCGAGCAGGATGAGATCGTAGCTTTCATCGGCTATCATCTCGCACGAGACTTGCCACGCCGCCTTGGCGGCGGCGATGTCGCGTTGGCGGTCCTGGGTATCCCAAGTAAAGCCCTCACCCATGGTGCGGATTGTCACGCGGTCGGGAAAATTTTCGAGAATGTCGCGCTCGCCGGTTTGCCATTTACCTTTGACGAATTGTACCACCCCGACCCGCATGCCATTGCCCATGGCACGTATGACAAGACCGAACGCCGCCGTCGATTTGCCTTTGCCCTTGCCGGTATGGACCATTAAGAGGCCCTTTTCTTTGTTCTTGGTGGCCAACATGCGATCGCGCGCGGCCTTGCGCTTGGCCATTCGGTCAGCGTGATGGCTGTCGCGCTCGGCCTCGGTCATTTGTTTTTTCGCGCTCATTGCGCTGCCTCCCCATATGTCGCTTGGCTCAAACTGCTCAAGAGATCATGCGCACGGTTGGACCGCGGCTTCCACAGACCGCGGCGGAGCGCTTCGCCGAGCCGTGCCGCCGTCTCCGCCAGAGCCGCCGGATTGGCGCTGGCCATGAATTCGCGCACATTGTCGTCGGCGATATAGGCATCGAACACGGCATCCAAATGGTGATCCTTGACCGCGCCCGTGGTGGCGGCGAAGGCGAACAAATAATCCACCGTGGCGGCGATTTCGAAGGCGCCTTTGTAGCCGTGCCGCATCACGCCGGCGAGCCATTTGGGATTAACCGCGCGGGCGCGCACGACGCGGCCGATCTCCTCTTCGAGGGTGCGGATTTTTGGGTTCTCGGGCAGCGAATGATCGTTGTGATAGCTCGCTGGGGCACGCCCCGAGAGCGCCGTCACCGCCGCCGCGAGGCCGCCTTCGAATTGATAATAATCGTCGCTGTCCAAGAGGTCATGCTCCCGGTTGTCTTGGTTTTGCACCACCACCTCGACGGCGCTCAGGCGGCGCTCAAAATCGGCGCGCCCGGCTACGCCTTCGCGGCCAGCACCATAGGCCCAGCCTCCCCAAGCGAGATAGGCATCGGCCAAATCCTCCGGTCCCTGCCAGCCCCCTTCGTCAATTAAAGCCTGCAAGCCAGCGCCATAGGCGCCCGGCTTGGAGCCGAATACGCGCCAGCCGGCCCGGCGCGCCGCGTCTTCCGAGGATTCCCCGGCCGCCACCAAGGCTGATGTTTCGCGCTTCACATCGGCGGCGAGTGGATTGTCTTCGGCGCTTTCCTCCAGCGCCGCCACGGCGCGGACCGCCGAATCGAAGAGATCGATCAAGGCAGGAAACGCATCGCGGAAGAATCCTGAAATGCGCAGGGTCACGTCGACGCGCGGGCGGTCAATGAGCGAGAGCGGCAGGATTTCAAAACCGATCACCCGCCCGCTCGCGGCATCCCATCGCGGCCGTACGCCGAGCAGCGCCAGAGCTTGCGCAATATCATCACCGCCGGTGCGCATGTTGGAGGTGCCCCAAGCGCTGAGCGCCATGCGCCTTGGCCAATCGCCGTGTCGTTGGGCATGATATTCGACCAGACGCTGAGCCGATTTCCAGCCCAATTGCCAGGCCGCCGGCGTCGGCACGGAGCGGCTATCGAGCGAATAGAAATTGCGCCCGGTGGGCAGAACCTCGGGTCGGCCGCGGCTCGGCGCGCCGGACGGCCCCGGCCGCACGAAGCGCCCGGCAAGGCCGAGCGCCACACCTGCAATCTCCCCTACGCCACTGGCATCTAGGGCCGGCGCGATGCGCTCGCGCACTTCCTGCAACACATCATGTGTACGCGACCAATTCGCTTCCACCACACGCTCACCGGCAATCAACGCAAGTGCCAGCGCTTCCAGCCGCTCAACGCTATCGCCATGGCTGCGCCATGCATCGGGACCGGCCAGCGCGTCCGGGCGCGCGCCGTCCCAGGGCGCCGCCATGTCGCAATCGAGCGGATCGAAATCAAGACGGAGATCGGCGGCCAGGGCGCGCGTCAATGACGCGTCGCCGGCGCTGGTGCCGCGCGGGCTCCGCGCAATCGCCAACAGCAGATCACTGCGCAACCCGCCTTCCGGTGCCGCGCCAAAAATATGCAAGCCGTTGCGAATCTGCATTTCCTTCAGTTCGCACATATAGCCATCGAGCTTGGTCAAGGCTTGTGCGCGGCCATCATCGGGTGCGATACCGCAATCCAAATCGATGCCTTCGCTGCGCGCCAACTCCAGGATACGCTCGGCCAGGGGTGGACAGCGCCGCGGGTCCAGTTGGCTGGCCTCATAATATTCATCGACCATCGCTTCTAATTCACGCAACGGCCCGTAGCTTTCGGCGCGGCTGAGAGGCGGTGTCAGGTGATCGATGATCACCGCGGCGCTGCGCCGCTTGGCCTGGCTGCCTTCGCCCGGATCGTTGACGATAAACGGATAGATATGTGGCAGGGGCCCGAGCGCTGCTTCGGGGAAGCAGGCGGCGGAAAGCGCCAAAGCCTTACCCGGCAACCATTCGAGGTTGCCATGCTTACCGAGATGGAGCACGGCATGGGCATCGAACGCGCGGCGCAGCCAGGCATAGAACGCAAGATAACCGTGCGGCGGCGGCAAGTCGGAGTCGTGATAGCTGGCGGCGGGATCAATGTTGTAGCCACGCGCCGGCTGGATCGCCACGATCACATTGCCGAACGACAGCACCGGTAGGACGAAGGAATTATACTCCGGGCGAAAGAAAGGATCGGATTCTGCCGCGCCCCAACGTTCGGCGACGCGCAACCTTGCATGGCTGTCCAAACCCGAGAGAAAATCCTGATAGTCGTCCAGACTGAAACGCGCGCCGCCGGTCGATTTAGCATAAGTCGATAGGGCGTTGGTCGGGCCGGCCTGCAGCGCTGCCATCAGCGCCGCACCGTCAGCGGGGAGCCCATCCAAACTGTAGCCTTCTGCCTGCAGGGCGGCGAGTAAGCGCACCGCGCTCGCCGGCGTGTCGAGGCCCACGCCGTTGCCGATACGGCCGTCTTTGTTGGGATAGTTGGCCAGTACCACACAGACGCGGCGCTCGCTTGCGGCGGTCCTGGCCAGGCGAGCCCAATTCTTCGCCAGCTGGGCGACAAAATCGATGCGGTCGGCGCGCGGCATGTGGGCGACAATGCCGCATTCGGTCGCGGCATCAAAACTGCGTTCGCTCTTGAACGATACTGCACGGGTTAGGATGCGGCCATCGACTTCGGGGAGGGCGACATTCATCGCGATATCGCGCGCCGAGAGCCCGCGCGTACCCGCCACCCAGGCGGCTTCGGTGCCACCCGCCAACACCACTTGCAGGACCGGCACGCCCGCGCGGTCGAGCGGGCTCGCTTCGATCACGCCGGGGCGCGACACCGAGAAGCCGGTGGCATTGAGGATGATGTCGGGCCGCGATGCGTCGAGCACGCTTTCGACAAAACGCGCCGAGGGTGGATCTTTGAGGCTGGAAACGAACAACCCAACGGCGGCCAGCCCATTTTGTTCGAGCGCCGCGAGTAGATCATCAATTGGCGCGGTGTCCGCCGCTTGAACCAGGGCGCGGTAAAACAGCACCAGCGCGAATGGGCGATCCTCGCGCCTTTGCGCCGCCGCGATTTCGTCGAGATCAACCTGCCGTGCGCCTGTCCGATAAAGCCCGGCACGGGCCAATGGCGCCGGTTCGCGCCACTGGGTGGTGTCACCGATTAGATCGGCGATATAGCGCAGGCATTCGGTGGCGTTCTCCAGGCCGCCATGGACGCAATAGCGCCACAGCCGCTCACACGCTTCCGGCGGCAGGGTGGCCCGCCGGGCGAGCTCACTATCCGGCTTGTCGTCGCCGGGCAGGAGTGCCAGGGCGATATTCTGGTCGCGACACAGCTGCGCCAGACGCTCGACGCCATAGGGCCAATAACTCTCCCCGCCGAGCACGCGGACGATCACTAGACGCGCGCCGGAGACCGTGGCGTCCAGCCAATTATCGACCGACAAATTGTGGCCGAGATTCATCAAATTGGCGAGGCGCAGGCTGGGAGCGGCATCGCCGAGAGAGGCGTGGGCGCGCGCCAGGCAAGCAAGTTCAGTGTCGGCGGCGGAAGCGAAAACGATATCGCCCGGACTCTGACCGAGATCGACCGCCGCATTGCCATCGGCAATGCCGCCCGGTTGCGCCGCCAGCAGATGCATGCGCCGGCCCTTAGACGCTGCCGAGCGCAGCGCTGATGGCGGTGCGGTCGAGCGGGCTCAAACCGATCACCACGAGGCGGCTTTCGCGCACTTCGCCAGCCTGCCAATCGCGGTCGAAATAGCGCCCGATACGGCTGCCGACCGCCTGAATCACATGGCGCCGGCGCTTGCCCGGCACGTCGACGAAACCCTTGATGCGCAAAATATCATGCGTCTCGATGGCGGCCACCAGGCGGGTTTCCAGCGCGTCGGGATCGGCCACCGCACCGAGGTTGAGAATGAAGCTATCGAATTCGTCATGATCATGCTCACCGTCAAATTCATCATGGTGCGAGGGGCGCGCCGCCAAATCATCTTCGGCGGCGGCCGCCAATCCCAATAGGATATCGGCGTCAATGCGGGCCTGCTCTGCCTCGACCAATTTCACGCCGGGGCGCAATTCTCTGGCCAGCAGGGCATGGGTGCGTGTGAGTTCGTCCTCTTCAAGCTGGTCCACCTTGTTGAGCACTACCAGATCAGCGCAGGCCAACTGATCCTCGAAGACCTCTTCCAGGGGGCTCTCGTGATCGAGTGCGTCATCGGCTTCGCGCTGCGCTTGCAGTGCTGCCGGGTCGGACGCGAAGCGGCCGGCCAAGACGGCTGGACCGTCGACCACGGCGATGACACCATCGACTGTCACCCTGTTGCGGATTTCTGGCCAACTAAAGGCGGCGACAAGCGGCTTAGGCAAAGCGAGACCTGAGGTCTCGATGACGATATGCTCCGGGGCGGGATCGCACGCCAGCAACGCTTCGATCGTGGGCACGAAATCGTCCGCCACGGTGCAGCAGATGCAGCCGTTGGCTAGCTCGATTATTTCGCCTTCCACGCAGGATTCGTCACCGCAGCCACGCAACACCGATTCATCAATGCCGAGGTCGCCGAACTCATTGATGATTAGCGCGACACGGCGGCCATTCGCAGTTGCTAATACATGGCGGATCAGGCTGGTTTTTCCGGCACCTAAAAAGCCGGAAATAACGGTGGTCGGAATCTTGCGGTTCGCCATATTTTGGTAGGTCATATCTGTCCTATTCACGGTTGTCAGTTTCGGGGCTGGCGCCAAGACGGCGCCATGCCGATCCTTCATGACCAAAATTGTGGCTTTCCGGATGGCATATCTCGGCCAGTATTTCCGCCGATTCAACCAGTCTCGGTCCCGGACGGTTAAAATAGGCATTGCCGTCCACGGCAAAGGCCCGACTGTCACGAACGGCGGCGAGCGCCGCCCAGGTGGGTGCCTGTAACAACTGCTCGGCCTCTTCGGCGGTTTTCATCAAGTCATAGCCGCACGGCATGAAAATCAGGATATCGGGCTCGACGGCGCGCAAATCATCGAATTCTAGGCGCGGCGAATGCTCGCCGGCGGCGCCGAACAAATTATTGCCTCCGGCGATGGCGACAAGCTCGGGCAACCAGTTTCCCGCCGCCATGAGTGGATCGCACCACTCGATGGTCGCGATAGATGGTGGCGCTCCGGGCAATTCCGTTCCTGCAGCAGCGATGCGCGCAATGCGACCGGTCAGGGTGCGGCAATATGAATCGGCGTCCACGCTGAGCGCGCGGCCGACCTGGCGAATACTGGCCCACACTTCACCGAGACGGAGCGGGCTGAGCGAGACGACCTCGACCGCGTTGCCGATGTCTTTCGCTAGCGCCGCTTCAACGTCTTTCAGATTGACTGCGCAGACCTCGCACTGATCCTGGGTCACGATATGGGTCGGCCGCAGTGCGCGCAGCATGTCTCTATCGAGCTCGTAAATGCTGAGCGCCTGGCCAACAAATTCAGAAATCTGGCGGTGGATTTCAGCGCTGCTTCCGTCTAAAGCTACGCGCGAACGGGTGCAGACGGGAAGCTCTGCCACCCCGGGTGGCCAATCGCATTCGTGCGACCGCCCGACAAGCTGCGCACCGAGACCGAGGGCCGCGACGATTTCTGTCGCGCTCGGCAGCAGGGTGACGATGCGAAGTTCCGCTATGCTCACGGTTTCAGCCTAAGCGGCAGGCCGGCAGCGATGAACACCGCTTCGTCGACGGCGGCGGCCACTGCCTGATTGAGGCGCCCGGCATGGTCGCGGAATTCACGGCCGAGGGGATGGTTGGGAACGATGCCAAGGCCAACTTCGTTCGACACCAGCACCGTGCGCCCTTCCAGGCGCTGCACAGCGCGCACGAGCCGGCTGGTTGCCGCCGCGATATCGCGTGACGCCGCCATTAAATTGCTCAGCCACAGGGTCAGACAATCAACCAGCACCGCGCCGGCAGGGCGGCAATGGGTCTCCAGCGCCGTCACTAGATCGAGCGGCTGCTCGATCGTCCGCCAACCGGCGCCACGGCGTGCTTGATGTGCGGCGATGCGCGCCGCCATTTCCGCATCACCGGCTTCAGCCGTGGCGATGTAAATGCGGGTTCCGTCATGCGCGGCCAACAGCTGTTCGGCGTAGCGGCTTTTGCCCGAGCGAGCGCCGCCGATCACCAATGTCGTACGTGCCGTGTCCGTCGAAAGCGGCATCATCCTCCCTCCGAGGACCGTTCCGGGGCGACGCCGAGGAGGTCTCCTGGCTTCGGGTCAAGGGCAAGTCCCCCGCCTTCCCGGCGACTTTCGCCGCCAGTGGCGCGTGCGGAACACATCCCGCACAAAAGGGGACTACCTCGCCGTTTACAGTTGCGGGGGCAGCACCGGCCTGACGCTCCCGAACGGAGCGCGTCACCGGTTTCCCTGACTCAGCGTCTTGGGGGGAAAACTACCCCATGCGCAGCGCTTTTACTAGGCGGCAGATTGACGCCGATCACGCACCAATCCTGACGCCCGTCCGCGCCGTGGAAACAGTCGATTCGTGTGATCGAAAGGTTATCGATGGTGAAGGAAAGCGCTTGATTTGGTGCGATGCCGAGCGCATGGCCAAGTGCCGCCCGGATCGAGCCGCCATGCGCGACGGCGACGATATCGCGCCCTGTATGGTGTGTGCTGAGGCGTGAGATCGTTTTAGACACGCGCGTCATGACGGCAGCGAAACTTTCGCCGTTGGGCGCGGCAAAATCCGCCGGTGCAATCCAAAAAGGATGACCCGCCCCCGCCCGCTCGGCTTCGACCTCGGCATAGCTCAAGCCCTGCCAATCGCCGAAACTCTGTTCCGCCAGATCTTCCTCGATCAGCGGCTTTTCCGCCGCATGGCCAGCTTCAACGATGGCGTTTGCGGTCTGATGGGTGCGCTGCAGATGACTAGTTATCCAAAGCGCGCCTTTCGGCAATTGCTCGGCCAAGCCTTTGAAGGCTTCGCTGTCTTCGGTGTTGGCCGGCACATCAGACTGGCCATAAAGCCGGCCGTGATGGGTGGTGACCGGCGCATGGCGCACCCACCACCAACTTGTCGCCGGAAGATCGCTTAATGCATTCATCTGATTGCCGCCAATGCGAGAAGGAAAAGGAGTTCGGAAATTTGCTGCGCACCGCCGAGGACATCACCTGTATGTCCGCGGATCTGCCTGCGCGCCAAGAGCCCAACGGCGAAAGTACCAAGAGCCGCGATGAGGAGCGCTACCAACCCCGACCAAGTGAGGAGGATAACCGAAAGAATGACAGCGATGATGATGCCGGTCCACACATGTTCACTGGACGGGCGCCCGGCCTCAGCGCCGAGACCATCTGGGCGCGCCGCCGGCAGCCAGCACATCATGGCCGGCATCGCCGCACGCGACGCGGCGGCAGCGCAAATCAGCCCTGACATCACGACGCCAATATCACTTAAGTCCGCCACGGCGCCGACCTTCGCCGCCAGCACCATGACCAGGGCCATCACACCATATGCGCCGATACGGCTGTCGCGCATGATGGCGAGTTTCTTTTCGACCGTCTGCCCGCCGCCGAAGCCGTCAGCCATATCGGCAAGGCCATCTTCATGCATGGCGCCAGTCATCAACGCCAACAGCGCGACTGCGATAACACCTGCCACCAGAGCCGGCAGGCCGACACCGGTGGCGATGGCAAACGCAAAGCCGGCGGCGATGCCCAATAGGGCACCGATCAAGGGGAAGGCGCGGACCGCGCGGCCCAAAGGCCTGCGCGCGGGTGTCTCCTGCTCATCTTCTTCGACTTCGTCGAAGAAATCCAGCTCGGCCGGATCGGGCGCGCGCGGCAACGGCAGGCGGGTTAAGAAGCGCAGCGCGCTCCTAATATCCTGCCACCAAGCGCGCGCGGAAAAAAATATCCGGCGCTCAAATTTTCCCTCGGGCTCCGAATCGAAAGGCATTCCCGCTTGCCTCCGGCTTTGTTGTATGGGAGTCCTCACCACCGGTTATAGGACAGCCGGGGCGGTGCGCCAAGCACGCTCGCACGGCGCGCAAGTATAAGGCAAACTAGGTGAATGATGCTGTCAAATCCGTGTCGGAGTTGCGCCGGCTCATAGAAAATGTTCCACCGGCAGACCAAGAGGCGCTGCGGATAGCACGGGAGCGCCAAGCGGTACTGACGAAACCGCCTGGCGCGCTCGGCCGATTGGAGGAAATCGCCGAATGGCTTGCTGCCTGGCAAGGCCGCCACCCGCCCCGCACCGAACGCGTTCAGATTATCGTCTTTGCCGCCAATCACGGCATCGCCGCCCACGGTATTTCGGCCTATCCGAGCGAAGTAACAACGCAAATGGTGGCAAACTTCACCGCCGGCGGCGCCGCGATCAATCAGCTTGGAGGCTGGCTCGGCGCTACTCTTCAGGTGGTCCCCCTATCCCTTGAAACACCGACTGGCAACATCACGCACGAAGCCGCAATGGACGAAGATGCCTGTCTTACGGCGTGGCACGCCGGCATGACAGCGCTCGATGGCGAGGCTGACTTGGTCTGCCTCGGCGAAATGGGAATCGGCAATACGACCATCGCCGCGGCGTTGTCGGCAGCTCTGTTTGGCGGTGATGGCCGTGACTGGGCCGGCCGCGGCACCGGGATTGATGATGCCGGTTTGGCGCGCAAGATCACCGCTATTGACGATGCCCTGGCCCATCACGGCGCTCCCATTGCCGATTCGCTGGAAGCGTTGAGACGGCTTGGCGGACGTGAGTTTGCAGCCATCGCTGGCGCTACTCTTGCCGCCCGCCACGCCCGGATTCCAGTGCTTCTAGATGGCTTTGCCTGCACCGCCGGCGCTGCCACGCTCCATGCTGCCAAGCCGGGCGCGCTCGATCATTGCCTGATCGCGCATAATTCGGTTGAGCCCGGCCATGCCCGCCTGCTCGAAAAAATCGACCAACGGCCGCTGCTTGATTTTTCCCTGCGCCTTGGAGAGGGCTCAGGCGCGGTCCTTGCGGCCGGGATGGTATGCGCGGCAGCGCAAGTCCATAACGGGATGGCTACCTTCGATAGTGCCGGAGTGAGCGGCCCGGTGGACTAGCTACTCACCGATTTGGTGCAACAATCCGCGCTTCCGCGCCGAATGGAAAAAAGCCATGAAGGCGGCCACGGCGAGCGCCATATAGAGCGCATTTAAAGCCATGGCGCGCCACAACAAATCGTAAAGGAATACGCCATCAAACAGCACCGAGCGCATGCCTTCAAATACCAGCGCTGAGGGCAACGCCTCCGCGACATGTTTGAGCCAGTCGGGCAAAATTTCTAAGGGGTAGTAAATACAGCTTACGGGCGCGAAGGCGAAGATCATGAACCAGGCGAGGCTTTCGGCACCGAGGCCGTAGCGCAGCACCAGCCCGCACACGACAAGCCCAACCGCCCAACCCATGAATATAAGATTGAAAAAGAAAGCGATGAGCGGCAGACCGAGATCGAATATCGAAAAATGATAGAGCAAAATGGCAAAACCCACTGCGCTGCCCATGCCGATCAGCGTACGTAATAAGCTGATCATCATCAACGCCACGATCAATTCCCATGGTCGAAGGGGGCTGGAAAACAAATGGCCAAGGTTGCGCGACCACATTTCTTCGATGAACACCAGCGAGAGGCCGAGTTGGCCGCGGAATAGGACGTCCCACAATATGACGCCGGCTAACAGCACGCCACTTGCCTGAGCAACCCACGAGCTGTTGGTAAGTAGGAAAGTCGAGACCAGCCCCCACAGGATCATTTGCACGGTTGGCCAGTACATCAGCTCCAAAAGCCGAGGCCAGGAGGTTCTTAGGAGGTAAAGATGGCGCAGTACCATGGCGCCAATTCTGCCGGCCGAGGCGCGTACCGCTCCGCGCCGTAGCCAAAGTGTACTCATAGCGCCGCTGCGTCGGGGCGCTCACGCGCAATATCGAGAAAGACTTCTTCCAAGCTTTCGCGGCCATAACGCGCGGTCAATTCGTTGGGGCTACCGCTGTCCACCAAGCGGCCGCGGCGCAACATGAAGACTTGATCGCATAGGCGTTCGACTTCAGACATATTGTGCGATGCCAACAAGATGGTGGCACCACTCTGTGCTCGCCACCTTTCGAGATAGCTTCGCACCCAATCAGCGCTGTCCGGATCAAGCGATGCAGTGGGCTCGTCCAGCAACAGAAATTCCGGATTGTTGATCAACGCCTTGGCCAAGGCGACTCGGGTACGCTGTCCGGCCGAAAGCTTACCCACCGGTCGTTTCAGAAAATCGACGATGTCCAAATCTTCGGCCAACTGTTGAATGCGCGCGCGGACGCCGACCACACCGTAAATACGGGCATATACTGTCAAATTTTCTCTGACAGTCAGGCGGTGCGGTAGGTCGACATAAGGCGAGGAAAAATTCATTCGCGCCAACAAACGATAACGGTTGCGCGCAAAATTCTTGCCAAAGATGCGAATCGACCCGGAGCTTGGCAGCACCAAGCCGAGCATCATCGCCATGGTCGTCGTCTTGCCAGCACCATTGCCACCAAGAAGGGCTGTGATCGAGCAGCGTGGCACGGCAAGGCTGAGCCCTTCGACCGCTTGAACGGTGCCGAATCGCTTGCACAGATCATCAACTTCGAGTGTGTGTTGCGTCATGATCACTGTAATATGCCGCAACGAACAGGTCAGGCCAATTGTCGCCCCTGCTATTCCGGCGCATGATTGTCGCGGGCCACAATCCGGCCGTGAAAGGCATGATGCGCTTGAGTGATACCAAGCCCGGCGATACCCAACCAGAAGTCCGCCACGTGCGGCTGCGCACCTTGGTTTTGATCCGTTGGGTTGCCATCAGCGGCCAACTTGTCAGCATTCTAGTGGTCCATGTTTGGCTCGGGTTTACGCTGCCGCTCGGATCACTTTTGGGCGCCGTCGCCCTTTCGGCGGCGATCAATCTTCTCGCCACGGCGCTAAGCCCGGCGGATGCCCGCCTCAGCAATGCTAAGGCAGCAATATTTCTTGCCTACGACGTGATCCAACTCGCCTTTTTGATCGCCTTGACGGGCGGGCTTGAAAATCCTTTCGCCATCCTTTTTCTGGTGCCCGCTAGTATCTCGGCGACAATACTCGGTCTGCGCTCCACCATGGCACTTGTCGGCCTGGTGATCGTCTGCGTTTCGATTGTCGCCTTCCTGCACCTTCCGCTGCCCTGGCTTGGCGACGCGCCGGCACTGCCGCAGCTCTACCTTCTCGCAATCTGGATCGCCGTGGTTCTGGGCACGCTATTTATCACCGCATACGCTTGGCGCGTCGCCAGCGATGCTCGGCGAATGGCAAACGCGCTCAGTGCCACGCAAATGGCGCTCAGGCAGGAACAGAGCGTTTCAGCATTGGGTGCACTTGCCGCTGCTGCCGCGCACCAATTGGGCACTCCGCTTGCGACCATCGCCATAGTCTCACGCGAGCTTGAGCGCGATCTGCCCGGCGACAGCCCGCATCTGGAAGACGCAAAACTATTGGTCAGCGAGGTTGCCCGGTGCCGCGAGATTCTTGGCCGCCTGAGTGCACTCGGTGAAGGTGAAGCGGATGAGCCCTATGGTCGCCTTCCGGTCAGCGGCCTGGCCGAGGCCGCGGCGGCGGCGCATCGGCACGCCGGCATCACGCTCGATGTCATCGCTCAGCCGCCTGAAGGATCCTACACGTCGGAGCCGAGCGTGCCGCGGCGCGCGGAAATATTGCATGGCCTCGGCAATGTCATCGAAAACGCGGTACAATTCTGTACCACGCGGGTTGATGTCGTGGTGACCTGGAATGACCAGGTCGTTACCATGGAAGTGACAGACGATGGTCCCGGGGTTAGGCCCTCAATGCTGGTGCGGCTCGGCGAGCCCTATATTTCATCGCGGCGCAAGAGTGGTCGCATGGGGCTTGGCATATTTATCGCTAAGACGCTGCTAGAGCGGACAGGCGCGTCGATGTCTTTCTTCAACGGCCGACGAAATGGCGCACGCATCGTCATTACTTGGCCACGCGACGTGTTAGAAGCGCTGGGTTCTGATCAGCGGGACTTGACCGTGAAAACTTAGTTTTGGGGAACAACGTGAGAGATTCGACGGCGGCGTTGCAGGCAAGAACATTGCTTGTGGTCGATGATGATGACGCGTTCCGCAATCGACTGGCGCGCGCCATGGAAAAGCGCGGCTATGACGTATCGGCTGCGGCGACCGTCAAGGAAGCGCAACAATTGGCGCAAGACCTAAAGCCGGAGTTTGCAGTCGTGGATTTGCGGATGCCGGGCGGTAGTGGCCTAGATGTCGTCCAAACATTGCGCCAAGCGCGGAAGAGCATGCGCATCGTCATCCTCACTGGATATGGCAACATCGCTACCGCCGTAGCGGCAGTCAAAGTCGGTGCGGTCGATTACCTTGCCAAGCCAGCCGATGCCGATGCCATTGATCGGGCGCTCAACGCCGGCGACCGGCCACTGCCGCCACCGCCGGAGAATCCGATGTCTGCTGACCGGGTTCGATGGGAGCATATCCAGCGGGTGTTCGAGCAATGCGGCCGCAATGTCTCGGAAACGGCGCGCCGCCTAAACATGCACCGGCGCACCTTGCAGCGGATTCTCGCCAAGCATTCGCCACAAGAACAAAAACAGAAACTAGATTAGGTTCTGGTTGGCTTTTTACCTGCGGAACCACATTTTAATTCGAAGCTTCGCAGGGATGTTCACTCAATAGGGGCTACCACTTAACACAACCCGACCCTGACAGGCGATGGAATGTGTGGCACCGGCCAAGTTACCCCCTATTCGGGGTGGCAAACTTACGTGCCATATAGGGATCCCAATATCAGAGACCAATCGTCGCCATGACGGTGAGTTCGGCGTGGTTCACTATTTCGTTCTCTATAGAATGGTTAACTCAGAACTTTCGTTCAACGATGCGTGCTTTTGTCATGCGCGACTGGCGCAAATATTGCGAGAAAACGTGCATGATCGATTGATGGGTATCTTCCACCACGCCATAATTATCGCCTTTGACATGGATATTTATGTTGGCGCCCCGCGCAGTGCGCCCGCCTTCGAATCCGGTCAGGGAAATAGTTTGCACATCGTTGACGCTCGCCCAATCTACTGCCCGCACAACATTTTCGGAATCGCCCGAGGAACTGATTGTGAGAAGTGTATCTCCTGGACGCGCCGCGGTGCGGAGCTGATAGACGAAACAATCTTCGAACGCGATGTCGTTGGCAATCGCGGTGATCATTTCGAGATTAGCGCTCAGCGATATCACGCGCGGCAACAGACCGGTATCGGTTTGGATGCCTTTGGCGAAATCGCACAGAAGGTGATTGGCAATTGCCGCCGAGCCACCATTGCCACAAACAAACAACCAAGCGCCGCGCTCGAACGCTTGGCCCAGCAGATCAGCGGCGGCGGCCAAATTGTTATGATCGATAGAAGCGCCGGCGCGCGCCAATTGCTCAAGATAATCATCGCAATAGGCACCAATGGTATCGTAAGGCCGCTCGGGGAAACTAGTCATGCTCCGCTGTCAGATCCGCTGGTTGGGGGGGGTACAGGTTTAACCGCTGCTCAGGCGTTCTACAAGCCGGAGAGCAGTTCTGCGAGTTCACTCAGTGGCCGATCCACCGTAACGTCAAAGTCCGGGCCACTGAGCTCTAACGCACCGGCGCGATCGCCGGAGCCGTAACCGGTCGCGACAAGCCAGCCATGGCGCAGCCCAGCATTGGATGCTGCAGCTAGATCGCTCGCTGCATCGCCAACCATCCAGCTACGCGCGAGATCAAGTGCAAGGTCTTCCGCCGCCGCCAACAGCATGCCGGGACTTGGTTTGCGGCAAGGGGCGCCGGTTCCCGGCAACGCTGGGCAGGCATAAACCGCGTCGATTTTTCCACCGCCCGCGTGGACCGCCGCGATCACGGCCTGCTGTACCTCAGCGAAATTTTGCCAACTGTAATAGCCCCGCCCAATACCCGACTGGTTGGTCACCAGCACCGTTGGAATATTATTGGCACGGGCCCGCGCTATCAGCGCCACTGCTTCCACAATGGGCCGCACATCATCCGGCGTGCTGAGGTAATCGACTAGGTCGATAAGCGTACC
>CAYPSQ010000002.1:2478-6144 GCA_964413115.1 uncultured Rhizobiaceae bacterium | reverse complement strand
CGATAGCCAACAATATCGGCGATCAAACGAGCGATTTCGATGATCTTCAGCTCTTCACCGGTACCAACATTAACCTGGCTAGCGCCCGTATAGCACTTCATCAGAAAGATCAGCGCATCCGCCGCATCTTCAGAATACAGAAACTCACGATAAGGCTCACCGCTTCCCCAGATCTCGACATCGGCCAGGTTATCTTCACGCGCCTTATGAATTTTGTCCATCAGGGCCGGGATGACGTGGCTATTTTCAGCATCGAAATAATCGCCTGGACCAAACAAATTGGTCGGCATCGCAGAAATAAAATTGCAGCCATGCTGCCGACGATATGCCTGACACAAATAGATACCAGCGATCTTGGCCAGCGCGTACCATTTATTGGTCGGCTCTAAAGGACCGGTCATGAGATCGTCCTCGGCCATCGGCTGTGGCGCAAATTTTGGGTAAATACATGTGGAACCCAAAAACAGAAGTTTCTCGACACCGACGCGCCACGCGGCATGAATGATATTGGCCTCGATCATCATGTTGTCATAGAGAAAATCGGCCGGCCGGACATCGTTGGCGTGAATACCGCCGACGGTGGCAGCGGCGACAAAAATCGCCGACGGCCGTGTTTCGGCGAGCCAGTCTTCGACGTCTGACTGGCGCCTAAGATCAAGTTGGCTATGACCAACAGAGACTAACTCGCAACGTTCGGATGCCAAGCGCTTTACCAACGCCGAACCGACCAGCCCACCATGGCCGGCAACCCAGACTCGCTTGCCGTCGAGCGAATAGGACGCAGCTATATCAGTCACGTCCCGGTCTTTTTTGTTCAGCCACTCTTTTGAGATCGGTATCAACCATTTCAGCCACCAATTGGTCAAAGCTTGTTTGATGGCGCCAGCCGAGCACATTGAATGCTTTCTTCGAATCGCCCAACAGGCTATCGACCTCGGTAGGACGAAAATAGCGGGGATCGATTTTTACCAGGAGTTCGCCCGTGCTAGTGTCCCGACCGGTTTCATCAATGCCCTCACCGCACCATTCCAGCGAGCGGCCGACGCGCGCGAAGGCGAGCTCGACGAATTCGCGAACCGAGTGATTTTCGCCGGTCGCCAAGACGTAATCGTCCGGCTTGTCGCATTGCAGGATGCGCCACATGCCATCTACATAGTCACGCGCATACCCCCAATCGCGCTTGGCATCGAGATTGCCAAGATACAGCGTTTCCTGCAGGCCGAGTTGGATCGCCGCTACCGCCCGGGTAATCTTGCGCGTGACAAAGGTTTCGCCGCGAATTGGGCTTTCGTGGTTGAATAGGATACCGTTAGAGGCGTGAAAGCCATACGCCTCACGGTAATTAACAGTTATCCAATAAGCATAGAGCTTCGCTGCGGCATAGGGACTGCGCGGCGCGAATGGGGTGGATTCGTTTTGTGGCGATTGCGGCGTGTTGCCATATAGCTCTGACGTGGAGGCTTGATAAAATCGCGTCTCTTCGCCAAGACCCAAAATTCGGATAGCTTCAAGCAGCCGCAGTGTGCCAAGGGCATCCGAATTTGCGGTGTATTCCGGTGTTTCAAAGCTCACCGCCACATGGCTTTGTGCCGCCAGATTATATATTTCGCTGGGCTTGGTCTCTTGTAATAGGCGGATCAGATTGGTGGCATCGGTCATATCGCCGAAATGCAGACGAAACTTTGCCTCGCCCAAATGCGGGTCGCTGTAGAGATGGTCGACACGCTCGGTATTAAACGATGAAGAGCGCCGCTTGATGCCGTGTACGACGTAGCCTTTATTAAGGAGCAACTCGGCAAGGTAGGCGCCGTCTTGGCCGGTGACGCCAGTGATCAAGGCGATTTTACGGGTCATATCGTTTAGCTTCCTTGCCTGGCACTTAGTAAGCCCGCGTTCACGGTCGACTCGCACAATCTGCGAGCAGATCATAGCAAAGAGGACTTAAGCGCCAGGATTTCTTCTCCTTATCACCAGATAATGATGACATCCCAGTCTGGCCATAGTCTGTAATAATTATCACGCTAAACACTATAATTCTCTTTACGATTCGGCACCATCGGCAGCAAACTCACAAAAGCTGGCCGGGATGCGCTGAATGTCTGCGATGAGGCCGGGCGGCATATCGGAGCCTAAATCAGGTGTGGTACTGGCATATACGGCATCCGACAGGCCTGCAAATCGCTCCGCCACAGCGCTAGCGATCTCATCATGGCGGCCGATCACCGCGAACAGCGCCAGCACATCGTCGCTGATTTCATTCGCCATTTCCTGCCACTTGCCGGATTTGACCATGGCGTGAAGTTTATGGCCGAGGTCTTCTAATCCATGCTGTTGCAGCACGGGCCAATAGGCCCGGGTGGAGCCATAGAAAGCGATCCGCTGGCGCACCCATTTGACTTTCTCGGCGACCGCCTCGTCATCACCGCCGGTGGCGATAAAGCCGCCACCGGTTATCTCGTAGCCGGCGCGCGTCTTGCCGCGCTTCTCCAACTCCCCCGCGATCAACGGTAGAACAACATTCTCCTGGTAGCGCCGGGTGCAAAACGGATGCAGACGCACGCCGTCGCACATCTCGGCAGCAACCCGTAACATGGCCGGCCCAACGGCGCCGATAGTGACCGCTGGTGGCGAAGCGGACATGGGCTCGGGCACGAAAGCCGGAGTCATCAGGGAAAAATTGTAATGCGCGCCCTCGAACGCTAGTTTTTCGCCGTCCCTCCAGCAGCGCCAAATGGCACGAAGAGCGCCGATATACTCCCGCATCCGCGGTGCCGGCGCGCTCCAGGAAAGTGAAAAGCGGCGCTCGTTATGGCCGCGCACCTGACTGCCCAGTCCTAGGACAAACCGGCCGTCTGAAGCGGATTGTAGATCCCAACCGAGATTGGCAATCACCATCGGGCTGCGTGGAAAGGCAATGGCAACACCGGTCAACAAAGCAATACGCCGCGTCACCGTCGCAGCCACGGCAAGCGGCAGAAACGGATCATGGCGATTCTCCAATGTCATCAATCCATCATAGCCAGCGTCCTCGGCCGCTGCCGCAGCAGCAGGCACCTTTTTCAAATCATCTTGTGGCAGGGTGGTAAAAACCTTCATACTAATCCCATTCGGGACTTAACTTAGCGCAATCATGACATGCTCGCGGAACACGTCGCGGGCCTGCAGGCGCGCGTACCAAGCCTCGAGGTGGGGCATGTCGGGATACCCCAGGTTGAGTGCGTAATAACGGTAGCACGCGCAGCCAAGGGGTATATCAGCCATGCTCAGAGCCGCGCCAGCCACATAGGGCTTGTCGGCCAAATGGGCGTCCAAAAGACGCCAGGAATCAGCCAATTCCCTAGCTGTCATAGCGATGGCGTCGGTATCACGCTCTTCCGGTGGGGTACGTATGAGACCAACAAATACCGGATTTATCAGCGGTGCGATGGTGGTGGTCATCCAGTCCATCCATTGATCCGCCTGGGCGCGCGCGGCGGCATCTTCGGGCCACAGACCGCCGGCGCCATATTTAGAGGCGAGATACCTCACCACGGTATTTGATTCCCATACCACGGTGCCGTCATCAACGATGGCCGGTATGCGGCCATTGGGATTTATAGCAAGATATTCCGGCGTATCGAGCCCGCCAAATTGGCGCCCGACATCGATGCGGTCATGTGCCAAGCC
>CAYPSQ010000002.1:0-2378 GCA_964413115.1 uncultured Rhizobiaceae bacterium | reverse complement strand
GCCATTCAGGTTCTTGGAGGTGCCAGTAAGACCCAAACCGCACCCGAATTGAGCCTGCGGCACCTCTTCATTAAAGATCCGGATGCGGTGCTCGTCGAACTAAACTTCCCCGCTGCGCAGCCGCACTTTGTTCAATAGCCGACCTTTGGGTCTACCAGATGGTGCGGCGTCTCGCCGGCGCGGATGCGGCGAATATTATCCGCCACTAAGCGCGCACCCGACCCGGCATTGGTGATCGACGCGATATGTGGCGTGATGGTGATGTTAGGCGCACGCCATAATGGATCACCGGCGGGCAGAGGCTCCTTTCGGGTGACATCGAGGATAGCCTGGCCCAGGCGGCCCGATTCGAGGGCGGCGATCAAATCCGCCTCAACCACTAGGCCGCCACGCGCACCGTTAATCAGGCACGCCCCTCGTGGCAACGCGTTCAATGTCCGGCGATTGATGATGCCTTCCGTATCTGGCGTCAGCGGTAGGAGGCAAACCAGAATTTCGCATCCTGCTAGAAATTCGTCTAGGTGCTCAAGACCGGTGAAACTCTCCACACCGGACTGGTTTTTCTCGCGCCGACTCCAGCTACGCACTGAAAATCCGATGTGCCGAAGCGCTTCAGCCGCGGCGGCGCCGAGCACTCCAAGGCCCATAATACCAACGCGCCGTTCCTGAGCGAAGGGCTGGCCGAGCTGCCGCCAAACTTGCTGCTGCTGCTGCGCCATATAGGTCGATACTTGGCGATGGCAAAAAAGTGTTTGCAATAGAACATATTCGCTCATGCCTTGGGTAAGATTGCCGTCAACTATGCGCGTCATCGGCACATCGTCAGGCAGGGTTGTGGTGGCGAGCAAATGATCAACGCCGGCGCCGAGCGAGGCGATCAGCTTTAAATTGGGAAACCGCAGCAACTGCTCCTGCATCGGGTCCCAGACCAACGCGACCTCCACCTCATGCGCTTCCCCGACATCCGGCCAAATTCGAAATTCAAGATCCGGTAAGGCCTTGGAAAAGGCGGCCCGCCATTCGTCTGGATCGTCCGTCCGGCTACAAAATATCAACGACATGGGCGCTCAATTATCACGATTTGCTCCGCGTGGCCTTAATAAATTCATTCGTCTGGTAGCATCGCGCAAAGACGATAAACAAGTTCGAGAGCGTCGCGCGGGCTCAACGAGTCGACGTCCGTTGCAAACAGCGCGGCCCGCAACTCGTCCATCGCATTATTCTCCACGGCACGTGTCTGGGCGCTCGGATGAGGTGCTGCGAACAGCGGCAAATCCTCAGCTAGACGCGCCACGGCGCCGCTTTGCTCGCTCTTTTCCAACGTCGCCAAGACTTCTTCAGAGCGGCTCAGTACCGTCTCAGGCAGGCCCGCTAGACGCGCCACGTGAATGCCATAAGAGCGATCGGCGGCGCCGCTGATGACCTCATGCAGGAATACCACATCGTCCTGCCATTCCTTAACCCGCATAGTATTGCAGGAGAGCCGGTCGAGCTTCGGCGCGAGCGCAGTCAACTCGTGATAATGGGTGGCGAAGAGAGTGCGGCATTTATTGACTTCATGCAGATGCTCGACCGCCGCCCAGGCAATGGAAAGGCCATCATAAGTGGCGGTGCCACGCCCGATCTCATCGAGAATAACCATTGCCCTGGGCCCGGCGAGATTAAGGATCGCCGCAGTCTCGATCATTTCCACCATAAAGGTAGATCGCCCACGTGCCAAATCGTCCGCCGCGCCGACGCGGCTGAACAAGCGGTCGACCACACCGATATGTGCGCGCTCGGCAGGTACAAAGGATCCCATCTGCGCGAGCACCGCAATCAGCGCGTTTTGTCTGAGAAAAGTGCTTTTCCCCGCCATGTTGGGGCCGGTGACCAGCCAAAGGTGACTATCCAGCCCAAGATCGCAATCGTTAGGCACATATTTATACTCGCGCGCGGCCAGTGCCTCGACTACAGCATGACGCCCACCGCGAATATCGAAATTCTGACTGCTATCCACTATGGGGCGGCAATAGTGCCGTTCGACCGCCAATTGCGCCAAGCCCGAGGCAACATCGAGAACCGCGGCTGCGCGCGCCAGGCGGGCGATATCTTCAGCCCGCACGGTGACTTCACCCAAAAGTTGGTCGAACAACTGCACTTCTAGATCAAGCGCCTTTTGTGCCGCATTGTTTATCTTATTTTCGAGCTCACCTAACTCGACCGTGGTGAACCGCACCGCGCTCGCCAATGTCTGGCGATGAATGAACCCGCTGCCAAGTTTGGCCGCATTGCGTTCGCTGACATCGATGAAATAGCCGAGCACATTATTGTGCTTGATCTTGAGACTTTGAATATCGGTTTCAGCCCGATAGCGCGCTTCCAAATTGGCAATCAGG
>CAYPSQ010000001.1:183762-198712 GCA_964413115.1 uncultured Rhizobiaceae bacterium | reverse complement strand
CAAGGTGGAGTGGCCCCAGGAAACCGTCGATATGGCGCGCGAGCACGGCATCGGCCTGGATGAAAATGGCGATTTGGCGATGCTGAACCCAGCCGTAGACTAGCGCTTCAGCAGCAGTCCGGGTGTGATATTGGGCAGGTCAAAGGGGACCGCTAGGATAGCAATACGAAAAACACAATTTTTGACAGTGCCGGGTTCAATGTTGCCACCACCCGCTGCGCGCCGGGCAAGAGCACACTGCATCACGATTGCTAAACCAACGAAGTCTTTACGGCTCTATCGACAAAATGAGAAACTTTTGGGCAACGACGAAGACAGTCATGTCATCATTCTCGAGCCTTTCGACAATGCATCAGTGCTCACAATCGAATGCGCGGCTTCGGCAGGGTCCGCGATGAGGAATAGTTTCTGCTCGGCACAGTCGCCAGTACCGCTCCGGGTGGCGTGCAATTGCGCGACGATGTATTCTTTGAAGCTTCTTGGCACGTCCACAGGCGTCTTAACCGTAGCGTCTAAGTTGGCTACCGTTGTGGCGTAGCCAGACGCGTTCGGCCTTGGAGTCACCCACCAGTCTGGTGACCTCAGACCAGAAGCGGGTGCTATGGTTCAATTCCCGCAAATGGGCAACTTCGTGCGCCACCACATATTCAAGCACCGCAGGAGGCGCTAGGATGAGGCGCCAGGAAAAAGATAGGCCGCCGGCTGCCGAACAGCTGCCCCAGCGTGTTGCTGGGTCACGGATGGAGAGGCGACGAATCGGCCGCTCCACCAGGTTCGCCAAGCGTTCGGCACGCTCGCCGATCTCGCGCCGTGCCTCGGCAATCAGCCAGCGCCTTACGCGCTTAGCAAACATCTCCTCATCACCTGGCACCAACAGGTTGCCCCCGATCCGTCGCAGGCGCTTGGCGCCATTCATAGGCCTGTTCAGCGTCAGTGATTCCCCCAATAGCGGCAGCACGGTGCCGTCGCGAAACGGCACTGCCGGCGGTAAACCCGCCAGCCGGGTTTCGATCCAGTCCGCACGGGCCTGGACGAACGCGAGGCCGGTGCGCAGCGCGGCCTGGCGCGGCAATACCAGTTCAACCCCGCCGTTGGATTCGTCAATGCGGATCAGGATATGCTGCGCCCTTGTACTACGGCGAAGATTAAGCGAGATAACCTTTCCGCTCGGCAAGGCAAGGGAGCGCAGAGGGTCGGCTGGCTTGAGAATCGACATGGCTCAGACGAGTGTGATCGGTTCACATTCTTTTGGCTATAGGGTTGCGCTATCGGTACGCGGTGGCGAAACGCTTTATTTGCCGCCCTGCCACATGGTATGAGCCTCGACCGCAAACCATGTTGACAATTTCCTCCCTCACTTTCCGCATCGGCGGGCGTCCGCTGCTGGAAAATGCTTCGGCGCGTATTCCGCGCGGCCGACGCATCGGCCTCGTGGGGGCGAATGGTAGCGGCAAGACCACCCTCCTCCGCCTGATAGCTGGAACCATTGAGCCCGATGGTGGAAATCTGGCGCTGACACGGGGTGCTCAGGTGGCAAGCGTTGCGCAAGAGGCGCCAGGCGGCGCAATGACGCCGCTGGAAAAAGTTCTTGCCGCGCATACAGAGCGCCATGACCTCCTCACCGAAGCCGAGACAGCTGAGGACGCGCACCGTATATCGGAAATTCAGACCCGCCTGCACGATATTAGTGCCCAGGCAGCACCGGCACGAGCGGCATCGATTTTGGCCGGTCTCGGAATTGGCGAGGCGGCGCAACACGAAGCGACTGAAAATCTTTCCGGCGGCTGGCGCATGCGTGTCGCCTTGGCGGCTGCTTTATTTGCCGAGCCAGATCTTCTCCTTCTCGATGAGCCGACCAACCATCTGGATCTCGAAGCGACGATGTGGCTTGAAAATCATTTACGCAGTTACCCCCGTACGCTTCTGCTAGTCAGCCATGACCGCCATATTCTGAACGCTGTGCCAGACGGCATTTTGCACTTGTCGGGCCGCACGCTCAGCCTATATCCGGGCGGCTACGACAATTTTGCCCGCGTCCATGCTGAGCGCCAAGCCGCCGAAGCCTCAAACCAGGCGCGCCGGGCAGCGAAACGCAGCAAACTCGAAGGTTTTGTCGCGCGCTTTCGCTACAATGCCAGTAAGGCACGCCAGGCACAGAGCCGTTTGAAGGCGCTTAAACGTCTGAGCGATACGCCACCGCCGGTTGAGCGCTCCAGCGTGGAAATCGATTTCCCGGCCCCCGCCGGCCTTGCCCCGCCGCTCATCACGTTGTTTGGCACAGCGGCGGGATATACACCGGGCGCGCCCGTCCTCAAAGGCCTCGACCTGCGTCTCGATCCGGATGACCGTATTGCCCTGCTTGGTGCCAACGGCAACGGAAAATCCACGTTCGCCAAATTGCTCGCCGGCGCGCTCGAGCCGATGGCAGGCGAAATTCGGCGCGCTCCCAAGCTCAACGTCGGCTATTTCGCGCAGCATCAGGTCGATTCCCTGGAGGCCGATGAGAGCGCCTTTCAGCAACTTAGCCGGAAGATGTCCAAGGCGGCGCCGCATCAGGTGCGCGCCCGCCTTGGTACCTTTGGCTTCAGCCAAGACAAAGCCAACGTGGTGGCACAGAAACTATCCGGCGGCGAAAAGGCGCGCCTCAACCTGGCTTTGATCAGCCACGGTGCGCCGCAAATCCTGGTGCTCGATGAGCCGACCAACCATCTCGATTTGGAAACCCGCGATGCTCTGGTGCAGGCACTGAACGCGTTCCCCGGCGCCGTGATCGTGATCAGCCATGATTGGGATCTGTTGGAATTGACGGTGGAGCGTTTGTGGCTTGTAGCGGACGGCACGGTGCGCCCTTACGACGGCGATCTTGACGATTACCGGCGCTTTGTTGTTGGTCGCAGCAGCGGCGACGGCGGCGACAGGGAGAACGGCAATAAGGCGGCGCGCGAGAAATCCTCAAAGGGAAAGATCGTACGGCGCGACGCGGCGGCCGTACGCTCCAAGCGCGCACCGCTCAAACGCGCTGCAGAAAGCGCCGAATACCGTCTCAACCAAGCGACCCGGCAGAAAGCCGATATCGAAACCAAGATGGCGGATAGCACGCTTTATGAGGGTGCGCCTGAGCGCCTCGCCGAGCTCGGCCGCAAATTGAGCGCGGCCGAGCGCAGCATATCCGAGGCCGAGGCTGATTGGCTGCTGGCCGCCGAAGCACTGGAAACCCTGCAGGCCGAAGATGATTCAGCCGGTGGCTAAGAACTCGCGCGCAAATTTGGGGTAGACTTCGGCGATATCAGCGCCCACGGCGCCTCGTATAAGCTCCAATGATTCGGCAGAGGGCGGCGGCGTTTGCGGCACAGCCGTTGGGGCGGCATAATCAAAGCCGGTATTCTCCTTTATGCTTGCCGCCGTTTCACCGTCATGGATGGTTTGCAGGCGGAAGCGTTGCGCTTCGCGCTCAAACGAAAATACGCAGCGTTCCGTCACCAGCGCGTAGGGGCCACCGGGGCGGTAGATGCCAGGCGGGCTAACGCCGGGTGCGGAGATGAAGTCAACCTTCGGAACCAATACGCGGCGGCTATGTTCTGGCCGGAAAAGAATTACCCTCGGCACCAGGAAATAGAGATAGGCCGATCCGTAAGTGCCGGGAAAGCGCATATCAAGATTGGGATACTCGCCGAGACCGACCAAATTAACATTGGCCGCGCCGTCGATCTGCCCGCCACCGAGAAAAAACGCATCGATGCGCCCTTGTGCGGCACAATCGAATAGCTCACGCGCACCGTCGGTAAAATCATTGTGGCGCAGGCTGGAAAGCACACTGACGCGCAGCCCCTGATTCGTTCGTGCCCGCGCCAGCAATGCGGCCGCACCCGGTATCGGCGAAGACGCACCGACTGCCACATGGCCGAGGCCATCCAACATGCGGGCGATGACGGCGATGAGAAGTTCGGTTTTGCTGTGCTGAGGAGCGCTCATACGGCAGAATACTCGGCGAGATACTCCTCAAAGCCTTCTGCGCTGCGCGCCTGCTTCGCATAGTCCGCGAGATGTTTTGCGTCGGGTTCGTATTGGCCAGCGAGGCCAAGCGGCCAGGCGCCATTTGGGGCTTCGGCAATCGCCGTCACATAAAGTGCTGGCAATGAGCCTCCGGCCAGTGCCTCGTCCCGCATCAAGTCGATATCGCGTATCTCTTCGACCGTCACTAGGGTGCTCCGCGCCGCATGTGACATGGTCACAAGCTCGCGCCGGCGGCCAATCCAGATATTGCCGTTGCGGTCGGCAAACGGCGCATGGAAAAGCGCGATATCAGGTTTGAGCGCTGGCAGCGCGACGATGCGATCGCCTTTCTCGAAGGGGTTTTCGCTCTCTTTCCAATCCTCTCGAACCCGCATAAGATCGCTGCCGATCAAGCCCCGCAGCGGCATGAAAGGCAGGCCTTTTTCGCTGGCCTGCAGCCCTGCGTGGATAGCCGGGCAGGTCGAATCGCGGATGGCGATTTTGCGGCTTTTAAGCGCGGCAGTGAACTGCGGCGCGGCACCAAGTTCGCCCAGACTGATCGCCGCCGTCTCAATGATCGCGACACACCCTGCACCGATCAGCATATCCGCTTGAATGCCGCTTTGGGGCACCGCAAGCAGATGAAGATCGCGCGCACCGCGACGGATCAAGGCGCGCGTTGCCGCCATGGCGACAAAGGAATAATCCGGCGGCACCGCGACCATGGCGCCGACCTCGACGCGCGCCGCCAGCGCGTCCAGCGTTATGACCGGCACAGTGCTCAAAGCTACCGTCTCACCTTCCCTATCGGCTGCAATGGCTAGAAATCATCCTCGTCGAATTGGGCGATGGCTGCCTTGCCGGTCATAATACGGAGAAACAGCGAAGCCGATTCCGGCAGCAGTTTGTACATGTAAAAGCGCGCCGTCTTGACCTTGTTGGCGTAATAGCGCGCCTCGCCATTGGCGTCATCATTCACCTTTGCCAAGGCCTTTTCGGCCATCATGGCCCACATATAACCGACCGCCACCAAGCCGAACATTTTTAAATAATCAGTCGCGACCGCGGCGGCTTCTTCGGGATCGCCGAGGCCCTTTTGAGCGATTGCCAGCGTCGCCTGCTGCAGCTTGCCGAGCGCCTTGGCGAGCGGTAGGACAATATCCTTCAACCCTTCGTCGTTTTGGTGTGCTTCAACGAAGGCGGTAGCGGGATGGAAGAAATGACGCAATAGCCTTCCCGTATGCAAGCCCAGCTTGCGCCCCACCAGATCAAGCGCCTGAATACCGTTGGTGCCTTCATAGAGTTGCGAGATGCGCGCATCGCGCACCAATTGCTCCATGCCATGCTCAGTAATATAGCCGTGTCCGCCATGCACCTGAACCGCCAGATTGGCGCCTTCGAAGCCGCGGTCGGTCAGGAAAGCCTTGATGATCGGCGTCATCAACTGCACCAGCTCATCGGCGTCGCGGCGCGTCGCGGCGTCAGGGTGGTTGGTTGAGATATCGACATTCAGCGCCGTCCAATAGGCGAGCGCACGCGTGCCTTCATTATAGGCGCGCACCGTGAGCAGCATGTTGCGGACGTCGGGATGTACGATGATGGGGTCGGCGGCCTTAGCGCTCTTGGCACCTTTCACCAGGCTCTTGCCCGACCGTCGCTCTTTGGCGTAAGCGGTAGCCGATTGATAGGCGGTCTCGCCGAGCGCCAGGCCCTGCATGCCGACGCCGAGGCGGGCGCCGTTCATCATGGTGAACATGCAACGCAAGCCTTTATGCGCCTCCCCGATGAGATAACCTTCGGCCTCATCGAAATTGAGTACGCAGGTGGCCGAGCCGTGAATGCCCATCTTCTTTTCGATCGAGCCGCAGGAGACGCCATTGCGCGGGCCGAGTTCAGCGCTTGCGCCGCTGCCTTTGATATTAAATTTCGGCACCAAGAAGAGCGAGATGCCGCGCACGCCCTCCGGTGCGCCGGGCAATTTGGCGAGCACGAGGTGGATAATGTTCTCCGCTAAATCATGCTCGCCGGCGGAGATAAAAATCTTGCTACCGCTGATGTTATACACGCCATCGCTGGCCGGCTCCGCCTTCGTACGAATCAGACCAAGATCGGTGCCACACTGGCTTTCGGTAAGACACATCGTGCCGCTCCAGGAGCCGTCCGTCAGATGCGGCAAGTAAGTGTCTTTGATTGCTTCGCTGCCATGACGCTCGATCAGTGCCGCAGCGCCGCGCGACAGCAGCGGGTAGACACCGAAGGCGATATTGGTCGAACACACCATCTCTTCGACGACGAAATTCATCAGCGCCGGCAACCCCTGGCCGCCATATTTTGGGTCGGACGAAATCGACTGCCAGCCGGCGCCGACGAAATCGTCATAAGCCTGTTTAAAGCCGGTCGGCGTGCGCACCACGCCGTTCTCATAGGTACACCCTTCTTCGTCGCCGATGGGGTTGAGCGGTAGCAGCTTGTCCTCGCAGAATTTGGCGCCTTCTTCGAGAATCGCGTCGATAGTCTCTGGCGTCGCTTCTTCGAAGCCGGGCAACCGGCTCAATTGTTCAGCATCCAACATCTCGTGAAGGACGAAGCGCATGTCGCGTAGGGGCGCCTTATAAACTTGCATATCTCTAGCTCCTGGCCGCTTAGTTCCGGAGCGGCTTGCCGGTTTCCAACATGTGTTCCATGCGGGCAAGGGTGAGTGGGTTTCTTGCGAGGGTTGTTAGCGCCTGCCGTTCCAGGGCAGAAAGGTCGTCTTCACTTACCGCATCGGTGGTGTCGGTTTTGCCGCCAGTGAGCACGAAGCCGAGCTGATCGACTACGGTAAGATCGTGTGGTGTGGCCTTGCGCGTTTTGGCCAGTCCGCGTACCGCCATCATCAAAGCGACCCGGGCAGACTTGCCGGGCAGCTTGATTTCCTGCAGTTCGGGCGCGTGATAATCCACCGCGAGTTCCAGCGCACGCGCCTTGGCGTCGGCTAACAGGCGGTCGCGATTGAAGGTGATGTTATCGCCATCGCGGAGATAGCCATATTCAAACGCCTGCGCCCCTGAGCGTGAGACCTTGGCGAGACCAATGGTCTGGAACAGCTTGGATATCGTCGGCATGGCGCCGCCGCTTAAAATGCCGCCGCGCTTGCCGGCAAGACCACGTAACAACATCTCTTTACAGCCGCCCCAGCCCGGAATGAGGCCGACCCCGACCTCGACCAGGCCAATATAAGTTTCGGCATGGGCCTGCACGGCGTCGCAATGAAGCAGGCTTTCGCAGCCGCCGCCCAAGGCCATGCCGGACGGCGCGCCGACTACCGGAAACGGCGCGAACTTGAGCGCCTTAAAGGCATCTTGGCCCTGTTTGACCATATCCTCCATCATCGGCCAAGCGGCGAGATTTATGGCAAACAACGCGAGGCCCAGATTGACCCCGACAGAAAAATTGCTGCCCTCGTTGTGCAGCACCAGTGCTTTGAAATCCTCGCTCACTGTCGCAACGGATTTGCCGATCATGCTCAGGATGTCCGGGTCGATGGCGTTCATCTTGCTGTGAAACTCGAGGCAGGCAACGCCGTCGCCAATATCCCAAAGACTGGCGGACCCGTTTCGCAGGATGGGCTTGCCAGCGCGTTTGACGTCGCTGAGCAGCAGCACGCCAGGCGCCCGCTCGATCGGCACATAGGCGCCATCCGGCGCGAGATATTGCAGGCGCCCCTGATCGACGCGATAGAAACCGCCGTTTTCGGCGGCAAGACGCACCAACTCCGGAACGGCTTCGCCTTCCGCTGCCAAGCGTTCAGCGAACCACTCGGCGCCGATTTTGTCGATCAACTCGAACGGTCCCATTTTCCAGGCATATCCGAGCTTCATGGCATCATCGATAGCGACCACCGTATCGGCGATTTCGGGAATGAGATCTGCCGCGTAGACAAGCGTCGATGACATCACCTGCCAGGCGAAGGCGCTGGCTGCGTCGCCATGTTCGAACAAAGCGCGCGGAGAACTGCCGGCGGCGCGCACACTGTCCGGCGTCTGTCGAAGCGCCGACGAATAAGACCCCGTAGTAAGGTCGATGACCTCTTTAACCGGCTTGCCGCCCTCTTTGTTGAGGCGATAGAAGCCGCCCTTGCCCTTGCGCCCAATTGAACCCTCCGCGATCATTTTCAAGATCATCTCAGGCTCGCCGTAAAGCGTGCGGTAGGTGTCATTCTCTGGCACGGCGTCATAGAGGCTTTTGCTCACCAGCGGCATTAGATCTATGCCAACTAGATCCATCAGGCCAAATATTCCGGTCTTGGGGATGCCGACCGCACGGCCAATCGCGGCGTCGGCTTGCTCGACCGTGACGCCGCCTTTAAAGGCCTCGACCACCGCCGCCTGAATCCAAAAGGTGCCGATGCGGTTGGCGATGAACCCGGGTGTGTTCTTGCAGTCAACGACACCCTTGCCGAGCTTATGGTCGGCGAATTCGCTGACGATCGCGACCGCCTCGTCCCGGGTTTTCTCGCCGCTAACAATCTCCAAAAGACGCATGTAGCGCGGCGGGTTGAAGAAATGAGTGATAAAAAAATCGCGCTGGAAACTCTCGTCCATGCCGTTCATCAGGTTGCCGCAGGGTATCGTCGACGTGTTGGAGGTGACAATGCTGCCCGGTTTGCGAACGCTATCGACCTGGCGGTAAATCGTCTGCTTGATGTCGAGTTTTTCAATCACCGCCTCGATGATCCAATCGGCTTCCGCGACGAGGGTGAGGTCGTCCTCAATATTGCCGCAGGTGATTCGCTTGGCGTTGCGCTTCTCCATGAACGGCGCAGGCTCAGTTTTCAGCATGCGCTCAACGGCGTTCAATGCGAGTTCGCTTCTCTTCTTTGCACCTTTCGGCACGATATCGAGAAGAATCACATCGATGCCGGCATTGGCCACGTGGGCGGCGATACCGCCGCCCATCAGACCGGCGCCGATTACCGCAACTTTATTAATCGCCATCAGGCCGCCTCAAGCACGGTGGAAATGCCCTGTCCACCGCCGATACACTGAGTGGCGAGCGCGTATTTCTTGTCCTCGCGCTGCAACAGCTGCGCCGCCTTGCCGGTGATGCGCGCTCCCGTTGCGCCGAGCGGATGTCCCAGCGCGATGGCGCCGCCGTCCAAATTCATTTTGTCCAGATCGAAGGAAAGCTCCCGCACACAGGCGAGCGCCTGTACGGCGAACGCCTCGTTTAGTTCGATCAGGTCGATATCGGCCATGCCGAGACCAGAGCGCTCGAGCGCCTTGATGGTGGAGACCACCGGACCATAGCCCATTATTTCCGGCTGGCAGCCAGCCACGGCGACGCTCTTGATCTTGGCCAGCACATCCAACTTGTTGGCAGCAGCATACTCGTCCGTGCAAACCAGCACCGCCGCAGCGCCATCGGTCAGCGGTGAGGAGGTGCCGGCGGTCACCGTGCCTTCGGCATCAAAAGCTGGCTCCAGATTAGCCAGCGCATCTGCGCTTGTGCCGGCGCGGATGCAGCCATCCTGGTCGATGGTCTCACCGTCGCACTCGATAGCGACGATCTCGCCGGTCAAGCGTCCTTCCGCGCGCGCGGCGGCCGCCTTGGCGTGGCTAGAAACGGCGAGCGCTTCCTGTTCCTCGCGCGGAATTTGATATTTCTGTGCAAGATTCTCCGCCGTCTCGCCCATCGCCATATAAGCTCCTTCGTTGCGCTCATAGAGATCAGAATTGGGCATCGGGTTGTAGCCGCCCATCGGCACGCGCGACATGGATTCAACACCGGCGCAAATGAACGCGTCTCCGGCATTCATCTGAATCGCGCCGGCGGCGATGTGAATCGATTGCATCGACGAGCCGCAGAACCGGTTGACTGTGACGCCGGCGACGGAAATCGGCAGATCGGCGAGCAGGCCGACGATACGCGCCACATTGAAGCCCTGTTCGCCCTCGGGAAAGGCGCAACCCATGATGAGGTCTTCGATACCGGCGGGATCGACGCCACTGCTTTTAATCAGTCCGCGCACCACATCGGCGGCCAAATCGTCAGGCCGTTTTTTTACCAGTTGGCCCTTATGCGCGAAATGGAAAGGCGATCGTTTGTATCCTGCTATAACAACGGGTTTCATGTTTTCGACCTCGCTAAAATTGCTGTGGCGACGGCATCAGTATCACGCCGATGAGTTGGATTTAGGTTCATGAAGACGCCGCCGCGTTTTGTTTGGCGGCCTCTTCTGCAACCAGCTCTTTTTTGGAGAGTTTGCCGATCAGGGTTTTCGGCAACTCGTCGCGGAATTCGATCTGCTTGGGCATTTCGATAGACGAGAGCTTGTCCGTCAAGAATGCGGTCAGACCCTCGGCATCCAGCGACTGGCCGGCACGCAGCTTCACGAAGGCTTTGACGGTTTGCTGTCGGTACGAGTCTTCGACGCCCGCCACAGTGACCTCTTCGACTGCAGGATGACGGTATATCGCTTCTTCAACATGGCGCGGATAAATATTGTAGCCGCC
The DNA here is from genome assembly GCA_964413115.1 of uncultured Rhizobiaceae bacterium. GTDB lineage: Bacteria > Pseudomonadota > Alphaproteobacteria > UBA828 > UBA828 > PTKB01. The sequence goes on along the minus strand of CAYPSQ010000001.1, from coordinate 188,225 downwards.
GGAAAGAATGATTTCCTTCAGCCGGTCAATTAAATAGGTGTAGCCGTCCTGGTCCATATAGCCGACATCGCCGGTATGGAAACGCCCGTCCAGCAGCGCGGTCGCGCTTTCCTCCTCGCGGTTCCAATAGCCGCGCATCACCTGCGGACCGGTAAGGCAGATCTCTCCAGTTTCGCCCTGCGCCAAGATGCGCGATGGATTTTCGATATCGGTGATCTCAACCACCGTGCCCGGCGCCGGCAAACCGAGGGAGCCGGCACGCGATTCGCCGGTCGAGGGATTGCACAGCGCGACCGGTGAGGTCTCGCTCAGGCCGTAGCCCTCAAGCAGGGTACAGCCGGAAAGGGCCTCGAATCTTTCCTGCACATCGCGCGGCAATGTATCGCCGCCGGCCAGACAATAGCGCATTGATGTAAGATCGAATTGGCCCGCCGCCACGCCTGGGTGGTTGTTGATGGCGATATAAATTGTCGGCACGGCGGGGAAGAAGGTCGGGCGTTTTTTGTGAATGACCTTGAGCGCCGCCTCCAATTCGAAGCGCGGCAGCAGAATCATTTTGGCGCCGGCATGGACGCTGAAGTTCATCACCACCGTCATGGCGAAGACATGGAATAATGGTAACACGCCCATCATCACTTCTTCGCCGAATTTGGTTTTTGGAAAGAAATAAGTTGCCTGTTGGACATTGGCGGTCAGATTGGCATGGGTGAGCATGGCGCCCTTGGGCCGTCCCGTGGTGCCGCCAGTATATTGCAAGACCGCGATATCCGCTTCCGGGTCTATGTCGACAGGCTCAGGTCGCCCATTATTGGCACAGAGCGCCTTGAACGAAAGATGGTGCGCGTCGACCGGCAGCGGCACGATATTCTTACGCCGCAATAAGCGGTAAAGCAGGCTCTTTGGAAACGGCAGCTGCTCGGCCATCGATGTGAGCACAATCTTTTTTAGCCGTGTGCTGCCCAGCATTTTGGCCGCCTTGTCATAAATCAGCGGCATATCGAGGGTGATCAGGATATCGCATTCGGAATCTTCGATCTGAACGCGAATTTCCTCTTCGGCGTAGAGCGGGTTGAAATTGACCACGGTGCCACCGGCAGTAAGCACAGCGTAATAGGAGATCACCATCGCCGGGCAATTGGGCAGCATAAGGCCGACGCGGTCGCCTTTGCTGATTCCTTGGGTTTGTAAACCCGTGGCTGCACGGTTCACCAGCTCAGCGACCTCTGCAAAACTATAAATTCGATCCATGAAATCAATCGCCGGACGGGAGGCGTATTTCTTCGCCGCGTTTTCCATCAACGCCGGCAGAGCATGGGGCGCCAGCGGTGCGCGCCAATCAAGGTCGGCGGGGTAGGATTTCTCCCAGAGATAGGGCTGGTTCGCTTCGGTCATAGCCAAATTCCATAACGCCAAATGGCGTGTTTCTCGCGCCGCAAGGCGCCGCTTGAGTGAATAGTAAATATTTTGGTCAATGTTCACACAAAGCTGGCCGGGGATCGAGTAACTTTGCCGTTTTGCGTGGGCTGGCGCAATGATTCCCCTGGGCCGGACGCCATCAGCGTTTAGACGCGCTTGGGGTATTTAGTCTCGACATAGTCTTCGACAATAGCCCGAAATGCTTCCGCGATGCCTTCGCCGCGCAGTGTCACGGTCTTTTTTCCATCGATGAAGACCGGCGCCGCGGGAGCCTCGCCGGTGCCAGGCAGGCTGATGCCGATATCGGCATGTTTACTTTCACCGGGACCGTTCACAATGCATCCCATGACGGCAAGCTGCATATCCTCCACACCTAAATGAGTTTCTCGCCATTCCGGCATGCGGGCGCGCACATGGCTTTGAATTTTTTCCGCCAGATCCTGAAATACCGTGCTGGTGGTACGCCCACAGCCTGGACAGGCGGTTACGAGCGGCGTGAAGGCGCGCAATCCCATGGTTTGCAGGATCTCCTGCGCCACTACCACTTCTTGGGAGCGGTCTCCGCCGGGCGGCGGGGTAAGCGAGATGCGGATGGTATCACCAATGCCTTGCTGCAGGAGAATGCCGAGCGCTGCGGTCGAGGCGACGATGCCCTTTGAGCCCATGCCCGCTTCGGTCAAACCGAGATGGAGGGCGTAATCGGAGCGCGCCGCCAAATCGCTATAAACCGCCACCAAATCCTGCACTTGGCTAACCTTGCAAGAGATCACGATGCGATCCCGGCCGAGGCCTATTTCCTCGGCCAACGCGGCGCTTCTCAGCGCTGATTCCACCAGCGCCGCGCGCATGACCACCTGCGCCTCGCACGGTTCATCGAGCGCGGCGTTTTGGTCCATCAATTCGGCCAAAAGCTCCTGATCGAGGCTGCCCCAATTGACGCCAATCCGCACGGGCCGGTCATATTCGAGCGCCACTTCGATCATCGTCTGGAACTGGCGGTCGCGTTTCTCGCGAAAGCCGACATTGCCTGGGTTGATGCGGTATTTAGCTAACGCTTCGGCGCAGGCCGGATGCTCACGCAGTAATTTATGGCCGTTATAATGAAAATCACCAATCAGAGGCACACCGCAGTCCATGGAATCGAGGCGTTCGCGGATATGCGGAACTGCCGCCGCAGCGGCAGGCGTGTTCACAGTAATGCGTACCAGCTCCGAGCCAGCCTCAGCCAATGACCGCACTTGTGCTGCCGTGCCCTCAGCGTCCTCTGTGTCGGTATTGGTCATGCTTTGCACCAGGATCGGCGCGCCACCGCCGATCCGGTATGGCCCGACAGGAACGCCTATACTGGTGTGGCGTGGCGCTTGGAGGATACCGCGGTTCATGCTGTGCCGCCCTCTTTAGCCGAGCACTTTCTGCTTAGCGCGGTGCAGAAAATTGATCGTCGAGGCAATCGTCTTTTCTGGGCATTCCACCAGATCAGCATGTCCGATATCTTCGTAAACGATGAGTTCGCAACCTGGAACATTATCCGCCACCCATTGCGCGCCGGCGCCCGAGGCACCGGTTTCCATAGGCGTCAACATATCCTTTTTCGCCGTAATGACGAGAGTCGGATTTTTAATTTTTTTGCAGTCCTCGCGCAAATCCATATTTTCCATGGCGAGGCAGGCCTGCACCACGGTATCGACCGAGTTGAGACCGACGATCGTGCGCACCATCTCGACAATTGCTGGCCCGTTGGGGCCGTCGAGATAATCCGCGCCTACAGCCTGGGTTAGGACGTGGTCAGCAAACTCGGTGGAGCAGCCCCAAGAGCGTGCCATGTGGCGCCAGGTGCGGAACATAATCTTGCGCATCTCATCGCATTTTGCGAAGGCACAATCGCTCACCACGCCGATACATTTTTCCGGGTATTTGGCGGCGAATTTAAGCGCGATCATGCCGCCGGCGGAGGTGCCCATGACATGAGCACGCGGAATATCGAGTTTGTCCAATAACGCAGCGAGATCGTCCGCCCAGAGTTCCACATCATAAGATTGGAGCGGGCGATCGGTCTGGCCGTAGCCGCGTTGGTCATAGCTGATGAGTTTGAAATGCTCAGCCAAACCATCCCATACCATGCCGAAGTTCTGGCGCCCAAATAGCGAGCCTCCAATCAGCGCCAGCGGCTCACCGTCGCCCATATATTCATAAAAAATATTGATTCCGTTCGCTTCGACTTTCGGCATTCTCTTGGTCTCCCACTAGAGGTCTAGACGTAGCGCGCGGTTCGGCGCGGCGATTCAAGCCTATTATGACGCTCGAAATCGAGCAGGTCGATGGGGAGCTTTAAGGCACCCGTCGCCGCGCTGATTGGGGAAACTATGCTGCTTTGTTGGTATTCCGCCGCGAGCGTTGAGTGTTGCGACGACGCTGGCCCGGCCGCTGTTTTCGCTCGGAACCGCGTTTGACCTTAGCGGCAGCATGTTGGATCTCCGCTACGTGGAACGGGTGATCCTCGAAGATAGGAAGACGTTTTCGGATTGTTTTTTCGATGTTGCGCAAATAAGCGCACTCTTCGGTATCGCAAAACGAGATGGCAATGCCGCCGGCGCCGGCACGGGCCGTACGGCCGATGCGATGCACATAGCTTTCCGGCTCGTTGGGCAGGTCAAAATTAATGACATGGGTCACGTCTTCAACATCGATACCACGGGCTGCGATGTCAGTTGCCACCAATGCCCGAATACGCCCGGTAGAAAAGCTATTGAGGGCTCGCTGACGCGCATTCTGCGCCTTGTTGCCATGGATGGCGTCGGCTTTGACGCCGCACTGGTGCAAATGCCGGGCGACACGGTCGGCGCCATGCTTGGTGCGGGTGAATATGAGCACCCGCCGGATGGCTTTATCCGTCAGCAGGTCAGTCAAGAGCGCGCGCTTTTTTGCTTTTTCCACGAAGAGCACGCGTTGCTCGACCTTTTCCACGGTAGTCGCTGCCGGGGCAATCTCGACCCGTACCGAATCGCGCAGCAAGCTATCGGCCAGACTTTCGATCGATTTCGGCATGG
>CAYPSQ010000001.1:123918-183662 GCA_964413115.1 uncultured Rhizobiaceae bacterium | reverse complement strand
GTCTCGACACCGCCGAGCCGCACGTGACGCTGGTTCATCAAATCGAGAAGACGTCCAGGCGTCGCGACCAGAACATGGACTCCGTGGCTCAACGCCCGGATTTGCGCCCGAATGGGGGTGCCGCCATAAACCACCGCCGTGCGCAAGCGCAGATGGCGGCCGTAGGTTCTAAAGCTGTCATTGATCTGGTTAGCCAGTTCACGTGTCGGCGCCAGTATCAGCGCATGCGGCTGACCGCGCCGTGCCGGACCAGCGCTTTCCGCGAGGCGGTGCAGCAGCGGCAGAGCAAAGGCGGCCGTCTTGCCAGTGCCGGTCTGGGCAACGCCCAGCAGATCGTGCCCTTTGAGCAGCGCCGGAATGGATTTGAGTTGGATGGGAGTTGGGGTGGTGTAGCCTTCGTCAAAGATCGCGCGAAGGATAGGCTGGGCCAGTGCAAGGCCCGCAAAGTCGGTCATGTATGTGATATCTTTCTAAAAAACGCTGTGACGCGCCGCCCCGAATGCGGGATGGTGCGCGTGCAAGCACAATGCAAGCAATGTCGGCTCGCCGTGCGCAAGGCTGCAAGTTGCCGCCTAATGCAATGGCCGGCCTAACGAAACGCCTACATATGTCGGAGAAAACCTGGCCGGCTAATATTTTGGTGCCGGCGATCGGTCGATGTTCGACCTTCAAAGGAGTGTCGCTGACCCGGCATATGCGTCTTCTGAATTCATAAGTCAAGGTAATTTGTCCGACGCCCCAGGTTCTTAGTGTCGTACTGCCTGCTTCGAGATAGTGGCGAAGATGGCATCGAGTTCGCCGGCAACGTCATTGAGCGTCGCGTTTCCATCAGGTGCGAATGCGGCCGTTTGCGTGCGATATGTAAGGATGGCTGTGCAGTCGCCATCGTCCGTTAGATTGAAGCGCAGTGCCGCTTCAATTTCTAATTTGATGCTTGCCGCCGACATGATTATGGCGAAATCATTGCGGAACACGTCAATTTCTATGTTGCACGCGATAACGATGCCGCGCTGCTTGGCGCTTACGCTGGCGTTAGCCTTTAGAGACCGCGTTCATTTCGTAATTCTTGATCGCGGCATTCAGCGCTGTGATCAACTCGGCGAAGAATTATTGGCTTGAAAGGCTGGACGTGCCTGGGTGGGGCCATTATGCCACGGCGTGCGGTGGCGCAAAAAGGAGAAGAATGACGGCCAAGGCGGCCCAGTGTTTCAATCCTTGTTGCATCGTTATTCCTTTCTTGAGCTTTCCGCTTTGCCGTCGGATTTTAGGGCCAGAGAGCCATCCATGGGGTAACAGGCGAATGAACACGTGACTAATAATTTTGTCAGCGATGCGCGTCAGGCCGGCAAAACACTGGCGCGGCTCGCGGAAGTGGATGCGGCAAGCCTACCACTGTTGGCGACGGACGAATTGGCTGGACTTTTGTCAGCTGTGGCAGCTCTACCGTTTCGTACCGGCCGCCACAAAATTGGCTCAGGCGCCGCGCAGGTACGTCAGGATTTTGACATCTGCATGGCGCCACCAAAGCCTGGCGTTTTGTGGAATTTAGCCGCGCGGCTCGAAGCGTATCTTGCGGATGCGCTCGGCAGCGTGCAGCCGCCACCCCTTGTCGAGCCGCTCCTCCTTAACGATTTGGTGGTGCAGCGCTATCCCTCCGGCTCGTTCGGCATCACCGCGCATCGCGATCATGTGCGTTACACCGGGCTGGTCGCTCTGATCCTACTCTCTGGCAACGGCCGTTTCTTTGTCTCTAAGACGCGCTCAGGAAAGGGGGAGCGCGAAATCCCCTGGTGTCCGGGTGAGCTTCTCTTAATGCGCACGCTGGGTTTTGCCGGGCGCGAGGATCGTCCGTTTCACTATCTCAGCGATATCACCTCGGAACGATACAGCCTTGGTCTGCGCCACGACACGCAGCGGGGCTAAGTGTCGATGCGCAGCCGCTGCTCAGGGGCAAGGGTGTACCATTCAGTATCAGCTTCACTACCGTTTTCCCACACCAGTGCAGCAAAATTCCCGGCGCGCTCAAGCGCCGTCAACGGGTGGTGCCAAGTGCCGGGATTGTAGTTAATGCCTTGGCCTGCGCCTACGATGAAGGCGTCGAGGCGCGCCATGTCGGGTCCGCCATCCGCTCCGTCCGGGCATACCAGGACAATATACCTTGATGCCTCAAGCGGGAAAAATGCCTGGCTCGAATGCGGATGGCGTTCCATGACCTCCATGTCGAGCGGCAGGGATTTTGCCTCAACGCACGCCAGTAACAAATTGGGTATAGCGTCGGTCCGCCCATTGAAGAGCTCTGCCTGAAAGTCATAGCGCCCCGGCATCTCAGGAACGTCAAGCAACTGGCCATAGGGCGCAAATGAGTCGTTATCGATGGATCGTGCGGTTACGATTTTCATGGCCCAAGTATATAGAGCGAACAGGCGCACAGGGAGGCGAATTTGGCGAGCACATCGAGATTGTCCGAATTGTCCGAACAAGAAGCAGGTCACAATATCGCGACCATCTATGACGAAATAAAGGCCTGTTGCCGGGTGCCCATGGTAGCGCTGATCTACCGCCACCTTGCGACCCATGAGGGCGTTCTCGAATGGAGCTGGCGATTGTTGGCATCAGCCATGCGCTCAGGCGCACTAAGCGCGGCCGCACACCATGTGGCGATCGCGCCCTTTGACGCCGCCTTACCAATGCTCACGCCAGAGGCGGCTAAAACGCTCAGCCTCAAGCCAATGGATATCGCTGCTATCACCTATATTACCACCGCCTATAACACTGCAAATCCGCACAATATCATCGCCGTCCGCCTGCTGATGTCGGTGCTCGCCACTGACCAAGCGAGCGGCAGAGCCGGCGTCGGCAGCGGGTCGCCGGTGCCGACAGTTCAATTTCCCGCGCTGCCGCCACTGGTTCAGTTGGAGGACATGCCGCCAGCGCTTGCCAGGCGGCTCAAGTGCCTGCGCATCGCTAACGATGACGGCTCGAGAGGCATCGTCCCTACCCTTTACCGTCATCTCGCCCACTGGCCAGATTATTTAATGGTCTCGGCGGAGGCGCTAGAGCCACTCTTCCGAAGCGGTGAAATAGAGGTTGCCGCGTCGAATATTACGCACGAGGCGGATGCCGCCGCGGCGCGCCTTTATGGCGAATTGGCAGCGCATGATTCGATGGCCGGCCGGCCTAGCGGTGCCGCACGCGAGGCGCTTCTCGTCACCCTCAGTGCCTTTGCCGCTACCATTCCAGAAATGATCGCTGTCGGCCGCCTGATGATGAACTCCCTGCCACACGAAAATTGAGAGCACCTATTCCGTTAGGATCAAAATCGTAGAGTGCGTCTAGGAAGGCAGCTATTACCGACGCCCAAGCGCGCAGCCCCTCGCCGGCTTTGCTCGGCGCGTGGTTGAAGACCTGGCCGGAGAGTAGCATGCCGGCCTTACTTTCTGGTTAACGCTGCAAGCCGACACTAACATTCGAGGCTAGATTTGCTAATCCACCGAAAGAGCCAAAATCCTGCTCATCTCAGAAAGGCAAAGGCCGCTTTCACTGGACCAATCGTTAAACACCTGCTGCACGTCGCGGCGGGCCTTCTTGCTTTTGGGATCGCCGCTGTAAGCACCCCACTCGTTGAGTGCCTTGATGGAGTCGGTTGTTAAGATGAACGTATCCTTGCCCGCCATGCGCAGGAAATAGGGCCCCGAAGCGCCACCCAATTGACTGAAGCGCTTTTGCAACTCGTCCCACAGTCCGACAATATCAGCTTCCGGCCAGGCTGCGAGCCAAGCGCCGAAGCCGCCATGGGCGGTGGATATCTCGGCTATCACCGCCGCATTGTGCCGCGTGGCTTTAATTTTTCCCCAGTGACGGATGATGCGCGTTTCCTTTAGCAGTGCTTCCAAATCTTCGTCCGGGATTGCAGCCAAACGCTTTGGGTCAAAGCCAAAGAAAATCTCTTCGAAATCCGGCCATTTTCGGGCCACCATGCTGTGCTTCAGCCCCGACGAAAACACCCGGAGCGACATTAGCGACAAATAGCGGTCGTCCGGCATCGCCTTTAACGCCTTAGCAGGCTGCGATTTCGGCAATAGTTTATTGAGTGCGGCAGGCCCGCCGGTGCGTTTTTCGGCCGCCTTGCGGATGGTGGTAAAACTTGTCATAGCTGCCATAGGTTAGATTCTATCCACTTGGTGGCCAGCTTGCTATGGTGCGTTCTCAATATGGGGAGAGATAGCATGCCGATGATCAACCGCATCGCGGAATTCCAAGACGAGATGGCACGCTGGCGCCAGGATATTCACGCCCATCCGGAGATTGGCTTCGAAGAAAACAGAACCGCTGATATTGTTGCCCGCGAGTTGGAATCATTCGGCCTTGAAGTGCATCGCGGCTTGGCCAAAACCGGCGTGGTCGGCGTGTTGAAGGGGGCTAGCGGGGACGGCGCCATCGGTTTGCGTGCCGACATGGATGCGCTTCCCATACTGGAACAGAACGACTTCGACCACCGCTCTCAGCATGACGGTGTGATGCATGCTTGCGGCCATGACGGTCATACGGCGATGCTGCTGGGTGCGGCTAAATATCTTGCCGAGACCAGCAATTTTTCGGGCACCGTTTATTTCATTTTCCAACCCGCCGAAGAGGGTTTGGGCGGTGCAAAGGCCATGGTCAATGAAGGCTTGTTCGAGCAATTTCCAGTGAATGGTGTTTACGGCCTGCATAATTGGCCGGGCATGGATATCGGTGAGTTCGCGGTGCGGCCCGGACCGATGATGGCCGCGTGCGACGCATTCGAAATCACTGTTATCGGCGAAGGCGCTCACGGCGCTATGCCGCATCTCGGCATCGATCCGGTGGTGTGTGCGGCGGAAATTATCAGCGCCCTGCAGACCATCACCAGCCGCGTCAAGGACCCGCTCGATTCCTCTGTGATTAGCGTCACCAAGATCCATGCTGGTGATGCGTTCAACGTCATCCCGGAGCGGGTTGATCTCGGCGGCACGAGTCGTAGCTTTACCGAATCGGTACGAAACGAAATCGAGACTGGGATCGCCCGCATTTCTGAAGGCATCGCTGCCGCGCACCGTTGCAGCGTTGAGATTAACTATATGCGCCAGTTCCCAGCCACGGTGAACCATGAAGCGGAAACCGAACTGGCCGCGGCGGCGGCGGCTCGCGTCGCCGGGGACGCCAAAGTACGGCGTGATATGCCGCCCAGTATGGGCTCAGAAGACTTCTCTTATATGCTCAAAGCGTGCCCCGGCTCATACATTTGGATGGGCAATGCGCGCACTGACGGCGGCTGCTTTCTGCACAACCCCAATTACGATTTCAACGACGAGGCGCTTGGTTGGGGCGCCAGTTATTGGGCGACGCTGGTTGAAAGCTTGCAGCCAAAAGCCGGAGACTAGTAGACCTCTTGACCCCGCCAGCTGGGCATTAAAGAAATGCTTTCATGCCAATGAGTTAGGACAAGACTTAGGGTCGCGCTGGTGCGGTCGAGAGGACTCGAACCTCCACGGGGTTGCCCCCACTAGAACCTGAATCTAGCGCGTCTACCAGTTCCGCCACGACCGCAACGCACACCAGCGGCGCTAACCTTTTGCGCCACCTGGAGAATGGTGCGGCTGAGAGGACTTGAACCTCCACGGGGTTTCCCCCACAGCGCCCTCAACGCTGCGCGTCTACCAGTTCCGCCACAGCCGCATATTCGCCAGGGCGAAACAAAAAGCAGCCCGGAGCCCGCCTTGTCAAGTCCGCGCCCGAACAGCTTGCCTACACGGGCAGTTAGCAGATAATACGTTGGCGAAGTTGGCATGAAGCATAAGAAATTGGGGGATAGAGATGGCAAAGCGGAAAGCGGTTGTTGTCGGCGCACGCGGCACGACGGGACGGAATGTCGTTGAAGCGCTAGAGGCCCAAGGCGGTTGGGAAATTGTTGGCTTAAGCCGCGGCGCACCCGGCTTCGAAACGAGCGCTAGCTTCATTTCCGTCGATCTCGAAGACGAGGCTGATGCAAACGCCAAACTCGCGCCGCTCAGCGATACGACACACGTGTTTTATTGCGGCCTCGCCGGCGGCTTTGAGGCCGAGAATGTCGAGGGCAATCTTGCCTTGGTACAAAATTCCATCGGTGTCCTCGACCGCATTGCGCCCGGCTTGGAGCGCGTCACCCTAACGCAGGGCGGCAAATATTATGGCTGCCATCTCGGGCCCTACAAAACACCGTCGGTGGAAAGCGACCCGCGACATATGCCGCCCAATTTTTACTACAACCAGCAGGACTATCTGATAGAGCTGCAAAAGGGCAAATCATGGGGCCTCACCATGGTGCGCCCGGAAATCGTCATCGGCTTGTCTGCCGGTGTGCCGCTCAACACGCTCAATTTCGTTTCCGTCTACGCAATCATCGCGCAGGAGCTGGATATTCCATTCGATTTTCCCGGACGCCCGACCGCTTGGCACGCCCTTAACAAATATACCGACGCTGAGATATTGGGCCGCTTCGAAGCCTGGTCGGCCACTGATCCCGGGTGTGCCAACCAGGAATTTAACATTACCAATGGTGATTGTTTTCGCTGGGAGCATATCTGGCACCAGATTGGCGAAGCCTTTGGCTGCCGTCGGGGCCAGGTGCGACCCAGCTCTCTAAACATGTTGATGGCCGATAAGGGACCTGTCTGGGACGAGATTGTCCAGAAGCATCAGCTCCAGCCCTACAAGATGGATGAGCTCGCCAATTGGGTATTCGCCGATTGGGTATTCGCGCGCGACTGGGACATCATCCTCGAAGACCGCAAGCGCATCCGCCACGGCTACACTGAGATCATCTACACCGAAGAAATGTTCGCGCGCTATTTCAAGAAAATGCGCGAGATGCGGATAATTCCAGAAGCACCTAGCTGAGGCGCCTATTCGACGAACAACTCAGCGAGCTCGAAGCGGTCTTGGGTCGTGTAGGCCAGCCCTTTAGTGCTGATACGGTAGTAGGGAATCGTCACCAGGGAGACGAACTCAAGGTTCATCTGTGGCGTTTCCAAGTCACACCCCATGTCGCGCCAAGCTGCGATGAGCTTGAACTGCTTTTCGAACAACTCGTTGAATGGCAGGTCCGAGGCAAGGCCGTTTAAGGGCGTTGGGAGAGATGCCAGGACCTCGCCGTTTCGAAGAGCAATAAATCCGCCGTCCATGTCGATCGTTTCGTTGGCGGCAGCGGCCATGTCTTCGTCTGATGCGCCTACCAGGACGATGTTCTGATTGAACACATTCGCCGTCGTGCCGATGCATCCCTCCTGAATGTTAAATCCTTTGACGAAGGCCAAGCCAATTTCGCCGGTCCCCATAATCCGGTCGATCATGCAGATCTTGTTGATGCCGCTTGCCGGATCCGCCTGGACCAAGCCGTCGACCACCTTGAGCGTTTCGACCGACCCCGGCGTCTCAAGTGAGCCGTCTCTAGTGTTGATTACCTGGACTTTTACGGTATCGCCGGCGCCCTCCGGCGCCTTAATTTGGAAATTCTCCGGCGCGAGCACGCGGTCGATATTCATGGTGCCGTAAAGCCAATCTGGATAGTCCGGATTCTCGAGCGGCTCGACTAACTTACCGTCTTTGACCCAAATTTTTCCATTGGCCATGACCTGGGAAATTTCGAACTCCTCCAGGCTCTCGACAAAAACGATGTCCGCATAGCGGCCCGGCGCGATCATGCCCATGTCATGATTGACACGATAGAACTCGGCCGGCTGGATCGTCGACATCTGGATTGCGGTCATGGGATCGAGCCCGTTTTTGATGCCGACGCGGATGGCGTTATCCATCTGACCACGCTCCAACATCCAGTCGGGTGTGATGACGTCCGTGCACAGTTGAAAGGCGCGTGAGTCATAGCCTTCCTTGGTTATCACCGGAATGCAGGCTTCGATATCCTTGCACGCGCTGCCTTCGCGGATCACGACCCAGATCCCGAGTTCGGCTTGACGCCGCGTCTCCGAGGCGTTGACGATTTCATGATTGTGCATGATCCCTGAAGAGACCCAGGCATTAGTGATTTTATCATCCGTCATACCTGCCGAGTGACCCTGAATCACTTTTCCCTGTTTGAGGCACTCTTCCATCAAGTTGAGGAGATCGGCGTCGCGCTGATTGCGATACAACATCAGCTCCGGGCTAATCTCCTCGATACCCTTTGTTTCCGGCCAGGATAGTGAGTCCATCAATTGATCAATGCTGGGCGCATTGGGCGACGCGGGGAAGCCGATGCCGCGGTTTTGCGTGTAGCACATGGTGGGGACGACAAAGAGCGGCTTCACCGGTGTGCGCAACAGTTCGTCGAGGAAGAAGCGGGAGGCGCGCAATCCGTTGACGATGGCGTGGCCGTAAAAGCCGTCAACGATTGTCGTCGAGCCATGTAGCAGCCGGCAGGCGGCAAAAACTGTCGAGTTGGCGTAGGTGTGCCATTGGTGGCAGTGTGGATCAATCAGACCCGGCACGAGGTAGCGCCCGTCGGCGTCGAGCACCTCCGTGTCGTCACCAATCGTATAGTCGATGTCGCCGATAGCGGCGATGCGCTCGCCCTTAATGGCGACATTATCAGAAGGTTGGTGGATCGTGCCGGTATGGCTATTGACGATCCGGCAATTCTTGATGACTTTGTCGGCTGGCTCGTAGCCCATCGCGACATCAATCAGCGCCTCGCGTTGCAACCCCATCTCCATCCCCTCACTCAATTGCTATTTTTGTTGGCGTTAAGAAAAGGTAGGCCTTCGGAGCACCCTGTCAATGTCAGTTAAAAATTCGGTGCGTGCAGGCGGAGACGATTTCGCATTCCTCGTCACCGATATTGCGTAAATGGCTCGGCAAGTGAAAATCAAAATACTAGGCACCACCCGGCCCGAGTACGCGGCGTTGATCGCCGACTGTGACTTCTAACTTGCCGCGGATTACCACGCCGCCTTCCTCTGACTCGTGGCGCAGCATGGCGCGCGATGATAGTTTCCGCAGAAGAAATAGAATTTCATTGCCAGCCTGGAGATAAATCATGCCTGAGAGCAGCGAAAGCGCGCGTTATGAAACTATGCCTAACGATCTTGACCCGCTATGGATGCCCTTTACCGCCAACCGGCAATTCAAGAGCGCGCCGCGTATGTTTGTCTCCGCCGAGGGCATGCACTACACCACCACGGATAACCGCAAGGTGCTCGACGCCACCTCGGGTCTGTGGTGCGTCAATTGTGGCCATGCACGCAAGGAAATTACAGAGGCGGTGAGCGCTCAGGTCGGGCGCCTCGAATACGGCCCTGGTTTTCAGATGGGCCATCCAGCGGCGTTCGAATTCGCTGCGCGCCTTGCCGCGCTGGCGCCAGGCGATCTTGACCATGTATTTTTTACCAATTCCGGATCTGAATCGGCCGATACGGCGCTGAAAATTGCGCTCGCCTATCACAATATGAGCGGCAACGCGTCACGTACCCGCCTGATCGGTCGCGAGAAGGGCTATCACGGTGTCGGTTTCGGTGGCATCGCGGTCGGCGGTATCGCCAACAACCGCAAATATTTCGGCACCGCTTTTCCCGGCGTGGATCATCTGCCACATACTCATAATCTCGAGCACAATGCCTTCACCAAAGGCCAACCCGAATGGGGTGGTCATTTGGCAGACGATCTCGAGCGCCTCGTGGCTTTGCACGATGCCTCGACCATCGCCGCCGTCATCGTCGAGCCGATGTCCGGTTCCGCCGGCGTCATTCTGCCGCCCAAAGGCTATCTTAAGCGCCTGCGCGAGATCTGCGATCAGCACGGCATCCTGTTAATATTCGACGAGGTCATTACCGGTTTTGGCCGCCTTGGCGATAGCTTCGCCGCCGAACGCTTCGGCGTTGTGCCCGACATCATGACGCTCGCCAAGGGGCTAACCAATGCCGCCATACCCATGGGCGCGGTGTTGGTGCGCAAGCATATTTACGATGCCTTCATGAACGGCCCCGATAACGCCATTGAGCTGTTTCACGGCTATACCTATTCGGGCCATCCGGTGGCCTGCGCGGCAGGCCATGCGGCGCTCGACATCTATTTGAACGAAGGTCTGTTCGAGCGTGCCGCCGAGCTTGAAGCCTATTGGATCAATGCCGCATTTTCACTCCGCGATCATGCCCATGTCATCGATATCCGCGCCATGGGGCTGGTTGGTGCGGTCGAACTTGAGCCGCTTCCGGGCAAGCCCACAGCGCGCGCCTTCGATGCGTTTTTAAAATGCTACGATCGCGGCGTGCTGATCCGTACCACCGGTGATATCATCGCCCTCTCGCCGCCGCTTATCGTCGAGAAAAGCCAGATCGACCAAATCTTCGAGACCATCGGCGACGTCCTAAAGGAAGCCGCCTAAGTTGAACCAGGGGCCCGTCCCCATTTAATAACATCGGCTAAGGCCGTTTCACGGAGTAGTAAAACCCATGCTCATCGGCGTTCCTAAGGAAATTAAAGTTCACGAGTATCGTGTTAGCGTCCCACCGGCAGGTGTGCGCGAACTGGTAAAAAACGGCCATCAAGTGATGGTGCAGCAGGACGCGGCCGAGGCAATCGGCATGTACAATGAGGATTACGAACGCGCCGGAGCCGAGTTGGTCGAGACGCCGGAGGAAATCTTCGAGAGAGCCAACATGGTAGTCAAAGTCAAAGAGCCGCAACCGCAGGAATGCGCCATGCTGCGCGACGGCCAGGTGCTGTTCACCTATCTTCATCTAGCTCCCGACCCCGCGCAGACCAATGCGCTGATGCAATCGGGCTGTATCGCGATCGCCTATGAAACCGTGACCGATGCTCAGGGTGGCCTACCGCTGTTGGCGCCGATGAGTGAGGTCGCCGGGCGCATGTCGATCCAGGCCGGTGCCCATTGCCTGGAGAAGGAGCAGGGCGGGCGCGGTGTATTGCTGGGCGGGGTGCCCGGCGTCGCGCCGGCCAACGTGGCTATTATCGGCGGCGGCGTGGTCGGCAGCCACGCGGCGCGCATGGCTGTCGGCATGGGCGCGCAAGTGACCATTCTCGACCGCTCGATCCCGCGGCTGCGTCAGCTCGATGAAATATTCGGCGCCAGCGCCCATACCATCTATTCTACCACCGAAGAGCTTGAGCAATCAGTCTACAACGCAGATCTAGTGATCGGCGCGGTGTTGGTCGCAGGTGCGGCGGCGCCCAAGCTGGTGCGCCGCGACATGCTGCCTAACATGCGGCGCAATGCCGTCGTCGTCGATGTCGCCATCGACCAGGGCGGCTGCTTCGAGACCAGCAAACCAACCACCCACGCGGATCCGACCTATAAGGTCGACAATGTAATCCATTATTGCGTCGCCAATATGCCAGGTGCGGTTGCTCGGACCTCAACCTTGGCGCTCTCCAACGCCACGCTGCCGTTCGTCATCGCGCTCGCGAACCAGGGCTACCGCCAGGCACTGTTGGATGATCCACACCTCGCCAACGGCCTCAATGTACATCGCGGCGATATCACATATGAAGCGGTGGCGCGCGATCTTGGACACCGCTTTGTTGATACGCATAATGCCCTGTCGGTGTAACTAACAGAAATTACGGGAGATCTTCGATGAGTCCAACACTCAGCCATTGGATTAACGGCCAGGCGGTCGCCGGTCAAAGCGGACGCACCGGCGATGTGTTCAATCCCGCCATTGGTGAAAAAATTGCCGAAGTGCCGCTGGCCGGCGATGACGAGGTCGCCAACGTCGTGGCCGCGGCCAAAGCGGCGGCGCCCGAATGGGCGGCGGCGCCACCGATCCGCCGCGCCCGCGTGATATTTAAGTTCAAGGAACTGATCGAAGCACGCATGGACGATTTCGCCGCTATCGTCACGCGCGAACACGGTAAGGTCTTAAGCGACGCAGCGGGCTCAATAACGCGCGGCTTAGAAGTGCTCGAATTCGCCTGCGGCATTCCGCATCTGGTGAAAGGTGAATTCAGTGAATCTGTCGGCACTGGAGTGGACAGCTACTCGATGCGCCAGCCTCTCGGTGTGGTCGCCGGCATTACGCCGTTCAACTTCCCTGCCATGGTGCCGATGTGGATGTTTCCGATCTCCCTCGCCTGCGGCAATACATTTATCCTGAAGCCTTCCGAAAAAGACCCCTCAGCCGCCAATTTCATGGCCGAACTGCTGAAAGAGGCGGGCTGCCCGGATGGTGTGTTCAACGTAATCCATGGAGATAAAGTAGCGGTGGACGCCATTCTGGAACACCCGGATATCGCTGCGGGCAGCTTTGTTGGTTCAACGCCGATCGCCGAATATATTTACGCCACCGGCTGCGCCCACGGGAAACGGGTGCAGGCCCTGGGCGGCGCCAAAAACCACGCTATCGTGCTGCCTGACGCTGATCTGGATATGACCTCAGACGCACTGGTGAGTGCCGCTTTCGGCTCCGCCGGTGAGCGCTGCATGGCAGTCTCGGTGGCGGTCGCAGTCGGCGATAAGGCGGGCGACGCGCTGGTCGATTCGCTGCGCCCGCGCATCGAACAGATCAAGGTAGGCCCTGGCACCGATGCAGAATCTGAGATGGGCCCGCTCGTGAGCGCGCAGCATTACGAAAAAGTGCGCGGCTATATTGACCACGGCGTTTCCGAAGGCGCCGAATTAGTCATGGACGGCCGCGGCCTAACTTTGCAGGGCTATGAGAACGGCTATTATGTCGGCCCGTGCCTGTTCGACCATGTGACACCGGAGATGAAAATCTACAAAGAGGAGATTTTTGGTCCTGTACTCTCCGTCGTCCGGGCACCCGATTACGATGCCGCCGTGAAAATGGTAAACGATCATGAATTCGGCAATGGCACGGCCATTTTTACCCGCGACGGCGACGCCGCCCGCGATTTCGCCTCCAAGGTGGAAATTGGCATGGTCGGCGTCAACGTGCCAATTCCGGTCCCGGTCGCCTATCATAGTTTTGGCGGCTGGAAGCGCTCGCTGTTTGGCGATCACAACATGCATGGCATGGAAGGTGTGCGCTTCAACACTAAGATGAAAACAATCACCGCCCGCTGGCCAACAGGTATTCGCTCAGGTGTAGACCTAAGCTTTCCGATGATGGGGTAAAACCCTTCTCCTCTAGGGGAAGAAGGGTTGGGAAGAAGGGGCAACCGAGCGCGCGGAGCGAACTAACCTACAGGTGAGCTCGCTCCAGTTTCATTTGCCTGCCGCCCCCGCCCGGCGGTAGTCTCGGCAAACTTGTCCGGACAATCGGCTTAGGGGAGATAGCGGCGATGGCATTAATCAAGGCGGGTCTCATACAGATGAGCCTCAAGGGCGAAGTCGAGAGCGATTCGCCCAGAACCATCATGAAGAAGATGATGGACGAGCATATGGCACTGATCGAGGATGCGGCACGCCAAGGCGTGCAGGTGCTCGGCCTGCAGGAGATTTTCAATATCCCCTATGTCTGCGCCACTCAAGACCCCAAATGGTACGCTACCGCCGAGCGAGTGCCCGATGGGCCGACTGTGCAGCATATGCAAAGCGTAGCTAAAGAGCACGGCATGGTTCTGGTCGTCCCTATCTATGAAGAACAAATGACTGGCGTCTATTACAACACCGCCGCGGTGATCGACTCCGACGGCAGTTATCTCGGTAAGTTCCGCAAGATTCATATTCCTCACACCAACGGCTACTACGAAAAATTCTTTTTTAAGCCCGGCGATCTCGGCTACCCGGTGTTCCAAACTGCGGTCGGCAAAATAGGCGTCTATATTTGCTACGATCGCCATTTTCCTGAAGGCTGGCGTGAGCTCGCTTTAAACGGTGCTGAGCTGATCTTCAATCCCTCGGCCACCACCAAGGGGTTAAGCGATCACCTGTGGAACATCGAACAACCCGCCTCCGCGGTCGCCAACGGCGTCTTTATCGGTGCCAACAACCGGGTCGGATGGGAAGCGCCGTGGAACAATGGTGAGTTTTACGGATCAAGCTATTTCGTCAATCCGCGCGGCGAAATACTTAACCAGGGTTCGGACGATAAGGACGAGCTGGTGGTCGCCGATCTCGATTTTGACATGATCCGCCAGGTGCGCGAAACCTGGGCGTTCTTCCGCGACCGACGGCCCGACGCCTACACCCATATCGCCGATTGGCACGCGTGAGAGCTGGGGGAAAGATACAATTATGAGCACAGTCAAAGCCGCGCTTATCCAAATGGAACTGAAGGCCGATCCGATCGGCGATTCGTTCGACACCATCCGAGACAAAATGACCACTGCCCATATGACCCTGATTGAAGACGCCGCAAAGGAAGGCGTGCAGGTAATCGGCCTACAGGAAGTATGGACTATGCCCTACTTCCCGGCCGAGATAGATGAGCGCTGGTTTGGCACAGCCGAGGTCATCCCCGACGGGCCAACCACCCAATTGATGATGGAGACAGCCAAACGCCTCAACATGGTCATTGTTTCGCCGATCTACGAGTTGGGCGACGACGGCAAGCTATACAACACCGCCGCTGTGATCGACGCCGATGGGCGCTATCTCGGCAAGTTCCGCAAAATTCATATTCCCAAAGTCGGCAAATTCGACGAAAAATTCTATTTTGCCGGCGGCAATCTTGGCTTTCCCGTTTTCGAGACGGCGGTTGGTAAGGTCGGTGTCTATATTTGTTATGACCGCCACTTCCCCGAAGGGTGGCGCGAACTGGCGCTAAACGGCGTAGAACTAGTGTTCAATCCGTCGGCCACGTTCCGCGGTTTGAGCGACCATATCTGGACACTTGAGCAACCAGGGGCGGCGATTGCCAACGGCATCTTCATCGGCGCCAACAACCGCGTCGGCACTGAGCCGGCGATTGGCAATCACCAGTTCTATGGCTCAAGCTATTTCACTGATCCGCGCGGCAATGTGCTCAACCAAGGCCCTGACGATAGCGACGCGCTTGTGATCTCCGATCTCGATTTCGACATGATTCGCGAAGTGCGCAATCAATGGCAATTCTACCGCGACCGTCGGCCCGAAACCTACACCAACGCCGCGCGCCGGGCCTAAGCTGCGGCGCTAGCGCCCAAGATATTCACTCATTGCGCACCACGGCGCTGCGTCCCACCAGCGCCGCGCAGCGCCCGAAGTAGAGGGCAAAACGAACAGCGCGGTCGCGCCAAGTGTCTGCGGCTGCAGGCCGTAATCTTTGATTTTGTATGCAAAGATTTGGTGCAGGAACAAGCTGCCGGCGCGTTTTCCGTTGAAGGTCAGCACGCGCGGTGCGTAGGCGGTGATCTTTTCGGCGAGCCCGCCCGTGTCGTCGCCACCAGAATCCAAAACGCTATCAGCTCCCGACTGAAACTTACTCAAATCCGTGAGCCCGATGCCGTATTGAACCGCGTTGCGAAATTCACTTGGCAGCAATTGGCGCGGCGTCAGGCCGCTTTCATGCAAGATCGACCAAAAGCGGTTGCCCGGCCCAGCGTAATAGGCGCCCGCCTTGGCCGAGGCGCTTCCCGCCGCCGAGCCGCAAAACACCACATCAAGCCCGTGGACCAATACATCGGGCAGAATTTGTCCGCTATCTCGCGATTGCGATTGTTTCATGCCGCTTCATCTTGACATCGGACGGCGATATGGGCCAAGGGTCATAGCAACAGCTTATTCTGGGGAGAGATAAAGTGCAGAACATAAAAATAAACGGTGACCGGCTATGGGACAGCCTCATGGAGATGGCGAAGATTGGTGCCACAGAAAAAGGCGGTGTCTGCCGTCTAGCGCTCACTGACGAAGACAAAGCCGCGCGCGATCTTTATGTCGAATGGTGCGAAGCGGCGGGCTGCACGGTCAGCGTCGACGAGATGGGCAACATCTTTGCGCGCCGTCCCGGTAAGGATAACTCACTCCCGCCGATCTGCACCGGCAGCCATATCGACAGCCAGCCGACCGGCGGCAAATATGATGGCATCTACGGCGTTCTTGCTGGGCTAGAAGTGGTGCGCACGTTGAACGATCTCAATTACGAGACTAACGCGCCGATTGAAATCTCGGCCTGGACCAACGAAGAAGGTTCGCGCTTCGCGCCTGCGATGATCGGCTCGGGTGTGTTTGGCGGAGAGTTCAGCCTCGAAGAAGGCCTTGCCTGCACCGACCGCGAAGGCAATACCCTCGGCGACGAGCTGAAACGCATCGGCTATGACGGCGACATGAAATGCGCGCCGCGCGAGCTTGGCGCGTTCTTCGAAGCGCATATCGAACAGGGGCCGATCCTCGAAGCTGAGGAAAAAACCATCGGCGTGGTTCAAGGCGTGCAGGGTATCCGCTGGTTCGAGATTGAAGTCACGGGCATGGAATCCCATGCCGGTACGACACCGATGGAGCGGCGCAAAGACGCGCTCGTCGGCGCTGCGCGTATGGTCGGGGAGGCTCACCGAATCGGCGAGGCCGCAATGCCCAACGGGCGCACCACTATCGGCTATATGGAAGTAACTCCCAATTCAACCAACGTCATCCCTGGCAAAGTGTTTTTCCGGGCCGACATCCGCAACCCCGATGCGGCGGCACTGGATGGCATGGAAAGCGAATTTCAAGCGGCCTGCGAAAAAATCTCTGTAGATTTAAGCCTCAGCCTGGATTTCAAACGCATCTGGTATTCCGAGCCGGTGATCTTCGACGAAGACTGCGTTGCCGCGGTGCAAGGGGCCGCCAACGCTCTCGGCTTGGCCAACCGTCCAATCACCTCCGGCGCCGGGCATGACGCGGTCTATGTATCGCGCCTCGCTCCGACAGCGATGATCTTCATTCCCTGCGAGGACGGCATCAGCCACAACGAGATTGAAGAAGCCACCCCCGGCGATCTCGCCGCCGGTTGCGAAGTGCTTCTAAACGCCATGGTCGACCGCGCCAACGCGTGACCCCTGGCGAGCAGAAAATTGTCGCCCACTGCCGGGGCAGCTATTGCGTCTTCGCCTTCTAACCTGTTTTCATCTCGTGCGGGAACGGCTTCAAGGTTTGCCCGCTAGAAGAGGAATTTCCAGAACGGAAGGCCACCAGTTTACTTGTCACAAAAGGCGGCAGGGGGGACTGAAGCGTAACCTTGATTAGGGCAGCAGCCAAGCAATCTGCGCCGTCTTTCTATTCCGCCGCCTCGCTACGCTCGACGCGACGCCAGGGGCGCTGGTCGCGCGTGCGGCCGGCGGCGTCGAACATCGGCCCAAAGGTGGAGCGTTTGATATATTGGCCAGCGCCAGGCTCGACGCGGAGATCACCATCGTGCCACACGAGATGGCCTTGGCTCACGGTACTGCGCGCCACTCCTGTCACTTCCATGCCTTCATAGATGTTGAAATCATTATTTTGCAAATGAGTTTTGGCGGAAAGGATACGAGTCGCCTTGGGGTCCCAGACCGTAATATCCGCGTCGGCGCCGACGCGGATAGCGCCCTTGCGGGGATATATATTGAAGATCTGCGCCGCGTTAGTCGAGGTAACGCGAACGAACTCATTGGACGTTAGCTTGCCAGTCTCTACGCCCTGATCCCACAACACCGACATACGGTCCTCAACACCGCTGGTGCCGTTTGGAATCTTGCTGAAATCGTCCTTTCCTTTTTCCTTGTCGATGTTACAGAACGCGCAATGATCTGTTGCGGTGGTTTGCAAATTTCCCGATTGCAGGCCGCGCCACAACTCACGTAAATGATCTTTGGGGCGGAACGGCGGACTCATCACATAGGCGCGGGCTTTGACTGGGTCGGGATCGTAATAAACGGAATCGTCGATCACCAAGTGCTGCGCCAGGCACTCGCCATAGACGCGCTGGCCCTCCATCCGGGCTCGGACGATTTCCTGTAGCGCTTCGCGGCAGGTGACATGCACAATGTAAATTGGAGTGTTGAGCAATTGTGCAATGCGGATGGCGCGGTTGGTGGCTTCGCCTTCGACCTCGGGTGGGCGCGATTGTGGGTGGCCTTCCGGTCCAGTAACACCGGCCGCCAACAACTCCTGCTGCATCAGCCAGATCATATTGCCATCTTCGCAATGTACTGTCGCCACGGCGCCTAGATCACGACAGCGCCGGAAACTCTGCATGAGATGCTCGCCATCGAGCATGATGTCATTCTTGTAGGCCATGAAATGTTTAAAGCTGTTGACGCCGTGATCGCGTGTAAGCGTCTCCATGTCCTCGGAGACCTGGTCACTCCAACTGGTGATGGCTACATGGAAGGAATAGTCCGCCGGAGCCTTCTCAGAGCGTGAGCGCCACACATGATAGGCGTCCAGCGGGCGCTCATCAGGCGAAGGAATGACAAAATCGATGATCATCGTGGTGCCACCTGAAAGGCCCGCCGCGGGGCCGGTGAAGAAATCATCTCCGGCGCGCCCGCCCATGAACGGAATTTCCATATGGGTGTGCGGATCGATTCCGCCTGGCATTACCAACGCCCCACCGGCGTCCACCGTTTCGGTACCTATCGGCACCTCAAGATTTTTACCGATTGCCTGAATTAAGCCGTTGGCGCAGTAAACGTCGGCGCGGTAGCTATCTTCGGCGGTGGTGACAGTGCCGCCCTTAATGAGAAGTGACATGGCGAGACCTCCGGTTATGTAAGCCGCAGTTATTCAGCGGCTTGTGCGCGCTCAACTCGGCGCGGCGCGTTGAGAGCGCGGTAAGTCTTCACCCGCTCGAACACGCTGGAATAAGTCGGCCGCGGAACATAGCGGCCAACGCCCGCTTCGACCTTGAGGTCCTTGCCGTCCCACACCTGCTTGCCCTGGCTGATGGTGGCCCGCGCCAAACCGGTCAGGGTCATGCCCTCGTAAAGGTTGAAGTCCATGTTGGAGTGATGCGTCTTAACTGACACCTTGCGGCTTGCGTTGGGGTCCCATACTGCCAGGTCAGCGTCGGCGCCGACGCTCACTGAACCTTTGCGCGGATGGATATTGAATATTTTAGCTGTCGCCGTTGATGTCACGCGGACAAAATCATTCGGCGTGAGTAGGCCGGCTTTAACACCCTGGTCCCAGAGAATTGACATGCGATCCTCAATGCCGCCGCAGCCATTCGGCATCAGCGTGAAATTGTCTTTTCCCAGCGCTTTTTGCGGCGCGCAGAAAGCGCAATGATCGCTCGCCGTGGTTTGCAGAGTGCCGGACTGGAGACCGCCCCACAACGCGTCGCGGTGTTCCTTGGTGCGGAATGGCGGGCTCATCACATGCGCCGAAGCCAAAGTGATGTCAGGCAAATAATGTGTCGCTTCATCAATTACCAGGTGTTGTGCCAACGCTTCGCCGTAGACCGCTTGGCCGTTGGCGCGAGCTTTAGCGATTGCCGCGAGCGACTGCACACAGCTGCAATGGACCACATAGAGCGGCGCGTTCGCGACGCCAGCGACGGTGATCACGCGCTGAGTTGCTTCGCCCTCAACTTCCGGCGGGCGCGATTGCACGTGACCCTCCGGTCCGGTGATGCCCATGGCTAAGAGTTTGTTCTGTAGATGATAAATCATCTCGCCGTTCTCGGCATGGACGGTGGCCATGGCGCCCAACTCCTGGCATCGATCGAAGCTGTTCAGAAGAATTTCGTCATCGAGCATGATGGCGCCTTTATAGGCCATAAAATGCTTGAAGCTGTTGACGCCGCGTTCGCGCGTGAGCACACCCATTTCTTCTTTCACCTGATCGCTCCACCAGGTAATGGCAACATGGAAGGAATAATCCGACGGCGCCTTTTCCGCGTTGCTCATCCAGGTGTCATAGGCTTCGAGGAGAGACTGCTCGGGGCTGGGGATGACGAAATCAATGATCATCGTCGTGCCGCCAGCAAGCCCAGCCGAGGGCCCCGACATGAAATCATCCGCTGTCACTGTGCCCATAAAGGGCAGTTCCATATGGGTATGCGGATCGATACCGCCTGGAATCACCAGTGCTTCGCCCGCGTCCACCAATTCGGTGCCGGCCGGCGCCTCCAAATTTTCACCGATCGCCTGAATTGTGCCATCGGCACAATAGACATCAGCCCGATAGCTCTCTTCCGCAGTGACGACGGTTCCGCCCTTGATCAATAGTGACATATTCTTCACTCCCGAGATGGTTGCCAGCTAGTTCGCCCGCTTTATTCCAATTTATTTGTCCGAACCTTAACGCAAAGACGGCGCGGCGCGCCAGCCCCGCCAGGCGTTGCCGTCACAATTGACAGCGACGGAAAATCGCGGCTTTCTTGGGCGCATGGAAAAAATGCAACAAAACAACAAATTACCGCTCGAAGGGCTGCGCGTGCTCGATCTCGCAACATTCGTTGCTAGCCCATTCAGCGCGGCAATCCTAAGCGAATTCGGCGCTGAAGTGATCAAGATCGAGCAACCCGGCAGTGGCGACCCTTTACGCAAGTTCGGCACGGCGAGTAAAAACGGCGATGGCTATTGCTGGCTTTCCGAGCAGCGAAATAAGCGCTCAGTCACGCTCGATATCCGTACGGAAAAGGGGGTTGAAATTTTCAAGCGTCTGATCGTCGGCGCCGATGTTATGTGCGAGAATTTCCGCCCCGGTACGCTGGAAAGATGGGGCCTCGGGCCGGACGTGCTGAAAGCGATCAACCCTCGCCTGGTGATACTGCGCATCTCTGGCTATGGCCAGACCGGCCCCTATAAGGACCGCCCCGGCTTCGCCCGTATCGCGCATGCCTTTGGCGGCCTCACCTATCTCACCGGCGAGCCCGACGGACCGCCCTTGACGCCCGGTTCAACCTCTCTGGCCGATTATATCTCCGGCCTTTACGGCGCTCTTGGCATCCTTTTATCTTTGCGGGCGCGTGAAGACACCGGGCGCGGCCAGGAGGTCGACGTCGCACTCTATGAATCTATTTTCCGCGTACTCGATGAGATGGCGCCGCTCTATGCTGCCAACGGTTTTGTTCGCCCGCGCCTTGGCTTAGGGACCGCCAATGTCTGCCCGCATGGGCATTTTGAATGTGGGGACGGCGAATGGGTGGCAATCGCGTGTACCAGCGACAAGATGTGGCTGCGCATGGCTGAGGTGCTCGGCCGCCCCAAACTAGGCCCAGATCCGCGCTATAAAACTGCCGCCAACCGAGTTGCCAACCGCGAGGATGTGGATGGATTGGTCAGTGCTTTTACGCTCTCGATGACACGCGACAAGCTAATGGAGGCCTGCGTCGCCGGCGAGGTGCCGATCGCACCAGTCTATTCGATCGCCGACATATTCAACGATTCGCACTACAAGGCGCGCAAGACAATGGTAACAGTAGAAAACGAAAGTGCCGGTAAGATTACCGTACCGGGCGTGCTACCACATCTTTCAGAGACGCCCGGCCGCATTACCCATCTCGGCCCAGCTCTCGCAGAGGGCAATCAGGAAATTTATGGCGATGAGCTTGGCTTCAGCCCAGCCGAGCTAGCCGAACTGAAACGCGAAGGCGTGATTTAGGCACCTCGTCATTTGAGAGACCATACAAAGGCTCACCTCAGCGGCATGATATCCAGGATACGTTTAGCATTATGAGAGTGCGGCCGCGCGACAGAGTTAATACGAGGTAGTCCCCAGAGAGCGTGAAACATGGGGCGCATGGTAGAAAGCAATGCACCGATTCGTCTCGGCATGGGCCTACAATACGGGTCGTCGGTGGTCTGGCGATACCGGCGGCGCGCATCGTTTCTGATTCGCCGTCATTGACGATAGGGTCAATGTGGCAAGCTGGCCGATAAGCTTGACCCACAGCCTCGATGCAGATGTCGTCGCAGACGGCGACCGGGCAACATAAGTGCGATGCGAAGGTGATAGCAAAGTATTGCTTGAAGACTTTTGCGAGCGTTCCAGCCAGGAAATTCCGGGACGCAGTGGCGTAATTACCGTTTGGGCCACGGGAAGAAGGGCTAGCTTTCCTCTTGATGCACAATCTGTGCCCCTTCAATCGAACGCAGATCGTGCGCTGTCCAACGACCCTGCTCGGCAGTCGAGAAAAATTCCTGTGCTGCGTGGTTGAAGGCGTCAGGTTCTTCCAGATTCGAGGCATGGCCAGTACGCGGTAGGATTACCAGCCCGCTTGCCGGCATGATACGCTTTAGCCACAGGTTCACATCAAGGCAGGGTTCATCTTCGTCGCCATTGATCAATAAAGTTGGCACAGTGACGGCTGCCAATTCCGCTTCGAGATCATAAAGCGAAGGCCGGCAGCCCTGCACACCGCGTAGCGTGTTGGCCGAGCCGCGCGGCGAATGCTCGACAAATTGTTGGTAGAATTCAGCCCAGCCACGCGGATCCTTGTTCTGGTGCTGCACACGGAAAGGGCCGCTGGCATAGACGGTCGCTGCTTTCTCCGTGCCGTCGCGCTCAAAATGATCAGCCAAGATATCGACCTCGCGCTTGAAACTCTCCCGCTTGCCCTTGGGGGCACCATAGCCGCAACCCGCGACCACCAGCGCGCTGGCACGGCTTGCATGGCGCATGCCCATATGCAGCGCTGCAAAACCACCCATGCTGAGGCCAATTATGTGGGCTTTGTCGATAGCATGGTGATCGAGCACAGCGATGGCATCCGCCACCGCGAAATCCTGACTGTACAGCACCGGATCGTCCGGCACATCCGACGGCAGATAGCCACGCGCGTCATAGCTGATGCAGCGATAGCGGCGTGCGAAATAGCGGATCTGCGGTTCCCAACTACGGTGATCGCCGGCGAATTCATGGATGAAGAGTATCGGGTAGCCGCTTCCGGTTTCCTCGCAATACAATTTCACCCCGCCTGAATTTGCGTATGCCACATTTCCGCTCCCGTACTAATTTTTTCGCCTATCAGTATCGGCCGGCCGGCGCGCTATTGAAACCACCGAAATTTCCGTGCTCAATTGGGCATCAATAGCGACCAATTAAGCAAAGAGGCCAAAAATGCGCCGCATTATTTACAATATGGAATTCAAGGGCCGAGGGGAGCAGCAAAGCGATGGCGAGAAGCTCTGGGTTACGCAATCTTTCGCGCCCTGTATGCGGGTTACTACCGAGATCGGCGCCGACGGTGTCGATGCGTGCATCGAGGAATTGGCCGGACCCAAGGCCGAGTTCAATTCAAAGTCTGCAGCATGTGACGGCGGCGAACTCGGCGCGGGCAAGAAGTTTCGAGAATGGGGCACCATCTCATTCGGCAATGGCAATATGCTCAAGTTTGACACCGTCGGCGCCGGCGAGTTCGGCCCGGTTGGTGATGCCGGTCTGTTGCAGGGTGGCATTGTCTGGGCGGTCGATGGCGGTAGCGGTTTGTTCGAGAACGCCGAGGGAATCATCACGTCAAACTTCGCCGTCGATGCGGCGGGCGACGTGGTGGATTACCACACCGGTGTCATCTATTTGCCGTAATGCGGCTCAAGCGGCAGTGTAACCGCCATCAATCACCAGCTCTGTTCCAGTGACGAACTTGGCCTCGTCGGACGCAAGATAGAGAATGGCATTTGCTACTTCTTCAACTTCCCCCACTCGCCCAGCGGGATGAAGTTTGCCAAGCGCCGCCAGACCACTTTCGAGTGAGCCCCAGCTCTCGGCGTAGCGCTCCACCATGGGCGTGCCGATATAGGCCGGGTGCACTGAATTAACGCGAATGTTCCAGCCGGCCTCGGCGCATTCAAGCGCGATGCCCTTGGTAAACAGATGTACCGCCCCCTTGGTCGCGTTGTAGGCCGCTTGAACCGGCGAGCCAACCAGCCCCAAAACCGAAGACATATTGACGATCGCCCCGCCACCGCTTGCACGCATGGCCGGAAGCGCTGCTTTGCAACCGAAAAATACGCTGTCGACATTGACCGCCATGATGCGGTGCCATTGTTCAGTGGTGGTATCTTCTAGACTAGATGCGAAGGCGATGCCGGCATTGTTAACCAATATGTTGAGGCCACCGAAACGCTCAACCGTGACATCGATCACCCGCCGCCAATCCGCCTCTTCGGCGACGTCATGCACCAGGGAAATCGCCTCACCGCCGCAAGTGCGAATTTCCGCTGCACCTTTTTCGACTCCAGACTCGTCGATATCGCTCAAACATACCAGAGCGCCTTCCTGGGCAAGGCGAAGCGCCGAGGCGCGCCCAATTCCGGCAGCGGCGCCGGTAACAATAGCTATATTACCGGATACCCGGCCACCAGTCCTAAAGCTCATGCCGCACTCCCAACGGTTTCATAGCACCAAATTACGTTAGAATAGGCGGCGCAATGCCCAAACGTGCAACCAATTTAGTACCCATCCGAGTAAATCCTTAATTCATGTGAGGAAACTATATTTCGTATCGGCAATTGCGCGAGACGCTTGTTGCGGCTACCCTCACGCCCTCGCGACTAGGTTGACAGGGGGAATTATGTGCGGAATTGCGGGGATCATGTTCAAAAATGGTCGGAATGACCATGAAACGGGCGTGGCCCTTATCGATATGCTTGACGGCTGCCAGCACCGGGGACGGGATTCAACCGGTTTTGCGCTCTATGGCGAGGAACGCCGAAATGAATTGAAGCTGCGTTTTCTCGTTGGTGAAGGCGCGGCGGCGAATGAATCCGAGGCACTGATCAAGACGGCGCTGGAAACCCATGACGCTGAAATTGTCGACGACAAACGCGTCGGCAACACGTATCAGGCAGTGGTGAAATTCGATGGCGATCTGCGCAAATTCGCCTATGCAATGGAGCATGCTGCACCTGACGCCAAGGTCATTTCCATCGGCCAAAGTTTGGATATCGTCAAGGATGTGGGCGGTGCACATGACGTCGATGATCGATTTGACGTGCATGAATTCAAAGGCAGCCACGGCCTCGGCCATGTGCGCTTGGCGACCGAATCTGATGTCCGCCCCGAATCCGCACATCCCTTTTGGGCCACCGGGTTTTCCGATGTCGCCATCGTCCATAACGGCCAGATCACCAATTACTGGAAAATGCGCCGTCGCCTCGAACGGCGCGATTTTGAATTTCGTACCGATAACGACAGCGAGCTGGTCGCGGTTTATTTGGCTGACAAGATGGCGAACGGCGTTCCGCTGCGCGAGGCGCTGAAAGATTCCATTGAGGATCTCGACGGTACATTTTCCTTTCTCGTTTCGACCAAAGACGAAATCGGCTATGCCAAGGACCATCTTGCCGCCAAGCCGATGGTGATGTACGAAAATGACGATCTAATCGTCATCGCCTCCGAGGAAGTTTCCCTCAACCGCCTGTTTTCGGGCCAAGCCCTGAATACGAAGGAGCCCCCGCCGGGGAGCTACGACACATGGTCCAAATCGACCTAGCAGAAGTCACTGTCCGACAGGCCAACGAGCTCATTCGCAAATATGGGGCCCAAGGCGAAAACATAGACGTCGTCAATCCAGACGCGCGCCATCATATCGGCGTCGGATTGACGGATGCGGTGACCGTGCGCGTGCACGGCTCGGCTGGATATTTTTGCGCCGGGTTAACCGACGCCGCCCGGTTCGAGGTCGAGAGCAATGTCGGCTGGGGCCTGGGCGACAATATGTACTCGGGCTCCGTCGTCATCGGCGGCAATGCCAGCGCCATTGCCGGCGTTGCCATCCGTGGCGCCGAGATCATCATTCGCGGCAATATGGGCTCGCGCGCTGGGCAGGTGATGAAGGCGGGCACGCTATTGTGCGGCGGCAACGCTAATTTCATGGCTGGCTATCTCATGTATGGCGGGCGCATCATCATCTTGGGCGATTCCGGCGAGCGCGTTGGCGAGGATATGGCTGGCGGCGAGATTTACGTCGGCGGCAAAGTTCAGTCGCTCGGCTCTGACGCCAAGATAGGGGATACTGAGGGCGCTGAAATCGACGATATCAGAGCCTTTCTTGATCGCTACGAGGTAGCCTACAAGGGTGGTTTTCAGAAGATCGTCAATGAAGGCAAGAAGCTGCACTACAAGACATCCGAGCAGCAAATGCGCAGCATTCCCTTCGTAGCCTTTTCAGGAAAATCGGATTATTGGAACCCGAAAATCCAGGAAGACATTCATATTAAATCGCAGATCGGGCGTTATCGGGTGCGCGGCTATGGCGGCGCTCGGGAATTGCCACATCTCTCCGACATTACTTTCGCAAGGGATGTTTCCAACCTCAGCGATATATCGAATCCGGTTTCCAAGGTTGAGATGCAAACCCTGATCGGCGGCAAGCACGGCGCGACACCGCTAGATCTTTCCATGCCGGTCATGATTGCGCCGATGAGCTATGGCGCGCTCAGCCGCTCCACTAAACAGGCCATCGGCATTGCCTCGTCACTAGCCGGCATTGCTGAGAATACCGGCGAAGGCGGCATGAGCGATGCTCAGCGCGACGCCGCCAAGCAGCTCATTTTCCAATGCCTGGGGGGGCGCTTGGGTTGGAACATCCATGATATGAAGCGCGCCAACGGCCTGGAAATCTATATCAGCCAGGGCGCCAAACCCGGTTTTGGCGGCCAGTTGATGGCCAAGAAAGTAACCAAGGAATTGGCCGAAATCAGGGGCATCCCGCAAGGCATCGATTTGCGTTCTCCGTCGCGCCATCCGGATATCCTGGGCGGCGATGATTTGCTGATCAAAGTAGAAGAGCTGCGCGAAGCGACCGGTTACAAGCTACCGGTAAGTGTCAAGCTCGGCGCCGGGCGCATCCGAGACGACATCAAGATTGCCTATAAGGACGGTTTCGATTTTGTGGAACTCGACGGTATGCAAGGTTCAACCGGAGCCGGCGGCGCTGAAGTCATGGAATATGTCGGCATTCCCACTATCTCGGCGATCATGGACGCACTTGATGGTCTGGCCGAGATCGACGCTGCGGGCAATATTCAGATCATTCTGATGGGTGGTTTGCGCGATGGCGTAGATGCGGTCAAATCTCTCTGTCTTGGCGCTGACGCGGTTGCTTTCGGCAACGCCACCATTGTCGCTGGCGGATGTATTTCCTGCATGCAGTGCCATGTCGGCCAGTGTGTGACCGGCATCGCCACGCAAGACCCAGAGCATGAAAAACGCTATCGCCCCGAAATCGAAGCGCACAATATCCATCGTTTCCTAGAAAGCGTGCGCTGGCAGATTGCGGCGCTCACCCAGGCGCTAGGCTATGACAACGTCAAATCGCTCAACCGCGACGACCTGGTGGCCTTGACCCCGGAAGCGGCGGCGATCACACGGTTGCCCTACCGGCCTGACCTGCGCGAACGCCCGCCCCTGGTCGAGGCGGTCTGAGATGGCGGCTAAGGGTAACGACGGTCCGGGCGGCCATTTGCTCCTCCCAGCCGAGCTTCCGGACGACACGGATGATCTGCATTTTGTTCCGGCGCCATGCCAGGTTGCCTGCCCGGTCGGTACCGACGCGCCGTCCTATATCGCTTATATTTGGGAGCGCAAATTTTCTGAAGCCTTTGAGGCGATCACCGCGACAAATCCGTTCAGCTCGATTTGCGGGCGCGTGTGCGACGCGCCTTGCGAGCCCGCCTGCCGCCGCGTGCAGGCTGACGGTCCGCTGCAAATTCGCAATCTCAAGCGCTTCGTTATGGATGAAGTGGGCAACAGCCTCGACCCACCGCCCATCCCGGTTACGCGCAAAGAGACTGTTGCCGTAGTCGGCTCAGGACCAGCCGGCCTGGTAGCTGCGCATGACCTTTCGATTGCCGGATATGAAGTGCATGTCTATGAAATGACTGACCGCCTCGGCGGCATGATGATCTGGGGAATTCCGGCGTTCCGCCTGCCTCCCGGCATTATCAACGAGGATATAGAGCGCCTGACCAAGCGATGCCCAGGCATCAAGATCCATTTGAACATGGCGCTTGGCGACGATATCACCCTGGAAGAATTGAAAACCCGACACGATGCGGTGGTGCTGGCGATCGGCTCGTGGTGGGGCAAAACCATGGGCATCCCAGGCGACAATGACGCGCGCGTTATCGACGGCGTACAGTTCCTGCGCGACGTCAATGCCGGCGCGCGCCCGGAAATGCCGGAGACCGTTGTAGTTGTTGGCGGCGGCGACGTTGCCATGGATGCCTGCCGCGTCGCCAAGCGGCTACCGGGCTGCAAGCACGTCAAGGTGATTTACCGCCGCGGCCCCGATGAAATTCCGGCGCGCGCCATTGAGCTTGAAGGCGCGATCAAGGAAGGCATCGAATTTATCTATCATACGCAGCAGATCGCGCTCGACACCAAAGGCAATCACCTGACACTTACTTGTATTAAAACCGAATCGGGAGAACCCGATGAAGACGGCCGATACAGTCCGGTCGACGTGCCCGGCAGCGAACATGAAATCGACTGCGGCATGGTCATCGCTTCAATCGGCCAGCAGGGCCTGTGCGCCCATCTCGATGACAAAGGCATGATGCTGAGCGACCGCGTGCGCACCGATTGGGACAGTATGCGAACTGACGACCCCCAGGTGTTTGCCTGTGGCGACGGCGCATTTGGCGGCTCGACTATCGTCATGGCGATGCATCATGGCCAACGCGCAGCCTATTACGTGAAGGCCTTTCTCGAAGGGTACGAGAACCCGATGCCCTATCGCCAACCCTATCGCACCCGGCGCGTTCCGCTCGCGCAAGACTTGGAGTGGGAAAAACTGCCCGTCCAAGAAGCGGCTTTTCACGGCCTCGGCGAAAAACCGATCGAATTTCCTGAAATCGAAGATACTTACGATGATGACGCGGCGCGCAAGGAGGCGGCGCGCTGCTACCGCTGCGATGCTGAAACCGGCACCGCCGACTACGCCGTGCGACACCGCGAGGATATATTTGCCATGGCGCGCACCAATCCGCTCGACGAGAACGCGCATGTCACGATGTTGCCGCGCCGCTTGACGCCGCGCACCAATCCATTCCCCGAAGATCGCCTTGCCACGCTCGACGATCTCACCTTCCTGCCAGCTAATCTGACCCGTCTGGTGATCGACCCCTACCGCGAAGCCTGCCGCATCGACACCGAACTTGGCGCCGGGCGGCTAGCGATGGCGGGGCCATTCCTCGCCACCGGATTTGACGACGTACCTGATCAGGTGCGTCGTGCAGTAGCCAAGGGACTGCACACCGCTGGCTGCCCCTATGTCGGTGTACGGTCAATCTCAAAGGATGTGCCGTGGCTGCAGCTTGTCATCCCCGACCAGATTCCGCCGAGCGCCGACGCCGTTGGGCAAATCCATTGTTTAGGTCATAAATTTCGGCCTGTAGAAGCCGAGCGCCTGTTCGACGATCAGCTTCTCGGCCTGTCGGTTTCCTCGCCGGCCCTGCTTGAAGAGGCGATTCCCCATGCTTTGGATAATGGCTTCGACCTGCTTCTCCTTGATGGCAGCCGCGGTCTCGGTGCGCCCTGGGCCGCGCTCGCCGGCGCGCCCGATCTCACGATCCTGCGCGATGCGGTGACCATTCTCCGGCGCTTGCGACGTGAGGAAGAGATCGATCTAGTTTATTTCGGCGGCGTGCGCTCCGGCACCGATACCGCCAAGCTAGTCGCCATGGGTAGTATGGCAGTAATTCTTGGCGTTCCTCTTGGAATAGCAGCAGGCGGCGAAATCAGCGCGAATCACGAGATGAAATTCTCCACCAACCGCAGTGATACCGAACGCACCGAGGCGATCATCAATATCCTCAATGCTAGTTCACAAGAGGCTTCCATGATGGCCCGCTGCACTGGAAAAACAAATCTGCATAACGTTGAGCCCGAAGATTTACGCGCCATCACAAACGCAACCGCAGAGGCTACCGGCGTTCCGGTTGCTGGAACGCTCTAGCACCCGAGTTATCTGGGTGCGATATCTTCTGAGCCCATAATCGACTAGACTGCGGCGATGGACATTTCTCTGAATTACGGTAAATCGCAACTTTCTGTGTCGTTGCCCGACGCACTCGACGTCAGTGTCATTCGCAAACCCGAGATGCCGATCCTAGACGATCCTGTGGCAGCGCTCGAAGCCGCGTTCGTCAATCCCGACGGTGGCGCACCACTTGTCGAATTGGCAGCCGGTGCCACGACCGCCTGCATTCTGATCTGCGATATCACCCGACCAGTGCCGAACGGCGTCTTTCTAGCGCCACTCTTGCGCGCCCTGTTGGCTGCCGGCCTGGACAAGGTCAATATCTCCATCCTCGTTGCCACTGGGCTACATCGCCCCAATGAAAGCGACGAGTTGGCCGAGCTGGTCGGGGATCCCTGGGTGTTGGAGAATTTCCGGGTGGAGAACCATTTTGCCCGCGACGACGCGGCGCATGTGTCGCTCGGCATTACAAAGAGTGGCACTGCGGTCAAGCTAGACAAGCGTTTTGTGAATGCCGATGTGCGCATTGCAACGGGGCTCGTCGAGCCGCATTTCATGGCAGGCTGGTCGGGTGGACGCAAGGTTATTGCACCGGGCGTCGCCCACGCAGAAACCATCACTGCATTCCATAGTGCGCGCTTCATGGAGCAGCCCGGTTGCGACAATTGCATTCTCGACGGCAATCCGCTGCACGAAGAGCAGCTTGAAATCATGGCTATGTTGGGCGGTGCCACCGCACTGAATGTCGTGATCGATGAAGCGCGGCGCATTTCTCTTATTAATTTTGGTGAAGTTGTGGAAAGCCATCTCGCCGCAGTTGATCATGTCCGCGCTTATGCGGAAGTCGATGTGCCCGAGCGCTTTCTCACGGTGGTTACCAGCGCGGCAGGCTATCCCCTTGACAAAACCTATTATCAGACCGTCAAAGGCATGGTCGGACCGTTGGATATTCTTGAGCCGGGCGGAACTCTGGTGATCGCCTCGGCTTGCTCGGAGGGCATGGGCTCGGCCGAGTATATCGCTTCGCAGCGCCGCCTGATCGATATTGGCGCCGAACAATTCCTGCGCGATATCGAAGCCAAAAGCCATGCCGCCGTTGATGAGTGGCAGACTGAAATGCTGCTCAAGCCACTCCGTATCGGTCAGGTTTGCCTCTATTCAGACGGGCTTTCGGAAGCGGAGTTCGGGCTGACCGGCGTCACACCCGCCGCTTCGGTGGCGGCAGCTGTGGCCAAAGCGGTAGCTGCAACTGGCAGCACCCGGGTGGCCGTCATTCCGGAGGGGCCGTATGTGGTTCCGCGCTACCGGCCTGAGAATTGACCGCGCCTCTTCTGCCCGGGGGCACCGCACCGTTTCATAGCCGCTTCGCCGACGCCTGCGTTCTGGCGGCAACAGTCAGCGGCTCCAGCCTCGCTATTATCGATGCCACCGCGGTCAATGTTGCGCTCCCAGCCATCCAACAAGGCTTCAATGCCGATATCACCGCGCTGCAATGGGTCGTCGAATCCTATGCGCTGCCCCTTGGCGCACTCATTCTTGTCGGCGGCGTGCTCGGCGATCATCTTGGACGCAAGCGGCTGTTCGCCATTGGCGTCTTTATCTTTGCCGCCGCCTCGGCGTGGTGCGGCCTAGCCGCGGACATTGGGCAACTGATTATCGCCCGCGCCGTCCAGGGTGTCGGTGCGGCCCTGGTCGTGCCCGGCAGCCTGGCGCTTCTCAGCGCACATTTCCCCGAAGCGCGGCGCGGCCGTGCCATCGGGCAATGGGCCTCATTCACCACCCTGGCAATCGCGCTCGGTCCAGTGTTGGGCGGCGTGCTGATCGACATCGCGTCGTGGCGTTGGGTGTTTTTTATCAATTTGCCGATATCCGGCTTCCTGCTTGTGGCGCTTTATGCCGGCGTTCCAGAAAGCCGTGACGAAAGTGCGGCGCGCAAGCTCGACCTCACCGGCGCCGTACTCATCACCCTCGGGCTCGGAGGTTTTGTATTTGGTTTGCTTGAGTCTTCGCGTCTCGGCCTCACTGCCGGCGTAGTCTGGGGGTCAATGGTGGCGGGGCTAGTGCTCAACCTGTTGTTTATCTACCGGCAAAGAACCGCGGCATTTCCGATGCTACCACTGGTGTTATTTCGTTCGCACGCCTTTTCGGGCGCCAACATCATGACCTTCCTGCTCTATGGCGCCATGAGCGGTAGTCTATTTTTTCTGCCATTCAACCTAATGCAGGTGCAGGGATGGAGCGCGACTGAGGCCGGCGCGGCAATGCTGCCACTGATCCTGGCGATCGCCATATTCTCGCTTGGCGCACAGCGGCTCGTTGCACACTTCGGCCAGCGCTTGCCGTTGGCTATCGGTGCGGCCATTGCCGCGTTCGGATTTGCACTTCTCGCCTTACCCGGCAATGACAGTGGCTATTGGTTCGGCTTTTTTCCAGGCCTCGCAGTGGTTGGATTGGGGCTCGGTATCGCTGTCGCCCCCTTGACCATCGTGGTTATGGCGGCGGTGCCGGCGAACCGCGCTGGTCTTGCCTCGGGCGTCAACAACAGCGCGTCACGGGTGGCCATGCTTATGGCTGTGGCAGTCTTCGGTGTGGTCATGTTTGAAATATTTTCCGGGCATCTTGAAGCCGCGCTGAAAACCATGCCGCTGGATGATGCGAGCCGAGCCCTGATTGGCAAGCAGATGCTTGAATTGGTGGGACTGCAAACGCCCCCCGCTCTCGCTGCGGATGTGGCAGCCCAATTGCGCAACGCTGTCAACGATTCCTTTATCGCCGGATTTCGCACCGTCGCATTAATTTGTTCTGCAATCGCTTTGTTAGGCGCTGTGGTTGCCGCTTTGACTATACCGCCATACCCCATAAAGCAGTAAGCTAGCGATCATGCGAAGGCCACTAACACAATTAGAGGGAGAAAAATTCGATGTTGCCGTGATCGGCGCCGGCGTCAACGGCGCAAGCGCGGCCCAGCATCTAGCGGCGGCGGGCTTCCGCACGCTGTTAATCGAACAAAATGATTTCGCTTCAGGATCGTCCAGCCGCTCGAGCCGTTTGCTACATTGCGGGCTGCGCTATCTTGCGCCGGGCTCATCACCCTGGGAATTCGTCTTTCACCCCCGCCGCTTGGTGAAAGCACTCGGTATGGCGCGTCAAGCGATGGTGGCGCGCAGCCAGATGGTACTAGAGACCCCCGAACGCGTGCACCCCATGACATTTTCCTACCCGATTTATAAAGAAACGCCTTACGCACCATGGCAGATAGATGCGGCGTTTCGAATTTTAAAGGCATTGGGGCCGAACGACGTGCCACTTGATTACCACCGTCTTAGCCGCGATGAAGCGCGCCACCAGCCGCTGCTTGAGTGGCTGCGCGATATCGATGCGCTGAAGGGCATCGCCCAATTCCGAGAGTATCGCTTCGACTGGCCCGAGCGCATCGCTCTAGATACCATTCTCGATGCCGTTCGCCTCGGAGCAGTGGTACGAAACCATACGGCACTCAACGGATTGGAGCGCGGCACCGACGGCGACTGGCGACTGACCTTGTCGGACAAATTAGCTGACGGCGTGGCGGGTGAAGTTTCGGTAACAGCGCGAGCAATCGTGAATACGGCGGGTATCTGGATCGACCGGGTGAACCGCATGGCATCCGCCAATACAGGACGGCGCATCACTGGCACCAAAGGCATCCACTGCATGTTCCGTCTGCCGCCCGAATGCGCTGATCGGGGAATCGCCAGTATGAACCGGGACAACGAGCCTATCTATTGCGTACCATGGCGCGGTCTGCATTATGTTGGCCCGACGGAAACCTTATACGACGGCAACATCGACGATATTCTCCCCGAAGAAGAAGAAATTGAATGGCTTCTCGGTGAAGCCAATCATGTACTGCCAGGTGCGGAGTTCAAGCGTGAAAATTTACTTTTCGCCTGGGCCGGAGTGCGCCCACTCACCTATGATCCAGCCCAGCCCAAAGGCGCACGCAGCCGAGAATTGCACGATCTTTCCAACGCCGGCCTCGACAATATGTTCGCTCTTACGGCTGGGCCAATCATGACCCACCGCTCGGCAGGAAAGGTACTGGCAAAACGCGTGGCTAAACGGGTGCGGCCGTCAGGCACACCCGGCGCCCTCAGCTTCGCCGCCAGCACATTTCCCGACAATACTAACTCGCCCGCCATCGACGATGAATGGCCTGAGGCCACCTTTGCCGATCTCCGACACGCTGCCGCACATCAAATGCCGGCCGATCTCATAGACCTTCTATTCCGCCGTAGCGGCAATGGCTGGACGGCCTCAATGGCGGCGCCGATGGCCGAGGCTGCCGCGCGCGAAGTGGCGGCAGAAATGGGTTGGGACGAAGCGCGCATCCAAGCCGAGGCGGCGACCTATCGAGCCCATGTCGCGCGCAACCATTTATGGCACGGTGCTTCTGATTGAGCCTGCCGGTGGCCTATTCGGCCGGCGGCATATATTCGCTGGAAATAGAGGGCTTGCCGGCGCACGCGGCACGGTTGGTTTTTACCATGTGGATCAGATGAGCCAGCACCGATTGCCCCGCGGCGCGATAGAGCACTGGATCAACATCGGCATACATTCGGCGTACCATATTGGGTATGCGGGCGACGCCATCCTCCAGACAATCTGAAATTTGCACCTCGCGCGCTTTGCGATGGGCGATTAGGGCACCAATAAATTTACTGGGCGCCTCGATCGCCGGACCATGGGTCGGCCAAAATACAGTTTCCGGGCGCGCGACTAGGCGCTCCAACGAGGCCATGTAATCCGCCATATCGCCGTCCGGCGGCGACACCACGGTAGTCGACCAGCCCATCACATGATCACCAGAAAATAGAGTGTTCTCTTCTTTAAGGGCAAAGCAGAGATGATTGGATGTATGGCCCGGCGTATGCAGTACCTCGATCGTCCAGCCGGCGCCGTCGATTATGTCACCGTCGCCAAGCGTGATATCGGGCAAGAAATCATGGTCTCCACCCTCCTCTACTTCGTCGCCCATGCGCCCACCGCCATGCGGGCCAAAACCGTAGGACTTGGCACCTGTTGCAGTCTTCAGATGACGGGTCGCTGGTGAGTGGTCACGGTGGGTATGGGTCACCAACAAATGGCTCACCGTTTCGCCTTCAAGCGCGCACAGCAGAGCTTCGACATGGCTGTCTAAGTCAGGGCCAGCGTCGATCACCGCAACTTCGCCGTGACCGATGATATAGGTGCCGGTACCGTGAAATGTAAAGGGGCTCGGATTGTTTGCGATGACGCGTCGGATCAGCGGCGACAAGTTATCAGAGATGCCATAGTTGAATTCAAGTGTGCGGTGAAAGGGTATGGCGGCGGCCATGGTACATCCTTTGGTTTGCAGGTGACGACTCTAGAGCCCGCCAGGACGCGAAGGGTCTTCGCCAGGCGGACCACGGCGGCCGGGAATGCCTTGTCCTTGGGCCCCGCCTCGATGGCCGCCATTCACAGTGTCCGGCGGCGCGGACCGTCCAGATCCTGTGAGATGCAGAAAAATATCTTCGAGGTCAGGCTCGTCGGTGGAGAGATCGTGGATCGTCACTCCGGCCTGACGCACCACATCGAGGAGTTGGCCTATTTCCGTCTTACTCCGCATATAACGCACGGCGAGACGGCGAGGACTGCGCAACTCCGCCTCGAAGCCTTCCAACCCGGCGGGAATTTTACTCATATCGTCGGCGCTCACGATCACTAGTTCCTTGACGTCCACACGCTCTATCAGGCTAGCAGTTGGCTCACAGGCAATAAGTTTCCCTTTGTCGATGATGGCAATGCTGTCGCACAATGCTTCCGCCTCTTCGAGATAATGCGTGGTTAGGACCACCGTGGTGCCGCGCGCGTTGAGTTCTTTCAGATGCGACCATAGCTGTTGGCGCAGTTCGACATCAACGCCCGCCGTGGGTTCGTCGAGGATGACAACCGGCGGCGAATGGACCAACGCCTTGGCCACCATCAGGCGCCGGCGCATGCCGCCTGAAAGCGCGCGCGGATAGGTCTCGGCCTGAGATGTCAGCCCGACAGTGTCCAGAATTTCTGCCGTGCGACGTTCTCGTTGATGAAGGCCGAAATAGCCGGCTTGCGCCTCGAGGGCCTCACGCGCTGTAAAATAGGGATCGAGGACAAGTTCCTGCGGCACCACGCCGATAGAAATCCGTGCACCACGTGTTTCGCGTACCAGGTCAAAGCCCCACACCGTGACATTCCCCGACGTTTTGTTGGCGAGCCCGGCGAGAATGTTGATAAAGGTAGATTTTCCCGCCCCGTTAGGGCCGAGCAGGCCGAAAAACGAGCCGCGCGGAATTTCGAGGTCAAAATCATGAAGCGCGATGGTTTGGGTGCCGCGCCGACGATAGACCTTGCGCAATGCTTTTGCCTCGATCGCATTTTGTGGTTCGCCCATTGGTGGAGTCACCTTTTAAGAGTCCTGCGCGGTGTTGATCAGAGTGTCCGAATGGGTATCATTCGCCGCGTTGGTGGGTCAATTCGACCGTGCCGAAGGGGAAAAGCATGAGCACAGCAATCGAAGCGCCGGAAACGGTCGAAAGCGATAAAACCGAAGTCAGTTGCAATGGTGGCGGCGATCTTGGCCATCCCCGGGTCTATCTCAATATGGGCGATAAGGGCGAAGTCGAATGCCCCTATTGTGACCGAAAATTCGTGCTGCGCGGCAACAAGTAATCTGCTTTGAGCCCTGCGCCATCAGCCGCGTGTTTCAATCACCCGGCCGCGCCAAGCTAATGCCAACCAAAGCGTCACCAACAGCGCAAGGGCCGAAAGCGCAGAATTTGCCCAATAGGCGTCAGCGCCAATGATACCGTATAGCCATCCGGCCAACAGCATTCCAACGCCCAGACCGGCGCCATAGGTGAGTCCACCCAAAAGCCCCTGCGCTGAATTGGCATAAACGTCAGGCACGGCTCGGGTAATGAACAGCATAGCACCCAAATGCATGGCGCCGAAGCTGGCCATGTGTAGAAGTTGCGAAAGTGCCACTATCCAAAGCTCAGTGGTGAGCGCCAGCACCCCCCAACGCAACGCGCCTAACCCCGCCGCCGCCGCGATCAGTCCGATCGGTCCCAACCGGCGTACTACCGGCGCGCCGAATGCGAAGAGCAGGATCTCGGCCACGACCCCCTCAGCCCATAGAAGCCCGACCGTTAGGTGTGAATAGCCTTGGGATATCCAATGAATGGTGGAAAAGCCGTAATAGACACCATGCGCAGCATGAATCATCCCAGTGGCAAGAATAAAAAGCACAAACGGCTTGCTGGACAGCAGGACTTTCAATGGTGCGAGCCCGCGCGCCGCATTTGCCGCCATGGCACGGGGCAAGGCGAGAGAGGCGGCAAGCAAAATTATTAGCGTGACCAACAATAGTGTGACGATGCTAGACGCCTGTAAGTCGCCGCGTGCGTCAAGTAGAAAGCCACCAGCAATGGCCGCAACTACGAACGAAACTGAACCCCAGAGGCGCACGCGGCCATATCCCTGCTCCGCGGAGACGGTGCGGAGTGAGATCGTCTCCGCCAAGGGCCCAACGCTTGAATAAGCGAAGAAAAAGGCGAACGTGGCCAACAACAGCGGCCAAAATCCGACTGCCCAGTAGAATGAAGGCATCACCGCCAGAGCTGCGATCACGCAGGCGATAAGAATCTTTTTCGGCGCGCCGGAGCGGTCGGCCTGCCAGGCGACGAAGGGCCCAGCGGCAGCGCGCAACCATAGCGCCAGCGCCAGCAACAAGCCGATCTGTCCCGCCTGCAGACCTCGCGCTTCTAGGAGCAACGGCCAAAACGGAAACATCACGCCACCGACGAGAAAATACCCGCCATAAAATACGGCAAGGCGGACGGTCATATTGAGCGGCGGTGAGGCTATCTGAGAGGGAGGCATAGGTTGGATTCTATCTGCTTGAGCGTGGCATAGTGAGAGAAGCGCACGGCCAGAACAAGCTTGGCGCAACAGGCAAAGTAGAGGGAGAACCGAATGAACGCTATACAGGAAGACGCCTCGGGCCGTGCGGGCGGAGGCGACCATATCGTCCTGATCGATGGTTCAGGATTCATATTCCGAGCGTTTCATGGACTGCCGCCACTCACCCGCCCCGACGGCACACCGGTCAATGCCGTGCTTGGCTTCACCAATATGTTGTGGAAGGTCCTACGCGACAGCGAAGCGTCATATTTTGCCGTCATTTTCGATACGGCGCGCAAGACATTCCGCAGTGATATCTATCCGGAATACAAAGCGCACCGGCCGCCACCGCCGGATGAATTGATCCCGCAGTTTGACCTAGTGCGCGACGCCACCCGCGCGTTCAATGTACCATGCCTGGAAATGCGCGGCTATGAGGCCGATGATCTAATCGCCACCTATACCCGCCGGGCACGCGAAGCCGGCATGCGGGTCACAATCGTCTCGTCCGACAAGGACTTGATGCAGTTGGTCGAAGATCATCAGGTGATACTGCTCGACCATTTCAAGAACCGCGAGATCGGCGCGGACGGCGTGCAGGAAAAATTCGGCGTCGGCCCCGACAAGGTCATCGACGTGCAGTCACTGGCCGGAGATTCCTCAGACAATGTACCCGGTGTGCCCGGTATCGGTGTCAAGACAGCGGCAGCACTGATCAATGAATATGGTGATCTGGATACGCTGCTCGCGCGCGCCGAGGAAATCAAACAGCCCAAACGTCGGCAGAATCTGCTGGACTTTGCCGACCAAGCACGCATCTCGCGCCAGTTGGTGACGCTCGATCAGGACGTGCCGGACCTGGAGCCACTCGAAAACCTGGGTAGGCGTGATGTTGAACCCGATGCCTTGATGGCGTTCTTGAAAGAACAGGGCTTCACCGCCGCCATAGCCCGCATCAGCAGTCAACTTGGCGTGGACAGCGGGGCGGCAGAGCCAAATTCAGCGCTACCGACCAAGAGTGATTACAGTCTGGTACAGTCAATCGACGCGCTTGAGAACTGGATCGCCCGCGCGCGTGAAGCCGGTACAGTGGCGTTTGATACCGAAACCACATCGCTTGACGCAGGGCGTGCCGATCTGGTCGGTTTTTCGCTTTCAATCCGGACGG
The DNA here is from genome assembly GCA_964413115.1 of uncultured Rhizobiaceae bacterium. Lineage (GTDB taxonomy): Bacteria > Pseudomonadota > Alphaproteobacteria > UBA828 > UBA828 > PTKB01. The sequence goes on along the minus strand of CAYPSQ010000001.1, from coordinate 144,830 downwards.
GCGAAGCATGTTATGTGCCGCTTGCTCATCGCGCGCCCGATCTGTTGGCGGACACCGATACGATGACGCAGATTCCCTTGGTCGACGCGGTTGCGGCCCTAAAGCCGCTGCTTGAAGACCCCGCTGTTCTCAAGATTGGCCAGAACATTAAATACGACATGCGCATAATGAAGCGCTATGGCCTAGCGATTACGCCAATCGACGATACCATGCTGCTCTCCTATGTACTCGATGGCGGCCTGCACGGCCACGGCATGGACGAGTTATCGAAGCTTCATCTCGACCACGCACCGATTCCTTTCAAAGAAGTTGCCGGCACCGGCAAAAACCAGGTCACCTTCGATCAGGTGCCACTGGCGAATGCCTGCGATTATGCCGCCGAAGATGCGGACATCACACTTCGCCTGCATCAGTTGCTCAAGCCGCGGCTTGTCCAAGAGCATATGGTGACCCTCTATGAGCGCTTGGAACGCCCGCTGGCACCGGTCTTGGCGCGTATGGAAGATGTCGGAATTAAGGTAGAGCACGCGGCGCTGGCCCGCTTATCGGAAGATTTTGCCCAGCGCATCGCCGCATTGGAGAAGGAAATTTACCGCCTCGCCGGGCGGGCTTTTACCATTGGCTCGCCCAAGCAACTCGGCGAAATCCTGTTTGACGAAATGAGCCTGGAAGGCGGTAAGAAGGGAAAATCGGGCGCGTACGCGACCGGCGCCGATGTTTTGGATGGCCTGGTCGCCCAGGGTCACGATTTCCCTGCCCGCGTTCTTGATTGGCGACAGCTCAGCAAACTCAAGAGCACCTATACGGATGCCCTGCTGGAACATATCAATCCTGATACCGGCCGCGTCCACACGTCCTATTCGATGACCGGCGCGAGCACCGGGCGGCTTTCCTCGAACGACCCCAATTTGCAGAACATCCCGGTGCGCACGGAAGAAGGACGCAACATCCGCCGCGCCTTTGTCGCCGAAAAGGGCCATCTGCTACTGAGCGCTGATTATTCCCAGATTGAGCTCCGCATTCTCGCCCATATTGCCGACGTCGATACCCTGAAACAGGCATTTCAGAAAGGCGTCGACATCCACGCGTTGACTGCCAGCCAAGTTTTTGGCGTTCCGCTCGAAGGCATGGACCCGATGGTCCGGCGCTCCGCTAAAGCGATAAATTTCGGCATCATTTACGGCATCAGCCCGTTCGGGCTCGCACGCCAGCTCGGCATCGCGCAGGGTGAGGCCAAAGCCTATATAGAGGCTTATTTCAAACGCTATCCCGGTATCAAAGATTATATGGAGCGCACCAAGAAAGAGGCGCATGCAGCAGGCTACGTCACCACGCTGCTCGGCCGCCGCTGTCACCTACCCGGAATCAACGAAAAGAACCCGGCACATCGCGGATTTTCCGAGCGCGCCGCCATCAACGCACCTATTCAGGGCACCGCCGCCGATATCATCAAGCGCGCGATGATCGTTATGGAAAAATCGCTGAGCGCGGCCGGGCTCAAAGCACGCATGCTGCTACAAGTACATGACGAACTGATCTTCGAGGTACCCAAAGACGAAATCGACGCCACTGCAGAGGTGGCGCGGCGCGTTATGTCCGGGGCCGCGCATCTCGACGTACCACTAACTGTCGACACCGGCGCCGCTGACAATTGGGCCGAGGCGCACTAGTGCCGTTCTAACTTCGCCGGAGAATTCGGGTAGACCGCCGGTATAGTCAGCTCAGAAAATCCTACTCTGCACCCCTAAACGACCCTCCGGCATAACTCGCTTAGGTTGGTTAGGGTTAAAGACCGACACATGGTATGGGCATGCGTGCCATGACATGCGAATTACAATTGGCTACCACACGCGGCACAGAAGCTGTGGCTGGCGATATCGGGAAGACGTTAGTTTACAGGTGAGCCCGAGCATAACGGCTTTCCCCTGTACATCGTCAAACCTAAAGGCGTTCTGTTAGAATCAATACAATTTAGAAGTATCATAACAAATTGGAGGCGGCGATGAATGCAGCGACGGAAGAAGGTTCGCCGCGGGATTATATTGGCTACGGCGCCAACCCGCCACATGCCCAATGGCCTGGCGGCGCGCGCATTGCAGTTAATTTTAACCTCAACTACGAATGCGGTGGCGAAGCCAATATCCTCGACGGCGACGATGCCTCAGAAGGGATGCTCAACGATATCGGCTTTCCGCCGGTGCTAGGCAAACGCAATCCACTAGCCGAATCAGCCTTTGAATATGGCTCTCGCGTTGGGGTGTGGCGAGTACTGCGCATCTTCGCGAAGTTCGACGTGAAAATGAGCATCCTCGGCGTGGCTACGGCGCTCGAACGCAATCCCGAAGTAACGCGCGCTGTGGTCGAAGGCGGCCACGAGATTGTCAGCCATGGCCTGCGCTGGATCGATTATAGTTTTGTCGAAGAGGCGGAGGAGCGTGCGCATATACATCAAGCTATGGCGCGCATTCAAAAAGTGTCTGGCGTTAAACCAATTGGCTGGATGACTGGGCGGCCGGGACCGAATACGCGACGCCTCCTCATCGAGCATGGTGGCTTTCATTACGACCGCGACGCGCTGAACGACGAATTGCCCTATTGGGTCACGGTCAGCGGTATGCCACATCTCGTGATCCCCTACTCATACGAAACCAATGATAATCGCTGCGACCAGTCGAACGGCTTCGCCCAATCGGATGATTTTTTCCAATATATGCGCGATGCGTTTGACCTCATGTATGAGGAAGGCGAGGACCGCCCCGGCCTGCTCTCGATTGGCCTACATGACCGCCTGATCGGACGCCCAGCGCGTGCGGTCGGCTTGATCAAGCTGTTGAACCATATGCAGAGCAAGGCCGATGTGTGGTTTTGCACCGGAGCCGACGTTGCCTCGCATTGGCGAAAGACCCACTCCTACCAGGCATGAAGTTCAGGCGGCGTCGAGGTTTTTTTCCACACTGCGGCGGATTTTTGCCGCCAGGGCCGACATCCGCGTGGTCGCAATTAGGGAAAGCACGACGCCGCCCGAAAGTGCATAAAGTCCCCAATGCAGATGGACATCGGCAATCAGACTGAGATTGATCGCCGCCACAGCCAGCGCCATGAGGAACACGTCGAGCATGGACCAGCGCCCCAAAATTTCCGCTCGGGTGAGGTTGATGAAAAACTGTTCACTGCGCACGTCCTGGCCGCGCCAGATGCGTAAAGCGAAGAAAATTTTGACCAGCGGCAAGAGCATGGAAAACACTAAAACTGTAAAGAACAGCAGGAATTGCCGCTGCTCGAACAGAGCCTCCAAAGCCTGAAGAACGGAGATCCGGTCCTCGAAGAAGATCAGGCGGCGCACCGTCATGATTGGCACAAGCCAGCCGGTTAGAAGGAGGCCGGCAGCAGCAAAGAGTGCCCCGCCGAGCAAGCGGTCGGCGCCGCGCGCCTGGGCAGCCAGTGAATTTCCATCGCGCACGGCGAACAGCGTGCCGACCGCGGGCAATCTGAGCATGGCGGCTCCCGTTCTGAGGTCAAATCGAATATGGGCATGGCCGAGCTAAATGCCAACGCTGACAAGCTAACTATTATGCGGAACGGACTAGATAACGAAGCGACTGGTCTCTTTTTTGAGAGCGTAGATCAGGCTAAGGGCAGTGACAGTCGAGGTCTTAGGGTTGCTCACCATCGGTTGGCCACGCATTTCCATGATCATATGGCCAAATTTGCCATCGGCCTCGATGCGCCCACAATTGATGATGGCATCCGGGTCCGCCACCAGGCGTACGATGGTGTTGTCGAAGCCGGCGCCAGCCATGGCGACGGTGGCAGCGAGGTTGGCATTCTGCGGGTAATCAAGCGCGGCAGCTTCGGCGCGGCCTTCAAAAATCACCGTTTTCTCGCTCAGTGCATCAAGATTGAAATTCTGTTCGGCTGGGGTTCCCTTCCAGGCATGGCTCGGCTTGGTCGATACATAAGTGACTTTCTCCAAACCGCCAGCGCGGAGGGCGCCCAATCCGTCCAACCCGGCAGTGGCTCCAGCAGGAACGTGCAGGCGCGCGCCGCCCTTCTCTCCCGCCGCCATCAAGCGCTCGCGGTAGTCGCCCTCAGCCAAAGCGCCGGTGGCCACCACCATCAGATCGAAGCCGGCGCCTAGCAGAGTTTCGCCATACTGCCGGAGCGCCGCCTGTCCGGCGCACTCCACTACCATATCGGGCCGCGCGGCAACGACCTCTTCGGCTGAAGTGAAAACGGCCACATGAGGGGGCAATTCCTCACGCGCTTCACTAGCGCGCTGCGGGCGCACCAAGACCCCCGCCACTCGGGCCGCAGACTCATTATCCGCCAGCGCATCGACGATCATGCGCCCGATGGCGCCCAGCCCAATAATAACCGTTTGCATCACCCGTTCTCCGTAATCTCTAGCGAACAGGGATTAGGATGACGCAACGAATTCAGCCGTCAATTACTCTATCAAGAATATATTAGGGTGGCTTCGGAAGAAGCTACCACATTACGGATTATGACAGTCCATCGTTGATGAGTTCTTATACCTCCTGGCTATAGCACTTCCTCGGCGACGAAGCGAAGCGCTTCGGGCGTGGTACCGCCGCTGAGCAAGAGCGAGGAGACCTTGCCCTCCCTGGCAGTGTCCTTCCAGGCGGCGAGGCGCTCCTTGACGCGCTCCTTTGGGCCGACCAGAGCGATGGCGTCGACCAACTCTTTCGGTACCGCGGCTTCGGCCTCTTTCTTCTTGCCGGCAAGGTAGAGTTGTTGAATCTTGACCGCCGCTTCCTCATAACCGAGACGCTTGGCGTAATCATTGTAGAAATTCTTGTTTGGCGCGCCCATGCCACCTATATAGAGCGCGAGGAAGCGCCGGATCGGCTGGCGGCACATTTCAACGCTCGGGCCCATCGCGAGCGGCACGATCGGTTCGATCTCAAAATTCTCCAGGCTCTTGCCACCGCCGGCTTCGGCAAAACCGGCGTTGAGGTCGCCCTCGAACACGTCGAAGCGCTCGGGCGACATAAAGATGGGAAACATGCCGTCAGCGATCTCCGCCGCCAGGCGAATGCCCTTCGGCGTCACCGCGGCGGTGAAGATTTTTAGACCGGGGTCGCCATGCAGGATGCTCCTGAGCGGCTTGCCCAGGCCGCTCGCGCCGGAGCCGGTATAGGGAAGCTGATAATGATAGCCCTCATGGGTAACGGGCTCTTCGCGCGCGAATATTTTGCGGATGATGGAAATATATTCCCGCGTGCGGGCAAGCGGACGGCCATAAGCAACGCCGTGCCAGCCCTCGATCACCTGCGGGCCCGACGGGCCGACGCCGAGAATAAACCGGTTGCCCGAGAGCGCCTGCAGGGTGAGCGCGGTCATCGCCGCGCAGGCCGGAGTGCGCGCAGCCATTTGGATAATGCCGGTGCCCACATTGCTGCGCGTGGTACGCGCCAGGATCCAGGCCGCCGGCGTCACGGCATCCGAGCCATAGGCCTCCGAGCTCCACACGGAATCGAAGCCGAGTCGCTCGGCCTCAAGCACCGCATCCATGTTGATTGAAAAATTTTTTCCCGAATAGCCCTGAAACAAACCAAGTCGCATGACGTTTTTCCTTTCCGTGTCGATAGATTGTATAATGATGGAGGAGCATCCCGAAACCATAGAGCGAAATTATGCTGGACAGCCAACAGCTCGCCGATTTCGAGCGCGACGGCTTTCTCATATTGGAAACTTTCGTTTCGCATAAAGACTGCGACAGCCTGTTAGCGCGGACGGCAGAGCTGGTGACGAAATTCGAACCACCAGGACAAAAATCGGTGTTCTCGGCAACCGAACAGGAACAGATCAGTGACCAATATTTCCTCGGGTCCGGAGATAAGATTCGCTTTTTCTTCGAGCGAGACGCGTTCGGCGCCGACGGCGCCCTACGCCAAGGCAAAGCGCACTCTCTAAACAAAATCGGCCATGCCCTGCACGATCTCGACCCAGTGTTCAACGCCTTCTCGCGTCAGCCCGGACTAGCCGAACTGGCTATCGACGCCGGTCTAGCCGAGCCACTGCTACTGCAATCCATGCTGATTTTTAAGCCGCCGCGGATCGGTGGCGAAGTAGTATGGCACCAGGACGCTACATTCCTGCATACCGAGCCTTCACGTGTACTCGGTATGTGGTTCGCGCTGGAGGATGCCAGCCAAGAAAATGGTTGCCTTTGGGGTCTACCTGGTGGCCACCTGAGAGGCTTAAAGTCACGCTTTCTGCGCACCCCAAGCGGCGGGGCAAAAATGCATACAAGTGACTCCACACCATGGCAGGATGCGGAATTTGTGCCGCTTGAAGTGGCCAGGGGTGCGCTGATCCTGCTAGACGGCCTGCTGCCGCACGGTAGCGCGGCCAACCGATCTGTCTCTTCGCGCCATGCCTACTCGCTGCATGTGATCGACGGAACCTGCCGTTATTTGCCCGAAAATTGGCTGCAACGCAGATCAAACATGCCGCTGCGCGGCTTTAATTAAGCAAATATCACTGGCCGAGTATACATTATCTCCGCTAACCTCGAAGCCTAAACAAATGAAAAACTAGATCACACTGGGAGGTATGAAATATGAAAAAATTATTTATTGGCGCGCTTGCCGCGCTTGCCTTGGCTGTTTCCGGCACCGTCGGCTCCGGCGCCGTCACAGCTGATGATTTCTCGCCCGCGATCGTCTTCGACATGGGCGGAAAATTCGATAAATCCTTCAATGAAGCCGCCTATAACGGTGCCGAAAAATTCAAAAGTGAAAGCGGTGTCGAATACCGCGAATTTGAGGTCACAAATCCCTCCCAGCGCGAACAGGCGATGCGCAACATGGCGCGGCGCGGCGCAACTGTCATTATAGCCATGGGATTCGCACAAGCAGCAGCAGTCGAAACCGTGGCGAAAGAATTTCCCGACACCAAATTCACCCTCATCGATATGGTTGTGGACCTACCCAACGTGCAGTCCGTGATTTTCAAAGAGCATGAGGGCTCATTTCTGGTTGGCATGGCGGCCGCAATGGCCTCGAAAACCGGCAAAGTTGGCTTCATCGGTGGTATGGACATCCCGTTAATCCGCAAATTTGCGCTCGGCTACGTCGAAGGCGCGAAATATGTGAATGCCGATATCGAGATCTATCAGAACATGACCGGCACGACCCCGTCGGCATGGAACGATCCGACCAAAGGCGGCGAGTTGGCGCGTAGCCAATTCGACCGTGGCGCGGATGTGGTCTACGCGGCGGCAGGCGGCACCGGCGTCGGTGTCTATCAGGCCGCCAAGGATGCTGGAAAATTAGCGATCGGCGTGGACAGCAATCAAAACTATATTCATCCGGGCACTATGCTGACTTCGATGGTTAAACGCGTGGACGTCGCCGTTTATGACGCCTTCATGTCAGCCAAAAATGGCACCTGGCAAGGCGGTTTCAAAATTCTTGGCCTGGCAGAGGATGGTGTCGGCTTCGCGCTCGACGAACATAACCGCAGCCTGATCTCATCCAATATGGAAATGAAGATTGAGGCCGCGCGTAAGAACATCATCAGTGGCAAGATCGTGGTGACGGACTATATGGCGCAGTAGGCCGGCGCGCCGTATACCTGAATTCGGGCTGCGGCACTCCCGGGCGGACGGAAAAAGGTAAGGAATAACCCATGGCGGCGTCGGATGATGGGCGGGGGGCCGCGCGCCCCTCCGGCGTCGCACCGCCCGCTCTCGAAGTAATCGGTATCGAAAAATGGTTCGGTACCGTTCATGCAAATTCTAATGTCTCGGTGCGTGTCGCGCCGGGCACCATCCACGGCATCATTGGCGAAAATGGAGCCGGCAAATCGACCTTGATGAGTATCGTCTACGGCTATTATCAAGCCGACAACGGCGAGATCCTGGTCAACGGTCAAAGCACAAGTATCAAGAGCCCCGTGCATGCTATCGCCAACGGCATCGGCATGGTGCACCAGCATTTCATGCTGGTAGACACATTTACTGTATTGGAAAACATCGTTCTCGGCGCGGAAGGCGGTCGCATGCTGGCGCCTAGCCTGGCAGCGGCACGTGGAGAGTTGGAACGCCTGGAGCGCGATTACAATCTTGAGGTCGACCCCGACGCCATCGTGGGCGAGCTTCCGGTCGGCGTGCAGCAGCGCGTGGAAATTTTGAAGGCGCTCTACCGCGGCGCCGACATCCTCATTCTCGATGAGCCTACCGGGGTACTTACACCACAGGAAGTCGAGCATCTATTCCGCATTCTGGCGGCGCTCCGGAAACAGGGCAAGACGATCATACTGATCACCCATAAGCTGCGAGAGATCATGGCGCTGACCGACGATGTGACCGTGATGCGGGGCGGCGAAGTGGTCGCACAGGTGGATACCGCCGAGACGACGCGCGAGCAATTAGCGGCAATGATGGTTGGGCGCAGCGTCCTATTGCGAGTCGAAAAAGGCGAAGCACATACAGGCGACGCGCTGCTCGAAATAGAGAATTTGAACGTCAATGACAGGAACGGACTACCGCGCGTCAAGAATGTTAGCTTCTCGGTACGGGCAGGTGAAATCGTCGGTATCGCTGGCGTCGCAGGGAACGGCCAATCGGAGCTGCTCGAGGCGCTCGCCGGCATTCTGCCGCCACAATCGGGTCGTATTCGAATCAAGGGTGAGGAAATTTCCGGCACCACCGCGCGCGGCGCGCGCAATGTCCGCGCGGCCGGCGTCGGACATGTGCCGGAAGATCGTCAGCATATGGGCTTGGTGACGTCGTTCGAGGCCTGCGAATCTGGCATTCTTGGCTATCATCGAGACAAGAAGTACAACGGCAAAATCTTAATGGATTATGCTACCGTGGTTGCCGACGTCGGCCGGCAGATGACGGAGTATGACGTGCGCCCGCCACTGCCGCGACTGCGCACCGGCGCCTTCTCCGGCGGCAACCAGCAGAAAATAGTGCTCGGCCGTGAAATGGACCGTGATCCGGATGTCCTACTTGTCGGCCAACCAACACGCGGCGTTGATATCGGCGCGATAGAGTTTATCCACCGACGTTTGGTCACCATGCGCGATTCCGGCAAGGCAGTGCTGCTGGTTTCGGTCGAGCTCGACGAAATCATGTCGCTTTCTGACCGTATTCTGGTGATGTTCAACGGCGAAATTGTCGGTGAGGTGATGGTGAGTGACGCCAACGAGCAGATGCTTGGCTTGATGATGGCGGGCGAGCGCCAAGCCGCGCCGCAAGCGGCCGCTCGGTGAGAAACTTGGTGAGCGACAACTCATGAAAGGTTTGGGCGCCCCGGTTGAAGCGCCACGTTGGGTGACACACATGCTGGTGCCGGCGATCAATTTGGCGCTGGCACTTCTTGTGTCTGGCCTGTTGATCCTCGCACTCGGCGAAGATCCTTTCGAAGCAATATCGATTCTCGCCCACGGTGCGTTCGGCTATCCGGAAGCAATCGGCTACACGCTCTACTACACTACAAATTTTATCTTCACCGGACTCGCCGTTGCCATGGCGTTTCATTGCTACTTGTTCAATATCGGCGGCGAGGGCCAAGCTTATCTGGGAGGCCTCGGCGCCGGGCTGGTTGGACTCGCCTTCGGCCATTGGCCTACTCCTATCGTGCTCATTCTCGCGATTCTGGCGGCAGCGTTATTCGGTGGTATTTGGGGCTTCATCCCGGGCTGGCTACAGGCCAAGCGCGGCAGCCATATCGTCATAACGACAATCATGTTCAACTTTATCGCCGCCATCCTGATGACATATTTGATGGTGGAAATCTTTATCGAGCCCGGCCAGCAAGCTGCCGAAAGCCGGGATTTCGAAACCGGTGCCTTCATGCCTCGGGTTCACGACATACTCGCTGCTATTGGCATCGATGCCGGCCATTCCAACCTCAACCTCTCGTTCATACTGGCATTGATATGCTGCGTGGCGTTTTGGATTTTTGTTTGGCGCACGCGCTGGGGCTATGAAATCCGCACCGTCGGGCAAAATGAAACCGCTGGTGTCTATGGCGGCATTCTGCCGTCACGCGCCATTATCATCGCCATGTGTATTTCCGGTGGTCTCGCCGGGCTGGTCGGCGTCAATGAAATTCTCGGTGCGCACCATCGTTTGCTGCTGGAGTTTACTGCCGGTTACGGCTTCGTCGGAATCGCCGTCGCCTTGATGGGACGCAATCATCCCATCGGCATCTTCTTCGCGGCACTTCTGTTCGGCGCGCTTTACCAGGGCGGAAACGATCTCGCCTTCGATATGCCCAGTATCAAACGGGAAATGGTGGTGGTGATCCAAGGCTTAGTCATTCTCTTCTCTGGCGCCTTGGAAAACATGTTCCGCCCACGTATCGAAGCCCTCTTCACGCGCCGCGCCCGCTTTGCGCCAGCGGCAGAGTAGAACCGATCATGGGAGACCCCGTGACCTTCTTTGTACTTATGATCGACGCCATGCTGCGTGTCTCGACGCCGCTCATTTTAGCTGCGTTTGCAGGCATGTTCGCCGAGCGTTCGGGCGTCGTCGATATCGGTCTCGAAGGCAAGATGCTGGGCGCCGCTTTCGCCGCCGCGTCGGTCGCGCTGGTGACCAATTCGGCCTGGCTCGGTCTCTTGGCGGGAATCGGCGTGTCGGTCGGCCTTGCCATGATTCACGCCTTCGCCTGTGTTACCCACAACGGCAACCAGGTTGTCTCTGGCATGGCGCTCAACATCATGGTAGCCGGCCTCGGTCCTGTGTTGGCGTACAGCTGGTTCAATCAGGGCAGTCAGACACCGATGATCTCAGAGGCGGCACGCTTTAAGCCGATCCACCTACCTTACGCTGACCGCCTTTACGACGTGCCCGTGGTCGGCGAGATTTATAGTGAGCTTATCAGCGGTCACAATCTCATCGTTTATGTCGCCATAGGCATGGTGCCACTCGCCGGCTGGTTCATTTACCGCACCCGATTTGGATTGCGTCTGCGGGCCGTCGGTGAAAACCCGGAGGCGGTTGATACCGCCGGCATCTCGGTGAGCGGCATGCGCTACCGGGCGATGATTGTGGCTGGCATTTTGTGCGGCGTCGCCGGTACCTATCTCGCCATTGCCATGAACACATTTTTTGTCCGCGACATGACCGCCGGCATGGGCTATCTCGCCCTCGCGGCATTGATCTTCGGAAAATGGAAACCGTTGCCGACTCTGCTCGCCTGTTTTCTCTTCGCCTTCGCGCAGGCGCTTGAGGCCCGCTTGCAGGGGGTGAGCATTCCCGGCATCGGCATCGTTCCGGTGCAGGCTATCCAGGCACTGCCCTATGTCTTGACGGTGCTGCTGTTGGCTGGTTTCGTCGGCAAGGCAGTGCCGCCGAAAGCGAGCGGTATCCCCTATGTGAAGGAAAAATGAGCGCCCACTTGAAAGATATGATCGAGCGCGCGGCGGCGGTGCGCGGGCACGCCCATGCCCCTTATTCCGGCTTTCACGTTGGCGCCTGTATCCGCGCTGAGAGCGGGCGGCTCTATTCCGGCTGCAATATCGAAAATGCCGCCTATCCGCAAGGCCAGTGCGCCGAAGCAACGGCGATCGGTGCGATGGTGAGCGGCGGCGATACGAAGATCGTGGAAATTCTGGTGATGGGCGACGGCGCACGCTTGTGTACGCCGTGCGGCGGCTGTCGCCAGCGCATGAGTGAATTCGCCGGCCCCGCAACGCCGGTGCATATATGCGACCCAGAAGGCTTGCGCCAGACCATTCCGCTCGGAGACCTACTGCCCTATGCCTTCGTCGCCGATAACCTGGAGGATTAAATGGCGCAGGACCCGAACGCAGCAGCAGAGATAATCCGCGCCACGGCACCCGACTTCCACCCCCAAGTCGCACTCGTTCTTGGGACCGGCATCGGCGCCCTCGCTGAGGCCATTGAAGATCCGACCATCATCGACTATGGCGAATTGCCGGGCTTTCCCCGTTCCGCCGTGGAAGGCCATGCCGGGCGCCTGGTGCTCGGCAATTTATCCGGCCTGTCGGTGGCCTGTATGCAGGGGCGGGTCCATCTCTATGAAGGCCACCCAGCGGCTAATTTGGCTCTGCCGATCCGCGCGCTCCGTCTTGCCGGCTGTGAAACCCTGGTGCTTACCAACGCCGCCGGCAGCCTCAGGGCCGAATTTCTGCCGGGTAGCCTGATGATGCTCTCAGATCACATTAATATGACCGGCGCTAACCCACTCATAGGCAACAATGACGAGCGTTTCGGACCGCGTTTTCCGGATATGACTGAGGCCTATGACCGCACCCTCCGGAGCCGCTTCTCCGACGCCGCCACGGCACTTGGTATCACCCTGCATGAAGGTGTTTATCTCGCCTTGCTGGGGCCCAATTTCGAAACCCCGGCGGAAATCCAGGCCTTTCGCAGGCTCGGCGCAGATGCGGTCGGCATGTCGACGGTGCCAGAATGCCTGGTGGCGCGGCATTGCGGCATGCGTGTCGCCGCGATCTCGACGCTGACCAACCTTGCCGCCGGCATGACCGACAAAGAGCTTAGCCATGAGCAATCCCTCGCCGTCGGCGCCGAAGCGGCCAAAGATCTAGGCCGCCTACTACCGGCCTTTCTCACAAGCCTCTCGCCCGACAAAAGCAGATGAGTCAGACTGATCCAGCTATGAGCAATAATGTCAGTATATTACCCACATCCGGCGAGCCCCGGCGCAATCCGAGCATGGAATTTGAGCCCGAATGGCTTGAAGAACTGCGCGTCAATACCAGCGCGGTGAAATGCCAGGAAGTATCGCGCCATGCGGTCAACGTTAAGAATGTGTGGGCACCCTACGGCGAATGACGATGACACAAACCGCTTACTTGCCCCAGGAAATTATCCGTAACAAGCGCGACGGCGCCAAGCTAAGCGATGGTGAAATCGAATTCTTTGTGGCTGGGCTGACGTCGGGCACAATTTCAGAGGGCCAGATCGCCGCCTTCGCCATGGCGGTATTCTTCAACGGAATGGATATGACCGAGCGGGTGACGTTGACCCGTGCCATGACCCATTCCGGGACCGTGCTTGACTGGGCCGATGCTAGCTTCCATGGCCCTGTTCTCGACAAACATTCATCCGGCGGCATCGGCGATAAAGTAAGCCTAATCCTGGCACCGATCATGGCCGCCTGCGGCGCCGCCGTGCCGATGATTTCCGGCCGCGGACTGGGCCATTCCGGTGGCACGCTTGACAAACTAGATTCGATCCCCGGTTACTCCACCACGCCGGATCTTGACACATTGCGTAGGACCGTCGAACAGGCGGGCTGCGCGATCATCGGCCAGACTGCAGAGCTTGCCCCGGCGGACGGCCGCCTTTATGCCATCCGCGACATCACCGCGACTGTCGAAACGCTCTCCCTGATTACTGCGTCTATTCTTTCCAAGAAACTCGCTGCCGGCCTGGACGGTCTGGTGATGGATGTAAAGTACGGCACCGGCGCATTCGCCACTGAATTCGACGATGCACTGACATTGGCCGAAAGTATCGTTTCCGTTGCCAACAGCGCCGGCCTTCCTTGCGCTGCATTGCTTACCGACATGAACCAATGTCTCGGGCGCAGCGCAGGCAACGCTCTGGAAGTTAAGGAAGCCATTGATCATCTGAGCAACACCGCGTGCGACGAGCGCCTGCTCGAAGTCACCTTATCTCTCGCCGGTGAGGTGCTCGCCATCGGAGGCTTGAATGGGACTGCCGAAGAAGGTCGCGCAAGGGCTAAACACGCCTTAGCCTCGGGCGAGGCGGCGGATCATTTTGCCCGCATGGTAGCCGGGTTAGGGGGCCCAGCCGACATTCTGCAACAAGCGGCAAAACACCTTCCTGCCGCAGCGGTCCAGCAGGGTCTTATACCAGAACGGCCCGGGATCGTTACTGCGGTGGATGCGCGCGCGCTTGGTCTTGCCATCATCGATCTTGGTGGCGGACGGCGGCGAGTAGAAGACAGCATCAACTACGCGGTAGGACTTTCGGAAGTTGCCGCCATCGGTGAGAGCGTCGGGCCGGACCGCCCATTTTGTGTCATCCATGCCACGAGTGAAGCGGACGCAGAGCGCGCCGGCACAACCATTCGCGCCGCCGTCACCATCGGCGACCAAGCGGCTCCGCCAGCACCAACAGTGCGCCAACGCGTTGGGCCACCCGGTGCGTAGAGCCCCCAAGCCATGAGCCGCGCCTTCGTTCTGGTAATGGATTCGCTGGGACTGGGCGGGGCCGTGGACGCCGAAGCGTTCGGCGATAGCGGCGCTGATACGCTGCGCCATATTGCCGAGACGCGGGCGTTAGACATACCAAATCTGATGCGCCTTGGCCTCGGCGCGGCAGCACAGGAAAGCAGCGGCAAACCGCTGCCTAACCTAGCGGTGAGCAGTTCGATCCTAGCCGCCCATGGAGCGGCGCGAGAAAACAGTGTCGGCAAAGACACACCGAGCGGCCATTGGGAAATGGCGGGTGTGCCGGTGATGACCAAATGGGGTTATTTTCCGCGTAAAATACCCTGCTTCCCTGTTGACCTGATCGAGGCCTTGATCGACCGCGCCAGCCTTCCAGGTTTGATCGGAAATTGCCATGCCTCGGGCACGGAAATCGTCGCTGAGTTGGGGAATTTGCATATGGCGAGCGGCAAACCCATCGTCTATACGTCCGCCGATTCCGTATTTCAGATAGCCGCTCATGAGGAGAGTTTCGGCCTCGAGCGGCTTCTAGAGACGTGCTTCATCGCCCGCGAATTACTAGATGACTATAATGTCGGGCGTGTCATCGCCCGGCCGTTCGTGGGATCGTCGGGGCGGTTCACGCGCACCGGTAACCGGCGCGATTATTCCCTACCACCGCCTGCGCCCACCCTCCTCGACCGCTTCACTGACGCCGGCGGCGCGGTGGTTTCAATAGGCAAGATCGGTGACATCTTCGCCCATCATGGCACCGGCCGAATCGTCAAGGCCAACGGAAATGCAGAGCTTTGGCAAAAAACCCTAGAGATCGCCAGCGGCACTCAAAATTCGCTGCTTGCGCTGACAAATTTCGTCGATTTTGACACGCTCTACGGTCATCGCCGCGATATTGAAGGCTACGCCAGGGCACTTGAAGCCTTCGACCTAGCACTACCCGATTTCGAGGCCTTGCTGCGTCCGGGCGACCTGGCGGTGATCACTGCGGACCATGGCTGCGATCCGACATGGACTGGCAGCGATCATACGCGCGAAAACGTCCCCGTGCTCGCGTTTGGACCAGGTGTTCTTCCGACGGCGCTTGGAACGCGCAACAGCTTTGCCGATATCGGCCAAACCCTGGCTAGTCATCTTGGCCTGTTGCCACTTGATCATGGGCAATCCTTTCTCGCAGAAATCAACGCCCCGACGGTACAGAGATGGCATACACGTGGGTAAATATCCCCCGTATCTCGCGTCCTGAGGAAGTGCGCCTCGCCGGCAAGATCTGAGCCGAAAATGCTGCCAATTCTGTAAACCTGTTCGGCGTCAATCTCTGCACTGGCATCAAAACAAACGACAGGTTCGACGGAGCCAAGCTCGGCTAATTTTGTCCACCCATCAAAGCGTCGAACCGCTAGCAATCGAGTGTATTATCGCGCTCCCATTGCGAAAGCGAGCCGGCATAATCGTCCCACTGTCTATTTTTCAGCCTCACATAGCTGTCGATAAAAGAATCGCCGAAGCCGTTGCGTAGATTCTTGTCTTTGTCGGTCAGGCGAACGGCGTCGAGCAGGTTGAGCGGTAGCTTGCGCAAACCCCGAACCTTATGGCCTTCAGTATAGAGATTAAAATCGATTCGCTTTCCAGGGTCACGTTTGTTGTTGATCCCGTCGAGGCCGGCAACCAGGATACCGGCCTGCAACAAATAGGGATTAGCGGCGCCGTCCATCAGGCGCAGTTCGATGCGTCCGGCATCAGGGATGCGCACCATGGTCGAGCGGTTGTTGCCGCCATAAGCGATGGAGTTGGGTGACCAGGTGGCGCCGGACGAGGTAACCGGTGCGTTGATGCGCTTGTAGCTGTTGACGCTCGGATTCCAAACCGAACACATGGCCGCAGCGTTTTGCAGAACCCCGGCAAGAAAATTATAAGCTAGGCCGGACAGACCCAGTTCACCCTTGGGGTCATAAAACAGATTTTTACGCCCCGTCTTATCCCATAGCGAGACATGCGCGTGGCAGCCATTGCCGGTCAGACTGGCGAAGGGCTTTGGCATGAACGTTGCGCGCACACCATGACTCTCTGCGATGGTGCGGGTCATGAATTTAAAGAAGACGTGGCGATCGGCGGTCTTGAGGGCGTCATCATAATCCCAGTTCATCTCAAACTGGCCGTTGGCGTCCTCATGATCGTTCTGGTAGGGCCCCCAGCCGAGCGCCGTCATGCTGTCACAGATTTCAGTGATGACGTCATAACGCCGCATCAGAGCGGACTGGTCATAGCAGGGCTTGCCCTGTGTATCGAGCGGATCGGATAGATCGCCGCCATCGGGTGTGAGGAGAAAAAATTCTGCTTCAACCCCGGTTTTCATACGATAGCCAAGTTTCGTCGCTTTGTTTAGCTGGTTCTTGAGCATGACGCGCGGCGTATCGGTCATCTCGGCCCCATCCATCCAGCAATCGCCAGCGAGCCAACCGACCTCCGGCTTCCACGGCAGAATGACCAAGCTATCGGCATCGGGAATCACCAGCATATCCGGATCGGCGGGCGTGCTGTCGAGCCAAGCCGCGAATGCGGCAAAACCTGCACCGTTCTTTTGCATGCCGGCGATCGCCGATGCCGGCACCAACTTGGCGCGCAGGACGCCAAAATAATCAACAAAACTGATCAGAAAATATTCGAGCTTCCGCTCCTTGGCGATCTTCGCCAGGTCTGTCGCCATGTCGTCACCCTGTTTTTCTAGCTTGTGGACAAATTGAGTTCTTACCGAGCGAATACGGGTGCTGCCCGCGTCCGTGCGCCCACAATAACCGTTATTTTCCGGGAATCCAGTCGGTTCCGGCAAAGCCGGTACTTTGACCAAGCAGCGCTCCGTCAATTCCACCATCACGCGTGTCAGTAATTGGCCGAGCGAGTTCTGCTACCTCGGATTTCTCGGAACAAACCGACGATTCTGCGCGTGAATGCATGCTCCTCTATACTGTCTCTCTAATTTAAGGAATGTAATATTCTTTGCAGGAAATAAAATCGCTGAATATTATCTGAAATTATCTGCTCCAGTGAGCAAATCGGCAGTACAAATCGGCAGTATAGGTTAATGTGGGTCAGTCATCGCGATACTTGTGACTGAGAATGGGGATACCGGCATGTTTGAGGAGCAAGGCGATAAGATTGCCGAGTTCGCGTCGCCGGTGGAACGCGGCAAACGCGTCAACCGGCTAGAGCTGTGTATTGGGCGCGAAGTTCGGCAACTGCGCCAAAAGCACAGCATGACTGTGACGGAGCTCGCCGAGTTGGCGAGCCTTTCTTCCGGCATGTTGTCAAAGATCGAGAATGGCCTGACATCGCCCTCTCTAGCGACACTGCAATCGCTCGCTTCGGCACTCAACGTATCGGTCACCGCGCTGATGCGTCGATTCGAGGAGCGCCGGGACGCAACGTTTGTGCCCGCCGGCGGCGGCCTCAAAATACAGCGGCGCGGTACACGTGCCGGTCATGAATACCGCGTGCTCGGCCATTCGCTTGGCGACGAAATCACTATGGAACCTTTCGTCATCACGCTGACCGACAAATCAGAAGTGTTTCCTGACTTCGAACATCCGGGCACCGAGTTTCTCTACATACTGGAAGGCCGCATGGACTATCACCATAGTGGCGCAACCTACGCGATGAACCCAGGCGATTCGCTGTTTTTTGACGCCGAGGCGGCCCATGGTCCGGCAAATCTCATCGAAACGCCGATCCGCTTTGTCTGCGTTATCGTCTCTTCAGCCGAGCGCAAATAAAACCGCCTACCGCTCGCGCTAACTTATTACAATAAAGTTATTTTCACCGCCTTGGCCACGACCATGCCGGCTTCGCGGCATCATTAGCAGCTGCTGCAAATTTCTCCATTGATGACAGAGCGTCCACTGCGGTCCCATTCGAGCGTTCACAAAAAATTCTCGAAAAGAATCCCTAGTCCATCTAGTCGACGCCAGCGAATGAGCCTGCAACAGGTGGTTTTGAAATGATTCGAGAGAAATTAGTCCGAATTCCTACGAACCATTCCATCTGGACCCACGCAACATTTGCATGCCGCGGATCGTAGTAGGAACGCAGAAAACAAATTTGATCTAGATCAACAAAGCTGCCTGCTTTTCAAAGATTTTGACGTCCGTTAGGCCTTCGGACCAAGTTTTCCTGATTTGCCTACACCGGGCGGTGGCAAGGCATCACCGTCGAGCGGCCAACGGGCCCGTGGCACAGCATTAAGATTATCCTCAAGCCCAAGACCGAGACGCTCGATACCAGCCCAAGCGATCATCGCCGCATTGTCGGTGCAGAGAGTAAGCGGCGGTACCGCGAGGGTGAGGCCGTTTTCCGCCGCCAAATTTTTGAGACGCGCGCGTAGCATGCTGTTCGCTGCCACGCCGCCGGCCGCCACGAGGGAACACCCGTCAGGGTGCAGCGCTTGGAATTGGCGGATGGCGTTCTGCCCACGATCGATCACCACATCAGCCACCGCTTGTTGAAACGAGGCTGCAAGATCAGCGCGGATGACATCATCAAGACCATTCTCCAGGGCACGCACTTTGTGCAATAACGCAGTCTTCAGGCCGGAGAAAGAGAAATCACAACCTTTGCGGCCCTTTAGGGGGCGCGGGAGGTCATAGCGAGCGCCATCGCTACCCTGCGCAGCACGTTCGATCGCCGGCCCACCAGGATAGCCCAGGCCAAGCAGCTTGGCCGCCTTATCAAATGCTTCGCCGGCTGCATCGTCAATTGTGGTGCCAAGGCGCTGGTAGCGCCCTACACCCTTGACCGTTAAAAATTGGCAATGACCGCCGGAGACCAGCAGCAATAGATAGGGGAACCGCAACTCCGCATCGCTCAATCGGGCGCTTAATGCGTGGCCTTCAAGATGATTGACGGCAGCCAGCGGCACTCCATGCACGGCCGCCACTGCCTTGCCGGTCATCAATCCAACCATGACCGCGCCTATCAGACCTGGGCCGGCGGTCGCCGCAACGCCGTCAAGATCAGTGAAATCGGCACCAGCCTCCTTCATGGCGCGGGCGATCACGCCATCAAGATGCTCAATATGGCTGCGCGCCGCGATCTCCGGCACGATACCACCATAGGGCGCGTGCTCGTCGAGCTGCGAAAGCACCACATTAGCGCAAATCTCGCGCTTATCTGTGACCAGCGCCGCAGCCGTCTCGTCACAACTTGTCTCGATACCGAGGACCAGCATGGATTAAGCCTTGGACCGGGTTCACACTCTATTCGTGGGTCTCGCTACGGAATGATTTGGAGACGATCTGCCACCGCCCATCAAGCTTCAGAAGGGTCAAATAGTCCGTGAAATAACGTGGTGGGACAGCGCAGTTGAGCTTGGCAATTGCTGTGGTCCCGTCAGACATATCGATTGAGATAATGCGATCATGGCGCGACAGTCCCTGGCTCTTCGGCGAAGGGCGCCCATTCACGACGTTGAACCACTTATCACGTGACCAATCGAGAAACTCGCCACCGGAATTGGAAAATAGATGGCACACGGGATGAAAAACACTGCCAAGCTTTTCCGTATCGCCCTCGTACAGGCCGTCTAAATAGGTCAAAAGCGCGCTTGAAATATCGTTGTAATTTTGATCCATGTCCTATTCCCTCTATCTTATTGCGTCGCACCGGCGGCGCCCATAGTGCTTCCCCTACGACCCCGCGGTCCAGCCCCAAATTGCCTTTCTCCCCGCCTCCCGTGTATGAAGGCAAAAGACATGGAAGGGAGTCCTTTAGCGTGACAATAGGCTGGCCGCTCAAAATCGGCACTAGAGGAAGCCCGCTCGCCGTCGCTCAGGCGAACGATGTGCGCGCTCGACTGTCCGCCGCACACGGCGAACTGGCGGAAGCGGGCGCCATTGAGATGCATATCATCAAAACCAGCGGCGACAAATTTCTCCACCGCCCGCTTGCAGATATCGGCGGGAAAGGGCTCTTCACCAAGGAGATTGATGAGGCGCTCAGCGCGGGCGCCATCGATATAGCGGTGCACTCGATGAAGGACGTACCAACCCGGCTACCCGGTGGCCTGGAGATCACCTGTATTCTGCCACGAGAGGACCCACGAGATGCCCTCATCGGTAACGCTCTGTCTAGTCTCTCAGACCTACCCCAAGGCGGGCGCGTCGGCACAGCATCGCTACGCAGGCGCGCGCAATTGCTATATCTCCGGCCTGATCTCGAGATCACCTTGCTGCGCGGCAATGTTGCAACCCGGTTGCGTAAGGTGGCGGAAGGCAAAATAGACGCAACGCTACTGGCGGTGGCGGGTTTAAAGCGCCTCGATTGCGCCGAGCATATTGCCGCCGTTTTGCCACCCGAGGAGATGTTACCCGCCGTCGCGCAGGGTGCCATCGGCGTCGAATGCCGCGCCAATAATGGCCGCATCCTGACCTATCTCGCGGCGCTCAATGACAGCGAAAGCGCCCAACGCGTCGGAGCCGAGCGTGCCTTGCTGGCAGCGCTCGACGGCTCTTGCCGAACCCCTATCGCAGCGCTAGCAGAAATCACCACAGGCGAGCGTCTCTATCTCCGTGCCTTGATCGCACGGCCCGACGGTAAGACGATTCACCGTGCTGAGCGCGAAGGTCGAGTAGCGGATGGTATCGCCATGGGAATTGATGCCGGTGCGGAATTGCGCGCTAAGGGCGGCACAAATTTTTTTACCGATTGACGTAGTTCATGCGACCCTTGGCTCTGCTCACCCGCCCCCGTCCAGATTC
>CAYPSQ010000001.1:108190-123818 GCA_964413115.1 uncultured Rhizobiaceae bacterium | reverse complement strand
GACCCTCCGCGCGGACCGCTGTTGCATGTGGCGGGTACAGAGGTGGCCGGCGATCTCGCAGCCATGCTTAAAAGCCACGGCTTCTACGTTCAACGCGAGCGAATATATGAGGCACGCGTGCGTGCCCAGTTATCGCCCGAAGCGCAGCACGCACTGGCAGATAGCAAAATCGACATGGCTCTGTTTTTCTCTCCCCGCAGTGCCCGCGCGTTTGCTAAACTGTCGTGTGCGGCGGCCGTGGATTCGGCGCTCGCGCAAGTGACCGCAATCTGTCTAAGCGCTGCGGTGGCAGAGGCGGCGTCCGGTGTGACATGGCGCCGAGTGCGTATTGCGCGCGAGCCTGAGAAGGCGGCACTGCTCGATGAAGTAGCGCGAGAGATTGACGTGTCCGAACATGGCTCATAAAAAAAAGCCGCCTGCAGAGGACGGCATCAAAAAACCTACGGAAGGTGACGCACAGGGCGAAACTCGGCGCTTTGGCGAATCCCACCGCCGTCTGCCGCTCGCCGCGCTTGCGGTTTTGCTGGCACTCATCGGTGTCGGCGTTTATGTGGCCTGGCCCAGCATCCAAGATAGTTTGCAGACCTCTGCCCCGGAAAATCATACGGTGCCGGCAACGGAGGAGAGCACCAGCATTGCGCAAACGCCCGAGACCGTGCCGGCTCTAGTGGTAAAAGCTGAGCCGCCGCCAGCAGTGCCGGAAACCCCTGCCGCACCGCCCGAGCCATCCCCCGAAATTATTGCGCTCTCAGTACAAGTTGCGGCGTTGCAGCGCGCACTCGCCGAGCGCGACGCCGCCCCCACGCCATCGCCCGATCTTACGTCGATCCATGAGACCATGGCGCGCCTGGAAGAGATGGAACGGCGCCTGCGCGTAGCGCCCCCCGCTGCCGCAGAAAATTCCACAACCGCAAACACCGCATCAAACCCAGCTAGCGCGAACACGGATTTCCGCACTCTTGAGCGCCTCGTTGCCATAGAAAAATCGCTGAGCACGCTCAATGCCAACAACACCGGTGCTAACATCGATTCACTGCGCAGCGGGCAAGCGGAACTAGCCGAGCAGATTACTCTGCTGCGCAGGCTATATGAGACGATCGGTGGACGCGAAGCCGGGAGCGCACGCAAGATGGTGTTAGTCTTGTCGTTTTCCAGACTATCGCGCGCCGCCGCCCTGGCCGCGCCGTTCGCGCGCGAAGTCGAAGCCTTCCGCACCGCCAACGAAGCCGACAAGGCCAGCAGTTTTACCGTTGAAGGGGCGATCCGGGAATTATCGACGCATGCTCTGAGTGGCACGCCAACATCTTCTCAGCTCGCCGCAGCTTTCGACGATGTCGCGCTCGCTGTAATTCATGCCGACGCCGAGGCCGAGGACCAGGACTGGGTGGACGCCACCATAGGCCGTCTACGCCGCATCGTGACCGTGCGCCGGGTGGGCGGTGATATCGCTGCCGACAGCCTGGAAGGCCGCTTGAACGCGCTCCATCATGCCCTCACCAGTGGCGACCTCGCGGGCGCCATTGCGCTTACCGAGGCCTTGCCAATAAAGGCGCGCAGTGGTGCAGAGGAATGGTTGCATGGCGCCCGCGCCCGGCTTGCTGTCGAGCGCGCACTCAGCGTGCTGGACGCGGAACTCTCGGCTCGCGTGGCGGCACACTGGACGGCGGAGGAGCATGACAGCGAATGACCCGTGTGGTTATCTTTTTCCTGGTTGTCGCCGCGCTCTCAGCGATTGCCGTCTGGATTGCCGATGAACCGGGGCGGGTCGCTATTTCGTGGGGCGATTGGCTGCTCGAAACATCGCCCGCGGCGCTGGCAGCAGTAGCGGCAATATTCGCCGCGTCCGGTGCGTTTCTGTTCCAGCTCGCCCGCTGGCTCTGGGTAGGGCCTCGAGCTATTGCCCGGGCGCGCCACCTACGTCGTCAGCGGCGCGGCTATCTCGCCTTGACACAAGGCCTTGTATCAGCCGCCGCGGGCGATCCACGTGGCGCCCGGCGGCTCGCACGGCGCGCCAATCTGTTCCTTGGTGAGCCACCGCTCACTCTACTGCTGTCAGCCCAGGCGGCGCAATTGGATGGCGAGGACGATCTCGCCAAAGCCTATTTCGAAGCCATGCTGGGACAGCCTGAAACCGAGTTTCTCGGCCTACGAGGACTACTGGTACAGGCTAACAAGGCGGGCAACAATCAAGCTGCGCTGTCTCTTGCCGAACGCGCGTTCGCGCTGCGCCCACATACCCCATGGGTGCTGACCACGCTGTTAGAATTGCAAAGCCATGCCGGGCGCTGGTCGGACGCGCTCGGCACGTTGCGCGTGGCGCTCCGCCAAAGAGCATTAGAAGCCGAGGCCGGGCAGCGCCGCGAAGCAGGCCTGCTGCTCGAACAGGCGCGTGCGGCGCGCAATGCCGGCGATGGGCGAGAGGCGGCCAAACTGGCGGAACGCGCCTCTGCTGCCGCGCCACAGTTTATTCCGGCGATCATCTTCATAGCCGGCCAGTGCCTGGCGCTCGGACGACGCTCGCAAGCCGAGCGCATGATCTCCCAAGCCTGGTCAAACACACCACATCCGACACTGGCGCAATATTTCAACGAAATTCACAGCGGCGACGATACTCTAGCGCGGGCCAAAAATCTTGAAAAATTAGCTGGGCGCAATCCCGGACATCCCGAGAGCCATCTGTTGCTTGCCTCAGGCGCGCTCGAAGCGAAACTCTGGGGCTCGGCACGCAGCCATCTGCAGGCAGTTCTCGATGTGCGCCCAAGCGCTGGCGTGTACCGCCGGTTGGCACTTTTGGAGGAAGCCGAAAATGACGACAAGGAGGCCGCTCGTCGCTGGCTGATAGCGGCGAGCGAGGCGCGCCCAGATCCGCTCTGGGTGTGCACCGACTGCGGCATGCCGGGCAGCGATTGGTCGCTCGCTTGCGCTTCTTGCGGCGCCCTCGACCGCATGGAATGGCGCCAGCCGGCGACCCGACCTGCATCATTGGAATCCAGTGCGTCGCCCGTTCCTGCTGAGGAGACGGGCTCAGCCACCCCGGCCGAAAACTCCGTCAATGCTCCGGTAACAGCCAAGAACGGATAGGCCACCGAAACCACCTGAGCGCAGAATTGACGTCCTCAAGCGGCGTAGGTAGCGTGAGCCCCGTGGCGCCGCCTTAGCTCAGTTGGTAGAGCATCGCATTCGTAATGCGGGGGTCGCAAGTTCGAGTCTTGCAGGCGGCACCACGATTTCAGGCAGGTGACCATTTCCATAAATTCCTGGCTAGCTGTTTGGAACGCTGGCAAAGATAATGAAAATTACCAATCCCGGGAGATGAGTCCTATGAAAGTCGGCGCTTTCTTAATGCCTAATCACCCGCCGGAGCGGGATTTCGCGGAGGGGCATTACCACAACCTCGACACCATCGAATTTTACGATCAGATAGGCTTCGAGGAAGCCTGGGTAGGGTGCCATTATACTGTGCCACGCGAGCCCAATCCAGCGCCCGACCTGCTAGTCGCCCAGGCGCTGCTCAGAACCAAAAATATCCGCGTCTCGCCAGGTGGCTATATGCTGCCCTATCACCATCCGGCAGAACTCGCGCACCGCATCGCCTGGCTTGACCACATCTCAAAAGGACGTTGTTACATCGGTATCGGCTCGGGCTCGATTCCGACCGATTGGGAGCTCTTCAATATCGACGGCTTCAGCGGCGAAAATCGCGAGATGACGGAAGAATCGCTTGAGATCATGATCCGCCTTTGGAAAAGTGACTGCGAATTCGAATACGAAGGTAAATTTTGGCGCGGTAAACGCCCGGCGGACGATCCTGAAGACCTCTACAAATTCCACATCAAGCCATTTACCAAACCCCACCCGCAACTGGCGATCGCCGGTTTCAGCGCCGGTTCACCAACATTGGAGCTCGCCGGACGTAACAGCTACATCCCGCTCAGCCTCAGTTTCGGCAACAATTATCTATGCGGTCATTGGCAGTCAGTCGAGAAAGGCGCGGCCGATGTTGAGCAAGAGGCGGAGCGCGATATTTGGCGCATCGGCCGCGATGTATACGTCGCCGACACCGATGCCGAGGCGCGCAATAAGGTGTTGAACGGACAGATTGGTGACCAATACCGTAAGTTCTGGCTACCGGTCCTAAAGCGCATCGGCATGCTAGATACCTGCAAACATCACCCGGACGTAGCGGATTCGGACGTCACGCTCGAATATATGATGGAGCATAATATGTGTATCGGTAGCCCGGCCAGGGTCGAGCGCAAGATCGCAGACATAGTCGAATCTTCGGGAGGTTTCGGCCAGTTGCTCGTCATTTCATACGACCATCTAGACGATATGGTGGGTTGGCGCGAATCCAAAAAGCGGCTGGCGCATGAAATTATGCCAAAGTTTTCCCACCTTGGCACATAGAGAACTCAACTGGAGGAAATAGAGGACAACATGATTAAACTGCATACACCCACTTCCATCGCAGCGCCCGCTTCGTGCTACAGCCATGGCGCAGAAGCCGGGCCCAATGCGCGCTGGCTGCATGTCTCAGGCCAAGTCGGTACCAATGCGGACGGCACCATCGCCGAAGGTATCGAGGCGCAGATCCATCGCGTCTGGCAGAACACCTTAGCCGTCCTGGAAGAGGCCGGCATGGGCGTGACCGACATCGTCAAGGTGAATACGTTGCTGATGGACCGTGCCCATCTCACCATGATGCGGGAGATTCGCGATTCCTATCTCGGCGATCACCCGGCCGCTTCAACGCTGTTCATCGTCGCAGGCCTGGCTCATCCTGATTGGCTAATCGAGATGGAAACAATCGCCGCGCAAGAGGCGTAGCCAGCGCCTGGGTGAAGTTTGCAGCGAGAGTGGCTGGCCATGAAACTCAGTGAAGAGTAGAGCGCAATCCTAAAATCAATGGGCGGGGCAAATCTAAAATGCGTTGCAATTTCGAACTCGAAGGATCGAACTGCCGTACTTTTTGGAGTTTTTTCCGGTGAACATCTTTGGACAAACTAATTCTCCCCGTTTTCTCACCCTCGC
Source organism: uncultured Rhizobiaceae bacterium (assembly GCA_964413115.1). GTDB lineage: Bacteria > Pseudomonadota > Alphaproteobacteria > UBA828 > UBA828 > PTKB01. The sequence goes on along the minus strand of CAYPSQ010000001.1, from coordinate 118,787 downwards.
GGTCAGCGGTCGCTAACGAGAGCCGCTAATGATCACATTACGATTGTCGAAATGTCCCCAATTTGCTCCATTTTCGTGCGAGCAATCGATTGACTTGTATTGATGACACGCGCCAAAATCATTCTTAAGGTCAACAAGTTCCGGCCACATCTAATCAGCCGGGGACACAGCGCAACGAGGGAGATCAAAGCCATGAGACCAACTTCGACTAGATTACTCGCGCGGTTCGCCTTGCTCACTATTCTTGGTGTAGCGATCGCGTGGGGCGTAACGCCCAAATCGGCATCTGCGAAAACCGCAGACGGCAAGCTTTTAGTCTATTACAGCATGAGCTATGTCGGTAATGCGTGGCAGACCGAGGCCAAAAACCTTATCACCGCTATGGCTTTGTTGCCGGAATATCGGGACCGAGTTGAGCTTCGCGTACAAGCCGCTGGCGCCAATGCTGCGCGCCAAATTCAACAGATGAACGCCATGATCCAGGCTGGCGCTGACGCCATCCTAGCCTTCCCAATCTCGCCGACTGCGCTCAACGGTGTCATCAAGAATGCCTGTAAAAAAGGTGTAACGGTTGTAGTGATCAACGGCGTCACCGAACCTTGCGCTTATGTGGTCAAAATCGACGGCGTCAAGCTCGGCGCCTACCGCACCAAATATGTCGTCGACAAGATGGGTGGCAAAGGCAATATCGTCGCCATTACCGGCGTCCCCGGTGTGTCCTACAGCGAAGAGCATCATCAGGGCGTTAAAGAGGAAATCGCCCGCAACCCGGACGTAAACTTGCTCGCCGAATTGGTAGGCTTCTGGAGCCATTCCCAGGCGCGCCTTGAGATGCGCCAGTTGCTCGCGACCCATGGGTGGGACGAGATAGACGGCATCGTCGTGCAAACCGGCTGCTACACGGTTTCGCAGATGCAGGTTGAGGATGGCTGGTGGCCCGATAACCCGATTATTCCCTGCGCCGGGGAATCGGCCAACGGCAACCGCCTGCAAATGCTGCCTACATCCTCCGGTATCGAAGGAGCGCTCGGCAAATCGGGCCAGTCTATCGGCTCTGGCCTTTGGGCGGTGGGATACACCTTCCGCGTCGCCATGCAAGTGCTCGACGGCGAGGATGTAGATCACTTAATTTATTACACCGGCGTCGAGGTGACAGAGGACAATGTTGCGCTGTGCGAGACCGGCGCGGCAGCGGAATTTGCCGCCGGCTGCAACACAATTCGTCCCGGCTCGGTGCCACCTGATTACGCGATCGATTTCTGGTCGCCGCAGGTGCCAGAAATGGGGTTCAAGGCAGCTCTGCACGGTGTGCCGGACGACTACTAATAGGCTCACCACGCGATAGAAGATGCTGGCGGCCGGCCTGGAGATTGGCCGTCCGCCAGCGTCGTCGCGTGTGCCAAACACATGAACGAAACGCAGCCCGCGATCGAAGTTGAGAGGCTCTCCAAGCGTTTTGACGCGACGGTAGCGCTGGACGATGTTTCGTTTTCGGTCGCCCCGGGCGAAGTCCGCGCCTTAATTGGTGAAAACGGCGCGGGAAAATCTACTCTCGTGAAAATTCTGAGCGGCCTGATCCGTCAGGATTCGGGCAGCGTAAGTCTGTTCGGTGAGAGCGTGGCACTCGGCCGTCCGGCGCGGGCGCACCGCTTCGGTATTCATACGGCGTTTCAGGAAATGACACTCGTCGACGACCTGACAGTCACCCAGAACATGCTGCTACCGTACGAACCGGCGCCAATCCTGGGCCAAGTTGACCGCCGCAAAAGCCAGCAATTGGTAGCCCAGAACTTTGCCGATCTGAATTTGGAGAACATTGATCCCGGCGCCCTGGTCAGCGAACTTGACCTTTCGACGCGGCAAAAAATTGAAATTGCCAAGGCGGTATCGAGAAAGCCGCGCGTCCTCCTCCTCGATGAACCGACGTCGACGCTTTCAGTTTCCGACGTCGATTGGCTCGGCCGATTGATCAAAGATTTGAGCGGCGATGGCGTCACTTTGGTCTTTATTACTCACCGCATGGCAGAGGTACGACGCTTTTGCAGCGGCCTCACAGTTTTGCGTAATGGCCAACATGCCGGGTCATTTAAGGTTAACGAGGTATCGGATGCTGAGGTGGTGCGCTTGGTGATTGGACGCTCGCTCGGCGCTATATACCCCGAAAAAGAGGATTTCCGGCAGTACGATGTGCCGGCGCCCGCCCTTGCCGGAAAAGCCCTCTCGACCGGCCAGCAATTGCAGGACGTGTCGTTACAATTATGGCCTGGAGAGGTGCTCGGCATCGGCGCGCTGCAAGGCATGGGACAGTTAGAATTGTTCGAGGCCCTGTTCGGCATCACGGGGCTGCGTGAGGGCCGTGTGGAACTAGCTGGCAAGGCGGTCACCTTGGCCACGCCGGCTGATGCAGTGCGCGCGGGGATCGGCATCAGCCTGGTGCCGGAGGATCGCAAATCGGAGGGCCTTTTTCTTACCCTTCCGGGTGCTGGTAATGTTTCCATCCCGGTCATCGAGAGGCTTGCCCAATTTGGCTGGATCATCAGAGAAGCGGAAGCTGCTGCCGTGGACGAGGTGCTTGAGCGTCTAAACGTTCATCCGCGCGCGCTTTACAAAAGCGTTTCATCATTTAGTGGCGGAAATCAGCAAAAAATTGCTATCGCCAAATGGTTACTAGCACGCAGCAAGGTGCTGCTGATGTTCGATCCCACCCGTGGCGTCGATATCGGGACCAAGCATGAAATTTACGTTCTCATTCGCGAATTGGCGAAAGAGGGCAATGCCATCTTGTTCTATTCGACGGAAATTCCCGAGCTGGTGAATGTTTGCGACCGGGTTTTGGTGATGTACCGTGGTCGCATGGTCAAGGAACTCCTCGGCGATCAACTTTCTGAGGAAAACATCATGACCTATGCACTGGGTAGCCAGGAGGCGGAACCGAAGGCAGCGGAATCCTCCCCCACCCCAGCAACGAGCAACCAGTGAGCAGCAACTCCGTCCTTTCCTCCGTGCCGGTAAGCTGGCGTCGGGGTCTGGCACGCCAACAACGCTTGTTCGTCGCCGTCGGCGCATTCATCGCAATTTTCGTTTATCTCGACTTTATCTCGCCGGGTCCGGTCAGCTATTTCGAAATCAGCTTCCTGTTTGCCAATGCCGGGCCGCTCGCGCTCGCCGCCATGGGGCAGACTATCGTGTTCCTAATTCGAGGCTTCGATTTATCCTGCGGTGCAACGCTATCTCTGGTGAATGTGATGATTGCGCTGTACACCCGCGATACGGCCCACAGCCAGATCCTTATGTGCATAGCGGGTATTGGTATGGGCGCTGCCGTCGGTGCCTTCAATGGTTTCTTCATCGCTTTCATGCGTCTCCAGCCGGTGGTGGTGACCTTGGCCACGATGTTCATCATCCTCGGCCTCAATCTCCTGATCATGCCCGACCCCGGCGGTATGGTTCCCTACGGCATCACTCAGACCCTAACCGGGGACGTAATATACGAGGTCTTGCCAGCGTCACTCGTGGTCCTACTCATCGCGTTGCTTGTCTGGGCGCTAATTAAGCGATCACGTTTTGGCACTGCGCTATATGCTGTCGGTAGCAACGAGGATGCCGCATTCTCAAATGGTATCTCCGTCACGCGGACAAAATTTTTTGGTTATGTCTTGGCGGGGGGATTTTACGGCGCCGGCGGGGTGTTCCTGAGCGCACAAACCTTGTCCGGCGACCCGTTGGTCGGCAGCGGCTTATTGTTGCTGATCTTCTCCGCGACCATCCTCGGCGGCACGCGCATCGGCGGCGGCCAAGGAGGTTGTGTCGGCACCGTGTTCGCCGCTCTGACTCTGATGCTGATCTCCAACGTGATGTTGGTACTGAATATTTCTTCCCATTACACGCCTATTGTGGAGGGCGTCATTCTGCTGCTGGCAGTGGCCGGCGCAACGCTAGGCAAGGATTCTCCGCTCTCTGGACACCTTCGAATTTTTAAGCTCAACCTCACGGGTCTTGGTAATCGCTCACTACCGCAGTTTCTCGATCGCCCCGAAGCCCAGCGCGGCAAATTGCGAACTACCTGGAAGCCGCGCGTGAGCGACGAGCTGACCGGCTCGGCGATCAATCAATGGCGCGTGAAAAATTGGGAGACACTGCGCCTGATTGTTCCAGCCTGGGTGCTCCTTGTGGTCGCCTACGTTCTGGTACTCGTGTTGATCGGCGGCTCAGGCTGGAGCACGCATTATTTCAACTCGCTGTTTACGTTGGCTTTATTTTTTGCCGTACTTGGGCTGGGACAGGGCGCGGTAGTAATGACAGGCGGGCTCGATCTTTCAGTTCCGCACACCATGGCCTTTACCGGCGTCATGCTGGCGGCATTGTCGAACGGCATGGACGGTCCGGCCTATTGGGCCATCCCGCTAGTGCTCGCCGTCGGTATCGGAGTGGGTATTGTAAACGGGCTTGGCGTGGTGCTGATCGGCATGCCGGCGATCGTAGTCACCTTGGCAACCAACGGCGTCATGCAGGGCCTCGGGTTACTCTATACCGGCGGCATCCCTACCGGTCGCTCGCCGCCAGTTCTGGTCTGGCTGTTCACCGGTCGGTTTCTCGGATTCGCACCTTCAGTTTGGCTACTGATTGTATTCGTGGCAGTTGCAATTATTGTCCTGCATCGAACTACGTTCGGGCGACGTATCTTCGCCCTTGGCAACTCCTCACGCGTCTCTCTGCTGTCGGGCGTGCGCGTCAACCGTACGACCATTGGCGTCTACGCCTTGAGCGGCTTTTGTTCAGCTTTGGCCGGTGTGATGATGACTGGGTTCAGCACCGTCTCATTTCTCAATATGGGCCTACCATTCCTGCTTCCGTCGATTGCTGTTGTTCTTGTAGGCGGTACTTTGGCGACCGGCGGGCGCGGGAACTATGTCGGAATTCTGGGTGGTGCCTTACTGCTCACGGCGGTGGCAACTCTTGTCACCGGCAGCAATATTCCGATTGCGTGGCGCGATATTGTTTTCGGCGTCGTAGTATTGGGCGCGGTATTGACTCTCCGCGAACGCGCGAGCTGATTAGTGAATCGCCAAACAGGATGATATAGGCAAACAAATTTTAACAGGTTGCACGTTGTCGTCACGAGGGAACCGGTGCCCTCGGCCGCACAGCGGTTGGACAATTTATAATCAGCCGATGAATATTAAAACCGCCGTGACCAAACATTCATGGCACGGTGCATTATTGCGTCCGTGACTGTCGTACGGTTAAATCCGCTGGGCGTATTGTGTAAGGCAATCGAATTTGTGAAATATCCGTCACGTGGGATCAATCTACAACACCGGCAGCTTTGATTAGGCTGGCCCGAACAAGGAACTGAACTTAACTCAGCACTTGCTTATCGGCCGCGCGAGTTTACCTGCGATTGACGGGCGAAGTGCTTCCCACGCCATATACATGGCTTCATGTGCCTGCCAGGTCTCGTTCGCCAGAATGCGCACGATCAGCAGATCGCCGATGCGACTTACGCCGATCTCTGTTTCCGCAACATTTTTACACAAAGCGTGGACCTCGTCTTCAATCGTGCGCGGTAAATCCGGTGCATAGCCGAACACGGTTGCCATATGAAATGCGCCGTGCCAAAGCCGCGGAAGTGCCGCAATTGCTTGAGGAGTGGTTGCTAAAAGACGGTCAAGCGCGATAGTGCGGTTGGCAATGCGAATTTCAAACTCCGACATCAAGCTGTCAAATTTGAATGCTTCACCATCGCCATAGTGAATTCGCCCAGCAGAGATCATGTCGGTCGCAAAAATCCGCGAGCTTTTATCCATCGTTATTCGGTTGATACGCTTTACCCGGCTGCGCTCGAAGGGGATCGCTTCGTCCGGGCAATATTCTAGCAACGCATCCGGACCAACGAGAATATCGACGATCTCCCGCGACGTCTGTTGCTCGAGGCATTTGTAAAATTTGGTAGAGGCAGTAGTGGTAAAGAGGGCCCGCGTGCCAGCCTCCAACGTGGCGTGGAATTGCGAAACATCGCCCTCGACAAATCCGCCTGCACTGTTGAGCAACAGCATAAATGGCTGATCGTCATGGTCTTGATAATGGCACCCCTGCCACTGAAACGGGATGCGCCAGCTATGCGGCTCGATCTCCGTTCGTCCATTGCGCAACTGCGCATGGACATTCATCAGGGCGTGTTTGCCTACAATCCAATCAGGATCAGGCTGTACGGGCGCGTGCATTCAAATTTTCTGAGTTTGCAGGTGAGTGGTCAAGCAGAAGAACGTCCTGTTCAATCCAGGCGATGACCTTATCGAGACCGACACCATGGCGCATGTCGGTGAAATAATAAGGTTTAGAGCCCCGCATTCTTGCGGAATCTCGGTCCATGACGCCGAGGTCCGCACCAACATATGGTGCGAGATCAATTTTGTTGATTATGAGCAGCGGAGACTTGGTAACGCCTGGGCCGCCCTTGCGCGGAATCTTATCGCCTTCGGCGACATCGATAACGTAGATATGACTATCGACCAATTCGGGGCTAAACGTCGCGGCTAGATTGTCGCCACCGCTTTCGATGAAGATGATCTCAAGGTCATCATGTGCCGCCGCCATCTCTTCAATCGCGTGGACATTCATCGACACATCTTCACGGATTGCTGTATGCGGGCAACCGCCGGTTTCCACTCCGGCGACCCGGTCAGTCGCAATAGCGCCACTCTTCATGACGAACTCCGCATCTTCCTTGGTATAGATGTCGTTGGTGATTGCCGCCAGGGAATGGTGCTCGCCCATCGTCCGGCAGAGGGCTACGAGCAGCGCGGTTTTGCCCGATCCGACGGGACCGCCGATACCTATTCTAACGGGTTTACGCATGATGAGGCTCCGTATCTATTGTTGTTAAGTTCATGCTATCACGACATGCAAAGGCGGGTATGTAGGCGCTCATGTTTCATGCTGGCAATATCTATCGATGTCATGGAAGAGCCCATTTCATCGAGCTCCGTGTTGCGAGCTTGCCGGGTGGCTTGCTGTAGAAGCGGCCACGCATGCAGGATAATACGCTGCGTTTCGACCTGACCAAGTGGAATAATTCGTGATGCAACGCCAGCCAGATTTGAGATGGCAGCTTGAAGAAAGGAAAGTACGGCGTCTTTTTCTGGTAGATCGAACTCGCCTGCCGCCGCACCGAAGATAACCGCCTGATGGCCGGCACAGCGACCGGACTTGATGGCACTTTCAAACACCTTGAGCTTCTGCGGCTCAAAGACATCGCGCAGGGCGGAGAGCAGGGCGTGACCAGTCTTGTCGGAAGCCTCACGTGCTTCACGGCTTAGTTTGAGTGCTCCAACCAATTCGTCAAGCGCCACAAGTGCGTCTATATCGCCCGCCTGCATGGCCCGGTGTGCATGGGCTACTGCAGCGCCGTCCGCGCTTGCCAGGTTATATGTAAGCCAATCTCGACAGACGACCTCAAATGAGGACCCATCGTTGATCAGCTCACTATCAATCCAAGTTTCGAAGCCATAGGAATGGTTGAACGCGCCGGTCGGGAATGAGGCGTTAGAAACCTGAAGCATAAACAGCAGGCGCTCGGCAGGCTTAATGCTCATGGTGATGACCTCCCGTATGGGAGCCATAGCGCCGGCCGACAAACGGCATTGTTTTGCGATCAAAGGCAATACCAAGCCGGTCAAGCATGTCGGCAACCATGGGATCGGCGGGCGTCAACATGCTATCCTTGGTGAATCGCACCGGGCGGTGCAAATTACCGAGTTGATAACCTGCCACGCCCCACTCGAGAGCGTCGCCTGGGCTAATTACAAACAACGCCTCCGGCGCGGCTCGAACGATAACGGCAGTGTCGCCATCAAGCGCCAGTACATCGCCGTCATTGAGCTCGGTCCCGCGCGGCATTGAAATGCGAAGATCTCGCCCGCCTTCGGTATGGCCATGCATATGCGGGCTTGCTCGTTCTTCAGAATTAAGAACGAGAGGGTCTTGATGTCGAACACGATCCGAGAAATCAGAGATCGTTCCTAGCACATCGTTGATGACGCTCATGCAGTTTGCGATGCGTCAGCCCACCACTCTCAGCGGAAAAAATAGAGCTGGCTGAGTGGGAGGGTTTTTGCCGGTTGAACCGTGATTCTCTCGCCATCGACATAGACGTTATAGGTTTCTGGGTCGATCTCAATATTCGGCATGTAGCTATTATAGACCATGTCACGCTTGGAGATCGTTCTGGTTCGCATTACCGGCACAAGAGTTTGGTGGGTGCGCAATTGGTCTTCAAGGCCATTCTCAATCGCCGCCTTGGTCACAAAGGATAGGCTGGTGCGCGCAGGGTTAGCGCCAAGGGAGCCGTATTGTGGCCTGTATTTCAGGGGCTGACCGGTCATCAGGGAGCCCGAAGGGTCGCCCATTACGGCGTGTGAAATAAAGCCACCTTTGAGCGTGACTTCGGGCTTGGCGATGAAGAATTCGGGCCGCCAAAAGACTAGGTCAGCGATCTTACCCGGCGTAATGGAACCGACATAGCTATCGACACCGAAACAGATCGCCGGATTGATGGTAACTTTGGAGAGGTAGCGCATGATGCGGAAATTGTCGTTGCCGGGCTCATCTTCCGGCAATGGTCCGAATCGCACCTTGTTTACCGCAGCGAGTTGGAACGAGCGCTGTGCGCTCTCGGCCGCGCGGCCGACGCCTTGGCTATCGGAGCCTATCATGCTGATCGCGCCACGATCATGCAGAACATCCTCGGCGCGCATAGTTTCCGCCCGGGCACGGCCCTGAATAAAGGCGATATCGGTGGGGACGTTCTTGTTAAGATTATGACATGTGATCAACATATCAATTTCTTCGTCGTAGGTGTTGATCGAGAATGGGTTGGTCGGGTTGGTTGAACTCGGCAAGAGGTTAGGTTCGCCAGTAATCTTCATCATATCGGGTGCATTGCCCCCGCCCGCGCCTTCACAATGATAGATATGCATGACTCGGCCATTGATTGCCGCGACCGTATCTTCGTAGTAGCCGGTCTCGTTCAGGGTATCGGCGTGAATCTGAACCTGGAAATCATATTCGTCTGCCAACTCCATGGTAGTCTCGATCGCCGCCGGAGATGAGGACCAATCCTCATGGATTTTGAGGCCAGTTGCGCCGGCCAGAATTTGCTCGACCAGCGAACCCTTGGTCGCGGCATTGCCTTTACCGAAATTACCATAATTGAGCGGCATATCGGCCATGGCTTCGAGCATGCGCTGAAGGTTGAAAACCCCCGGGCATTCAATGCCGACGGTTTTCGGTCCGGAGCCGCCGCCGATCACCGTGGTAAATCCAGCGTTCTGATATTCGTAGAGCTGCTGTACAGAATCAAAATGCGGATGAATATCAAGGAAACCCGGCGTGCAGATCATGCCCTCGACAGAGAGAATATCGGTATTGGGAGAAACGATCAGGCCAGGCGTTATGTTCATTGTGTCCGGATTTCCGGCCTTACCGACACCGACGATCTTGCCGTCGAGAACGCCAATATCACCTTTGACGATGCCGAGAAATGGATCAATGATCAGTGCATTGGTGATGACCATATCGAGGCCGCCATCGCTTTGCTTCCACTTCGAAGCCTGTCCCATGCCGTCGCGGATGGTTTTGCCGCCACCAAAGACAAGTTCGTCACCATAGGTTGTGTAGTCGTGTTCAATCTCAGCAACCAGCCCGGTATCCGCAAGATAAACCTTGTCCCCAGTAGTCGGGCCGTACTGTGCCGCATAATCAGGCCGCTTGATTTTCATACTCATCGCCTAGCACTCCGTATCGGCTTCGACGGGTCCAATGGATTGGTCACCGCGCATTGTTCGTGTATCTCTCTTACGACTTGGCTTCTGATTTTTTCGCGTATTTCGAATCCGGTGACTTTTGCACTGGATAACGTTCACCAACAAAGCAATAGCCCTCAGCCCGCAACCGCCGCATAGTTTGTTGTTTGATGATGTCCGAGCGCAACGAGCCATTGGTCATATTGTTCATACCGTAGGCAACTTGCCGTCCGACATATCCAGTAATTTGGACTTTTCTGCTTTGGCCTGGCTCGAATCTCACTGCCGATCCACTCGGGACGTCGAGGCGCATTCCGAATGCCGTTTCACGGTCAAACGCCATGGCCTTATTACATTCGGCTAAGTGGTAATGTGCACCAATCTGGATTGGCCGATCGCCGGTATTTACCATGACAATTTTTAGGCTGGGGCGACCAGCGTTGATTTCTATATCACCTTTGGCAAATTCAATTTTCCCGCATGTACCCGGACTGCCAACGTCGAATGCTTCCTTAGGGACAACGGATTTTGGAATAGGTGGGGGCGACCAACTTTGTTTTGGAGGCATGAGACGTGTTCTCCGTTATCTGCTAGCGAACTGGGTTCATCACGGTGACAAGCTTCGTGCCATCCGGAAAAACGGCCTCAACCTGAACGACCGTCAGCATATCCGCAACGCCTTCCATGACGTCGGCTTTCTTTATGATTGTGGCCCCATACTCCATCATGTCGGTCAGCATTGGGATGCAGCCCTCGCGCGCGCGTTCCAAAATTTCGTCGCAGATCACTGCTAC
>CAYPSQ010000001.1:104124-108090 GCA_964413115.1 uncultured Rhizobiaceae bacterium | reverse complement strand
TTGGGATGCAGCCCTCGCGCGCGCGTTCCAAAATTTCGTCGCAGATCACTGCTACCGTTTCCGGGTGGTTGAGCTTGACGCCACGTTCAAGCCGACGGCGCGCCATTTCGGCTGCAGCCCATAACTGAATTCGCTCTTCCTCGCGAACCGTTAAATGCATGAGGACGCTCCTATTTCTTGGCGGTCAGTATTACCGTTACGGTGTGGTTCACCCCGCCCTTAACAGTGCGGGCAGCGAAGTGGCGAACTCCGAGATCTTTTGTAGCGACCGCGTGCCATCTGTCACAATGATTTATGCCGCTGATCGGACGTTGTTGAACAGTCCCCGAAAAGGGGCCCCTAAAAAGGGTAGGGTCCCATTGTCGCCATCACGACGTCCTGCATCTCTCTGTCGCCCAGTTGCGGCGAGTTCTGCGCCGCAACTAGAGCTTAGCACCAATTGCACACAGCTATTCTGGACATTGCTATTTAGCGGGGGCTTGAACATAATATTGAGCATTCAGGGGAATTGCTGCGGAAAGTCAGACAGCAAGAAAAAAATAAACTGGCGGCGCGCCGGAGAATTGAGCGCCATGGCTACGCTATTAGACGGAATTACTCAAAAGTATGTCGCCGAACTCTATCGTGCGACAAGCTTTGATGACGGTCTGGACAGACTGGCCAACGTCACTTGGGACTTAGGATACACCCAGGTGCTCTACGCATATCAAAATGTTGCACCAAGGCTCCCAAATGGCGAATGGCTTCCCTTAAAGCTAAATGTGCGCAATTTTCCAGGCGGATGGGAAGACGGTTGGCAGCGTTTCATGGAGCATGATCCCTATTACCATGCGTGCTTCAAGGGAACCCTGCCATTCGACTGGGCGGATGTGCAAAACCCGGCGACCTTAGATTATTTCGAACAGGACGCCTGGCACTATTTGGCCGATCTCGGACTAAGCCGGGGCATGACAATACCGGTTCATCTTCCGGGCGGCCGCTTTGCGGTAGTCAGCGCCATTCTTGATGATAGCCGCAGCGACTGGCGCGGACTAGTGAGCAACACGCGAGAGGTCATGTTTCACCTCACACACCATTTTAACGGCATGATTCACGAGAATGGCTTTGAAGATCAGGTTGGGGCAGCCCCACCAGTTCGCCTCAGTCCCCGTGAACTCGAATGTTTGCGATGGGCAGCGGGCGGCAAGACCGCCTGGGAGATCAGCCAGATACTAAACCGCTCGGTCGAGACCGTGCGCCTCCATCTTAAAAACGCGAAGCAAAAACTCGGTGCGGCCAACATGGCCCACGCTATCGCAAAAGCTGCACAATTTGGGATGTTACAGCCCCATTAGATACACCACAGTCTGGCGGAATTGACCCTGCCAGAAGTGATCGGTGATTGGCCGAATTATCAACCGACTGCGCCAAGAAGAAGGCCTTACCGTCGTCATCGTTGAGCAAAATTTGGAACTCATCCACGCGGTTGCGGACCGTTGCATCGTGATGGATAAGGGGGAAATTATTGCTGAACTCACGGCGGAAGAGATCAAGGATCCTGAAGTTGCGAGGCGCTATTTGGCTATCGCCACTTAAGCAAAATGTTTTATTTAACCCGTCAATAAGCCGTCAGCCACGCCGGCATTGTACATTACCCATGCACCAATGCCGACGGTGGCGATACCAACCATGGCATTAAGCGAGCTGTGCGCCCATGTGAGATGCTTTGCCATGCGCTGCAGTGGCACGGCGATGACGATTGAGAGCGCCGCCATGCCGAGCATGGAGCCAAGCCCGAAGAGCGCCATGTAAGCCAGCGCCATCCAGAGAGAATTGATCTCGCCAAGAGTCAACAATATGAGCGCTGCCGAGCCGGCCATACCGTGCATCAGGCCAACGATGAGCGCGCGCAGCGGTAAGACGCGACGATGCTCATGGACATGCCTTACAGGATTATGTGCACCTTCGTCGGCATGGGAATGAGCGTGGAAATGTTTCGTACCGTCGAAGTGCTGGTGTGCATGAAAATGAATGCGGGCTTTGATAAGGCGGCGGATTAGATCAATACCGAGCCAAACCAGCATGATACCGACGCCAAATTCAAGAATAAGTGCAATTCGCTCCGGCAGAACCGTATCCAGAGATAACACGATCGCGCCCACTGCGAAAAGCGCCGCCGTATGACCAACGCCCCAGGCAATGCCCATTCGAAGCGCACCGCGAACGCCTTGACTACGGCTAGTCATCGATGCCACCGCCGCAACATGGTCCGCCTCAACGGCATGCTTCATACCGATCAGCAATCCTAAAAGAAGAATAGAACCCATTACATCAAAACGATATCCGTTGTGGGGAGGTATCGCTCCTCTATAGTTGAAGGGCCGAATACGAGTTCGTTTTTTACGGCGGTTTGATAGCGGCTAAAGATTCGAGCCAGCGAACGGCCTTAGAAAATCACATTTCAAGGCTATTGGCATGCCCCCATATTTGGGGGGTTGTCGGTTCCATTATCTGGGTATCTGCCGCCATACGGATGACTAACGTAATTTGGGACATGCGATGACGCGAGAGTATCAATCATCCAAAGCCTCCCCACTCGGGACCAACAAATACCCGTTTCAAGGTGTCAAAAATTTCACGAATTACCCTGGTGGGGAAATTCGCAATTTAACAAGACACCTTGATCGATTTCAGGGTGACCGCGGATAATTCAGGAGGCTAGGGTGAGAACCGAAAACATGGTATGGACACGCCAGTCAAGCATCCGAATTCAGAAAGGATATCTAGATGCTACGTTGCGCATCGATCGGGCTTGGGTGGTGGGGTGGCGAGCATGCCGCCGCAACTCAGGGAAAATCGGATCTCCTCCGCATCGAGGCCTGCCATACCGATTCCGGGGATAACGCTGCCGACGTAGTCGCCATGCGCGACTTCGCCGATCGTTTTGGCGCCCGTCCGTTTGAGCGCTTCGATGCACTCCTGGCGGATCAGGCCATTGATGCAGTGATCATCACGACGCCGCATTCCCGCCACGTGCCGCAGATCATCGCAGCTGCCGAGGCCGGCAAGCATGTCTTCGTCGAGAAGCCGCTCGCTCTCTCGCTCGAAAGCGGGCGGAGGGCGCTCGATACCTGCCGCAGGCACGATGTCGTGCTTGCAGTCGGACACAATCGCCGTTTCATGAGTGCGCTGACGGTGATCAAAAACCTCGTCGAGGATGGCGCACTTGGCACCATCTTGCATGCCGAAGCACATTTTTCATGGCCGGGCGGATTAACATACCCAAAGGGCTATTGGCGCGCTGATCCGGCTGAGGCCCCGGCCGGCGCAATGACCGCAACATGTATTCACATGATCGATTCGTTCACCCATTTGCTTGGGCCGATCGAGAGTGTGATCGCGGCCTTCACCAAGCATCGTGCGGTCCCGCTCGGGATCAACGACACGACGTCTTTCATTGTCGAGTTCCAGTCCGGCCCGACCGGCTATATCGGCGGCACAATTGCGGCGCCTGATATGTCCAGCCTGAATATCTACGGCGTAGCCGCGAGCATCTATGCCGGCATCGACGAAGAGCAAGTCACCCTCCATACGGCGCTCGGCTCGCGCGAGGAACTAGAGATCGACCCGGTTGAGCCCGCCGAGACTCTGCGTCTCGAACTTGAGGAATTCGCCCGCGCTTGCGCCGGGGATGGATCATTCCGCATCGATCCTGAGGACGCGTTGCGCAATATCGCGGTAATGGAAGCCGCTATCACAGCCACCTGCAACGGTAGTGCAACAAAAGTCGAAACCTTCTAAGCTCGGGCCCTCGGACGCACCAACGCCACTTGCGGAGAAGTGTGGGGTGCCCTCAAAGCTATTGCCGATAAAATTTTTTCGTTGGGCCCGGTCATTAAAACGGACCTCTGCATCGAAGAAAAACTTATCTTGCGCAGCTACTTTGGCCACAACTCGTCATCTTTCGAGCCATCCCTGACTATCACC
>CAYPSQ010000001.1:99743-104024 GCA_964413115.1 uncultured Rhizobiaceae bacterium | reverse complement strand
GCGCAGCTACTTTGGCCACAACTCGTCATCTTTCGAGCCATCCCTGACTATCACCTCAGGAGACGTCGACGAAGTGATCACGCGATAAGCGCGCGCACTCAACAGATGCACCAACCAACTGGTTCGTGATAATCGGTTAAAGCTGGCTATGTAGTGCTGAGACCTTAAGACCGAGTAGCGATTGCGCTGGAAATTCCATTGCGCGGCTAAAGTTTTGGCTCGATTGCGACGTCGATTACCCGTGGGCTGCCCGAAGCGAGCGCCTCACCGACCGCGGTAACAAGCTCTTGGGGCTCAGTAACCCTGCAGCCAACGATGCCCATGCCAGCGGCCATCTCGACAAATCCTAACTCTGGCTCACATAATTCCAGTTGCGCATAGGTACGGTTCGATTCGACACCGAACCGTTGGCGATAGATATCGACATTGTGCTTAAGGATGCGATATTCGCGATTGGAAAGGATGATAAACACTATTGGCAGATGGTGATGCGCCGCGGTCCAAAACGCGGTGATGCTATACATCGCCGAGCCATCGCCCGAAATGCAAACCACGGCGCGGTCGGGGTTTGCCAACTGGACGCCGAGCGCACCAGCCAAGCCTTGGCCGATTCCCCCGCCACGACCACAGAAATAATCACCAGGGCCACTAAAATGAAACGCCTGTGTAAGATCAGGACTTCCCGTAATGGCCTCTTCCACGATCACGACATCAGGTGGAATCGCCTCGGCCAATGTTGCCATGGTCAGCGCGACCGGCATTGGCCTTCGGCTTCGCAGGTTTTCGAGGCGGGCCCGCTGGGCTAACGCCTCTTCCTCTTTGAGCGACTTTAACTTCTGGCTGCGCTTTTGGGCGTCCTCACGGATGGAGGCCGTTCCCATTTTCCGAACCATGTCATTAAGTGATGAGAGTGCAAGCGCGATGCTGCTAACCAGACCAGCTGTAAGAGCATAGTTGCGAGAAAGCCTTTCGTGCGATTCCTCGATTTGCAGCACTTTGGCGCCGGACGGAAATGGCGCACCCTCCGCGAACCAAATTTCCTCGAAGAACGGGCCGCCAATCAACAATACAAGATCCGTCTCGCCAAACGCTGCCGCAATACTTGCTGCGTCAATCGGCAAAACGCCACGTAAATTAGGATGATCACTCGGTAATGCCCTGTGCTGGTGAATAACTTCGAGCCAGATTGGTGCTCCTATCGCTTCGGCAAGTGCCGCCACCTTATCACCGGCAGCGGCACGTGCCACGTCATCGCCGATTACAATAGCCGGCGCCTTGGCGCCGAGAAGATGTTGGGCGAGATCTTGGACCGCAACCGGGTCCACACCCGGTGTCCGGTAGAGCATTCCGCCAGGGATTGCCAGATTTTCTGTCTCTTGCTCCATGACGTTGATCGGCAGGGCTACGAACACTGGTCCTGCCGGCGGGTCGTGTGCGATTTTGAAGGCGCGGCGCATGATGTCGGCACATTCGTCAGCGTGCTCCGGCTGAATGCTCCACTTGACCACCGGTGCCGCCATTGCCGCCAGATCATGACCGAGGAGTGGCGCGCGCAATCGCAGACGGGTGTCCTGCTGGCCTGCAGTCACGATTATTGGAGAGTTTGCCTTCAGTGCGCCGTACATCATTCCGATCGCGTTGCCGAGCCCGGGCGCAACATGGAGATTGACGATTCCGGTACGGCCACTCGCCTGCGCATAATAGCTGGCCGCTCCGACCGACACCCCTTCGTGCAACGAAAGAATATAAGAGAGCATTGGGTAGGCGCCAAGATTGTCAGTCAGTGGGCTTTCGGTGGTTCCCGGATTGCCGAATAGGAACTCGACGCCATGGGCCACCAAGCTCTCCAATACAACATCTCGTCCGCGCATATGGCTGATCCATTCCTGTTCAGGGCGCAACCAATAATGTGATGCGCGTTCTGACTGTAGGCATTTTGCCCCGATGTAGGATGCGCGCGCTACTCTAGCGTGGAAGTCGTTTAGCTCGGGAACTAAATTTAGCTTGAAACATCTATTGCACCCGCTAGCGGATAATTTCCGCAATCCCGGGACACGCTCAGGATGTGGCTGTGTTGAGGTAGTTAAGGGGAAATTCCATAAATCTGTAAATGGCTAGTTTGCGGCTAGAAGCGTGCAGTAGCAGATTGGTGTATCCCCTGTGTTTTGGGACCGGTGGAACCCGATCAAGACTGATGCCCTGGGCCAGCTCTTTAGGGAGGTGTCAATAACGTTGAGTGGCCAATGGAAGAGCCAAGAGATAAGGATCACGGGTTACAGCTCGGCAACCACCTCAAGCGCGTTCCAATCTACGAGTCCGCTGCCGTCTGGATTGAGCGGCTGGACACAAACATGGTTTGCGCCAGCATCGAAATGAGCCTGAAGCCTAGCGCGAATTTCTACAGCACTGCCGAAAGCTACCATCGCATCGAGGAAGCGGTCGCTGCCCTGGCCTGACAGTTCCTCTTCTGTAAAGCCGAGATTGAGCCAATTATTGCGATAATTTGGCCACGGCAGATAGAGCGACAAAACATTTGCTGCGATTTCGCGGGCTTTTGCTGCGTCTGACGTGAGGCAGATTTTTTGCTCAACACAGAGCCACGCATCTGGCCCCAAAATGTCTCTGGCGCGGGCTGTGTGCTCAGGTGTGACAAGATAAGGATGGGCGCCCTTGGTTCGGTCACGCGAAAGCGCCAACATGTTGGGACCAAGGGCGGCAAGAACTATATTTTGTTCCGGCACCTTAATACTGAGCTCTGCGGCTTCCATCGCATCGAGGTAAGCGCGCATGGTAGCTACTGGCTTACCGTAGCTATGGCCGCGAAAACCCTCCACAATGGGAACATGCGAGACGCCCAGTCCCAAAATGAAGCGGTCACTGAACAGCCTATTCAAGGTGTTGTGCCCGGCCATCGCAGTGACGGCGTCTCGCGCATAAATGTTGGCGATGCCGCTTGCCACGCGCAGCCGATCGGTCTCAGACAGAGCAAAGCCAGCGAAGCCGAAGGTCTCGAAACCGACCCCCTCCGGATACCACAGAGTGTCAAAATTTAAACGCTCCGCACCCTGTGCTAATTCCGCGATCTCGCGAGTCGAGAGCGCGTCGGGGAAAAACCAGACGCCCAGCCTGCCAATTTCTTTCATTTACTCATCGCCTTTCGTTACGTGATTAGCACGGCACTTTCGTATCTATTTAACCAGCGCGCGCGGTGGGTGTTTGGCGCCTCGGTATAGTACAGAAACCTGCACCTCGACCTTGCGCCGCCAGGCAGCGATTGCTGCTTCACTCATTTCCGCATCTGGTCTCGGATCTTCATCAAAATTGTGGAACGCGTCCTGGCCACGCACCACCATAGCTGATTCACGGGGCTTTTCCTGTGACGCGTGCGTGGGGACATATTCGATTAAAAAAATGATGCGCCGATCCGCGGTTTGGTTCGCGGCAGAGCTATGGCAAATTGCATTGTTGAAAAACACCATCTCGCCAGCAGCCATCGGCAAGGTCACGGCCTGCGCCGTATCGAGGTTGGCTGCGATCTCCTGTTCCCGAGTGAGCAGACTCTGAGTGCCGAATCTCTCGATGTGAGGCAAGGTTGCGCCTTTGTGGGAACCCGGAATCACGCGCAATGGACCGGCAGCCTCCGAACAATCGGAGAGCGCTACCGCCGCAATGACAACAATCGGTCTAATCTCGCAATAAGCCGTGTCCTGATGCCAGCCGGCGAAAGTCTGGGTCCGAGGTTCCTTAAGGCGCAGTGAAACGCCCCAACACAGAAGGTTGGGGCCTAGCACATCGCTGATCGGGTCGAGTATGCCGGGGAGTCGCGTCATATCGTCGATCCAGGGGCAGAGCAGCGACGCGCCCTGGTCAAGCATATGGGCATTTTCTGGCCAGCGGGCTTCGAAACGTTCCAGCTTCTCACGGTACGCCTCTGCTTGGGCGGCACTCATGACTGGCACCGGACCGTGATAGCCGTCAGTGTAGAAGTTTTCCACTTCGGTATCTTTCAACACGTTCGGCAAGAGGACCGTCTCCGATAGGATTCGATTAGACTGCCATGATTCCCTCTCAGAATTCTTGGCGCAACGGCAAATAGCACCGGTCGGAAGATAATTTCAGCCAGATCTCTAGACATGGGAAGTGCTAATTAGACCCATGCCACACCCTGCCGCACGGGTAAATGTCACTCACGCCACTGTCTTTCGGCCGTTAAAATTTGCTATTCGTTGGCGCCCTCATACCGCGCAAAGCGGACATCGCAGGTGATGCCGTGCGCCAACA
>CAYPSQ010000001.1:36826-99643 GCA_964413115.1 uncultured Rhizobiaceae bacterium | reverse complement strand
TTGGCGCCCTCATACCGCGCAAAGCGGACATCGCAGGTGATGCCGTGCGCCAACATGCCCTCAACATTGCACTGTCGTGCCAGCACCGGCGCAATGGCTCGGCTAGCCGAAGGCTTGAGCCGCTGGTAAGTCACCGTTTTGATGAATTTTCCAACCCATAAACCACCCGTATAACGCGATGCGCCGCTGGTTGGCAGCGTGTGGTTGGTGCCAATACCTTTATCACCGTATGCAACGGTTGCCTCTTCGCCGACGAACAAGCTGCCGTAATTTTTTAAGCGCGATAGATATTCATCGTCACGGCCGGTCATGAGTTCAAGGTGTTCGGGCGCATACTCGTCACTAACACGGATCGCTTCATCTATATCCGAAACCACGGCGATTTCTCCGTGATCCCGCCACGCCGGCGCGGCGACTCCGCGGGTCGGTAAAGTTTTCAATTGTTCCTCGACCTGCGCCAGAACCGCTTCACCGGTCGGCCGCGATGTGGTGACGAGCCACGCCGGGCTATCGGGGCCATGCTCCGCCTGGCCGAGCAAATCGGTCGCTACAAGTTCGGGGTCTGCGGTCTCATCGGCGATGATGAGAATCTCCGTCGGACCGGCAAGCAGGTCTATCCCCACGGTGCCGTATAGTTGACGCTTGGCCTCAGCCACATAAGCGTTACCGGGTCCCGTGATTAAATCAACCGCGCGCATGCCAACACAGCCAAAAGCCATCGACGCCATCGCCTGAATTCCGCCCAGCGCGTAAATCTCGTCGGCACCCGCTTTGTGCAGCGCGTAAAGCGTTGGCGCGTACATCTCCTTGCCGTCGCGCGGTGGCGCGCAGCCGATGATGTGTTCGACACCCGCGGTGCGTGCCACGCCTACGCTCATGCTTGCCGCCGCCACCAGAGGATATTTTCCGCCCGGGATATAGCAACCAATATTTGTAACGGGGATCTGTTTTTGCCCGAGCACAATGCCGGGCTCGGTTTCGCACTCAAATTCGGTGAGTGTTTCGAGCTGCCGTTGCGCGAACTGCGTAATTTGGCGATGACAAAATTCGAAATCTTCCTTAAACGTCTCCGGAAGCGACGCCTCGGCGGCGGCAATCTGATCCTCGGTTACGCGAAAATTCCCGCCCTGCCACTTATCTAGTTCCGCCGCATAGCGAGAAACCGCCACGTCGCCATTTTCCTTTATATCGGCCAGCATGCGGCGCGCCGTCTCGTCGACCAAACTTACGTCCTGCGCTTTCTGGGGCAGGGCCTTTTTGATGTAATTTACCATGTTACGCTCTTAACTTTGCGGTTCGGGGTTCGGGGTTAGGAGAAAGAATCGGTATTGTCGCGGGCAAAAGCCTCAAAACTACGCGGCGGGCGTCCAACAACCCGATCGACTACATCGGTAACAGGCGCACCAAATCCATCGATAAACATCTGATCGATTTCGATCAGCGCGTCTGCCAATGCCGGCAGCAATCCAGCATTAACCAAGGCTTTATGCGAGGTTTCCATGGATACAGATTCAAAGCGCACTGTTTTACTCAAGGCCCGAGACAATATTTCCGCGCATTCACGGTAGGAATAGGCACGTGGCCCAGTGATCTCATAGGTTTGCTCTTCATGGCCGTCCTCGATGAGCGCCGCTACCGTAACAGCGGCGACATCCACGACATCGACCAGAGCCACGCGCGATTCGCCGATAGCTGCATAAAACACGCCATCGTTCTTGATGAAGGGCGCGAAACGGCGAAAATTCTGCATGAACGCGTTCGGCCATATATTAGTGTATGCAAAGCCTTCGCGCTCGATGCGCTGTTCGATCTCACCATGCCAGCGTCTAATCATCGTCGGCGCGTCGGGCGCCGAGCCGATGGCCGACATCTTAACAATATGGGTGATGCCGGCGCGTTTGGCCGCAGCGACGGCATTCAATTCAAGCGTAACCATTTTCTCCGCGAAAGCGCAGAGGAGAGAGAGCCGCGTTATCCCGTCAAATGCTGTAGCCAGTGTCTCGGGCGCGGCAAAATCACCAACCACATAGTCCAGGTCCGGTCCCAATATTGTTTTGGCGCGCGCGATATCTCGCGTCATGACGCGGAACGGCACACCCTTTTCGAGCAGTTGACGAACCGTTTCCTGTCCCGTCGTTCCGGTTGCTCCGGTCAGTAATATCATCTCGCCCTCCCCACCCGACATAGGCTATGACTTGCCACTTAAGTTTATCGGTATTCATTCTCTTGATTGCAGCGCTTCGCACGGCGTCTGTCCAGCAGGAAAGATGATTGGTTCCGAATTACCCAATATTTTCATGTTTTTGCGCATCGCAGCACCACGTTGGAAAGGGTATGATCGAGGTCGAACACACAACTGCAATGCCACGAGTTAACTGGTTTTATTGAATGTCGTTCGACCAAATTGCCATTTTGGCCCTGATCGGTGGAATTCTCGCTCTCTTCATTTGGGGACGCTGGCGCTATGACCTGATCGCCTTTACAGCTCTCCTCGTAGCGGTGGTGATCGGCTTAGTGGAGCCGATCGAGGCATTTATCGGCTTTGGTCATCCCGCAGTCGTCACAGTGGCGGCTGTACTTATCATCAGCCGCGCGCTCTCCAATTCAGGCCTAATTGATATGCTGGCCAAGGGTTTGGATCCAGCGGCGGAGCGTAGCGAATCGCTTCACGTTGGTTTCATCGGCAGTATATCGGCTCTGCTCTCGGCCTTTATCAACAATGTCGGAGCGCTTGCTCTGTTGATGCCGGTAGCTATGAAATCTGCGGCTAAAGCCAAACGGACTCCTGGATTTATCCTGATGCCACTGGCTTTCGCCTCCATCCTGGGCGGCACCATCACCCTGATAGGGACCCCGCCGAACATCATTATCGCGAATTACCGGGCCAAACATGGTGGCGAGGCGTTCTCCATGTTCGATTTTACACCGGTGGGTGCTGTGGTGGCGTTTACTGGCCTGATTTTCGTCGCATTTCTAGGCTGGCGGCTCATCCCCGCGGCGCGGCGCACCAAGGCCGGCGAGGAATCGCTTTTTGAAATTGAAGCGTATGTTACTGAGTTGCTGGTACCCGAAGAGTCTGCCCTGCTTGGAAAGGGGCGACGGCAGGTCGAAACCGAGTTCGAAAGACTTGAGGTCGAGTTTGTCGGGCTTATTCGGGAACATCAGCGCATTCACAGCGCCACTTGGCGCGGCCGTATATCGGGCGGCGACATTCTTGTATTGGAAGCTGCTCCTGAGGGCATTGACAAGGTGGTAAACGCCTATGGCCTGGAATTAGTGGGCTCTGGTGCTGAGGTCAGTGGCGACCTAAAGTCTGATGAACTTGCCCTGGTGGAAGCCGTCGTCTCGCCCGCTGGCATGATCGAAAATAGAACCGCCAGTGGCATACGCCTGCGTGGGCGTTTCGGCGTCAACCTGTTGGCAGTTTCGCGGCAAGGACGACCCATACGGACACGCCTGCATACGATGCGCCTACGAGCCGGTGATGTCCTTTTGCTCCAGGGGCCGGTCGACCAAATGCCGACGATCCTGAACGACATAGGATGCCTGCCATTAGCGGAGCGCGGGTTGCGCATCGGCCGACCGGAGCGCGCTTGGCTTTCCCTCGCCGTGTTCGTTGCCGCCATTGTGTTCATGTCGCTCGGCCTTGTGGCGGCGCCGATCGCGCTCAGCCTCGCTGCAATGGCGATGCTGTTTCTCAACGTGGCATCGCTGCGTGAGGCCTATGACAGCATCAATTGGCCCGTGATCGTCCTGCTGGGCGCAATGATTCCCATTGGCGGAGCGCTGGAGAGTACCGGCGCCACTGATCTCATCACAGAATTCATTCTCGATATTGGCAACGGCATATCGCCGGTTCTAGTGCTGACCATTCTCCTGATCGTCACCATGACGCTTTCGGACATCGTCAATAATGCGGCTACCGCGGTTATCATGGCGCCGATCGCAGTGGGTCTGGCGGAACGCCTCCAAGTCAACGCCGATGCCTTCCTTATGGCCGTCGCTATTGGAGCTTCTTGCGCCTTTCTCACGCCCATCGGTCATCAGAACAACACCCTAATTCTCGGGCCGGGCGGCTATCGATTTGGCGATTATTGGCGCATGGGTCTGCCGCTGGAAATTCTCATCGTCGCGGTCTCAATCCCCATGATTCTATGGGTTTGGCCGCTTGGCTGAGTACAGCGCTATGGCTCGCTCTCGCCTTCGTAATCCTTAATATTTCCACTGGCAATGCGCGGCCAAACGAGTTCGCGTAACGACGCATGCGCCAGGGTCAAAATTGCCAAATGCGGTCCTTTATATTGTAATTCCGTCAGGTTCGAAGCATTCACGTTAGTGGCCTCCCACCATCCACCGGAATAATACAGCCATTTGAGAATTTTAAACTCGTGGCAATCGCGAGCGCCGCTTGGGCAACATCATCAGGCTTCGCTAAACGCTGCAATGGTGTGCGCTGGGACTGCTCGTCCCACCATGACTGATCCAAACCAGTGACGAAATCGGTCTCCGCCAAACCCGGTGATAGCGAAACTACTCGAATACGTGGTGCCAAGGCTCTAGCCAACGACATGGTCATGGTGTTCATCGCCGCCTTGGAGGCACAATAGGCGATATTACTACCCATAGCTGTATGACCAGCAATAGAAGAAATATTGATCACCAATCCGCCAGCACCTGTATTGAGCAAGGAACGGAAAGCGCGGACGCAGGCAAAGGCGCCGCGCCAATTGGTCCGGAAAATTTCATCAATCAATTCGTCACCAAGACCGTCGAGATCGTCATGCGCAACGAAGCGGGTGATACCGGCATTATTGATGAGGATATCTAGACGGCCATATTCGGATTCTATCTTGTCCGCCACTGAAGTCAGGCGGCGGCTGTTTTCGACGGGCGCCTCTTTGGCAGAATGGCCGCTACCCATTAATTCACCAGCCAGCCTCTCGGCAGCGGCAGCACTTTCACGATAGCCAATTATAATGCGTGCGCCATTGCTCGCGAATTCGTGGCACATGGCGCGCCCTAGTCCTCCAGCACCGCCGGTGATAAACACCACCTGATTCTCTAGATTCATCGCGCCCCACATTCCTTTCTGAGTTCCATGAATAGTTTAATTTTTTGCGTCGTAGCACGCACTCTCTTTGAGCGCACGCAGGCTACAAAGCGACTCGACGGCTTGAGGGCTAATCAGCCATATTGCCGTCAGCCAATAGATTCATTCATGGAAAATATAGCATGCTGCGGCAACATAATTTGACGGCCCGTATCGGAGTAGATATCGGCGGCACATTTACCGATGTGGTGTTGGAGAACGGCCAGATGCGCTATACCGCGAAAGTCTTAACCACACCGCGTGCACCCGAGGAGGGCGTGGCCGCGGGTATCCGCAGCGTGCTAGCTGATTCCGGCGTCACGCCGGATGAGGTATCCCTCATCATTCACGGGACAACGCTTGCGACTAACGCCTTGATAGAAAGAAAAGGCGTAACCACCGCGCTGGTAACCACAGAAGGTTTCCGAGACAGCGTGGAAATGGGGTCGGAAAGCCGATTTGAGCAATATGACATCAACATGGAAAAGCCGCTGCCGTTGGTCCCCCGGCGGCGGCGCTTCGTCGTCTCCGAGCGCCTGAACGCTAACGGCGAGGTTATATTGGCGCTCGACGAGCCGGCCGTCGCAGCGTTAGTGGAGCCGCTCAAGACGCTTCAAGTCGAGAGTGTCGCTATCGGCTTTTTGCATAGTTACGTCAATCCGGTGCACGAACGCCGCGCACACGAAATACTTTCGGCGGCCCTTCCAGATGTGACCTTCACCCTCTCGAGCGACGTGGCGCCGGAAATGCGCGAATATGAGCGCTTTTCGACAGCCTGCGCCAACGCCTATGTGCAGCCGATCATGGCACGATATCTGCGCCGTCTGGAATCCGGACTGGAGAATCAAGGCTTTGGCTGCCCGCTTTTCGTCATGCTTTCAGGCGGCGGCGTGGCGGACATCGAAACCGGCATCCGTTTTCCCATCCGCCTTGTCGAATCGGGACCGGTCGGCGGCGCTATCTTTTCCAGCTACACCGCTGCGGAATGCGGCTTGTCGCAAGTGCTTTCTTTCGACATGGGCGGCACAACGGCCAAAATTTGTGTCATCAATGATTCAAAGCCACATGCCGAGCGCTCCTTCGAGGTCGCGCGGGCACACCGATTTTTAAAAGGAAGCGGACTACCGCTCCGTATCCCCGTAATCCAGATGGTGGAAATCGGCGCGGGTGGCGGCTCGCTGGCACATATAGATGCCCTTGGGCGTATAACGGTCGGCCCAGAAAGTGCGGGCGCAGAGCCCGGCCCGGCGTGCTACAGCCGCGGCGGCGAAGCCCCCGCCGTGACCGATGCTGATGTAGCTCTCGGGCGAATTGACCCAGAGGCCTTTGCAGGCGGCCGCCTCACCCTTGACGCCAAATTAGCCGACGCCGCACTGACGCGCGATGTCGGTAAGGCCTTGTCGCTCGCACCCGACATGGCGGCGTTGGGCATCAGTGAGATGGTGGACGAAAATATGGCAAGCGCGGCACGCGTGCATGCCATTGAGATCGGCGCCTCGCTCTCTGGGCGCACAATGATCGCCTTTGGTGGCGCCGCACCTCTGCATGCCGCGCGCCTGGCGGAAAAGCTTGATATTGATCGAGTGCTCATTCCTACCAACGCGGCGGTGGGTTCGGCTGTCGGGTTTCTTCGCGCGCCGGTAGCCTATCAGGTGGTGCGGAGTGCCTACCAGAAAATCAGTTGTTTCAACGCTGACTCAGCAAATGAAGTGCTCGCCACTATGCAATCCGAGGCGTTAGAAGTGGTGCGTCGTGGTGCTCCCGGCGCCGACACTACAGAGAAGCGAACCGCTTTTATGCGCTATCTCGGCCAAGGCCATGAGGTGGCGGTGGAGTTGCCGTCGCGCGACTGGAAATCCGACGACGCAACATTCATCCGCCAAGCGTTCGAAACGGCCTATGAAAAAACATATGGTCGCATCATAGCTAATCTCGACCTCGAGCTCGTTAGCTGGGCGATTGAAGTCAGCGCGGTCATCAACCCGCCAGCGCCGGTCGGTACGGTGAAAGAAGGCCCCGTGCCTGAGCCCTATGCCAGCCGCCGATTGCTCGACGCCAATACTGGCCAATATGTCGAGGCGCTCGCTTACCGGCGCTGCAACCTGAAGCCCGGCAGCCGAGTGAATGGGCCTGCCATTATTGTCGAGGATGACACTTCAACTGTTGTCAGCCCGACATTCGACGCCACGATGAATGCACAAGGATATATTGTACTGGAACGGAAAAACGGGGAACTG
The DNA here is from genome assembly GCA_964413115.1 of uncultured Rhizobiaceae bacterium. Lineage (GTDB taxonomy): Bacteria > Pseudomonadota > Alphaproteobacteria > UBA828 > UBA828 > PTKB01. Next base: position 92,317 of record CAYPSQ010000001.1, on the reverse strand, counting down.
TCGTCATGAGCGGGGAAGCCGGCGCGCTCAAGCGCATCCAGAGCCAAATTATGTGGAACCGACTGATTTCGGTCGTCGAGGAGCAAGCTCAGACGCTGTTGCGCACCGCGTTCAGCACCACGGTGCGCGAGGCAGGTGATCTTTCTGCCGGCGTTTTTGATGTCGAGGGGCGGATGCTTGCCCAGGCCGTCACAGGTACGCCTGGCCATGTCAATTCCATGGCTATCGCGGTCAAACATTTCCTCGACAAATATCCAATGGCTGAAATGCATGAGGGCGATGCCTATATCACCAACGATCCGTGGCTGACGTGCGGCCATTTGCATGATCTGACGGTGGTGACACCGGTGTTCAAAGATGGGCGGCCAGTCGGCTCTTTCGCCAGCACCGCCCATGTGGTCGACATTGGCGGGCGCGGCTTCGGCCCCGACGGGCGCGCAGTGTTCGAAGAAGGGCTATATATCCCCATCATGCCGTTGGTACGCGCGGGGGTGATCAACGCAGACCTGATGGAGATGGTGCGCTGGAATGTTCGCGAGCCGCTCCAGGTGGAGGGCGATATTCTCTCGCTCATCTCCTGCAATCAGGAGGGCGCCCGCAGGCTCCTCGATATGATGGCCGAGTTTTCGTTGGAGACGCTGGACGACCTTGCTGAAGATATTCTTACACGCTCGCGTGACGCTGCGCTTGCTGGTATCCGCAAACTACCCGCCGGTACCTATCACAACCGCCTCACCATGGACGGGTATAACGAGCCCATCGAGTTGCTCGCCGCCATGACGATCAGCGAAGACGGCGTGCACGTGGATTTTACCGGCTCTTCACCGGTGAGCAATTATGGCATCAATGTCGTGCTCAACTATACCATCGCCTATACAAGCTTCGGAGTGAAATGCATTGTCGCCAAAGAGGTTCCCAATAATGCCGGCTCGCTGTCGACCATTACGGTGAGCGCTCCGGAGGGTTCGATCCTGAATGCACCTCGCCCATGGCCGGTAGCATCGCGCCACATCATCGGCCATCTTTTACCCGATACCGTGTTCGGCTGTCTTCATCAAGCGGCGCCAGACCAGGTGCCGGCAGAGGGCTCGTCTTCGCTCTGGATCGTTCAATTGCGCGGCAGTGCCGCAGCACTCGACACGGACGCGCGGAAAAATGCTGCGATTGAGACCCCGCCATTCGAAATCGCACTTTTCAACTCTGGCGGCGCCGGGGCTCGACCAGCGCTTGACGGTCTCTCAACCACGGCATTTCCGAGCGGCGTGCGCACTATGCCGGTAGAGGCGACCGAAACGGTTGCGCCGATTATTGTCTGGCGCAAGGAGATGGCGGGGGATTCTGGCGGCGCTGGGGCAGAACGCGGCGGACTTGGGCAAAAGATGGAGATCGGCGGTGCTAACGGCGTGCCATTCAGCGTGCTGGCGCAGTTCGAGCGCGTGGACAATCCCGCACGCGGGAGAGAGGGCGGCGGCAATGGCGCCGCAGGAAAAGTCGGACTGGCCTCAGGGAGCTCACTTCGTTCCAAGGGCCAGCAGAGCGTTCCGCCGCACGACCGTTTACAGTTGACGCTTCCCGGCGGTGCCGGCTATGGCAACCCCTTCAGGCGTAACCCAGATCGCGTGCTGGAAGATGTGCGCGACGGGTTGGTGAGCATTGAACGAGCCAAGCACGATTACGGTGTACAAATAGCACCTGACGGTGGCCTTGATGCCGAATCAAGCCGAGAGCTGCGCGCAAAGCAGGGCACGGCACATGACTGAGTTGTCGCCAATTCAGGTTTCCTAGTCGAGCGCTTGGCCCCACGGCAATATTTGATGCCCTGTCGTAAAACTGGCGCCAAATACTTTGATGACCTTCAGTTCGTGCAATAGATCATGCGGGGATTGTTCGAATGAAACTTCTCCAGTCCCGGTCACGTGACTCTGAACTTCAGGTCGCGTATCCATTCTAATGACTGAGCGGCGCACCCCCTCCGTACTATCCGCAGCCGGTGTAAGCTTGAGAAACAGGCGCGGAAACATATCAAGCGTCTCAAACTCATTTCCTGTCGGATTCATGGAGACAGAAATGATTGTCTTGCCCAGCCGGCGGGTGGTTGCCTTAAGACGCGCCGCGCCCTCGGTGATCTCCATTTCGGCGAGTTTCATATTGTAACCCCAGATCTCTCGCGTCCCCGACATGGCTTGATCAGTGCTATTGTAAGCGAATGGCCAGAAGCCGCCCGTCACATCCTTGTAGCGCACCATGGCAATTACGGCGGCATCGTAATAGAGCCGCTCCGGCACTTGGCAATCGAAACGCATCACCGCGACCTGAATACGGTCCGAAATCAGCTCCAGAGGCGCCGGTATAAACGGGCGGAGGCTAGCTTTGTCGACCTTGCAGTGCACCGCGAGAGTACGGAAATCATGCTCCCACGGCGGCAAAGGGTAGGGGAGATAATCGCTAGATGGCGTGTTCATTTATTCTTCCAAGCTGTTGTCATCGATCTAAATCCTAGTAGCGGCCCATAGGGAAGCCCGCTAGGCTACTAGCTACAGTGTGAAATCATCATGAGAGGAGTACAAGGGTTATGAAAGAACATGAAGAAGGTTACGCCATGCCGCTGTCGGCGCCAACCTTCACGCCGCCGCCATTTGAGTCCACCGAGCGAAGTCAGATTCTACTCGTTCTGTATCGCGGCGACCCGGATGCCGTTGCTTGGGAAGTGCCGGAACCATTGGAGCCTTTCGGCGACGGCACCATGCTCGCCTGGGTCGGTGATATGTGCCAACCCAGTCACACGCTTGACCTCTACCGAGAATGCCTCACAGCGATAAAGGTCCGCTATGGCGACACCATCGGTTGGTACGTCAATTTCATTTGGGTTGCGCATGATATGGCGTTGTTGTTCGAGCGAGAAATATACGGGTGGCCGGCAAATATGTGCGATGACGCGAAGCTCGCCTTCCATGGCAGCCAGATAACCGGGGCCTGCACGCGCGGCGGCGAACAGTTGATGCGCGTCAGTTTCAACGCCACCAGTGTCGCCCATATGGGGCGCCCGGAGCCCCTGGAAAATAAATTTGGCGCGCTACTGGACGGCAAGTTCCTTCAGGTACGGAAATTTCCGGCGCCTGCAAAGGACGGCAAGCCGATCAAGCAATTGCTCGATATTCCGACTCTCGATTACACAGTACACGAAATACACAAAGGCAACGCCACTGTCGAAATGGGCCATTCAGGCCTCTACCCCACGCTCGCAGGACTCGCGCCGAAGGAAACTGTTGGCGCGTGGTACGTGCGCGCGTCCTGGTATCTCGATTACCCCATCGTGCTCTGGGATAACCAGGGGTAACCAAATTCGGGCAAAATTTGAGCAGCGACCGCACGACACTGAGAAGTCTTCAGATTTGGAAAAAAGGAATACCTGCCCGCGAAGTCAACGTGATAGTTTTTTGATCCATGCGGAACCATCGTCTACATGCAGCAAGATCCCATCAACGCCATTTCTGGAGGGAAAAGGGTGAGAAGGAACAGCCTTGTCACTCCGTCACATGGTGCCGAGTTCGTAGCGCTGAACGGTAATTTTATAATCGCAGGACAGCACTCGACGAAATTTCTAGCCAAATCTAAGCTTGATCATACTCCGTGATAGTCCCGGTACCAGGCGACAAAGCGAGGAATTCCCTCGTCAATACTGGTTTTTGGCTCGAATCCGTGGTCACGCCTAATTGTCTCTATATCGGCATAGGTTTCCTTCACATCTCCGGGTTGCATCGGGGCAAGTTCTTTTTCGGCGGGCCGGCCAATCGCTTTTTCTAAGAGCTCGACATAGCGTAGAAGGGGTTCCGAGCGGTTGTTTCCAATGTTATAAATACGATGTGGTGCTGCTTCGCTAGCACCGGAGGGCGGCGCATCCAATACGGCAAGAACCCCCTCCACCACATCGTCGACATAGGTAAAATCACGCCGCATATCGCCATTGTTAAATATTTTTATTGGCTCACCCAAAAATATTGCACGCGTAAATATAAAGGCGGCCATATCCGGCCGCCCCCAAGGCCCGTACACGGTGAAAAAGCGTAAGCCCGTCATGGGAATTCGGTAGAGATGGGCATAAACGTTCCCCATCAGTTCATCTGCCTTCTTGCTCGCCGCGTAAAGCGATACCGGTACATTCACAGGATCCGATTCCGAGAACGGCAGCGCGCTGCTACCGCCATAAACAGAACTCGAACTAGCATAGACCATATGCTCCAAGTCCGGCAGCTGTCGGCACACCTCAAGTATATTGAGCTGACCGACAATATTTGTATTCACATAAGCAGAGGGATTGATGAGCGAGTAGCGCACCCCCGCTTGGGCGGCCAAATGCAGCACCGCACGCACTTCGCCAGCGTCAGCCACCGCATGATTTAGAACGCCAACATCGCATATATCCGCCACAGCGAATTTGAAGCCGCCATGCTGTTGCAGCCGAGCGAGCCGAGCCTTTTTGAGCGCGACATCGTAGTAATCGTTCAGATTATCTATGCCGAACACACTGTCGCCGCGTGCGAGAAGTGCTTCGCACATGTGATATCCAATAAATCCGGCGGCGCCGGTGACGAAAATGGTCATCATTTCTCAGTTGAAACACGGGCTCATGTGAGCGACATGACGCAGCGTGCGCATAGTCCCGACGTCACGCCATGCGCTAGGGGAAATCAACATACTTGCCGAGTAAAATCCAGTCCGACGGACAGGTAGCCCCTAGATTTATTGACAACGGGCCAAATTCGCGCGAATAGCTCGTGAGCACCCGTCCTGCCTCTGTGAATATTCAAGCTTTACGCTTCGGAGAATATTATCGTGAGCCGCATATGAGCACCATCGCCGTCATTGGCCTCGGATATGTTGGCTTGCCGCTCGCGGTTGCTTTGGCAGAGAAACATGACGTCATCGGTTTTGATATTGATAGTAAACGTATTCACGAATTGAACAACGGACATGACCGCACTGGCGAAGTTTCGCCTGAAATCCTCAATCGAGGGCGTGCCAAATGGCATTCAAATTCCACCGCCATCCGGGGCGTAGAATTTTTCATTGTCACGGTGCCCACCCCGGTGGATGAAAATAAAAAACCTGACTTGACCGCCATCGTGGCCGCCTCAGAATGCGTCGGCCGGGAGCTTCAGTCGGGCGCCATCGTAATCTACGAAAGCACCGTTTGGCCCGGCCTAACCGAGGATATTTGTGCCCCTGAACTGGAGCGCTCATCGGGGCTCGTACGCGGCTCAGATTTTCACCTAGGCTATTCGCCCGAACGCATCAATCCCGGTGACAACCAGCACACCCTTCACAGCATCACAAAAATTATCGCTGGGGATTCGCCGGAAACCACCCAGCGGATCGCGGCGCTATATGGATCAATTAATGGCGGCAATATACATATCGCACCAAATATTCGCACCGCCGAGGCGGCTAAAGTGATCGAAAATGCCCAACGCGATATCAACATTGCTTTCGTCAACGAAGTCGCGCAAATATGCCACAAGCTCCGTATTTCAAGCGCCGATGTCCTAGAGGCGGCCGCCACCAAGTGGAATTTTCTCAATTTCACCCCAGGCCTTGTCGGCGGTCATTGTATCGGCGTTGACCCCTACTATCTCGCCCATCGGGCCAAGCAAGTCGGCCACCCGCCAAAAGTGATTCTCGCTGGTCGAGAAATCAACGACGGCATGGCCGAATTCGTAAGCAGCCAAATCGCAAGTCGGCTGCCCCTCACAGGTTCCAATATTCTAGTGCTCGGCCTAACCTTCAAAAAAAATGTACCGGATCTGCGCAATTCTCTGGTAGCCAGAGTGGTCCATATGCTGCGGGTGAAAGGTCATTCCGTCGAAGTGCACGACCCTCATGCCGATCCTGGTGAAGCCCAGGAGATATACGGCATCAAACTCCTGGCGGACCTCTCCAACGCAGAGAGTTATGATTGTGTCGTTGGTGCCGTCGCGCACGACGATTACAGCCTTTTAAATGCGCCACGCATCGCCGGCCTTCTACATGACGGCGGATTGCTCGCTGATGTCGCCGGTATGTGGCGGAATCTGACACTCCCGCCGGGACTGCAAAGATGGCAGCTCTGAGTTACGGTACACCCGCTGGCGTCGAGGTGGATAGCTATGACACGTGCCAAAAAAGACAATTCCGCGCCGGGTTTTGCTAAGCACCCGGGCTACGGCCTAGAACTGATGCCGTGCGCAAAACGGGTGCGTGTGAAATTTGGCGGCGAAACGATCATCGACAGTACGAACGCATTACTGATGCTGGAGAGCGCCTGCATCCCAGTCTACTACTTTCCTTGGCCCGATTTTAAAGCAGAGTTTGCCGAGAAAACGGCTTATCGCAGCCATTGTCCGTTTAAGGGGGATGCCTCCTATTGGACGTTAAAGGTGGGCGGCAAGACGGCGGAAAACGTGGTGTGGGGATATGAGACGCCTTATGACGAAGCGCAGCAACTAGCCGGGCACGTAGCGCTCTATTGGCAACTAATGGATGGTTGGTATGAAGAAGATGAGGAAATATTTGGTCATGCCCGCAACCCACATGTGCGGCTAGATATTTTGAAAAGTACGCGCCCGGTGCTGATTGAATTTGGCGGCATGGTTGTTGCCGAAAGCAACCGCGGGCAGTTTCTTTTCGAGACCGGCCTGGCACCGCGCCACTATATTCCATGCGATGATGTGCGCATGGATCTCCTTACGGAATCCCAGCGGCGAACGCGATGCCCATATAAGGGCGAGGCGCAATATTTTTCATTTTCGAACGGCAGCAGAACCATCAACGATATTGCTTGGACCTACCTCACGCCCCTGCCCGAAGCCGGGCCAATCGCGGGCCATATTTGCTTTCACAAACGATATGCGGACGGCATCTATGTAGATGGCGTACGTCAGGAAGCCCCATAACCACACTAAGGCACCTGGGGGGCCTGCTCTAGCGCCCTAAATTCGAACTAGGCTGGCTGAATCAAACGGCTGGGTGCGATCCACCAATCGGCATGCTGTGCGCGCAGAATTTCAGCTGCCGCACTCGCTTGGCCTTCGCCCTCGAACAAAGCAAAACATGTGGCGCCACTGCCAGACATTCTGGCGAAGTGGCAGCCGGGTAACCCACGCAGTGCATGCAAGACGTCGTTGATCACGGGCACGAGCGCCTTTGCGGGGCCTTCGAGATCGTTACGTCGCGCTGCCAATAATTCGGCCAAGGCGCCAACATCCTTCGGCACTTTTGTAAAGCGCGCAGGCTCGGAATAGGTGCCACTTCGGGCGCGAAACACATTAGGCGTCGCCACAGGCACTCCGGGATTAGCCAGCACCAAAGCACATTCAGGCAATGCCGGCGCTGCATCCAGCAATTCGCCGATACCGCCGACAAAGCATGTTCTGCCGTGCAAGCACATCGGCACATCGGCGCCCAGAGAAAGTGCTAGGTCTTGAAGATCATTCGAATTAATTTTTAAGCGCCACAGAGAAGTAAGAACGCGAAGCGCGGCGGCCGCATCTGAAGACCCGCCTCCGATACCTGCCGCAATAGGTAGTTGCTTATCCAGCGTGATCCGCGCCGCAGGCTTAATATTCGCCAACTTAGCTAGACGACGGGCTGCCTTCTCAATCAAATTTTGCCCGTCTGCGGATTTCAAATTAGCCGCAAACGGACCGCTGAACTCTAATAAAAACTCTTCCGACGGCGCTGCTGAAACACGATCAAACGGCGCCGCAAAAGCGATCAGGCTATCGAGTTTATGATAGCCATCATCGCGCCGACCAGTAACGTGAAGATAGAGATTAAGCTTGGCGGGTGCCTCTGACGAGAAAGGCCGTTCAGTGCTGCCCGTCACTGCGTTCCTTCATGAGAGTCCAGCAAGCCTTCTTTCAGCTTTTGCCGAATGAGAATAGCCGCTTCCTCTTCCGCACCGAGGACCAAGGAGCGTTCCCACTGGAATCTAGCTTCATTTTGCCGGCCCACCTTCCAATAAATATCACCGAGGTGGTCAGTTATGATAGGGTCATCAGCCCGTAGTTCGACGGCGCGCTCAAGAAATTTTACCGCATTTTCAAAGTCGCCCAATCGGTAGTGGGCCCAACCCAGACTGTCAACGATATATCCGTCTCTCGGGCGCAGCGCCACGGCGCGCTGAATTAATTTCATGGCCCGCTCCAAATTCATGCCCTGTTCAACCCAAGAGTACCCCAGATAATTCAACACCAGGGGTTGATCGGGCTTTAATTCCAGCGCATGCAGGAAATCCGCTTCGGCGAGCGGCCATTGTTTGGTGCGCTCCAACATAACGCCCCGCGAGTAGAAAAGCGTCCAATGCCGCGCTTCGAACCCGATGGTGCGGCCTATTGCCACATCATAGAACTTAACGGATTCGTCGAAGCGCTCGTTTCGCCGCAAAACGTCGGCCAAGGTGATCGCCGCGTCAGAGCGCTTGGGGTTTTCGTCCACCATTTCCTTAAGAATATTCACTGCTTTATCAACTCGCTGGACGGTCGCCAAGTCCGAGGCAGCACGCAGCCGAGCGGCCCAGGAATAATAACTGCTCCTAGCAATGCCGCTATAGGCCTCTATCGCATCTTCATATCGTTCCAGCACATCGAGGACTTCGCCCACCAGAAACTGTGCAACGGGAAAATCAGGCCTGAGATGGAGCGCAAGATAGGCGTAAATTAAACCAGTATCACCGGCACTTTCGTTGGGAAGTGCACTCGCTGCACCGAACAACGCTTCGGCCACACCCTCTTTAGCCGTCGAAATAATTGGCCCAGGGCGCGCATCCGAATTGATCATGGAAAGTATCGGTTCAAGCCACGGTGATTCTGGGTGATTCTCGCGGTAACTCTGATACACCGCATTCGCTTCATCTTTACGCCCAGCACCCCTCAATGATGTGGCATAGGCGACAACCACGCGCAGCGTCCCCCCAGGAACCGCATTCAAGGCGAGACTAAATTTCTCAGCCGCAACATCCTGCTGGCCAGCTATGTCTGCCATCAACGCGCCATGATAGGCGTGATACATTTCGAAGTTCTTTTTGGCGGCCAAAGGTTCAATCGCGGCGAGCGCCGAATTGAAATTACCCTGGCCTAACTCCACCCAGCCCAGGATTATCGGAGCTATCAACTCGTAAATTCCGTCGCGGTCTAGATCATTTACCCTCCTAAATGCGTCATCAAGTCGGCCGTCTGCAACCGCAGCGACAATCAGAATCAGATGACCGATCTTGGACTTTGGATCAAGCTCGACCAAATGCGTGGCGAGCGGTATAGCTTGATCGATTTGACCGTCCTGCAAGGTGAGGATAAGTGCTCGCTGTACCAGGGCGCGATTCTTATAGTCCTCCGCTAGAACCTGCCTAAAATATCTTGCCGCTGACGTAATATCCCGCTCCCGGTGGGCGAAGCGGCCAGCAAGGTAATTACCGGGCAGGTCGCTATAGCCGGGATGTTCAGCGAGCGGTTTCGCTGGTGTAGGATCAGGTGGCGTTTCAGCACCGACACGGCCAGCCCCGACTAGGATCAGAGCCGCAAGGACTATCGCCCCTCGGGTAATCGATCGAATGAAGTTTTCGCTCCAGTATCGGCGGTATGCGCGCATGACCGTCATGAAAGCACTGTGCCGCGGAGTTTTTTGTCAGATCCAATCATTTTCGGCAGTTTAACGTATCTCTGACATGACCGCCAACGCCCCTCTTCTGCGTGAACTAATCACAAATCCGCGGGCCAAATTAGATTACATGTTCGGATAGTTTGGCCCGCCCCCGCCTTCGGGGACCGTCCAATGAATATTTTGGGTCGGATCCTTGATGTCGCAGGTTTTGCAGTGCACGCAATTTTGCGCATTGATCTGCAAGCGTGGAGCGCCGTTCACGTCGTCGAGGATCTCGTAAACCCCGGCCGGGCAGTAGCGTTGCTCCGGCGCATCGTAAAGCGCTAAATTGTGATCAATTGGAACCGCATCGTCTTTCAGTCTGAGATGACCGGGCTGATCTTCTTCGTGATTGGTATTGGAGATGAACACCGAGGAAAGTTTATCGAATGTGAGTTTGCCATCCGGTTTGGGATAATTGATCTTTCGGCTTCGGGCGGCAGGTTTCAGGCTTTCGTGATCTGCATGATGGCCAAGAGTCCAAGGGATCACCCCGCGGGTCCACAATTCGAGTCCGCTGATCAACGTGCCAACGAGCAATCCCCAACGGAACGCCGGACGACAATTCCGTACCTCTTTCAGCTCCTTGATGATCCAGGATTGTTGAATGGCATTAGTATAACCGGTCAATTCTTCTTGCCCGTCCGACCCCCCGAGCAAACTGTCAAACGCGGCTTCGGCAGCCAACATGCCAGATTTCATCGCATTGTGACTGCCCTTGATCTTCGGCACGTTCAGAAAGCCGGCACTGCAACCGATCAGAGCGCCGCCGGCAAAGGTGAGTTTGGGAATCGATTGCACCCCCCCCTCATTGATAGCACGCGCGCCGTACGAAATGCGCGTAGCGCCGCTAAGATGCCTTGCAATAGCAGGATGGGTCTTGACCCGCTGAAATTCGTCAAACGGAGAGAGATATGGATTTTGATAGTCGAGCGCGACAACCAGACCAATGGCGACTAAATCCTTCTCCAAATGATAAAGGAAGGTGCCCCCATATGTTTTTGAGTCGAGCGGCCAGCCGAAACTGTGCTGCACCAATCCGGCTGAGTGTTTGGCGGGGTCGATCTGCCATAATTCCTTGATTCCGATGCCGTAGGTTTGCGGCGCGACACCCTCCCGGAGGCCAAATCGGTCCATCAACACCTGACTAAGCGATCCGCGCGCTCCCTCAGCGAATAGGGTATATTTTGCATGCAATTCGATTCCCGGCTCGAAAGTCGATTTCTCGGTGCCATCTTTGGCGATTCCCATATCGCCCGTGGCGACGCCTTTCACACGGCCATCCTCATGAAACAGCACTTCATTGGCAGCGAATCCTGGATAAATTTCAACGCCGAGTTCTTCCGCTTGAGCCGCCAGCCAGCGGCATAAACTGCCCAGACTGATGATGTAATTGCCTCTGTTGTGCATTTGCGGTGGCAGCAGGAAATTGGGCAGCCTGAACGAAGCGGAGCGGCGCAAGAACAGAAATATATCGTTCTTGACCGGCGTGTTTAGAGGCGCGCCTTTCTCTTTCCATTCGGGAATCAATTCGTCCAGTGCCTGCGGTTCAAACACCGCGCCCGAAAGAATATGCGCACCAACTTCCGAGCCTTTTTCGATCACCGTGACGTTAACATCATGATCCTTCTCTAAACCAAGTTGCTTAAGCTTGATGGCCGCCGCCAGGCCAGCGGGCCCGGCACCGACGATCACGACATCGTATTCCATAGATTCTCGGGTCATGATTTGTTTCCGCTGCTGTATCCGAACTTCAGTTATGCGGGGATCTATCCATTCGGTCAATTGCTGCAAGGACACGCATCAATCTGCTAGACTCGGTCCCGTGAATCAGACAGAAAACACGCGCGCCCTCCTCCATTGGTACATCGCCGCAGGCGTAGATGAGGCGCACGACACCGAGCCGCGCAACCGCTTTGTCCTAGCGAATCAACCCGAATTAATCACCAAGCGGCCGAATACACTACCACCAGCCATTCCCCCCACGGTTGCCGCACCGGAGACTGCACAATCCCGCAGTTCCGCAGAGATCGCCGCCGCCTGCTCCTCGCTGAGTGATCTGCGCACCGCCATCACCGCTTTCGACGGCTGCGCGCTTAAACGAACGGCAACCAATACAGTCATCGGTGACGGCAACGAATCGGCGGTACTCATGGTGATCGGCGAAGCGCCCGGTGCGGAGGAAGATCGCCAGGGCGTGCCGTTTGTTGGCCCCGCCGGGCAGTTGCTAGACCGTATGCTGCTGGCCATCGGTCTGGATCGGAAGTCAACCTACATTAGCAATATCCTGCCGTGGCGGCCGCCAGGCAACCGCTCCCCCACAGCCGAGGAAATTGCTTTGTGCCAGCCCTTCGTCGAACGCCAAATCGCACTGGTTCAACCGAAAGTTTTGGTTTTGGTAGGCGGAATCTCGGCCAAGGCTCTGTTGGACAAACGCGAGGGAATCACCCGCCTGCGCGGCACATGGCGCGAAATCACACTGGCCAGCATGACACAGCCTATCCCAACCATGGCAACCTTCCACCCCGCTTATGTGCTGCGTCAACCTTCGGCAAAGCGCGAAGTGTGGCGCGATTTGCTCGCCGTTCAGAAAAAGCTGCGCTACATTGACCGATAAAGAGCTGATAACGGCCAAGTGGGATATTTGCCGAGTTTTGGCAATTGATCTATAAAACCGCACGCAATTAGGCGATGACCGCCGACCGTGAGACTGCAGTCAGGGGCGCAAGGGAGGCCGAAAAAGGTGCCGGGGAAAACCGGCGTGGGGGAAATTTTTTTCAAGACGCTCGGCATCATGTTAGGCGCTTGTCTAGGAGTATCGGCGTTTCTAGCGACGCCGGCCTTCGCGCAGAGAAACGATAATACGCCGACCGAGATGGAAAATTTCCACCTCCCAGCACCGTTGCAAGAGACACCACTCTATGCCGGGGAAATTGCTCTGCCTCCGGTGCTCGACGAAAGCGATAGAGTACTCTACGGGCGGATATTTTTGCTGCAGGAGGAGGGTAAATTAGGCGCTGCGGCCAAGTTAATATTAAAGCTCAAAGATGAGATTTTAATGGGCCACGTATTGGCCCAGAAATACCTTCACCCGACAGCCCATCGCTCAACTTTCAATGAGCTGAAACTATGGCTCAACGAATATGCCGATCACCCCGATGCGCGCCGGCTCTACCGGCTAGCGATGAAACGCAAACCTTCTGGTGTCAAAGCACCCAAGTCGCCCATTGCGACAAATGGGGCGGGACTATCCTCGGGCGGAGGCGAATATGCCCTACCGCGCATTCCGCGACGGGGTATCAACCGAGATCAGCGCAATCGATTGTTAGGCTTACAGCGCGACATTCGCGCTCGCATTCGTAGCGGTTGGCCCACCGGTGCACGACAAATTCTTACCTCTAAAGCTCATTCGGAGCTCGCAAGCGAGGCCGAGTATGATGCCTATCAAGCACGCATTGCGTGGAGCTATTATCTCCACAACAAGGACGCATTAGCATTTGAATTGGCATCCGCCAGCGCTGCTCGCTCGCGACAGTTTGTGCCCGACGCCGATTGGACCGCTGGCCTCGCCGAATGGCGGCTGGGCCGGTTGGAATCAGCGGTGGGCCATTTCGCCAAGCTTGCGCATTCGCCCACTGCGTCGCCCTGGCTGATAACTTCAGGCGCCTATTGGGCAGCGCGCGGCGAGCTCCGGTTACGTCGCCCACAACACGTCAGCTACTGGCTCAAGATTGCGGCTCAGGATCCGCGCACGTTTTACGGCCTTCTCGCGACACGCGCCCTCGGACTTGAGCCGGACTTAAATTGGCGTTCATCCGTTTTGACGGAGGCCCATCTAGCCGTGCTCGACAGAAGTATGGCTGTGCGACGTGCGCGGGCGCTGGTGGAGGTGCATCAGGGCTTACGGGCGGAGAAGGAAATTCGCGTAATTTGGCCGCGCGCCAGCTCCACCTTGGCCAGCGCCATCTTGCCGCTTGCAAATCAGCTTGGACTAGCCGCAATTCAAATAGCGCTGGGCACAGAGCTGCGCAAAATCGACGGAGAGATCCACGATGCGGCGGCTTTTCCCCTGCCAAGCTGGCAACCCAAAGGCGGCTATGTAATTGACAGGGCTCTCATATTTGCACTTATCCGCCAGGAATCAAAATTCAAGGCCACAGCAAAAAACCGAAGCGGTGCAAGGGGGCTCATGCAGTTGATGCCGGCTACCGCGCGTTTCGCCGCACAGCAAGAACGCATCAAAGATGTGAACAGCCGCACCCTCTTAAATCCTGAACTGAATATTGCCCTCGGCCAATCCTACGTGCAGCATTTGCTCACCCAAGATATCGTAGACGGCAATATTTTTTATCTCCTCTGTGCCTATAATGCTGGGCCAGGAAACTTGAAAAAATGGTTGCCAAAAACAAATTTTAACGAAGACCCATTGCTCTTCATCGAAAGCATCCGTTCGCGCGAAACGCGCGAATTTATTGAGCGCGTTATCACTAACTATTGGATTTACCGCATGCGCCTGAGGCAACCAACGCCATCACTCGACGCCACCGCTTCGGGGCTGTGGCCAAATTATTCACCGCAGGAGAGGAGCTTCGCTGATAATGGGTAAAATATCGGGAGACCGAGATTTTCTGCCGGTCAATATCGCGCTTCTGACGGTTTCAGATTCGCGCACGCGCGCCGACGACAAATCCGGCGACGTACTAGAGGCGCGGATCACTGAAGCCGGTCACAATTTGGTTGCCCGGCTTATCGTCAAAGATGAGCAAGCACTGATTTCGACACAATTACGAATCTGGATCTCCGACCCCGAAATCGACACCGTGATCGCCACGGGCGGAACCGGACTGACCGGCCGGGACGTCACGCCCGAAGCCTTCGCCGAAGTGTATGAAAAGGAGATCAACGGCTTCGGAGAACTATTCCGTCAGCTCAGTTATGAAACGATCGGCACCTCGACCATCCAATCGCGCGCCACCGGTGGCCTTGCCGACGGTACTTACCTCTTCGCGCTGCCCGGATCACCCGGCGCCTGTCGCGACGGTTGGGATAAGATCCTGAAAGCCCAACTCGATAGCCGGCAAAAACCGTGTAATCTGGTGGAACTCATGCCGCGCTTGAGGGAGCATCTCACTTGATCTGTAATTCGCTGACAATAACGAGGAATGTAAGGAAAAAGAAATTACTCACTTCGCTAAATTCTTGGGCAGGTTAGCATACCCTGTATCTTGCCTATTTCGGCTGGATAGAGGCGCTACCGTCTAGCGCCGTGCCATACCCGCCGCAAACTTTCCACCCGATGCATTCTCGAAGGCGAGTGAAGCCCAAACGGCTTTGGTCCACTGCCATAATGGTCACAAAATCGGTGCCCGTCTAGATATGCGCTTTGGCATTAGCCGCATCTCATATTTCTGCTGCGTCGAGCCGACGCGTGCGCCACAGCGAATGATCGGCGCCCACATCTACATCATTCAGCATATCTAACATCGCAATGGAATGGCTCTTAGGCAGGTTCGCTACCGTGTCTGCTAGGGCGTACGGGCTTGACCATGCGACATCGGCGAAGGGACTGGTGCGGAGCGCCCGAGGCGAAAGGCCGACCAGCCAATAGCCACCATCCTCTGCCGGTCCAAATACGGCATCGGCACGGCCGAGCGCGGCGAATGCCTTGGTGATGTGGCACGGCCTCAGATCGGGAATATCGCTACCCACAAGCACAGTGGGGCCGGGCGGGGCCTTCTCGAAGGCGCGCCACATACGCATGCCTAGGTCTCCCTCACCTTGTTTCATAACCGGGCAGGGTAGCGGCCAAAAACGCTCACGACCGTCAAACGAATCTGGCGTTACGACGAGATGGCAACGCCAGCGCAAGTCCCGCGCGAGACGGAGGATGAGCCGGCGCGTGGTGCGGCGATAAAAGCTCCAGGCTTCGGCACTGCCGATATCACGTGCCAGCCGCCGTTTTACTTGGCCCACGCGGGGCGCTTTCACAAATATCAAAAGAGTCCTCACCATCGCAAAGCTTACCCGTAGAACCGAACGAGGAAACGCGATTTCACGCCAATGAAGAATAGCGCGAGGCAGGTCATATTGCGCGCCGAGCGGCATATATATCCAGAGCGGCGATACCGCTCTGCCGATGTAAACGCCAGAGCGTCAAAATGGACAAATCGTCGACGGCCGATTCGGCGCGCGATATCGACATCTTCCATAAGCGGAAGCGGACGGAAACCACCGATCGAATGGTAAAAGCCACGCGCGATCAAAAGCCCCTGATCGCCATACGGCAGGCCCAGTATCCGTGACCGCCAAGCAGCTATAGTCTCCAAACGCCGCGCGGCTCGCCGGTGATCATCGAAACGGAGGCGAAACACGCCAGCCCGCTGGTTATTGTCCGCGCTGGCCATAAATGCCGCCGCTTCCAACCGCCAACTTTCATCCAGCACGGTATCGGCATGGAGGAACAGCAGCCAATCCCCACGCGCCGCATTACCGCCAGCCGCGAGTTGCGTCCCTCTGCCACGCGCGACGGAGATTAATCTGGCCCCTTTTGCCTCAGAGATAGCGCGACTGACGTCGCTGGATGTGCCGTCAGCAATAATCACTTCGTGGTCAAAGCCAATGAGCTGTGACTCAAGACTGTCTAATGTCACGGCTAATGTTGATGCTGCGTTAAGGGTGGGAATCACGACACTGAGCAACGTCTTCTCCATTCGCAAATCTCCCCCGCACCATGCCTGGAAGCATGGCCTACGTCAAAATGTTCTATTTTTGTTCTCTATCTCGGTTATGATGCCCTATGGGCAGTCTAGACTATTCAAATAACAAACATTCGGCAGGCAATCTCGTGGTACGCGAGGCGCGTAAGGGGCGTGGTGCTGCGAGTAATCGGGCAGGACGCTACGAACGGCATGTAAGCGAGGCTTGCGATGATGGCTGGGGTAGTCTTGAAGAACCGCTGAACAAGCTGCACACCACGGTTCAAGCGGATCACAGCATTACCGTAATAACTCGAAATACTTCACCAGACCTTGGATTTGATCGTTCGATAAATGCCTATCGCGGGTGCGAACATGGCTGCGCTTATTGCTTCGCCCGACCCACGCATGCTTTTCTCGGCCTCTCGTCAGGACAGGATTTCGAAAGCAGAATCTTCGCTAAACATGGCGCACATGCGCTATTGGCGCGAGAATTGTCGGATCCGAAATACCAGTGCCGTATGATTGCTCTTGGCACCAATACAGATCCCTATCAACCAACCGAACGTCGCCTCGAGATCACTCGCAACATCCTTTCGGTTCTTTCACAATATGAACATCCGGTCGAGATCGTCACCAAATCCGCCTTAGTAACGCGTGACATAGATATTCTGGATTCGATGGCGCGGCGCAATTTGGTCAAGGTCGTCTTCTCGCTCACCACTTTGGACAGCGAATTGGCCCGGCGTCTGGAGCCGCGCGCCGCCAGCCCGGCGAAACGCCTTACCGCGATCGACGCTTTGAGCAAAGCAGGAATTCCGACCGGCGTGAATTTTGCCCCTGTCATCCCGGCGCTTAACGAGAGCGAATTGGAGGGCGTCCTGGAAGCAGCTGCTGCTGCGGGAGCCCGCGAAGCCGGATACATCCTGTTGCGCCTGCCGCTTGAAACCAAAGAATTGTTTGAGGAATGGTTGGTGCTGAATGTGCCGAAGCGCGCCAACCACATCATGAACCGAATTCGCGACATGCATGCCGGTCAACTATACCGCGGCGGCTTTGGAGTACGCCAGACTGGTTCCGGTCCGAGCGCCGAACTGCTCGCCCAGCGTTTTCGCCTAGCGAAGAAAAGGTTTGGACTGAACAACTCTACCTTGCGACTCGACTCGAGTCGTTTTCGCCGGCCGCCAAAACAAGGAGATCAACTTATACTATTGTAAATCAATAAGTTAAATATAACAGCTAACTGTCGACATAAATATGTGGCACGATCTGCCTCATATGGTGTTCCATTCGGAACTTGGCCAGTTGGCCGTCGTTGCCTTAGCAGCCTTGTTGTGCGGCCTCGGTTTCGCCCGCTTCAAGCAACCCGCCATCGTCGGCTACATCTTGGCTGGCGTCATTCTTGGCCCCAGCTCCCTGGGGTTGGTGGAAAATCGTGACTGGGTAGCGATGCTGGCTGAACTCGGCGTGTTGCTACTGCTGTTCGTCATCGCCATGAAGCTATCGTTGCGCGCCTTTCGCACGATCTGGAAAGTCGCCCTAATGGCGGCATCGATGCAAATCGCCATCGCCACTGTGATTACCCTCGCGCTCTCACGACTTTTCGGCTGGCCGCTCGAACTTGCCCTGCTGCTCGGTTTCGTCGTCAGCCTATCGAGCACGGCGGTGGCCATAAAAATGCTGGAGGAAATTGGAGAACTCCGGAGTGAAACTGGCCGCATCGTGGTCGGCGTCTTAATTGCCCAGGATCTAGCAGTGGTACCGATGCTGTTACTCCTGAATGGCATGGCAGCAGAAGACGGCCTGGATTGGGGTACCATTCCAGTATTTCTTGCCGCCATCGGATTGCTTGCAGCACTAATCTGGTATCTCAGCCGGCGCGAAAAACTAAATCTTCCGTTTAGCGCCCTCGCTCAGCGGCACCGCGAGATCGTACCCCTTGCGGCGCTCGGCTGCTGTCTGGCGCTTGCTGCAATTTCAGATTTCATAGGGCTTACCGCCGCCTTCGGCGCATTTATCGCCGGCCTTGCGATTGGCTCGACCCACGAGCGCCGAGAGATGATCCGCGCCACCGAGCCAATTCAGGGCGTCCTTGCGATGGTCTTTTTCCTGTCCATCGGACTCCTTATCGATCTAGCTTATATTTGGGATAATTTTGCCACCGTGCTCGTCCTTTTAGTCTTCGTGCTGCTGGTAAAATCGGGCGTGAACGTGGTCATCCTCCGAATTCTTGGCGAGCCCTGGCCGCGCGCTTTTTTGGCCGGTATTTTACTTAGCCAAGTCGGCGAATTTTCCTTCGTGCTTGCCGGCGCAGGCGTTGCTGTGGCGGCGGTTGGCATTGAAGAGCACCGTTTAATCGTTGCGGTGATTGCGCTCAGCCTGATGGTGAGCCCGATCTGGCTGATGACAGCACGGCGCCTGCAGCGTCTCACGGCAGGCGGAATTTGGCGCCTTGATGATTTGCTGCTCGGTATCTATGGAAAAGAAGCACGTTTGGTTGTCCGCAGTTCCAGATTGGCGGCAATGGCAAGTATATCCGCACTTAAACGAACGCGCGCTGATTCGTGGCGCTCAGGTGGTATTTTTAATCGCCTAACGCGCCTGAGAAACCGCTTACAGACATGGCGTGCACGCCCGACACCAATTAACGATGATGAAGCCGAACCGCTCAGCGGCGAGGTGCTGCCGCCCGAGCACTCAGACCACAAACGCCGTGCCTAATTTTTCTCTCGAGAGCGCGTTTGGCGGTAGCGTCGCCGGAATCGATGAAGCTGGACGGGGGCCATGGGCTGGCCCCGTCCACGCTGCGGCGGTGATATTTCCACCTGGCGGCCCTAGCGCGGCTCTGGCCGCACGGGTAACCGATTCGAAACAGCTATCCAAGGCCCAACGGGAAGGCGTATTTCCCGAGCTGATGCAAATCGCTTTGGTTGGGCAGGGCCAGGCGAGCGTGATGGAAATTGACGAGTTAAATATTCTTGTCGCCACACATCTTGCTATGGCGCGAGCGGTGAACGCGCTTGCCCCGCTGCCGGACGCCGCGCTGGTGGACGGTAATCGGGCCCCCACCCTGCCCTGTCCAGTCCAGTGCGTAGTGAAGGGTGACACCAAGAGTTATTCCATCGCCGCAGCCTCTATCATCGCCAAGGTGACACGAGACCGATACATGACAGATTTAGCCGCCTACCACCCGGGATATTATTGGGAGCGAAATTTCGGCTATGGCACCGAGCAGCATCGCCAGGGATTGGCAAGGCTCGGCGTGACGCCACATCACCGCCGCTCATTTAAACCTATCCAAAAGTTCTTGGAAGAGTCTGCCAAATCAAAGACTTGACGGGTGGACTCCCGGTGCGCCATGGTGCCGCCCATGGATCAAAAGAAAACTGACATGGAAGATAAAAGCGGGCGCCTTCTCGTCGGCGACTGCTGTCGGGAAATGTCGCGCCTGGAGGCTAACTCAGTCGACCTGATCTTTGCCGATCCGCCTTACAATCTTCAACTCGGCGGCCAGTTGCTACGCCCCAACAACAGCCGCGTTAACGGTGTCGACGACGCTTGGGACAAATTCGAGAACTTTGCAGCCTATGACCAGTTTATGCGCGACTGGCTGCAAGAAGCGCGCCGCGTGCTAAAGGGAACCGGCACACTCTGGGTGATCGGCAGCTATCACAATATTCACCGTATCGGCACCATACTCCAGGATATTGGTTTTTGGCTGCTCAATGATGTGATATGGCGCAAGACCAATCCGATGCCGAATTTTCGCGGGCGTCGCTTCACCAACGCGCAGGAAACTCTAATCTGGTGCGCGAAAAGTGCTGAGGACAAAGGCTACACGTTCAATTACGACGCCATGAAATCGCTCAACGAGGATATCCAGATGCGGAGCGATTGGCTGCTGCCATTATGCACCGGGGCCGAACGTCTAAAACGCAACGGCCGCAAAGCACATCCGACGCAAAAACCCGAAGCACTATTACACCGTGTCATTCTGTCTGCCAGCAAACCGGGCGATGTCGTGCTCGACCCGTTTCTCGGCTCTGGCACCACTGCCGCCGCCGCAAAGCGTCTTGGACGGCGCTGGATTGGAATCGAGCGCAGCGCCGAGTATGCCCAGATTGCTCTGCGCCGGATAGCCGGTGTCACGCCGGTCGCCGATGCCGCGCTCGAAACCACGCAGGCAAAACGCAGCCAACCTCGCGTGCCGTTTGGAAATTTACTTGAGCGTGGCCTGATCACACCGGGAGAAACACTTTACGACCGCATGAAGCGCGTCAAGGCAAAGGTACGCGCCGACGGCAGCCTCGCCCACGGTCCGCTCACCGGTTCCATCCATCGGATCGGCGCTCTAGCACAGGGCGCCCAAGCATGTAACGGCTGGACTTACTGGTATACCGCCGATGAAAATGGTGCCCTTACCTCTATCGACCGTCTGCGCGACCAAATTCGCGAGGAGATGAATTAGTCGATACTCAGCGCGTGGCTAATTACTTTTTTGCTGAGCGTGGATAGTGCCTGATCGGCGAAACGCTCTGGAGCGCACCAAACGCCCTCAACAGCGGCGCGGCCATCCGCTTTGCCAGCGTAAACTTTAATCTCAAGCCGAAAATGCGTGAAGCCGTGGGCAACCACGCCAGGTAGCGCGCGCCAACGCGCCTCGACTGGCGCCTCGCGCCGCGCCGCGCGAGGCTTCCATGGCGTATCGCACCAAGCGCTTGTCGGCACCTCCATTAAACCACCCAGCAGGCCATTTTCCGGCCGCCGCCGGAGCAGAATGCGACCATCGCCGCGCACTGCCCAGAAGGCCATACCGTGGCGAAGCGGGCGCTCGGGCTTCGGCGTCTTACGCGGGAGCAATTCCTGGATGCCCGAAGCCGAAGCGCGACACACGCTCTGCCACGGACAATTCGGACAAGCTGGTTTTCTCGGCGTGCAAATAGTTGCTCCGAGATCCATGATTGCCTGGGCGTAGTCGCCAGGCAGCTTGGCAGGAGTGATCTCCGCAGCGAGCCGGCGCAATTCCTTCTTGGCCGCCGGTAAAGAAGTCTCAACTTGGTGAAGTCGCGCGATCACTCGCTCAACATTACCGTCCAGGATTGTGGCAGGACGGTCAAAAGCGATCGCCGCGATCGCCGCTGCTGAATACGGGCCAATTCCCGGTAACTTCAAAAGCGCTGCTTCCTCTTGTGGAAAATTGCCGCCATAACTTTCCACGATCTGCTGCGCGCAGCGCAGCATGTTCCTCGCCCGGGCATAGTAGCCGAGGCCCTGCCACACATGCAGCACATCGTCCAACGGGGCCGCGGCGAGGTCAAGAAGGCGCGGCCAGCGGTCGAGGAATCTTTCGAAATAAGGCCCGACCGTGGCAACCGTCGTTTGCTGCAACATGATCTCGCTAAGCCACACGCGGTAGGGATCGGGACGCACGCCAAGCGGCGAACGCCACGGCAAATCCCGGCCGTGAACGCCGTACCAGGCAAGCAATTCCGCTGCCAGAGCCGCTGGTTTCAATGCGCCGCGCCTAGTGGATGGCTCAAAATTAAATTCATTGTCGATTCCAAAATAGCCTTCTTGGCGGTTATAATATGCCGATGACACGCTCGTCGCGTCCCGTGGCTTCCACCTTGCACAAGGTGACGGAGAAAATTTACCGCAAGCGCGGCTTCGCATCCGCGGGCGTATTAGTCAATTGGCCGGCCATTATTGGCGAAGACTGGGCACGCCACACGGTGCCCGAGCGTCTTGGCGCCAGCGGGACACTGCGTCTGCGCGTTGATGGGCCACTAGCGACCGAAATCAAGCATTTGGAGCCTCAGATCCTAGAGCGTATCGCCAGCTATTTCGGCTACCGCGCAGTAAATCGGCTTAGCCTGATCCAGGGGCCGCTCGAAAAAACCCAAGTGGAAAAATCTAGGCCGGTGCGCGCTCTCGACTCGGATTCGGCGAAAACACTCGCCGATACCATTCGTGGAACCAGGAACGCAGATGTTAAGCAGGCTCTGGCACGCCTCGGCGAAGCTGTGTTGAGTCAGCCGGATGACCCCTAACTCCTTGAATTCACAACGCTCAGAGACTAGGCATGCATCCAAGGGTTGATGCACCAGACGACCTCCGCTCTTGAGGCAGCGTTAGCGCCACTTTATACTTGGATGTTAGGGTCAATTGAGGTTTGCTATGATCACCAGACGGTTCTTGATAGCGGGGATGACCGGACTTGCCGGTGCTGCTGCGGCGCCTCGTCTGCTGCAATTAGCATCCCTGCCAGCTGCGGCGAGCGATTGGGAGAAACCCGGCGACATGGCCATCGGCGCGCCGGGGGCGCCGATCTCGGTCATCGAATATTTCTCACTTACTTGTTCCCATTGTCGCGATTTTCATACCGAGACTTTTCCGCGCATGAGAGCGGAATATGTCGACACCGGAAAGGTGCGGTTTATCGCTAGAGATTTTCCACTCAATCGGCCAGCCTTAGACGCTGCTATACTCGCCCACTGCGCCGGGCCAGAGCGCTATTTCGCCTTTATCGAAACGCTGTTTAACACATTTGATAATTGGACTCGGGCCGCCAACTACCTCAACGCACTCGGTCAGATCGGCCAATTGGGCGGCATCAGCGAAGCGCAGTTCCAAGTCTGCCTCGACGACCAGATTCTTGAGACCAAGATCTTGAGTTCCATTCTAGAGGCTCAGGAAACTTACGCTATCAAGTCAACGCCATCCTTTATCATTAATGGCAAAGGGTATGAGGGTGGCATGCGCTTCGATGCCTTTGCCAAGACCCTCGACAGCTTCATGCCCGAAGTCTAGCGGGCAACACATGTTTATTTTTTTCCACTGAGCGGAACGCCTAGCCGGTGCATTTTACGAAGCTCAAACTGGTCGGCTTCAAATCCTTTATCGAATCCAGTGAACTGGTGATCGGGCCTGGCACCACGGGCATCGTTGGACCGAATGGCTGCGGTAAGTCGAACTTAGTCGACGCGTTGCGTTGGGTGATGGGGGAAACTGCCCCGAGTCAAATGCGCGGCGGCGCCATGGAAGATGTCATCTTCAACGGCACGGACACCCGCGCCGCGCGCAATGTCGCGGAAGTCGCGCTACTGGTCGATAATGCTGACCGCACCGCGCCCGCCGCCTTCAACGAAGACGAAGAGATCGAGGTGACCCGTTGCATCGAACGTGGCATGGGCTCGGCTTATAGCGTCAACGGAAGAGAACTGCGCGCTCGTGACGTACAATATCTGTTCGCTGATTTCGCCACCGGCGCACACTCGTCTGCGCTCGTCGGTCAGGGGCGTATTAGCGACATAATCAATGCCAAGCCAGCGCAACGGCGCGGTATTCTTGAGGAAGCTGCAGGCATCAGCGGCCTACACGCACGGCGCCACGAGGCCGAATTGCGACTGCGTGCCGCCGAGACTAATTTAGAGCGTCTCCAGGATGTCGTCGGCACCCTTGATTCGCAGCTTCACGCACTCAAACGTCAGGCGCGCCAGGCCAACCGCTATCGCCGTATCGCAGAAAACCTACGTAGCGCCGAGGCTCTGCTCCTGCACATTCGTTGGAGCGCCGAACAGGAAGCATTGGAGGCCCGAGCAGCAGAGATAAAAGATGAAACGGGGCGTGTTGCGAATTTGACCGGTCTCGTTGCCAGAGCCACCAACGCCCAAAACAAAGCGTCGGAAGCGCTTCCAGGATTACGGCAGCAGGAAGCGGCTCAGGCCGCCGCCCTCCATCACCTCGCTGTTGCGCGCGACCGTCTAGATGAGGAAGAACGGCTAGTTAGCGAACAGCGCCAGGAAATCGAAACCAGATTGACCCAAATCGCCCAAGATCTGACACGCGAAAGGACACTGGCGGAAGACGCTGAAAACGCCGTCTCCAATGCCGAAGAACAGCGAGAGGAACTGCTGCGGGGGAGTGACGAATCTGCCGAAGCAGAACGGATTGCAGAAACCGCATACGCCGAGTCTAACGCCGCAGTGGCGGTACTCGAAGAACGCCTCTCGAAGCGCACAGAAGAAATCGCCACTGATGAGGCGCGCCGCGCAAACCTTCGCCACCGCTTGGAGGAACTCGATTCCCGACAGGAGGCATGCGCGACAAGAAAAATCGAAGTTGAGCGTGAACTTACGGAGCTCGGCAAACGCAGCTCTCACCAGAACGCCATCGCCGAAGCTAAAGACGGTGTTGCCAAGTCGCGCACGGCCGCAGCTGATGCGCGCCAAGAGCTTGGCGCTGCTGAAGCCGCCCGCGAAGCAGCAGTAGCCGATGAATTGGCATCGCGGGATACACTGCAGGCAGACGATGTCAAACTGTCGCGCCTTCATGCCGACGCGGCGGCGCTCACCGAATTGCTTGGCCATGGCCAATCTCGCCAGGGCCCTGGTATCGTAGATTCGCTTGTCGTCGAGCCCGGCTACGAGGCCGCGCTCGGCGCTGCGCTCGGCGATGATTTGGAGGCGCCAGAAAACATAGAAGCAGCTATCCACTGGACATCCTTAAAGCCGCTCGATGAAAATCCATCACTTCCGAAAAACGTTGAGCCGCTTGCTGATTTTGTCCGGGGACCCGCCACCCTCGCGCGCCGCTTAGCGCAGGTGGGTGTCGTCGAAAGCGGCGGCGCAGAAATGCAGAATACGCTCCGGCCGGGCCAGCGGTTAGTTACAAAAGAGGGTGCGATGTGGCGGTGGGACGGCTTCACTGTAAATGCCGGCGCGCCTACTTCTGCAGCAAACCGCCTCAAACAGCGAAACCGCTTGATCGAGCTGGAAAGAGAATTGCCTGCAGCGGATCACATCAAGCAAGAGGCTGAGAAGAATTTCCGAGCAGCGCGAGATTTACTCCAGGGCGCGGTAAAACAGGCAACGTCAGCGCGGAGCAATTCAGAAAGGGCGGAAGAAACCCTCAATCAGGCGCGCGACCGTTTGGCTGAGTTGGTCGGCGAGGCCATGGCGGAGAATTCACGCCTCACAGCGCTCGCTGAGGTGGCAGAGCGCCTTGGCGATGAACTGACTGATACAGCAAGCGCGGCCGAGAGGACCAGAAAAGCCCTCGCCGGCGCCATGTCGTCCGAGGACGGGCGAGCAGAAATTACGCGCTTACGTGAAGAAATGGCGCAGTTGCGCGTAACTCACGAGAAACACTCCCGCACGCATCACCATCTGGCTAGCGAGGCCGATCAGCGTGTGCAACGATTGGAAGAACTAGAAAGCGAAGTGACAGGCTGGAATGAACGGGTAATAGGTGCCCGACAAAGGCTTTTTGAGCTCGCTGCGCGACGCGACGAGGCGAACCGGCAACTCGAAGCGCTGGCCGACCGACCCAATGAAATCACACGCCGCCGATCTGACATATTGGCAAAAATAGACACCGTAGAGGGCGAACGGAACGCTGCTGCCGGGGCGCTTGGTCATGGTGAGGAGCAACTGGCGCAGCGCGATGGCGCGCTCAAAGAGGCGGAACGGAATCTCGCGGCGGCACGCGAGGAACGTGTACGCATTGAAGGTCTGCTGGAACAAGCCAAGCAAGCGCTCAATATGGTGGTTTCACAAATTCGCGAACGTCTATCTTGTCAGCCGGAGGAGGCGCTAGCGCTAGCGCAAATAAAGGACAAGGCAGAATTTCCTAAGGCCGATGAGGTGGAAGCGCGCATTCAGCGCCTCACGCGCGAGCGTGAAAATATCGGCGCGGTAAATCTGCGCGCTGAGGAAGAAGCAACAGAACTGGACGAGCAGATTTCCACTTTGATCAACGAGCGGGCCGATTTGGAAGCCGCCATTGCGCGCCTACGTCAGGGTATTTCAAGCCTTAACCGGGACGGCCGTCAACGCATCACAGTGGCCTTCAAGCGCATAGATAACCATTTTCGTGAGCTCTTCGCCCGCCTTTATGGCGGCGGCCACGCCCATCTCGAACTGATTGAATCTGACGATCCTCTGGAAGCCGGCCTCGAAATCATGGCCAGTCCGCCGGGCAAACGGCTACAATCCCTGAGCCTGCTGTCAGGCGGCGAAAAGGCACTGACCGCTCTCGCCTTACTGTTCGCAGTATTTCTCACCAACCCAGCACCGATTTGCGTTCTCGATGAGGTCGATGCGCCGCTAGACGACAGCAATGTCGATCGATTTTGCTCGTTGGTGTCAGAATTAGCCGAAAAGAGCGGTACCCGTTTTCTCGTCATAACACACCACCGAACGACTATGTCGCGGGTAGACCGCCTGTATGGCGTCACCATGGTGGAACGCGGCGTGTCGCAGCTTGTTTCTGTCGATTTGACACAGGCCGAACAGTGGCGTGAAAGCGCCTAACCGAGCACTGATAAAATATCATTTTATTCAAATATATCAATTTGTTACCGTATTTTTGGAAGTGGTTGACAGGCTCGGGGCCAAACACTATGGTTCACCCGCTTTTTCGGTTGCAGGCTCGTGCACGGGTGGAGTTCGAGGGCTGGTTTTCATGATCGATGACAAACCACCGCCTTCGCTTGATGAACTCGATTCTCGTCTCAAGAAAATCCAGGAAGAGCGGCAGCGCCCAGAAGGATTGGGCATGCCGCCGACCCGGACGGGACAGTCCCTGCATCTTGGAATCGAAATGGCAGCGACGCTGATGGTTGGCGCTGGCATCGGCTGGTTTCTTGATCGTTGGCTAGATACGACACCGTGGCTGTTGATCACATTCCTGTTTCTGGGGATTGGGGCGGGACTGAGCAACGCATTTAGATTGGCAAGAAGATATACCGCAGAAATAACGCGGCGCGAACAAGGTACTGGCGGCGAGCCGCCAAGAGATGACGAATAAGGGAGCGGCAAACCCGTGGCATCAGCAGAAAACTCGGAACATCACGGTCCGCTCGATCAATTTTCGATCCAGCGCTACGTAGACATCGACCTCGGTGGATTCGATGCGTCGTTCACTAACTCATCCTTGTTGATGGTGATAGCCGTCATCGTTATTTTCCTGCTCACAACGTTGGGCATGGGGCGCGGGCGCTTGGTGCCAGGGCGCCTGCAGTCGGTTGTCGAAATGCTCTATGAGATGGTTGCTAGCATGCTTGGCGATATCGTCGGCGGACGCGCGGCCAAAAGATTCTTCCCATTTGTGTTTAGCTTATTCACCTTCCTTCTACTCGGCAATCTACTCGGTCTAATCCCCTACAGCTTCACATTTACCAGTCACATCATAGTTACCATCACCTTCGCGCTCGTCGTCTTTGTCGGTGTAACAATTCTCGCGATCATCATTCACAAGCACAAATTCCTGACCTTCTTCTTACCGCCAGGCGTGCCGATGTGGATGGCGCCACTACTGGTGCCAATTGAGATCGTCTCTTACATAGCGCGGCCGATCAGCCTTGCCGTCCGCCTGTTCGCTAACATGATGGCGGGGCACAGCATCCTGCATGTCTTCGGCGGCTTCGTCTTCGCACTCGGATTTTTTGGATTTTTGCCATTTGCTTTCATCATCGCGCTGTACGGGCTAGAAATTCTGGTAGCTGTTCTGCAAGCCTATGTGTTTGCGATCCTGACCTGTCTCTACATACGCGATGCAATATTTCTGCATCACGAGTAACCACCAACAACCTACACGTCGCTTACAAAACACAATTAAGGGAACGAAATCATGGACGCTGAATCAGCAAAACTTCTCGGACAACTCATCGGCGGCGGCTTGGCTACCATCGGTGTGGCGGGCTCTGGTGTGGGCATCGGAATTATTTTCGGCAATTATGTCTCGGCTGCTGGCCGCAACCCGGCCGCCGCACCCAAATTGTTCGGCAATGTGCTGCTCGGATTTGCGCTGACAGAAGCCATCGCGCTATTCGCGCTCGTGATGGCATTCATTATCCTATTCGGCAGCTGAGGCCGCTTGGTTCCCGGCGCCGGCGGGCCGACCCCGCGGCACCGGTGACTCATACGGAGAGGTAACATGCCACAGCTTGAAATCCCTGATTACGCGCCGCAAATCTTCTGGCTGGTCGTAACGTTCGTTATTCTCCTCGTTCTCATGTGGAGTCTGGCGCTTCCGCGTATCGGCCGTGTCCTTGAGCAGCGCCGCAAACATATCTCGGATGATTTGGAACAGGCCGAAAAATTCAAGCGGGACTCGGAAGACGCTATCAAGTCTTATGAGGCATCGCTCGCTGAGGCACGTTCTAAATCGCATCAATTGCTGGCTGAAACCCAAGCCCAGCTCGACCAGCAGGCGAGCGAACAGCGCGCGCGCCTAGATGCTGAATTGTCGGAAAAGCAGGCTGAGGCTGAGCGCCGCATCCAAAAGGCGCGCCAACAGGCACTTTCCAGCGTGCGCCAGGTGGCGGCGGAAGCGGCACGGGCGGCAACGAACCGCCTAATCGGCGTAGAGCCCAGCCAGGCGGACGCCGATTCCGCCATCGACGGAAAGGGCTAAAGCCGTGGGCAAGCTCAAACGCATGGCCCGGGTACCGGAGAATTGGCTGCTGGTTGCCGCTTTTGTTTTCGTGATTGCCGGTTACTCGATCACCGCAGATGCAAATTTCTGGATCCTAATCGCGTTCGCCACATTCGCCGGCGTATTTGGGCGCAAGGCATGGGCTGCAATCAAGAAAACGTTGGACGGACGGCGCGACAAAATTCAGGCCGAGTTGGATGAAGCCCAACGCCTACGAGAAGAAGCGCAAAGTTTGCTCGCCGAGTATGAGCGCAAACGCCGTGAGGCCGAGGACGAAGCCAAGCAAATGGTCGAGCATGCCAAAGTGGAGGCAGAACGCCACGCGAATAATGCCAAACAAGCGCTAGAGGAGACCATGCGCCGGCGCGAGGAGGCGGCTATGCAGCGCATCCAGCAGGCAGAAACGGATGCTCTCCGCGAAGTGCGGGAAACCGCCGCCAGCTTAGCCGTCCAAGCCACTGCACAGCTGATTCGAGAAAATCTGGACGAGGCCAGAGCAGACACTATGATCGAACGCTCGATCCGCGAAATGAGCGAAAAACTGCATTAACTCACAAAACTTAGAAAAATAATAAAAACTTTGCCGTAGCAATCTAACGGTTTTTAACGCCCTCTACTGGGCGTGTTCCATTCTCCTCGTCTAGCCCTGGCCAGGGTTAATTATTCCGCCGCATTTTTGTAAGCCTCAAGCGGAGGACAGGCACATATCAGATTACGGTCACCGTGAACCTGATCGATACGCCCAACCGGTGGCCAGTATTTTCCCCCACGTAAGGAATCGACGGGAAACGCCGCCTCCTCCCGGCTATAGGCATGCGACCAATCGTTGGCAACAACTTCTTCCAGTGTATGCGGCGCACCACTTAATGGATTATCCGCCAAAGTCCATTCCTCATCCTCGATCCGCTTGATCTCGCCGCGAATTGAGATCATGGCTTCCACGAAACGGTCCAACTCAGCTCGAGGTTCGCTTTCGGTCGGCTCGATCATCAGAGTACCGGCCACGGGGAACGACATGGTAGGGGCGTGAAAGCCGTAATCCATCAGACGTTTGGCGACATCATCAACGGTTACGCCAGTGCTTTCCTTAAGCGGCCGAAGGTCGATTATGCATTCATGCGCAACCCAACCGTGTTCTCCCCGATACAACACGGGATAGTGAGGGCTCAGTTTGCGCGCGATGTAGTTAGCGTTGAGGATTGCGGTTTGGGTGGCTTTCTTCAGGCCAACGCCGCCCATCATGGCAATATAGGCCCACGAGATGGGCAAGATACCAGCCGAGCCCCAGGGCGCTGCAGAAACGGGGCCGGAATTGGGTGAGACATCCAGCGGATGGCCGGGCAGGTGTGGCGCCAGATGCGCGCGCACTCCGATTGGCCCGACGCCAGGGCCGCCGCCGCCATGGGGAATGCAAAATGTTTTGTGCAAATTCATATGCGCTACGTCGGGACCAAAAGCGCCCGGCAGGCTGACGCCTAAAAGCGCATTCAAATTGGCCCCATCGAGATAAACCTGCCCGCCCGCAGCGTGAATAATCTCGCAAATATCCACGATCGCCGCCTCAAAAACTCCGTGCGTTGACGGATATGTCACCATGAGAGCGGCCAAACGGTCGCGATGTTCCGCCACCTTGGCGCTGAGGTCGGTGACATCGACATTGCCGCTCTCATCGCAAGCGACGACCACTACCTTGAGCCCAGCCATGACGGCGCTCGCTGGGTTAGTGCCATGTGCCGAACTTGGAATGAGACAAATATCGCGTTCGCCATTACCGTTGGCCACGTGGAAATCTCGAATTGCCAGAAGACCGGCATATTCTCCTTGGCTGCCGGCGTTGGGCTGAAGCGATACGGCAGCAAAACCGGTCACGTCACATAACATGCGCTCCAGACCCTCAATCATTTCGATATAGCCCGGCACCTGATCGAGCGGCGCAAAGGGATGAATACGGCCAAAACCTGGCCAGGTCACTGGAATCATCTCCGCCGTAGCATTCAGCTTCATGGTGCAGGAGCCGAGAGGAATCATGGAATGATTGAGTGTGATGTCCTTGCCTTCGAGGCGATGCAAATAACGCAACATCTCCGTTTCCGAATGATGGGTGTTGAATTGGGCATGGGCGAGAATTTCGGTTTGGCGGCGAAAATCTTCCGGCACGCCACGAGCCACCTCGGACTCCAATCCCACCACATCAAACCCAGGCGCACCATCCGGGGCAAAGATCTCGAACAGCACATTTACGTCCTCGGGAAGCGTTGTTTCGTCGAGCGAAATACCAAGTCTGTCGCCATCGATGCGACGTAAATTGAGGCCCGCTTCGGCAGCGCGCGCCAGCACTGCCTCGGCCTTTCCAGGAAGATCCAGCGTCAGCGTGTCGAACCAGCTTTTGTTGGCAACAGAGATGCCAAGGCGACTGAGGCCCGACGCCAGAATAGAGGTCAAACGGTGCACGCGCGCGGCGATAATGCCGAGCCCCGTGGGACCGTGATAAACAGCGTACATCGCCGCCATCACGGCAAGTAAAACCTGCGCCGTGCAGATGTTGCTGGTGGCTTTCTCTCGACGGATATGTTGCTCGCGAGTTTGCAGCGCAAGACGCAACGCGGGCTGGCCACTCTTGTCCACAGATAGGCCGACGATTCGGCCCGGCAAGGATCGGCGATACTTCTCATGGGTTGCATAAAATGCTGCGTGCGGCCCACCAAATCCCATCGGCACGCCAAACCGCTGAGCACTACCGACTACAATGTCGGCGCCGAATTCACTTGGGGGGACAAGACACACGAGACTGAGGAGGTCGGCTGCGACCGTCACCAGCATGCCCTTTTCATGCGCCTCATCGATGAACGCGCGATAATCGTTGATTGCGCCTCCACTCGCCGGATACTGCAAGAGAGCGCCAAAAAAGGCCCCGTCCTCGAGCCCCTTTCGGTGGTCGCCGATGGTAATCTCAATGCTAGCTGAGCGCGCGCGCGTCTGCAAAACAGCGATAGTCTGGGGGTGGCAATCCTCTGAAACGAAATACCCCTGACCACTTCCTTTTGCGACCGCCCGACTCATATTGACTGCCTCAGCGGCGGCTGTCGCTTCGTCCAACAGCGACGCATTAGCACAGTCCATGCCCGTCAAATCCATGACCATAGTCTGGAAAATCAGCAGCGCCTCCAGACGGCCTTGGCTTATTTCAGGCTGATACGGCGTATAGGCGGTGTACCAGCCGGGGTTTTCTAGAAGATTGCGTAAGATAACCGGTGGTGTGTAAGTGTCGTAATACCCCATGCCGATCATCGATTTAGCGACCACATTGCGCTGCGCTAAGACCAATAATTCTGCAAGCACATCCTGCTCGGTGCGGGCACCTGCAAGCCCATCAGGAAAATTGCCGCGAATTGCGTCTGGCACGGCCTGATCCGTTAGCGCATCCAGAGAACCGAGCCCAAGGCTGTCCAGCATATCAGCGATGTCCGCTTCGCTGGGACCAATATGGCGATGGACGAAAGCATCCTTGGCTTCCAAGGTGGCCAAATCGAGCTTGCCGTGTGTCATCTTTTGTCTCCCCGGTTTCTCTCCTACCGCTTACTCTAGCCCAGCGATGAATTCCTGATAGCTATTATCGTCCATTAGAGCTTCTAGTTCCGCCGGGTTGTCGAGTTTGAGTTTAATGAACCAGCCTTGGCCGGTGGAATCGCTGTTCACCAGCGCCGGATTGTCATCAAGCGCATTGTTAACCTCAACGACTTCGCCACTAGCCGGCGCATAAATTTCACTCGCGGCCTTGACCGATTCGACGACAGCGGCTTGGGCGCCGGCAGAGAATTTTTGTCCGATTTCAGGCAATTCCACATAGACCACATCGCCCAACTGTTCCTGAGCATAGTCGGAAATTCCAATGGTGGCGGTGTCGCCTGCAACGCGCAGCCATTCATGGTCTTTGCTGAATTTGAGATCGCTCATTGCCTTCTTCCCTCTCTAATTCTTATGATAGCGATGTGCGGCAAAAGGTAGTTTGACAACGCTGGCCGGGATGGTTTTGCCGCGCACCAAGAGGCCAAGGGATGTGCCGGTTTTGGCGTACACCGCGTCGACATAGCCCATCGCCACAGGTCCACCCGTGCTCGGCCCGAAGCCACCGCTTGTCACGATGCCGACAGGCTCTCCGGCTAAGCTCAGTATTTCTGTGTTTTCGCGCGCCGGTGCACGGCCTTCTGGCATGATACCAACGCGGCGGCGTTTAGCGCCGTTGGCGATTTCATCGAAAATCCTCTGTTCTCCAGGGAATCCGCCTTCCTGACGTCGGCGCTTTCCGATCGACCACAATAGGCCGGCTTCTACCGGGGAGGTCGTCTCATCAATATCATGGCCATAAAGGCAGAGTCCGGCTTCAAGGCGAAGCGAATCGCGAGCGCCGAGCCCGGCAGGCAAAACTTCGGGTTCAGCCAACAAAGTGTCCCAAACATCGATTGCGGCCTCAGCATAAACGGATATCTCAAAACCATCCTCACCGGTATAGCCGGATCTGGTTACGAAAGCATCTGCTCCGGCAATTTCCATCGCCGCAGCGTGCATAAACTCCAAATTTTTTGCCATTGGTGCATGGCGCGCGAGTACGGCCGCGGCTTGCGGACCCTGCAGGGCGATCAGGGCCTTGTCATCATGCAGCGCCACATCGACCGAACCCTGAAACCCAACCTCCAACAGCTCCAGGTCAGCATCTTTGCAAGCCGCATTTACCACCAGCATTAGGCGTCCGTCCGCATTGGTGACCATGAGGTCGTCGCGAATACCGCCCTGATCGTTTGTGAACTGGGTATACCTAAGCGCCAAGGGTGCTAGATCAATGATATCTCCAGGCACCAGCCATTCGAGCGCATGTGCCGCACCCTCGCCCCAAATACTGATCTGGCCCATATGACTGACATCAAACAGGGACGCACTTTTACGAGTGTGAAGATGTTCAGCCAGAATTCCAGCCGGATAGTTGAGCGGCATGGAGTAGCCGGTAAAAGGCACAATTTTTGCGCCCAGCGCGACATGCCTATCATGCAATGATGTCGTTTTTATAATGTCGGATTGGGATCCGTTCGCATCACTCATCGGCAACTCCGGCTACAAAAATAAGCGCCGCGACCCCGAAAAGGATCGCCTGGCGCCCCCTCTGTCTCCGTACCTGAAAGATTGACCGACGCGGGCAGATTCAACTGCCTTGCGGCTTTCCCCTTCGGTGAGGCCAGAAACCTAAATTGGTTTTCCGCCTGCTTTCCAGAGTCACATCCCCTTGCGGTCCCTGTTGCCTGAGAGTTTTTGGGACTTTTGCTCCTTCGGCGTCTGGCGGCCTCGCGACCGCCAAATCTCTCCCGCGAGGTTCAACTGTGTCGACCAGATAGGCGCAAGTTTAACGCTTGAACCCATAGGGTCAACTAAGTCATCCGCCGCGTTCGCGTCTCAAGTCCTCAAGCTGATTTGTTGTGAGTTGCAGGCCGATGAAAATTTTGTAAGCCGCACCATTAACCCCCACCGGAAAGGGAATAGTTTGCGCCAATTCCTCAACCGTCTGAGCGCGCACGGCATTATCTTCAAACACCATCTCCAGAGTGAACAATTTTTTTGCCAGAATGTGCCGGTTCGGATTGGTGACGGCAACAAAATAGGGCACCTCCATCTGATTCTGTTCGGCAGCCGGGCCACGCTGGGCGAGGAACAAAACATTGACGCCGACTGTGACGCTGTTGCCGGCATCGTCAAAATCATAACTGCACTCGTAAGCGATATCGCCAATTTGAACATCTAACGCGACATCTGTCAGGTCACGCCCGGGGCCCTGATCATAAAACGTAACCTTTTTCGCCTGATCCATGATCGAGACTTGCGGGCAAGGCGGCGGAGGGTCGCTAAATAACCCACATCCGGAAAGAATAAGAGAAGGGACTATCAATGCCAAAAGCGGTGCTCTCGCAGCCCCAACCAGACAACGTTTTACAGAACCCGCGATCGACAAACCCTAAAGCCTCCCGTGCGTGCCGTCGCAAAATGGCTGGCCGGCGGTGTGCTTGCAGCCGCACAGCCATTGCGTTCCCGTTTCTTTAGCTGTGAATACCAAAGGCTCAATATCCGTCGTCGAATGTGCGCCGTCGCAGAACGGCTGTCTAGAGCTCAATCCGCACCGGCACCACGCATATTTCTTGCCCGCTTTCAAATCGACTTCGTATGGTGCTTTTTGGGTGATAATGGCTTCACTCATGTTCATCATACCTCCCGCGTCTCCAAATCCCGCGCGCGTCGCGCGTCGACGAATGTAGCCATAGGCCAGGTTACGTTCAAGAGTGTGCCGGGGACCAACATTCATACCGAAGCAGACGAAGTGCGTGGCTAATTTACCCCGCCCACTAAATTGCCCCACCCCCAAACCATGTAATCGCAGAGGAACGGCAAGGGCTATGTCGGATTGTCTCGAACAAAGTGATTGTCAAAACCGATTCGCTAATTCTGAAAACACGCTGCGATAGCCACGCTTGCACCATGCCACGCGGCGCGGTATGCCGTTCAGCGAGAATCAAACAATCATTAAGTTCCACCCATGGCTGTGTACACCGCTGTATCGGATCAAGACCTCGCGCTCTTTCTCGCCGATTACGATATCGGCCGGGCAGTCTCTTTTAAGGGCATCGCAGAAGGGGTGGAGAACTCGAATTATTTTCTGCTGACCGGTCAGGGACCCTACATCCTAACGCTCTATGAAAAACGGGTGGCGCCAGAGGATTTGCCCTATTTTCTCGGATTGATGGAGCATTTGGCGCGTCGTGGCTTGGCCTGTCCTACACCAATTCACGGCCACGACGGTGAAATGCTGCGCGAGCTGTGTGGCCGACCGGCGGCGATAACCAGTTTTCTCTCAGGCGTATGGCCACTTAGGCCCGCTACGTCGCATTGCGGGCCGCTGGGTGAAGCGTTGGCCAAGATGCATGTCGCCGGCCTCGATTACCCAGAACGGCGCGAAAACGCGCTGTCCGTCGCCGGCTGGCGCACGCTGTTCGACCAATCGGAGGCACGCGCCGACGAAGTCGAGCCGGGTCTCGCTAGGGAACTAGCTGGGGAACTAGAGGAGCTAGCGGCACGGTGGCCGCGCGATCTACCGGAAGGAGTTATTCATGCCGACCTGTTTCCCGACAACGTGTTTTTTGATGGGGACGAACTTTCTGGACTTATCGACTTTTATTTCGCGTGCAATGATTTCCTGGCCTACGACCTTGCCGTCTGCCTCAACGCCTGGTGCTTTGAACCTGACACCAGCTTCAATATCACCAAGGCTCGTCTCATGATCAACGCCTATCGCAAAGTGCGGTCGTGTAGCGTGGCGGAGTTGAATGCCCTACCTCTGCTAGCGCGCGGCGCCGCTTTGCGCTTTCTACTCACCAGACTTTACGACTGGCTCAACCAAGTCGACGGCGCCATGGTCAAACCCAAGGACCCGATGGAGTATCTCAAGAAATTGCGCTTTCACCGGGGCCTCGAAGGACCGGGCGCTTACGGAATCTCATGACGGTGGGCGGTAAATCCTCTGGTCAGGGCAGTCCAAGAGTGCGCATTTACACCGACGGCGCGTGTAGCGGCAATCCTGGGCCAGGCGGTTGGGGTGCGGTGCTTCTCTACAACGGCGAGCGCAAAGAAATTTGCGGCGGCGAGATCGATACCACAAATAACCGCATGGAGCTCGAAGCCACGATCCAAGCACTTCAGGCGCTCAAACGGCGGAGCACGGTCGCTCTATTTACCGACAGCCGCTACGTAACCGACGGTATCACACAATGGATCGATGGTTGGAAAGCCAGAGGATGGCGTACCGCCGGCAAAAAGCCGGTGAAAAATATGGATCTGTGGCAACTACTCGACGCGCAAACTAGCAATCATGATGTGACGTGGCATTGGGTTAAAGGACATGACGGCAACCGCGAAAATGAGCGCGCCGACATGCTCGCGCGGCGCGGCATCCCCAAACCGGCAGGCAATTAGACGTCGTGACCATGTTCGATCAGAGTTGGCCCAGCATATGCTCGGCGCTGCTTACGTCCATTTCAGAAGGATTGCTCTCGACGTTTAGCTGAATCAGCTTGCCATCATCGACAATCATGGAAAAACGTGTGGAACGTTCGCCTAGACCAAAACCACTAGCGTCCAACGTGAGGCCGGTGGCTCGCGCGAACTCGCCATTGCCGTCAGCCAGCATTTCAACCGCATCGCCAACGCCCTGTGCTTCACCCCAGGCCTTCATGACAAACGCATCATTCACCGAAACGCAGGCAACGGTGCTGACGCCTTTGGCTTTAAGGGCATCCGCATTGCCGACAAAACTCGGCACATGTTGTGCTGAGCAGGTTGGTGTAAAAGCGCCCGGCACCGAAAATATTGCCACTTTTCGGCCCTTGAAATATTCGTCGCTGGGAACGTCGACAAGACCGTCCGCGGTTATCTTCTTGAAATTCACCGAAGGTATCTTGTCACCGATTTGAATCGTCATCTTCTTGCTCCCCGCAAATCGTTACAACATGAAAACTAAAACTGCCGCCTTCCGCCGTACCAGCTCAATACCCAAAGGCGTCAGCGCATTAATATGCTGGCCAAATGGCTGGATTGCAATCACCAAAAAATCAGCGCCCACGGCGTAAAATTATGTAATTCCTTAAGGAAACTATTGTCACCTATATGGTGAATTGAGACACTGATGGATGTTCCTTAGCAAAGGTGAATCGGGCCGGAGAATATGGGCATGAAAGTGCCGTCGCCTTATTTCGAGGGTCAACTTTTGGTGGCCATGCCGGCCATGCCGGACCCACGATTTGAGCGATCGGTTATTTACATATGTGCCCATTCGGAAGACGGCGCGATGGGAATTGTTGTCAATAAGCCCCTAGAATCTTTGAGCTTTGAAGAGCTTTTAGAGCAGCTCGAAATTGAAACCGCCAATGTAGACGAGCGCATCCGCGTACATTTCGGCGGGCCGGTCGAGGCCACACGCGGTTTTGTTCTACACTCGGCGGACTATGTTCATGATGCCACTATGATGGTCGATGACGAGTTCGCCCTGACGGCGACGGTGGATGTATTGAAAGCTCTGGCGGAGGGCGATGGGCCGCGCAACAGCCTGTTAGCGCTCGGGTATGCAGGCTGGGCGCCCGGTCAACTCGACGAAGAAATCCAGAACAATGGTTGGTTAACTGTACCCGCCGACAAAGAAGTTGTTTTTCGTCTGCAAAATGACATGAAATGGCAAA
Organism: uncultured Rhizobiaceae bacterium; assembly: GCA_964413115.1. Taxonomy (GTDB): domain Bacteria; phylum Pseudomonadota; class Alphaproteobacteria; order UBA828; family UBA828; genus PTKB01. Next base: position 54,246 of record CAYPSQ010000001.1, on the reverse strand, counting down.
CTGCGGTGGCGCGCTTGGGTGTTGATATATCCAATCTTTCCGCCGAAGTGGGGCATGCTTAAGAAATTGTTCGCTAGCTACCTATCAGGTGGGGCGCCGCCACTCGTCTTCTAGCGCCGCGAATAGCAAATGGTCGCGCCAGGCGCCGTTTATTTTCAGATATTTTCTCGCGTATCCTTCACGACGAAAGCCGCAGCGCCGCAGTAAGGCCTGGCTAGCATCATTGTTTGGCATGCAAGCAGCTTCAATACGATGCAGTCCGAGGCTCGAGAAACAATGATCGAGCGCACATTTTAGGCCTTCGGTCATATAGCCATCGCGCGCATACGGCTTGCCAATCCAGTACCCGACGCCGCAACTTTGAGCGACACCACGCTGGATATTGCTCAAGGTTATGCCACCCATCAGCGCATCGTCAGAACGGCGAACGAGGAAATAGGAATAGCACACATCGTTACTGGCATCACGCTGTTGATGGCGCAGACGGCGGCGATAGGCAGCGCGGGTATGCGCATCGCTTGCCCAAGCGGGCTCCCACGGGACCAAGAAATCGCGCGACGCTGTCCGCAGTTCTACCCAAGCTTGCCAATCGCGTGGTTCGGGCGGACGTAGTCGCACATTAAGGCCAAGCAGATGTGAATTCTCCCGGTCCAAGCGAGTTATCCGGTGAACCGACATTAGGCAAATCGCTCCGCAAACCGGTCATAAGTTTCAAGACCGGAGACCGGTCCAAGTGCGGCGAGGCTTGGTCGGCTGCCGCGAATAAGTCGCCCCGCTACCCGCACGACATCCTTGGCGGTGATTGCATCTATTTCCGTCACCATTTCTTCAATCGGGATAGAGCGGTTGAAAATTAGCATTTGCCGCCCCAGACGCTCGCAGCGCGACGAACTGGATTCGAGCGACATGAGAAGACCCGACTTCAGTTGAGTACGGGCGCGATCGACTTCTTCCGACGTTACCGTTTCGCAAATTTTATGCAACTCATCGGCGATGACCGGTGTGAGTTCAGCTAACTTATCGGGGCCGGTGCCACAATAAACTCCGAACACGCCACCATCCGTGTAGGACGAGGCGAAGCTAAAGACCGAGTAGGCCAACCCGCGCCGTTCGCGAATCTCCTGGAACAGGCGCGACGACATACCTCCTCCCAATAGGGTGGAGAGCAACTGAGCCGTATAATAATCCGCATCTCCATACGCGATCCCGTTAAAGCCGAGCACTATATGGGCCTGCTCCAACTCCCGGGTTGTGCGCTTGTCACCGCCCTCATATTTAGCCATAAGACCGTCGGTTGATTGGGCCGCCGGCAGGTCAATAAATGCGTTTTCCGCCAGCTCCACCAAAACGTCATGTTCAAGCCGCCCGGCACCAACAACGACCATGCGCTGAGCGTTATAATGCCGGTCCATGTAATTAGCCAACACGTCGCGTGAATAGGTCTCCACCTGTGCTGCCGGTCCTAGGATGGTGCGCCCGAGTGGCTGGTCCGGATACATTATCTCTTGAAACTGATCAAAGACGACATCATCCGGCGTGTCGTGAGCCTGGGCGATTTCTTGAATAACCACTTCGCGTTCGCGCGCCAATTCCTCTTCCGCAAAAGTCGAGTGCTGAAGAATATCGGCCAAAATATCGACCGCGAGCGATATATCTTCTTTCATCACCTTAGCGTAATACGCGGTCTGTTCGCGCGAAGTATAGGCGTTGACGTGGCCACCCACCGCTTCGATCTCCTCGGCAATTGCCAAGGCAGTGCGGCGCTTCGTGCCCTTGAAAGCCATATGCTCCAGCAGGTGTGACACGCCATTTACTTCAGCGGTTTCATAACGCGCGCCGACATCGACCCAAACGCCAATGGATGCCGTCTCTATTTGCGGCATTTCCTCACTCAACACACGTAAACCGTTTGCGAGGGTCGAAATTTGTGTCGTCACGCAACAATCCCTTCATTTTAGTCCGCTGCGGAGGCACGGACATAAGCCTTAACCGCAGATAAATCATTTGGCAGTAGCGTCACCTGTTCTGGACGCTGGTGCAAATCGGCCAATGCCGCCGGCAGCGGCGGGCGAACACCCGTCGCCTGCTCAACCGCATCCGGGAATTTAGCCGGGTGGGCGGTCGCAAGACAAATCGTCGTTGTTTGGCACCCGTCGTCATCACTCTCGGCTGCGGCATCAATGGCAGCGGCCAAGCCGGCAGCGCTGTGAGGATCGATCAACATGCCACAGTTCCGCCAGGTCTCAGCCATGCACTCGACCGCACGCGAATCAACAACCCGACGTGCAGAAAATTGTCCTAGGGCGTCTATGATTTTTTCTGGCGCCACATTGAAGCCGCCGTCCATGTCTAGGCTTTCAATCAAATTCCGGACTTCGGCACCGTTTCGGCCCTGGAGTTCAAATAACAGGCGTTCAAAGTTGCTCGCCACCTGGATATCCATGCTCGGACTTATACTGGGGATGACCCGACTTTTGCGATACCCGGCGCCGGAAAAAAATCGCGCTAAAATATCATTGGCGTTTGTTGCCACCAGTAGGTTACGGATCGGGAGGCCCAGCCGGGCAGCAACATAGCCTGAATAAACATTGCCGAAATTTCCCGTCGGCACGGCAAACGAAACAGGGCGCGCGGGCGCGCCCAAGGCAAGAGCCGCATAGGCGTAATAAATGGTTTGCGCCATGATACGCGCCCAATTGATCGAATTCACCGCTGCCAAATTAAGTGAGTCGCGGAGCGGCAGGTCGGCGAATACCGCTTTTACCAGTGCCTGGCAGTCGTCGAACGTTCCTTCGATGGCAACATTGTGCACATTCCGGGAATTGATGGTGGTCATTTGCCGACGTTGCACTTCTGAAACCCGACCATGCGGATGCAAGATTATGATGGAGAGAGAGTCACGCCCCCGGCAGGCCTGGATCGCGGCGGATCCAGTATCGCCGGACGTTGCGCCAAGTATAGTCAATCGCTGACCGCGCCGCGCCACGACGTGATCAAACAGCCGACCAAGAAATTGTAGGGCATAGTCTTTGAACGACAATGTCGGTCCGTGGAACAACTCCATCAACCAAAGGCCCTTACCGAGTTGGCAAAGGGGCGCCGTCGCCGGATGATCAAATGCGGCGTAACTTTCGCGAGCAATACGATCAAGCGCCGCGGGCTCCACCGCATTACCCACAAAAGGCCGCGTCAGGTGGACGGCGAGATCGGCGTAATTAAGTGCGGCAAGCTCACTAAGTTCACGGTTTGAAAACGGCGCTGGCCAGATTTTGGGAACAAACAATCCACCATCGCGCGCAAGGCCAGCGATCAGCACATCTTCAAACGACACGCCGGCGCCATCTCCACCGCGCGTGCTCACATAACGCATAGGCGATATCTCTCAGGTATGATCAAATTGAGGCCAGACTATACGCCGCGCATTGTGGAGAGCAAGCGACCGTCCTCAGCCGAGATAGCGCGACTGCAGATGGGTCTTAAAGGCCTCGGTGCTGAGTGGGCGACCAGTCGCGCGTTCAATAAGCTCATGACTGGAATAGCGTGATGCCTGGCTATGAACGGCGGCACGCAGCCAAGCCAAAAGTTCAGAAAATTCGCCCGTAGCAAGTCCCGACTGCAGACCCTCGATATCGAGGCAAGCGCTTTCGAAAAGCTGCGCCGCAATTAGGGCGCCCAAGGTATAACTCGGGAAATAACCAATATCACCCCCAGCCCAATGAATGTCCTGGAGACAGCCTTCACTGTCGTTGCGCGGCGTCAAACCCAGAAATTCCTGCATCCCCTCGCGCCATGCATCTGGCAGATCAGCTACCTGGAGATCACCCGCTATCATTGCTTTTTCGAGGCGATAGCGCAGCATGATGTGCGCTGGATAGGTGACTTCATCCGCATCGACCCGGATAAATCCAGGTGCCACTTTGATCGCGAGACGGTGCAGGTTAGGGGACGCGAACGCGACGTCAGGCTCGGACCCGTTCGATGCAAAAGCGTCACGCATCAGCGGCGCGGCAAAACTGATAAATTCGACGCCGCGGCAGACCTGCATCTCCATCAGCAGTGATTGGCTTTCGTGTAGGCTCATGCTACGCGATTCACCGACCGGCTGCGTCCGCCACTCTGTCGGTAACCCGCGCTCATAAAGCGCGTGGCCGGTTTCATGCAGTACTGCCATCAGGGAAGACGTAAAATCGCTTTCATCATAGCGCGTGGTGATACGCACATCTTCTGCAACGCCACCACAAAAAGGATGATGGCTTTCGTCTAACCTGCCATGGTCAAAATCAAATCCTATGCGCTCCATTAGGGTTTTGGAGAGTGCGCGTTGCTGTGAAACGGCAAACGGGCCGGCAGGGCGCAAAGGCGCGGTTTCACCCGCCTGTTTTTCCAGGACTTGGCCCAGAAAGGTGGGCAAGAAACCCGCTAGATCATCAAAAATAATGTCAATATCGGCGCATGTGAAACCTGGATCATAGCCATCAATTAGGGCGTCGTAGGGAGCAAGATCAAGCGCCGCTGCTTTGGCGTCGCTCTTTTCCCGAATCAAGGCGAGAAGTGGCTCGAAGGCTTTCTGGAAGGCTGGGAAATCACTCGACACGCGGGCCTCACGCCATACAAGTTCGCAAGCTGAGGCAGCATTGCTAAACGCCGCCACCAAATCTGCCGGCAGGGCATTGGCATGGGTCCAGCGATGACGCATTTCGGAGAGATTTGCGTCTTGCCAGGGGTCCAGGCCGGCACGCGCTAACTCCGCCGCGCCTAGCAAATCGGCAAGCTTCGGATCAGTCATCAATTCGTGCTGAATAATATCAAGCTCTGAAAGCTGCGCGGCGCGCGCCGTCGCGCCGCCTACCGGCATGATCGCAGCCCAATCCCATTGCAGCACGGCAGCCGCGCCGCTCAAGTTCGCCATACGCTGGAAGTGCTGCTTAAGCTGTTCGTAAGCACTCATGAATCTTTTTCTGCCTCGGTTTGCCTCGCCCGGCGGCCGGCATTTCGCAGCATCAGATACGTGATCATGCCAAGACAAGCAGCGAGCGCATACCAGATGACGATATATTGTAGATGTTCGTTTCTCAGCTCGGTTTTGGTTTGGCCACCAATCGGATAGCCGCCTGGATTGGCCGTCGCACCAGCATCAATGAGATAATCGCGTGGCTCAAGGCCGGCATGGCCGTAAAGCGAAGGCAAATCAATCCAATACCAGAAATTCTCCTCCGGCACGTTGTCGGGAGTCATCCAGCCGGGAACATTACCGCCGGTTAAGAATCCCTCGATCCGCACCACGCCCTCTATTTGCCCCGCGTCACGTGTTGTTGGGTCTTTGTGATCTAACGGGACCCAGCCACGATTAACGAGGATGGAGCCTCCATCGCTTCTCTCGAACGGCGTGATGACATGGTAGCCGGGGTTTGAGTTGTAGGAGCGCGCGGCCAAATACGTCTCGTGCTGATGCTGAAAACGGCCTTCGAGCCAAACCGGGCGATATAGCATGGCAGCAGCATCCTCGACCATTTCGGGCAGCACCACAGCCTCAGAATTCGCGCGATTTTGGCGGAATTCATTAGCCTCGTTCTTCCACATGAGGCGATGCACTTGCCACGAACCGAGTGCTAACAAAATCAGTATGCCGGGAATTGCGACGAATATTACCCAGCGTCGTGCCGTCGGCAGAGAAGTCTCATCCCGCTTGGTCAAAACCTGAAATCCTGTGCTTAAATTGTAGTGCGATCAAAATCGCTTTTGCAGGCCGCAGAGCGCCAAGACAGCCACCAAGAATAGCTGGAGCCCAAATCACGACGTGCACCCAATAGGGCGGCTGATAGGAGATTTCGACCCAGAGCGCTAGGGCAACAATAATTGCCCCGACAAGGAGCACAACAAACACCGCCGGACCATCTCCTGCGTCATGCTTGCGCAGCTCCAACCCGCACTTGCTACATGCCTCGACAACTTTCAGATAACCCAAATAAAGCCGGCCCTTCCCGCAATTAGGGCAGCGACACAACAAGCCGGCACGAAGGAAAGAAACCGGAATTGGTGGCGATTCAGGCATGCCGTGGCATTTCCCTTAACGAAGAATTTTGGAACCCTGCGACACTGTCGGCATTTTATGCCGGCCGGACAACGCCCGCGAGCAATATTCGGCCCACAGGCGCCATCTCTTGGCCTGCTGCCGCCTAGGGCGGCGACAGCGCGCTTAGGCGCCACCCCACCAATAGACCCAGATAAACAGGAACAACCACACTACATCGACAAAATGCCAGTACCACGCTGCCGCTTCAAAGCCTAAATGTTGATTGGGCTTGAAATGGCCTCGGATCGCACGCCACAGGCACACGCCGAGGAATATCGCTCCAATGGTCACATGAAAACCGTGGAAGCCGGTCGCCATATAAAATGTCGACGAATAAATTCCATCGCGGAACCCAAACGCGGCGGCAGAGTATTCGTACCCTTGAACGCAGAGGAAAATCACACCAAGCAGGACCGTAACAGCCAATCCCATGATGAGTTGTTTCTGATTGTTATGCTTCAATGCATGGTGCGCCCAGGTCACCGTGGCGCCTGAAGTCAACAGGATCAAGGTGTTGAGGAAAGGCAATTCCCAAGCATGCAGGGTCTCAACACCGGGCGGCGGCCAAATGAATTCGATTGCTTCCGGCGGCATGATGGACGCGTTGAAAAATGCCCAGAAGAAAGCCGCAAAGAACATCACCTCGGAAGCGATAAAAAGTACCATTCCGAAGCGAAGGCCACGGGTAACGACCGGCGTATGGCAGTGATCCTTTGCCTCGCGGATCACATCGCGCCACCAGTAATACATGGTGACCAAGGTGAGCGCAAAACCAACAGCCATCAGCCAGATTTGGTCTCCTTGGAAATAGAGGACGGAGCCACCCAATAGTGTTCCGGCAGCCAGCGCGCCAAGAGCCGGCCACGGACTTGGCTCAACCATATGATATTCGTGGCCCTTGGTATGTGTTGTGTCGCTCATATAGTCACTCCTTGGTCAAATTCCGGTGCCGGCTGGAATCATGCCAATTCCGTTTCAGTTTCGATTTGTCTCGCCGCCAATATTACGGCTTGCCAGTTGCGCTTGTTCTCCGAGATAGTTCTCCAAAGCCTCTTCGCCTTGATTGAAAAAGGTGTAGGAGAGGGTAATGGTCGTCACATCGTCCATATCTCGATCGTTAGCAATTTCAGGGTCGACAAAAAAGGTGACTGGCAGCTCAGCGCTTTCACCAGGCCGGAGAACCTGCTCCTCGAAGCAAAAGCAATCGATCTTGCTGAAGTAAATCCCCGCCTTGGGAGGCGTGACGTTGAACACGGCACTGCCTAAAATAGTATTCTTGGATTCGTTGGTGGCCGTGTAAAACGCCAGCTTGACCTCACCGACACGCAGTTCCATCTCGCGCTGGGATGGCTTGAAACGCCAAGGCACATCGTTAGCTACATCTGAATTAAAGCGCACCGCCATGACGCGGCTACCTACCTTCGCGGGCGCCACGTCCGCCGTTTGCGTCGTGCCGCCGAAGCCGGTCACACTGCAAAATAAATCATATAGCGGCACCGCCGCAAAAGAGAGCCCGACCATACCGCACACTACGCCGCTCAAAACGACCAACGTCAAGCGCTTGCGCCTATTGGCAAGGGTCATCTCAATCCCCCCCCATTCTGGCCAGCGTGATGAAGAAAAACAGCACCACAAGCCCAAGTAACACGCCAGCCAGTGCATAATTCCGCCAGCGGCGGCGGCGATAATATTCTTTGTCGGGCATGGCCTGATACATCGATCTAGAATGCAACCGGTAGTATTTGATCAACCAGCAGCAGTACGAAAATCAAAAAAAGATGAAGGATTGAGAAGGGAAACATGCGACGTGCGCTCCGTTCGCCTGCGTCACATATGACGCTAACGGAGTAACCCATAAACACCAAACCAAGTGCCAAAGCGCCAGCACCGTACACAGCGCCCGAAAGACCAATCACGCACGGCAGCAAGGTGACAGGCAGCAACGCGACGGTGTAAGCCAACATTTGCCAGGCGGTCGATTTACGGCCGGCGACCACTGGCAGCATCGGCACGCCGGCTTTGTCATAATCACTGCGTTTGTAAAGCGCCAGAGCCCAAAAATGTGGCGGCGTCCACAGGAAGATAATGGCAAACAGAACCACCGACGCCAGTGTCACGTCACCATTTACAGCTGCCCACCCAATCATTGGTGGAAAGGCACCGGCAGCGCCGCCAATGACGATGTTTTGAGGCGTTCGACGCTTCAACGCCATACTGTAAATAACGATGTAGAAAAAGATCGTGAAAGCCAGCAGGCCGGCCGCCATGCCGTTCACAGCCAGCGCCATAATGGAAACTGAAGCCACAGCCAAGGTAATGCCGAATCCGAGCGCGACGTTTGGCGCCATACGGCCCGCTGGTATTGGCCGGTTCCGAGTGCGCATCATCAAGGCATCGATGTCGCGGTCATACCACATGTTGATGGCCCCGGCAGCACCAGCGCCCACCGCAATACAGAGGATAGCCACGACAGCAAGTACCGGATGCAATGTGCCCGGCGCCAGCAGCATGCCGACAGCGCCTGTGAAAACCACAAGCGACATAACCCGCGGCTTAAGAAGCGCCACAAAATCACCGAGCGCAATCTCTTCACTGTAGCGCTCTGACGCCGCACCTGCCACCGGGTAATCTGTAGCTATCACCCTGTCAAACCTCCGGCAATGCCGACACGATCAACGGACACGCGGCAGTTCTTCGTGGGTATGAAACGGGGCCGGTGATTCGACTGTCCATTCTAACGTATCTGCACCCTCACCCCAGGGGTTAGCTTCGCATTTTTTACCCCGAGCTAGGGTGTAGAACACAATGAAGAGGAACAACAGAATACCGACCGCGGAGATCAGGGACCCGATCGAGGCAACCATATTCCACCCCGCAAAGGCGTCAGGATAATCCGGAATACGGCGCGGCATGCCGGCGGCGCCAAGGAAGTGCATTGGGAAAAACGTCACATTTACGCCAATGAACGAGATCCAAAAGTGTATCTTGCCAAGCATCTCCGGATATTGCCTGCCGCACATCTTGCCGAACCAATAATAGAATCCGGCGAAGATCAGGAATGCGGCGCCAATTGACATGGTGTAATGGAAATGGCCGACCACATAATATGTATCGTGCAGGGCGATATCGATACCGGCGTTAGACAATACAATTCCGGTCACGCCACCAACGGTAAATAAGAAGATAAAGCCCAGCACCCACAACAACGGTGTTTTGAACTCTATCGAGCCACCCCACATGGTCGCCAGCCAGCTGAAAATTTTGATGCCTGTAGGCACCGCAATTACCATCGTCGCAGCAATGAAATAAGCCCGGGTATTTACGTCCATCCCGACCGTATACATGTGGTGTGCCCACACCACGAAACCGATAAAGCCGATCGCAACCATTGCATAAGCCATGCCGAGATAGCCGAATACGGGCTTTCTCGAAAAAGTCGATACAATATGGCTGGCGATGCCGAAGCCCGGCAGGATCAGAATGTAGACTTCAGGATGGCCGAAGAACCAGAACAGATGCTGAAATAGGACTGGATCACCGCCGCCAGCTGGATCAAAGAATGTGGTCCCTACATTGCGGTCCGTCAGCAACATCGTGATGGCGCCAGCTAAAACCGGCAGTGAGAGCAGAAGCAGGAATGCTGTCACCAGAATAGACCAAGAAAATAGCGGCATCTTATGCAGCGTCATGCCCGGCGCCCGCATATTCAGAATGGTGGTAATAAAATTGATGGCGCCCAGAATGGAAGAGGCGCCAGCGAGATGCAGCGCAAATATAGCCATATCCATCGCCGGCCCCGGCTGTCCGCTTGTCGATAGAGGTGCATAAATCGTCCAACCACCACCGACCCCGGTGGCGCCTCCCGCCGTACTCGGCACAAAGAGCGAGCCCACAAGCAGCGCACCAGCTGGAACCAATAGCCAAAAACTAATGTTGTTCATGCGCGGAAACGCCATATCCGGCGCGCCGATCATTAACGGGACCATCCAATTGCCCATACCGCCGATAAACGCCGGCATGACAAAGAAGAAAACCATGATCAAACCGTGCGCGGTAACGAAGACGTTAAAATAATGCGGATTGTCGGCAAAAATTTGCATTCCCGGCGCGCTGAGTTCCATGCGCATCATGATAGAAAGCGCCGCACCAACCACACCCATGATAATGGCAAAGACAAGGTACATCGTGCCAATATCTTTGTGGTTGGTGGAATACAGCCACCGGGTAATGCCCGTTGGCGTATGATGAGCTTCGTGAGCGCCGTGTCCTGCTTCGCTATGAGCCATTAATTAAATCCTTCCTTAGCCGCTCAATCAGCCGACTCTAAATGTGCGACTGTGACGCCCTCATTGCCGTTATTGCTGGCGTATTCTTCCTGGGCGTACGCTGCCCACTCGGCGTAAGCTTCCTTCGAGACCGCTTCGACCCGTATCGGCATGAAACCATGGTCTCGACCACATAGTTCAGAGCATTGGCCGTAGTAAGTTCCTTCCGCATCTACACGGAACCAACCTTCATTAATCCGCCCGGGTACAGCGTCGATTTTAATGCCGAACGAGGGGATGGTCCAAGCGTGGAGGACGTCATCCGCCGTCACTAGAAGACGAATATTTGTGTCGACTGGGACGACAACGGTTTCGTCAGTTTCAAGCAGCCTGAACTGTCCCTCCGATAACTCATCTTCCTCTAGCATGACTGCGTCGAACGAGATGTCTTCACCCAAATCGGGATATTCGTAGGTCCAGTACCATTGATGTCCAATCGCCTTGATGGTCATCTCCGCTTCCGAAGTTCGGTCCATGAAATAGAGTAAGCGGAACGACGGTATAGCGATCGCTACAAGAACGATCACCGGAATGACGGTCCAGAGCACTTCGATAAGAGAGTTATGGGTGAATTTTTGCGGCGTTGGGTTTCTCTTACGGTTAAACCGCACAAAGATGTATAACATCAGGCCCATAACGACCACGCATATGGCGATGCAAATCCAAAACATTATGTCGTTCAAGCTAAGGATCCGGTCCATCGTTGGGCTGTGCGAGTCCTGAAACCCCAACTGCCAGTCCTCAGGCGCCTGTGCCATGCTGGCGCCGGTGCCAACCAAGATCGTCGAGAAGAAGACCGCAAACGCGATCAGTCTTGTTTTAAACATCATCGTTTTCCTTCGCCCCGCCGATGGCGTGAACAGCCGTTTTGCTTGGCGTCAGGCCGAGGTGGATCGCTCCGAATCCTCAGACTAGCGAGGCCAGACTATAATTGCAGTGGGCCACGGATGTAAGCCATTACAGGCCCTAAATTGACGAGATACACCTAATTTGTCGGTTTGGCGCCCCCTTCGCTCATCATAGAGAGATGGCAATCTATTAACATATTGATATTATGAAATAATTAGGCGTGACAGCCACGCTATGCCGGACCAAAATGTAGCCGCAATTAATTATACCTGCGTCGAATTGTCGCGCTTTTGCACTGTGTATGCGTCTTAGAAGCGGTAAAACCAGAAAAAAATAGCCCACCGCGCTTGGCGCACGATGATTTCACTGTCATATGAACGGCTATCGAAGCCATGATCGGAAAAATGCCATGACCGAATTTAAAGTCACCGACGATTTATTTTTCAATCGCGCGGGGCTCGACAAGACGCGCACGGAAGGCATCGTCGAAAATGCGCTCGCTGGCATGGATGACGGCGAATTGTTTCTGGAATACCGCCAAAGTGAAGGCTTGTCGTTCGACGACGGTCGCCTCAAAAGCGCCAGCTTCGATACCGTGCAGGGTTTTGGACTGCGCGCGATTGCCGATGAAGCTACCGGCTACGCCCATGCTTCGGAGCTTAGCGAAGACGCGATCCGGCGCGCCGCCGAAACTGTCAAAGCGGTACGCACAGGTTACGCGGGCGTCTCAGCGGAGGGGCCACAGCCGACGAATCGCTCGCTTTATTCAGAGTCTAATCCTCTGACCGCGACACCGTTCGAGGATAAGATCACTCTGCTTAGCGATATAGACGCCTATGCGCGGAATAGCGATCCACGCGTTGACCAAGTCATGATTTCGCTCACCGGTGAATGGCAAGCAGTGCAGATTATCCGGTCTGACGGGCTACGGGCGGCCGACATCCGCCCCTTGGTACGTCTTAATGTCTCACTCATGGTGAAGGACGGTGAGCGCCGGGAGACCGGATCTCATGGAATCGGCGGGCGCTCGAACTATGAGACCTATATAACACCAACCAGCTGGCATGCTCAGGTTGACGAAGCCCTACGCCAAGCATTGGTTAACTTGGAATCGGTGCCGGCGCCCGCTGGAGAGTTTCCCGTGGTTCTTGGGCCAGGCTGGCCTGGTATCCTGTTGCATGAAGCCATCGGACATGGCCTCGAGGGCGATTTTAACCGCAAGAAAACATCTGCTTTTGCCGGCCTTCTAGGCGAACGGGTCGCAGCGGATGGTGTGACGGTGATCGATGATGGCACAATCGATGATCGGCGAGGCTCGCTTACCATCGATGATGAAGGCACACCAAGTAGCTCCACCACCCTGATTGAAAACGGGATTCTCCGTGGTTACCTGCAAGACCGCATGAACGCTCGCCTCATGAGCATGGAACCAACTGGCAATGGTAGACGCGAAAGTTTCGCCCACGCACCTCTGCCACGCATGACTAACACGTTTATGCTGGCCGGCAAGCGCGACCCTGAGGAAATTATAGGCGAAACAAAGCGCGGTATTTATGCGCGCAATTTCGGCGGCGGCCAGGTCGATATTACGTCAGGAAAATTCGTCTTTTCAGCATCGGAGGCATACCTCATCGAGGGCGGCAAAATCACTGCGCCGCTGAAAGGCGCTAGCTTGATCGGCAATGGCCCGGATGTCCTGACCAGGGTGAGCGCGATCGGTAATGATTTTGCCCTCGACCCTGGCGTCGGCACGTGCGGGAAAGCAGGCCAGGGCGTGCCGGTCGGCGTCGGTCTGCCGACCATATTGGTAGATGGCATTACAGTCGGCGGGACTGAGACCTAATCAACACCAGCAATCCAGCATTACCAATTTGTCCGTGGCGGCCGGTTCTTCAGCTACCGTCGTACTACGTACCATAGCCATGGATTTTTCTGGTGTGATGATATCAAGTGGGCAGCCTTAGTTGATATAGCACACGAAACTTAGAGATCACTCGCGTAGCGGGCCGCCCATGACTCTATTCCTTTAGAGCGAATAGGTCGTATCCGGGCTTCTGAACCTGTCGATGTTATAGATGCGCAATTTTGGAGCGTTTACTTTATCAAGCTTGTGGGCATTCTCGCTATCCAAGTCATCTGACATTTAGAATGCGTCCTGGCTGTCTACTAGTCGCGCAGCAATCTCGTTCATTCTGTTGGCTTCAACATTTGCGAATGAAAATCGCAGGTAGCTTTCCTGGTCGGAGCCAAAGAACGTGCCAGGGAGACACAACATATTATATTCGTCTGCTAGCCTTCGCGCCACTTCACTAGCACTTTTGCCCGCATGAGGGTGTCGCACATAGGCAAAAAATGCGCCGGCGCAGACGACTTGATACTCGAGTTCATTGCGCGCCATAGCATGGTTTAGAGCCTCGAGGCGTGCCAGGCTGAGACGGCGTTTCTCGCGCTTCCAGCGACCCAGATTCTGCAAAGCGAAGAGCGCCGCCGCCTGGCCAATCGCTGGCGCACAAATCGCTACGCAGTCCATTGCCTTGGCAATCTCCGCAGAGATCTCCGACCCTGCCACCAACCCGCCGACCCGGTGTCCGGTGATGGCATAGACTTTTGAAAAGCTGAACAGTTGGATCAACGTTTCTCGCCATCCGGGTTCTTGCAGCAGCGCGTGCGGGGCATCTTCGTTCGGGAGATAATCCTTATAGGTCTCATCCAGCACCAGCGCGATGCCGCGATCCTGCGCCAATTCAAAAAATTCGAGGATTACTTCAGGCGGATAGATTGCACCAGTCGGATTGTTGGGGCTGACGAGTATGATCGCGCGAGTCTGAGCGGTAATTTTCCGCGCGGCCTCTTCAACATCAGGAATGCCGCCTTCGGCAGCCTGAAAAAGCAGCGGGACGGTCTTTACGCCCAACATGTTTAGCCACATGTTGTGATTAAAATAGTATGGCGCCGGTAAAATTACTTCGTCGCCTGATCCGGCCAGGGCCATCAAGGCGAGACAAAAGGACTGGTTGCAGCCCGCCGAGATGCTGACCTCAGCCGCCGTGACGTTCGCGCCATAAAATTCAGTCAGATCAGCAGCAAACGCGGTGCGTAATTCAGGGGTGCCTTGAATGGGGGTATAGCGCGAGGATTCGGGCTGTTGAACAATTTCTGCCAGATGTTGCAGAAGTTCTGGAGCCGGCGGATAGCTCGGCTCCGCTTGGGCAAGGTCGATCAACGGTTTGTTGTCGGGGAACGTCCGGCCCGCAACCCAACTCCATGCTTCAGCAATGGGCGGCGGCGCAACGGCGGAAAATAGCGGATTGACCCGATAAGTCATTTTCGTTCCCGACCGGCGATTAAAGGCGCGCGTTCAGTAGGCATATTCCTCAAACAGCGGATCGACGCTCCTGTTCCAACGCGTCTCATAGGCGTCGAGTAATTCTTCCGCCGGTGTGCGGCCCGTTTCGGCAATTTGTTGAAGAGTTGTTAGATAGCCTCGCTCGTCGGAGTCGTGATTACCGGCTACAGCGCGACGCTGTAACCCGTCGCGGGCAATGCGCACCGCATCGCGGGCAATTTCACCTATCGCGCGCCCGCCCAGCTCCGTTTTAAAGCCGTTCCGCGCCACATCTACATGCGCGCCCGAGATTTCGTCATGCGACCATTCGCGGCATAGCGCCTCCACCTCGGACAACGCTGTGCTGTCGTAAAGAAGCCCTACCCAAAGTGCCGGCAGGGCACAAAGCCGCCCCCACGGCCCACCATCTGCTCCCCGTACCTCCATGTAGCGTTTGATGCGAACCTCGGGGAAAATCGTCGTCATGTGATCTTCCCAATCCTTGATCGTCGGGCGCTCACCTTCTAAGCCGGGCAGCTTTCCGGCCAGAAAATCGCGGAAAGAACAGCCCGATACGTCAATATATTTCCCGTCGCGGAGCACGAAATACATCGGCACATCGAGCACATAATCAACATAGCGCTCGAAGCCCATGCCGTCCTCGAAGGCGAAAGGTAGCAGGCCACAGCGCTCCGGGTCAGTGCGTGTCCAGACATGGCTGCGGTAACTCAAATAGCCGCTTGGCTTGCCTTCCACGAAGGGTGAATTAGCGAATAGCGCCACGGCAACCGGCTGCAACGCCAGCGAGATCCGCAACTTACGTACCATATCAGCTTCACTATCGAAATCGAGATTGACCTGTACGGTGCACGTGCGCGTCATCATATCGAGTCCGAGATCGCCCTTTGTCGGCATATAGCGGCGCATGATCGCGTAACGGCCCTTGGGCATCCACGAGATATCCTCCCGCCGGCATTTAGGCTGGAAGCCAAGCCCGAAAAACCCAACGCCCAAATCCTTGGCGATGCTCGCCACTTGATCAAGATGGGTGTGCACTTCATCGCAGACGCGATGCAAGTTTGGCAGCGGTGCGCCTGACAACTCAAACTGCCCGCCCGGTTCCAACGATACGGAAGAGCCATCTTCTCCGGTAAGCGCGATGATATTGTCGCCCTCCATGTAGGGCTTCCACTTGTAGCGTTGCAGCCCCTCCAACATTGCGCGGATTCCGGCCGGGCCGTCGTACGGCAACGGCTCAAGATCTATCAAGTTGTAACCGAATTTTTCGTGCTCCGTCCCGATCGCCCATTGGGCGCGTGGTTTGCAGCCAGATTCCACATAAGCCAACAGGTCGCGTTTTTCGATAGCCTCCTGGCGGGGCGGACGGGCGATATCGTTCATGGGCGTTCTGAAACCAATAAATTTCGGCGACGTTTTATTACGCGCCTCCTGATACGACGAATAGGCTATGGCTGCAAGGCTATGAAATGGGGTCGGAACTTTTGGCCCGCAAGTCCCCGACGGTAGCTTGCCATAGACTGAGCACTGCGACAGCGGCGGTCTCAGCCCGTAATATGCGTGGGCCGAGCGACACCGGAACGCAAAATGGGTGCGACCTTATGAGCGTTCTTTCTTGCAACGAAAAACCACCTTCAGGGCCCACCAAGATAGCCCAAAGTGCAGGCGGCGCAGCGCGGAGAACATCATGCGCCGGCGGCCCGCCTGCCTCGTCGCAAAACAGCAGCTGCCGCGCCGAAGGCCAAGCACTCAACAACGTTTCGAGCGACGCGAGCGGCCGCACCAGCGGCACATCCATCCGACCACATTGTTCGGCAGCCTCTACGGCGTGCGCACGGTAGCGGTCAAGCTTGATCCGCCTACTCTGGCTATGTTGCGTGAATATTGGCCAAAATTCTGAGACCCCCAATTCGCACCCCTTTTCAATCAACATTGCTGAGCGCGCCGGTTTAAGGGGCGCAAACAGCAACACGGGGCCCGTCACAGCTTGTTGTCGCTGCGTCTCTGCCTCCGCTACTAGCGTGCAGGTGTCCCGGCGCATCTCGGCAATAGCGGCGCGCCACTCGCCATCGCGGCCGTTGAAAATGGCGAGTGTATCGCCCGACTTAAAACGCATAACATTAGCGAGATAGTGCGCTTGTGCGCGCCCCAACGGCAATTTGGCGCCGGCAGCGAAGGGCGCGTCGACAAATATCCGCACATAATGCCCCCTCCCGGCCTGGTTGTTCGTATCCACCTTACCGCCACTCCGTCTTGTCTCGTACGCGCGCTCAAGATATCACCATTCCTCATGATCGCGAGCCCTTCACCGCAACAAACAGTGCCGCAGTCCAGCGCGAGCCTTATTATCTCAATTCTGCCGCGCCGCCTGCGGCCCTTTGCTCTACTTGTCCGCCTCGACAAACCGATCGGCACCTGGCTTCTGTTGTGGCCGGGCTTATGGAGTATTGCGCTCGCGGCACCGGCGCTTCCGGATGTGCGATTGCTGGCGCTATTCGCGGCTGGCGCACTAGTGATGCGCAGCGCCGGTTGCGTCTTCAACGATATTGTCGATCGCGATTTCGATGCTCGCGTCGAGCGTACACGAAGCCGCCCCATCGCCTCCGGCGTGATAACCGTCAGGGCTGCTACAGTATTTTTTGTCCTGTTGCTGGCGCTTGGCTTGGTCATCCTCCTGCAACTCAACATATTCGCTATCATTCTCGGCGCCGCATCGCTCGTGCTCGTTTTTACCTACCCCTTCATGAAACGCATAACCTATTGGCCACAAGCCTTCCTTGGTCTCACGTTTAACTGGGGAGCTCTGTTAGGGTGGGCGGCGGTAGAGGGC
>CAYPSQ010000001.1:28378-36726 GCA_964413115.1 uncultured Rhizobiaceae bacterium | reverse complement strand
GCGAAATTTAAACTGAATTTCTGGGTTGGCGCCGTGCTGTTCGCCGGTATCGTCGCCGCACGCGCCATGGGATGATAGCGTCTAAACACCCACGAGCAATTCGCAATGCGGATGATCAAAGGGTTGTGCGCTATCGCGAAGCGCCATACTGCGCAACCGGCGCAGGGCTGGGTCGTTTGCGTTTTCTGCCACTACGTCATGCAATCCTCGCCCCGGCGCCAAGCGATCACGGGCATGGCCTTGTACCCGGTCCTGCGACGCTTCGGCGAACAGTCGTCTCTCAGCCACGACGGCGGCGAGTGCAAGGGGGCCCCCTCTAGGGGAAAAATTTCCATGGTGGGCCCAATAGCTGTGCACAGTGCTCAGTGCACCGAGTTCCTCTATTTCAACCGTAAGACCATCAAGCCGGCCAAAAACATAGCTGTGGCTGGACAGTTCGGTTTCGTGCATGCGCGTGAGTTGGTGACGGTCGAGATACGTCACGGCGATTTCGACGACTGTTCCTCGACACGGCGCGAGCGTTGCCGGAATCGCGCCGTAGCTGGAAATATGGCCCGCATATACAATATCGAAATCATGAAGCCGCGCTTTGAAAACAGGAAATATCGTCCCCGGTGCTTGGGCGGCAAATTTTTGCCGCAGCCTGGTAGGCGCTGCGTTGGCGCCATAGGCCAGCACAGCGATTCTTTCTTGCATCGGCGCGGCACCTCTTCGTAGAAGTCTACCGTCTATATTATCTTTGTCGGATTCAGCCATAGGTAAAGCGTCGCCATCTACGAACAGATAGGAGTGATTGGGCCGAGCAAATGGATAATCTAGTGCGACGGCGACCAAATCTTCCATCGCTTCAGTCATCATTAGCGCAAACAATTATGTGACCGCGTTTGGCGGCGATTTCACGATCCACCAATCCAATGGTGAAGCGGATGTAGTCAGCTAGAGCTTCAAGCCGCCGCTTTCGACTAAGACTGGAAAAGTCCGGATCGATTTCCATCCGCGTCTCAATTTGGGGGAGGCGGAGCGGCATGACGGCGAGGATTTCCCGAACCTCGTCAATACGATTGTTGACTTCGCCCAAACTAGCAATCGCCTTCACATCGGCCCGGCCCGACGGGCCAGTGATTTCCTTGAAGATGCGCTCTAGGCGGGTGCGATAGGGAGCAAGCTGCAACACCTACAGAGTATGGCCTTGATCGAAGTGGAGGGATAGTCTCTCTATTCGCATTTTAACATATCGTGAATCATCATCGGAATAGAATGGCTTACAACTCTTTGCGCGATTTTATACAGCACCTCGAAGCCGAGGGCGCATTGACACGCGTTCGAACACCGGTTTCGCCTAAACTGGAAGTAACCGAAATTCAAACCCGCCTCCTCGCCGAGAACGGCCCTGCCGTGCTGTTCGAAAATGTCGTGGACGCGGAGAACAAACCCTACGGTATGCCGATGCTAGTCAATCTGTTCGGCAGCGTAACTCGGGTCGCCATGGGTATGGGTCAAACGCCGAAAACATTGCGCGAGATCGGCGACATGCTGGCCTTCTTACGCCAGCCCGAACCGCCGGGCGGCTGGCGCGAAGCATTCGAATTGCTGCCGCTCCTGCGCCGAGTCATGACGATGAAGCCTAAGTCTGTCAGTGCTGGCGTCTGCCAAGAGGTGGTATGGACGGGCGATGATGTAGATCTGCATCGTCTGCCAATTCAAACCTGCTGGCCCGACGAACCTGGTCCGCTCATCACTTGGCCGCTTGTGGTAACCCGCGGCCCTGGGGCGAAACGCGAGGATGATTACAATCTCGGCATTTACCGGATGCAAGTGACGGGGCGCAACACCACGTTGATGCGCTGGCTGCACCATCGCGGCGGAGCAGCGCAGCATCGCCGCTGGGCTGCGGAAAAGCGCGAGCCCTTACCGGTAGCGGTCGTCATCGGTGCCGATCCGGGCGTCATCCTTGCCGCCGTGACGCCTATCCCCGATACACTCTCGGAATATCAGTTCGCAGGCCTTCTACGGGGCCGCAAGGTCGAACTGGTCAATTGCAAAACTGTCCCTCTTGCCGTACCGGCGGAGGCAGAAATTGTCATCGAAGGCCATGTTAGCCTGGATGATTACGGCCCGGAGGGGCCCTTCGGCGACCACACCGGCTATTACAACGTCGTCGAGGAATTTCCTCGCTTCACGGTCTCTGCAATTACCATGCGCCGCGATCCGATATATCTCTCAACCTTCACCGGCCGCCCGCCGGATGAGCCAAGCATTCTCGGCCAAGCCTTGAACGAAGTTTTTGTACCACTCTTGGTCCAGCAATTTCCCGAGATTGTCGATTTCTGGCTGCCGCCTGAAGCTTGCAGCTACCGGATCGCCGTTGTTTCGATTAACAAGGCTTATCCCGGCCACGCTAAGCGCGTGATGATGGGCGTGTGGTCCTATTTGCGCCAGTTCATGTACACGAAATGGATCATAGTCGTTGACGCAGACATCGACGCCCGCGATTGGAAGGACGTGATGTGGGCAGTATCGACGCGCATGGACCCGGCACGAGATATCACGTTGGTAGAAAATACACCGATCGACTATCTCGATTTCGCCTCACCCGAGAGCGGGCTGGGTTCAAAAATAGGCCTAGATGCCACCAACAAGTTGGTGCCCGAGACCAAACGAGAGTGGGGTCAGAAAATTCGAATGAGCGACGAAGTCATCGAAACGGTAACCCGCAAATGGCCAGAATACGGCCTCCCCGGCTCCGGCAAGCCGATCTGGAAGTGATGCCAACAACGCCGTTCAAAGAGGTCCTGCCCTCGGTCGCGCGAATGTTGTACAAACACCAGTTGTAAAATGCGGTACGGATTTATCTTGCGGTCTCTCAAATAGTCGCTGGAAAATACTTCGGCATGGAGCCTTTTAGGCAATACCCGTATGGCCCAGAAGCAATCTGCGAAAGCAATCCAATGCTTTGGACATGTCCTCGCTACCGCGCCAGATTCCGCCGAATCGGTCTATCACCTAGGCGCCATACAACGCCTTCACGATGAATCAAAACGCGCTAACGAATGCTTCTGCGACACCCTCGCGCTTAAGCCCAGGCAAGCGTAGGCGCAGTGGTGCGGCCTTTCCGTAGAGCGTATCGTGACCCTTGAATGTGATACGCTGGTACACGGCAGCGCGGCGCTGCCAGCGTAAATTGCCGCGCATTTCGAACTCTAATTCAACCCTACTAGCACCCCGCCAAAGGTTTATGAAAAAGAAATCGACGTCTGGAAATGCTATAAAAGCCATATCGACCTGCTCCGCGCCGCGCTTGCCAGTTACCGAGGAACGACATGACAAATAAAACCGCCTTCGTCAGCGGCGCCTCTGGATTTATCGGCGTCAACCTAGTTAAGCAGTTGTGCCTCGCTGGCTGGGAAGTTACCGCGCTTCACCGGGCCAGCTCCGACCTTGCCTACCTGTCCCGCTTTCCGGCACGGCGAGTAATTGGCGACATTACCGATCCCGGTACGCTCGACGCCGTCATACCGACGGGCGTCGATGCGGTGTTTCACGTAGCCGGCAATGTTAGTTTTGACTCCGCTGGCGATGCGGCACAGAACAGCGACAATATCGACGGCACCTGCAACATGGTTACTGCAGCACTCAACAAAAAGGCGCGGCGATTCATCCACACTTCATCAGGCGCGAGTTGGGGGCTACAGGACAATATTGAAATCAATGAAGAATCGCTCTCCAATGTCGATGACACTCCGATCAATTATTTCCGCACCAAAAAACTAGCCGAGGATGCGGCGCTGGGGGGTCTCGAACGCGGCCTCGATGTTGTAGTAGTTAATCCAGCTAATGTGGTGGGGCCGTTCGACGGTGTGATTTGGGGGCCGTTTGTACAAGCGATCGCCCAAGGAAAACTTGAAAAAGTGGGGACCGGCGGCGCCGCATTCTGCCATGTGGACGAAGTGGTGCGCGCCCATATCGCAGCATTCGAGAAGGGTGTGCGGGGTGAGCGGTATCTGCTGTCTGGTGCCCAGGCGCGTTTTGTAGAGGTTGGAGAGACAGTAGCCGCTCTGGTCGGTGGCAAGGCACCACGCGCGTCTTCCGAGCGCGATCCCGGCATGTCACCTGAAATGTTCAACCTGATGTCCCTTAACCAGCTTATTGATTGCTCAAAGGCAAAACGTGTACTCGGCTTCAGGCCGGTTGCCCTCAGGACCATGTTCGACGACCTCTGCGCTTGGATGCACAAGGAAGGCCTACTCGATCCGAAATAGAGCACTGGCGCGCACAGGCGGGCGCCACTATATAAGATCACGGCATTTAACAATCTAGTGACCCGCTTGGGCCGCTTTGCCAAGACTTTACACTGACCTCGAACGATAGGGCCAACTCAATGACCGCGACTGGCGATCCCACTTCTCTGCTCGACGTACTGTTGAAAAAAGCCAAGAAGGCCGGTGCGGACGAAGCGGACGCCTTCATCATGCACGGCATTTCATTGGGCGCCAGTTATCGCCTCGGCAAGTCAGAGGACCTTCAACGCTCGGAGGGACGCGATCTTAGTTTGCGAGTACTGTTGGGGCGTCGCCAGGCGATGGTCTCAACGACGGATTTTGCCGATGAGACCCTCGATACTCTGGTCGAACGAGCCGTCGCAATGGCGCAGGCGGTGCCCGAAGACCCCTTCTGTGGACTTATTAATTCCGAGCAGCTGGCGTGCGACTGGCCTGATCTGGAGCTTGCTGATTCTCGCGAGCCCCAAGCTGAGAAATTGATTGATTGGGCGCGGCGCGCCGAAGAAGCTGCCCGCGCCGTTCCTGGCATAACGAATTCCGAAGGCGGCGACGCTAGTTGGAGCCGCAGTAGCGCCGCACTTGCCACTAGCGGCGGGTTTTCTGGCAATTATAATTCCTCTCGCTTCTCGTTCAGCGTCTCCGTCATTGCTGGCAACGACACTCGCATGGAACGCGATTATGACTGGTCGTCGGCGTGCTTCGAGGAAGATCTCAACAGCCCAGAAGAGATCGGCAAGCGCGCAGGCGAACGCGCCACCCGCAGACTCAATCCGCGGAAGGCGGCCTCGGGCGCTGTTCCGGTGGTCTATGCCCCGCGCGTTTCCGGTGGCCTCATCCGTCATCTCTCGGGCGCCATCTCTGGCTCGTCCGTGGCGCGCGGCACAAGTTTTTTAAAGGACCGCTTGAATCAATCTGTGTTCTCATCCAACGTCCAAGTGATCGACGACCCGCACCGCAAACGCGGTCTTCGCTCACGCCCGTTCGACGGCGAAGGCGCGCCGACAATCTCACGTCACATCATCAAAGATGGCGTACTCGCCACCTGGCTCCTTGACTCGCGTTCGGCACGGCAGCTGAAATTACGCTCTACGGGCCATGCAGCACGCCAAACTGGCGGGCTGCCTGCGCCGGCGCCGTCCAACCTCTATCTTGCGCCTGGCAAGGTGAGCCCAGAGGCCCTGATAGCGGATATTGACAGCGGCATGTATGTGACCGAGTTGATCGGCATGGGGGTCAATGGTGTCACCGGGGATTACAGCCGCGGCGCCGCTGGATATTGGATCGACAAGGGTGAGATCTCTTGGCCGGTAAGTGAGTTAACCGTGGCAGGAAACCTGAGCAACATGTTTGCACACCTCACGCCAGCGAACGACCTCACTTTCCGCCATGGAATCGATGCACCGACCATTCGGATTGACGGCATGACCGTCGCCGGTCAGTAAGCGAAACTCATCAACATAAGCACCGAGCCCATAGAAACGGGCAGCGCCGATCACGAATTGCTTTTGCGGGCAGTGCGCGAAGCGGGTGCGTGCGCTCTGAAGCGCTTTCAAAAAGAGCAGCGAGTTTGGCGCAAAAGCAAATACCACCCCGTGTGTGAGGCGGACATCGAGACCAACTCGGTTTTGCAGGATATGCTGATGGGTGCGCGGCCGGACTATGGCTGGCTCTCGGAAGAATCGGAGGACAACCAGCAGCGCCTCGAGTGCTGCCGCATTTGGGTGGTCGATCCTATCGATGGCACCAATAGCTACCTCAAGGGATTGCCCGAATTCGCCGTCTCGGTGGCTTTGATCGAGGATGGCGTAGCGTTGATGGGTGCAGTGTTCAACCCGGCGCGCGACGAATTGTTCGAAGCGGTGAAGGGCGGTGGAGCGCGACTTAACGGCGACATCATCTCGGTAAGCGCATGCGCCGACTTAGCGCAGATGAAAATACTCGCCAGCCGCTCCGAACATAGTGAGGCCGGCTGGCCGGAGCGCTTTCATGCTGACAATGTCTACGCCATGAGTTCGATCGCCTATAAGCTCGCGCTCGTCTCTGATGGGCGCTTCGATTCTGCGGCGAGCGCCTGGCCCAAAGCAGATTGGGATATCTGCGCCGGCTGCCTGCTGGTAAGCGAAGCAGGCGGCATCATCACCAGCATTGCCGGCAACCAACTCATCTTCAATCAGGAACGCCCCCTCCACCCAACCTGCCTAGCAAGTAACGGCCACCTCCATGATGTTTTGATGGAGGAACTAAGCGACTGGGCGAAAAAATGAGCTTGTCCGGAAATTGTTCGTATTCCGCCCGTCGTGATATAAATTTTGCTCAGATTCAAGCGCTTAGGATTGAAATCCGCTGAAGGCTGAGAAACCGGTGACCGACCAGAATTCCCAACCGCGGGCGCAGAGCACGCGTGAGCTCCTCACGCGCCTATTGCGCGAGTATGTGCGCCCCCATTTGCAGCGTCTATTGTTGGCTATTTTCCTTATGATTATCGCCGCTGGATGCAATGCTGCACTGGCCCGTCTTATGCAACCGGTGCTTGATGACGTATTCAACAAACATGACCGTGACATGCTGATTCTGGTCACGGTCCTGGTAATTTTCGTGACCCTAGTGAAGAGTGCCGCGACCTACGGCCAAACGGTGCTGATGGCCTTTATCGGCCAGCGCATCATCGCCGATTTACAGACCAAACTGTTCAGCCATGTGATTCGCTTCGATCTAGCTTTTTTTCATGACACCGCAACGGGAAAATTGGTCTCGCGCATGACCAACGACATCAATCTGATGCGCAATGCCGTGGCAAATACGCTAACCGGTCTGATCAAGGATTCGCTCTCACTTGTCTTCCTAGTCGGAGTGATGTTCTGGATGGACTGGAAACTGGCGCTGTTAGCTTTTGTTGTCTTTCCCATCGCGGTCTTTCCGATTGTTCGCATTGGCCGGCGTATGCGCAAGCTTTCGACTTCGGCATTAGATGGGCTTGGCCGCTTCACAGCACGGCTCAACGAGGCCTTTCTTGGTGTGCGTCATATTAAGGCCTATAATATGGAGGATTTTGAAGCCGAGCGCACAGGACGCCAGATCGAAAATGTCTTCCGTCTGATATACAAGGCGCTACGCACTCGCGCTGCCGCATCGCCAATTATGGAAACACTGGGCGGTGTGTTTATCGCTGCAGTCATGCTTTATGGTGGCTCGCAGGTCATCGACGATGCGCTGACAACCGGCGAGTTCTTCGCCTTTATCACAGCGATGTTGATGGCCTATCAACCACTCAAGGCATTAGCCAACCTCAACGTCAATTTACAGGAGGGCCTAGCAGCAACGCAGAGGGTCTTTGGGGTCCTTGATACCAAGCCGCGCATATTGTCGAAACCCGGTGCACCCGATTTGTCCGTAAAGCGCGGGGAGATAAACTTCAACGATGTCTCGTTCAGCTACGATAGCGGCTCATCAGCTCTGAACGGCGTATCACTCAGAATTCCGGAAGGGAACACGGTAGCGCTTGTCGGTCCGTCGGGAGCAGGTAAGTCGACCATTCTAAATTTGCTACCGCGCTTTTATGACGCTGACACGGGTGAGGTAACGATCGACAATACTGACGTACGCAGCGTCGACCTTACCTCGCTGCGCAACGCCATCGGACTAGTGAGCCAGGAGACGGTGCTGTTCGACGACAGTGTGCGTGCCAACATTGCGTATGGCCGCCCGGCGGCAAGCGAAGCAGAAATTATTACCGCCGCCAAGGGCGCAGACGCGCACGCATTTATTGAGAAATTGCCGAAAGGTTATGACACGCTGATCGGCGAGCATGGCGCCAAGCTCTCAGGCGGCCAGCGCCAGCGCCTCTCAATCGCCCGCGCGATGCTGAAAGACGCACCGATCCTGTTGCTAGACGAAGCGACTTCCGCACTCGACCCGAAAACCGAGAAACAAATTCAGCAAAGCTTGCGCCTCCTCATGCAGGGTCGAACCACCCTGGTGATCGCCCACCGGCTAACCACAGTGCAGGAAGCCGACATTATTTACTTTATTCAAGACGGACGCGTTGTTGAAGCCGGCTCACACCAAACC
>CAYPSQ010000001.1:0-28278 GCA_964413115.1 uncultured Rhizobiaceae bacterium | reverse complement strand
CATTATTTACTTTATTCAAGACGGACGCGTTGTTGAAGCCGGCTCACACCAAACCTTAATGGCCAAGGACGGTGCATATGCCCGACTTTATTCGCTCGAGCTATTGCCGGCGAACGAAATGGCTGAAGCAAGCACCGACGACGTGGACGACTGATCGTGCGCCAGCTGAAGCGTCTCATGCGCTCATCGGCATTCCAGTCGCTGCTATGTTGGCTCGCGGCGAATTACATCCGCTTCGTATATGTCACCAGCCGGTGGCGCGAAGAGGGACGGGAGCCAGCCAATGAATTGATGCGCGACGGACGGCCTTACATCGCCGCGTTTTGGCACAATCGATTGCTCATGGCGCCGACCGGCTGGCGCAGCCAAGCACCCCTTAGCGTATTGATCTCTCAACATCGCGACGGCGAGCTGATTGCCCGCACGGTACATCAATTCGGTGTCCATACCGTGCGCGGCTCGACCACACGCGGTGGTTCGAAAGCACTGCGGGAACTGCTGCTAGCGCTCAAGAACGGAAGCAACGTCGCCATAACGCCGGACGGGCCGCGCGGACCGTGCATGCGGGCACAGTCCGGCATCATATTGCTCGCGCGGCTTTCGGGTGCGCCAATAGTGCCTTCGACCTATTCGGTCTCACGCCGCAAACTGGCTTCGAGCTGGGACCGTTTCATCATCGCGCTACCGTTCAGCCGCGGCCTCTACTTGTGGGGGGCGCCGATCCATGTCGCCCGCGACGCCGATGATGAGGCGCTCGAAACCGCCCGGCTGAAATTAGAAAATACCCTCAACGAGCTGACCACGACCGCTGATCGCCTTATGGGCGTGGAGGTGGTAACACCCGGCGAGGCCATCGCTACATGATTAATGCCTTGGCAACGCCCGCCACCTACAACGGCTTCAGCCGCCTCGCCGCTCCGGCCATCGATATTTGGCTGCTGCACCGGCGTCGCCAAGGAAAGGAAGATAAACTACGTTTCGCCGAACGTTTA
The DNA here is from genome assembly GCA_964413115.1 of uncultured Rhizobiaceae bacterium. Lineage (GTDB taxonomy): Bacteria > Pseudomonadota > Alphaproteobacteria > UBA828 > UBA828 > PTKB01. Next base: position 27,286 of record CAYPSQ010000001.1, on the reverse strand, counting down.
GGCCGTCCCGGGCGGGCCCGACCGGACGGGCGCCTCGCCTGGGCGCATGCCGCGAGCATCGGCGAATCACTCGCAGTTCTGCCGCTAGCCGAACGCCTCAACGCGGAGGGACTGAATGTGCTAATCACGTCGGGTACTGTCACCTCAGCGCGCGTTCTGGAAAAACGCCTGCCCGAGCGCATGCTACACCAATACGTGCCGATCGACAGGCCCGCACCAGTGCGTCGCTTTCTCGATCATTGGCAACCCGACATGGCGATTTGGGTCGAATCTGAATTATGGCCGAACCTGGTGCTGGCCGCCGCCGCCCGCGCCATTCCCATGATCATGGTGAACGCCCGAATGTCTGAGCGCTCGGCCCGACGCTGGCGCCATATGCCACGTTTGATCGCGCCACTTCTTGGCTCGTTCGATGCCTGTTTGGCGCAAAGCGAGGAAGACGGCAAACGCTTGCAGGCCCTGGGCGCTAAATCCTTCACGCTCGCTGGCAACATTAAATATGATGCCGCACCGCTTCCGGTGGACGAAACAGCGCTGAACAAACTCCGCCGCGAAATCGGCGAGCGGCCGCACTGGCTTGCGGCCAGTACTCATCCTGGAGACGAAGCCGCCGCCTCCGAGGCCCATTTAACGCTCGCTGCCGCTATCCCTGGTCTCCTCACTCTGATCGCCCCGCGCCATCCGGAACGCACTACTGAGTTCGTGGAGAGGTTACGCGCCCGCGGTAATTATGTTGCCACGCGCAGCAACGGCGATGCCATCAACGCGGATACGGATATCTATGTTGCCGACACGCTCGGCGAAATGGGGCTGATCTATCGTCTGGCAAAAACGGTGTTCATCGCTGGCTCACTCGCCTCCCATGGCGGGCACAATCCGGTCGAGGCAGCACTCCTAAAGAATGCACTCCTCGCCGGGCCTGATATGCGCAATTTTGACGATGCCTGCAGGGCATTGGAAAGAGCCGGCGCGCTTGGACGTATCGCGCGGGCCGATGGCCTCGCTAGCGCGCTCGAGCCGCTTCTGCGCGATCCAGAACTATGTCGGACACAGGGCGAAGCAGCATATTCAGCGGCCTGCTCACTGGGCGGCGCCAGCGACATAGCGATGGCGGAAATCATGCAGCTTCTCAACAACCGCCGGGGGAGTGCGCGTGCGCACGCCTGAATTTTGGAATCCGGGCAGTAACATTGGCGCCCAAGCAAGACTTCTGACGCCACTCGCCTGGGGCTATAACGTCATCGGGCAGGTCAGACGCGCCTTCGTCTCACCCCAGCAGGTCGAAGTGCCGGTGGTTTGCGTTGGCAATATCATCGCCGGCGGCGCCGGTAAAACTCCAACCTCGCTCGCTCTCGCAAAGCTCATGCAGGAATGGGGATTCGCGCCGCACTTCCTCACCCGCGGCTATGGCGGTACAGCACGCGGGCCGATACGGGTTGACCCTGCGCGGCATAAAGCCCGCACTGTGGGGGATGAGCCGCTCCTTCTTGCACGTCAAGCACCGACCTGGCTCTCGCGCAACCGGCCGGCAGGGGCGCGAGCGGCTATCGCCGATGGAGCCGACGCAATTGTTATGGATGACGGCCTGCAAAATCTATCGCTCATCAAGGATGTATCGCTGATCGTCGTGGATGGCAGCTTTGGATTCGGAAACGAGCGGCTTATTCCCGCCGGCCCGTTGCGCGAAACTGTGTCCGAGGGGCTTTCGCGGGCAGATGCCATCGTTCTCGTCGGCCCCGATGAGGCAGGCGTTATCGCGCGCCTAGGCAATAACCGAGCCCCCCTCCTGCGCGCAGAACTAACACCGACATTTCAGGCGCTCAAGTTGCGCGAGCGCGCCGTGGTAGCCTTTGCCGGAATTGCAAGGCCGGCTAAATTTTTCCGCACCCTGGAGGCCATAGGCTGCAGGATCATTAGACGCATCCACTTCGCCGACCACCGCCGTTACACGCCCGATGAGATTATGACGCTGGTGGAGTATGCCGGCGCGCAAGGCGCAATTGCAGTCACCACGGAAAAAGATTGGGTACGCCTCCCTGAAGAAGCAAAGCCGATGGTGCAATCTGTCGCTGTGACGCTTGAATGGCAGGACCCGGAGGCCGTGCGTGAGTTGCTCATACCAACCCTTACCGGCGGCGCGAGCTCGGATGGCTAAACGCCTAATTGTCAAACATCTGCGCTACGCTGTGGAAGGCGCCATAGTGGCTGTCCTGTTTGTCCTTTTCCGAATAATGCCGCTTCCGCTCGCCTCGGGTCTAGGGGGCGCCTTGGCAGGAACTGTGGGGCCGTTGCTGCCGCTCCATGCGCGCGCTCGGCGCAATCTCCATCGCGCGATGCCGGAGCTTCCGACGGTCGATGTAGAGCGTGCTCTCGGCGAAATGTGGCGAAACCTTGGGCGCGTCGCTGGCGAATATCCCCATCTCCAGAAATTTCAGGCGTATATGCCGGGCGGGCGGATCGAAGTAGTGGGCGTGGAGCATCTTGTGACGGCAAAAGAAGAGGCCCGGGGCGCCTTGTTTTTCACCGGGCATCTCAGCAATTGGGAGGTCTCCGGCCTGCCCCTGATCCAATATGGAATTCCAATCACTTTCGTCTATCGGGCGCCCAACAATCCCTATGTGGACCGGCTGATTTCTCGTATCCGCGGACGGTATATAACCGAGAATGCAATCGCCAAGGGGGCATCCGGCGCACGTGAAATGGTGCGCCGGGTAAGGGACGGCGGCTACACCGCCATGCTGGTCGATCAGAAAATGAATGATGGCATTGCGGTGCCTTTTTTCGGGCGCGATGCCATGACCGCGCCAGCACTAGCACAACTAGCGTTCAAATATGATTTACCAGTGTGGCCGGTGCGTACGGAGCGTCTAGCAGGGTGCCGCTTTCGCGTGACAATCTTCCCCAAGCTGGAACTACCGCGCTCAGACGATATGTCCAGCGATGTGGCCGAGACCATGCACATGGTCAACACCGTGCTGGAAAGTTGGATTCGCGAGCGTCCCGGCCAATGGCTGTGGCTGCACAACCGCTGGCCCAAAAGCACCTGAACTATTCTTGCGACCCAACCAGGAAAGCAGGGTCTAGGCGTCGCTCAAACCAGTTCATCCGCCAGTCGAGATGTGCGCCCGTGACGCGCCCGGTGGCACCAATCTCTCCGATCAACTCGCCCTGCACCACCTGTTGTCCGACAGCGACATCGATGCGACTCAAATGGAGAAACGATGAGCTTAGGCCGTGGCCGTGGTCAAGAATAACGGTGCCGCCAGAATAATAGAGATCTGTCTCCGCCAAGCGGATTTTCCCTCCGGCGGGCGCGCGCACCGGTGTGCCGGTGGGTGCCGCGATATCAATGCCAAAATGCGGTTGGCGCGGTTTACCGTTTAGAATCCGCTGACTGCCATAAACGCCCGATATGGGCCCCCGTGCCGGCCAGATGAACGGCGCGAACACATGCAATTCCGGTGTATCGAATGCGCGGGCCAGACTTACCTTAGCGCCCTCTTCGCGAATACGATTGAAAGTCTCTGGCGGCGGTGTGACCAATTTCTCTGGCAAGCCGTCGATATGCTGAATTCGGTAGTCCCGCGCCGCGATGGCAAGACTGCGAGTCTCTTGTCTGCCATCCGGATAAGAAACAACCAGCACTGCTCTGGGTAACGCGTCACGGCCGAATCCAAACACGAAATAGCCCTCAGGCGACAACCGGAGCTGGCGCCCGTCAAGCGTGATGGAGGTTTCCGGTGGCGCGGCACCGCGCACCAGGCCGCCCTGAATAAATGCGCCTTCTAATTGAATTTCTTCGGCGCCTAGCGGCTTCGCAAACGCCAAAACAAAGAGAACGAAAACAGTCGCGACGACGCTCCGCCTCACAGCAAAGAGCCCTGTTCTCCACCCTCCTCACCGGTGCCGCGTTCTTCCTTGGCGGCTTTGGATGGGCCCGTGGCCACTGCCCCTCTGTCGCCGTCATGAAAGCTAAGGGCCAGTTCCATGCCCGATCTGAGCGCACCGGCAGAAGTTACAGGCCGTGCCTTGGCATCACGCACCAAAACAAAGCCGCGCTCTAACACGCGCTGATAGGAGAAATTTTTGAGCAGCCGATAGAGCGATTTTTTTCGTTCCTCGTGCTGCGCAAGCTTCTGCTGGATGGTCCGCGCCATGCGCTCCTGCAACTCGCTAACCTGCCGGACGTATTGTTTAATATGCATATCGAGCGCGCGGGGCTGCAATCCGGCGGCGGTACGCAACAGCTCACGCTGCTTTTCAGCCAGGGTTTCGCGCGGGCGCGGTATTTGATAGCCCAGCTTGGCAACATGATCACGGCGGGTGCGCAGCGAAGTACGCGCCGAATTGGAGAGGCGCTCACCCCAATCGTCAAGACGTTGGGCCGTCGCGCCGATCAGCGAGGATGCATCGGGAAGACCCCGTCCTAGACCCTGCAAATGCCTACGTCGCTCATTCAGGAGGCGTCTGGTCGCGGATATCAGCCGCCGTTCCTGTCCCAGAAGGCCCTCGATCAACTCAACCCGCACCGGCACCGCCATTTCAGCCGCCGCCGTTGGTGTCGGCGCCCGTCGGTCCGCCACCATGTCAATCAGGGTGACATCGGTTTCGTGGCCAATAGCAGAAATTAACGGAATTTCGCTTTCCGCCGTGGCCCGGACGACTACTTCTTCGTTGAACGCCCACAGATCCTCCAGGCTGCCGCCGCCGCGCGCGACGATAAGAATATCGGGCCTGGGCGTCGTTCCGCCTGGCGCTAATGCGTTGAAACCGCGGATAGCGGCTGCTACTTGCGCCGCCGCGGTTTGACCCTGCACCAGCACTGGCCACACCAGCACATGGCGCGGGAAACGCTCGGAGATGCGATGCAGTATATCGCGGATGACGGCGCCTGTTGGCGAGGTTACGACGCCGATGGTCATCGGCAAATAAGGCAAGGTTTGCTTGCGCGCCTCGTCAAAAAGGCCCTCCTCGGCTAGCTTTTTTCTACGATCCTCGAGAAGCTTAAGAAGGGCACCCTCGCCGGCGATTTCCAGACTTTCTACGACTAACTGGTAACGCGAGCGCGAGGGATAGGTGGTGAGCTTGCCGCTGGCGACAACTTCCAATCCGTCCTCGGGTTGCATGCCGAGTCGACTAGCCGTGCCGCGCCAGCAAACGGAGTCGAGTAACGCTTTATCGTCTTTCAGGGAGAAATAGAGGTGGCCGGAAGCGGCACTCTTGAAACCCGATATCTCACCTCTGACCCGCACCCAGCCGAAATTTTCCTCGACCGCGCGCTTCAAGGCAATCGACAATTCACCGACCGAATAGGCCGTGGTATTGCTACCTACGCCGCTTTCCCGGACTCCTTCGTTCATGCTCGACCGTTCTCTATGCTGTGCTACAACAACTTATTGCAAAGGAGGGGACAGTATATATGAAAGTTTTCGTCATAGGCTCTGGTGGACGCGAGCATGTGTTGTGTTGGAGCCTAGCGACTTCTCCAGAAATCGAACAACTCTATTGCGCGCCCGGCAATGCCGGGATCGCCGCACTGGCGGAATGCGTGGCGTTAGACGTCATGAATTTTGAGGGCATTCTCGCATTTTGCGCCGAGCGCGACATCGGCTTCGTCATCATCGGACCCGAGGCGCCTCTAGTCGGCGGCCTCGCAGAAAAATTGGAGGCGGCAGGCATTGCCGCTTTTGGGCCGAGCAAAGTCGCCGCTAAGCTGGAAGGCTCCAAAGGCTTCATGAAGGATCTTTGTGCCGCCACTGGCGTGCCCACTGCCGCTTATGGGCGTTTTACGTCGTTCGGCACGGCAGAGCGATTTATCGAGCATCATGCCGCACCGATGGTGATCAAGGCAGACGGTCTAGCCGCTGGCAAAGGAGTAATTATTGCCGAAACCGTTGCCGAAGCGATCTCAGCAGCGAACGACATTTTCGCCGGCCAATTCGGCGCAGCTGGTAACGAGGTGGTAGTTGAGGAATTCTTGCTCGGAGAGGAGGCTAGCTATCTCGCCCTAGTCGATGGAGAATATGTTTTACCGCTCGAAACCGCGCAGGACCACAAAGCTGTCGGAGAAGGCGACAGCGGCCCAAATACCGGCGGCATGGGCGCTTATTCGCCAGCACCGGTGATGACCCCGGAACTCTGCCAAAAGGCACGCACGGAAATTGTTGAACCGCTGGTCCGTGCCATGGCGGCGGACGGCGCGCCGTTCAAGGGCGTGTTCTACGCCGGGTTGATGATAACCGACGGCGCTCCCAAATTGCTGGAAGTGAATGTCCGCTTCGGTGATCCGGAATGCCAAGTGATCCTGCCGCGTCTAAAATCGGACTTGTTCACCGCTCTGCGTGCAGTGCGCGACGGAAGGCTCAGAGAAATCGAACTCGAATGGCATGATCAGGCAGCGCTTTGCGTCGTCATGGCGAGCAAAGGCTATCCCGGCGCTTACGAGAAAGGCAGCGTCATCCGGAAAATTGAAGCTGCTGAAACGGCAACAGGTGCAACTGTCTTTCACGCTGGCACCAGCCTGGTGGGCGGCGAAATCACGGCCATGGGCGGACGCGTGCTCGGCGTCACCGCGCTCGGCGATGACATCGCTAGAGCACAAGCTGTTGCCTATCAAGCGGTTGAGCGCATCGACTGGCCGGGTGGATTTTACCGCCACGATATCGGCTGGCGCGCAGTTAAACGATAAGCATTGCAATATGGCTGCAGAAGTATTGATCGATTCACATCATCATTTTTAACAGGTGACGGGTCTGCCATGGATACAACCCCCAATGAGGCAGCGCAATTTTGCAGGGTATTAAGCTATCCAGCCTGACTATCTTCTCGCTGATGCGTCCAGCACTACGAGGCTGCCAGCATTGCAGACATTATGCATCAAACGGTCGATATATTCGGCGCCAAACGTTTTATCTTCGGCTCCAATTTTACCATCGAGAAGCTTTGGACCGGCTATGCCAATCTACTCACCTTGCACTTGGCGGCGTCGGCGAATTCTAGCCAGCCTGAACACCGCACGATCTTCCACTGTACCGCGGCCAAAATTTATTACCTATAGCCTCACCGCCGATCAGAAAAAAATATTTGCAACAGCTCGGCTGCCCGCATCTCGTCCATGCCGCCGTAAACTTCTGGGCGATGATGGCAGCTGGTTTGCGAGAATATTCGCGGGCCGTTTTCCACACCGCCGCCCTTGGCGTCGAAGGCGCCGAAATAGAGTCTGCGGATGCGGGCAAAGGAAATCGCCTGGGCGCACATTGGGCAGGGTTCAAGCGTGACGTATAGGTCGCATTCACCAAGCCGGGGCGAATTGCGCTTGGCGGAAGCAGAACGAATCGCTAATAGCTCCGCATGAGCGGTTGGATCGAAATCGCTCTCGACCCGGTTACCGGCAGCGGCCAGCACTTCTCCCGATTTGCCGTCCACCACCACAGCACCGATAGGAACCTCACCTGCCGCCGCCGCCGCTTCTGCCTCGGCGATCGCCAAGTCCATGAACTTTCCGCGATTTGCGTTCATGGCATAAAAGTCGGCGCAAAGCACGAAATCGTCAAGAGCACGCGTTGCACCCACGTACGACCGGCCCTACATTCCCGCTTATGAAACCACACCACATCAAGCCCGTGATCGGTTTAACACTCGATCATGAAGACCCGGGCGGGTATTCCATATTTCCGTGGTACGCCATGCGGGAAAATTATTTTAGCGCCGTCGTGCGTGCCGGCGGTCTTCCCATTGCGCTGCCACATGAGCCGGAGCGGACCAAGGAGTATCTTTCCCTAATCGATGGTTTGGTAGTGACCGGCGGAAATTTCGATGTCGACCCAGCTTTGTTTGGCGCCGCCAAGCGCCATGATAGCGTTTCCACCAAGGACCGGCGTACCGCGTTCGAACTTGCTATTACCCGCGCGGCACATACCGCTGACATGCCGGCGCTCGGTATTTGCGGTGGCGAACAGCTGATGAATGTGGCGCTTGGCGGAACCCTGATACAACATATTCCGGACGTCATTCCGAACGCAATTGCCCACGAGCAATCGAACCCTAGGAATGAAGCCGGACACGCGGTGGCGCTCAAGCAGGGTACTATGCTCTACAAGATAGCCGGCCGGGTCGAGATGCAGGTCAACAGTGCCCACCATCAGGCCGTTGACGCCGCCGCACCGGGCTTAAAAGTCAATGCACTGGCGCCCGACGGGGTGATTGAGGGCATCGAAGATCCAGCCCGGCGCTGGTTTGTTGGGGTACAATGGCATCCAGAATTTGCCATCGACGCAGGCGATGTTCGCCTTTTCGACTCCTTTGTTGCCGCCTGCCAAAGATAAGCGGAGCCGCACACTTGCTAGAGATAGGTGAAGGCGAACGCATTGCCAAGCATTTGGCGCGCGCCGGGCTGTGTTCTCGGCGGGAGGCCGAGCGCATGATTGCCGCTGGCCGCGTTGCCGTCGATGGCCATACATTGGAAACACCGGCATTCCTGGTGACAGCGAAGAACGCGATCACAGTCGACGGCAAGCCCATCGGCGCCGCAAAGCCGACAGAACTGTGGCGCTACAATAAGCCGCCTGGCCTGATTACCAGCCATGACGACCCGCAAGGGCGTGCGACAGTATTTGCCAGTTTGCCACCGGAAATAGGGCGCGTGCTTTCGGTTGGGCGTCTCGATCTCTCCTCGGAAGGGTTGTTATTACTGACCAATGACGGCGGCCTATCACGCGTGCTTGAGCGATCGGATTGGCTGCGCCGTTATAGGGTGCGGGTTTATGGCCGCCCCGATGCAGCGCGGTTGGCGGCGCTTACCAAGGGTGTCACAGTCGAGGGCGTACGCTACGGCCCGATCACAGCGAAGATAGATTCGACAACTGGCAGCAATGCCTGGCTTTCGCTCGGTCTTAGCGAAGGCAAAAATCGTGAAGTACGGCGCGTCCTCGAGCATTTAGGACTACTAGTCAATCGCTTGATCCGTACAGCCTATGGCCCATTCCAACTGGGCTCCCTGAAGCGCGGCCAAGTCGCGCGCATTCCGCCGAAGGTGGTGCGCGAGCAATTGGTAGGAAACAATGCGCATCGTCGGCGGTAGCCGCCGCGGGCAGCGACTGAAAGCGCCTAAAGGGCGCGCCCTCCGACCAACGTCGGAGCGCGCCCGTGAGGCTTTGTTCAATATTCTCGGGCACCGCAATTTTGCGCCGCTGCCACTAAAGAACGCGCGCGTGATCGATCTCTTTGCCGGTACCGGTGCATTAGGACTGGAGGCATTATCGCGGGGCGCAACCCACCTGACAGCAGTGGAGAGTGACGGCGCCGCACTGGCTTGTCTCAGAGAAAATGTGCGGGCGCTGGATTTCCACAGCAATGTACGCGTGATTCAGGGTAACGCCACACGCCTGCCGCCCGCGCCTGAACCCTGCGGTTACGCCTTCCTCGACCCGCCTTATCGGGGCGGCAAGGCAGAACCGGCACTTGAATCCCTCGCCCACAACAACTGGCTCGTTGAAGATGCCATTGTGGTCGCTGAAACAAGCGCCAAAGAAGTCCTAGCGCCGCTCGACGGCTATCAGGAAATCGACCGGCGGCGCTACGGCGCTACGGAAATAGTGATTCTCCTGTATCGCCCTTTAGCGACGGCCGAATAGGCGTTCAATATCGGCGAGCTTAAGCTCCACATAGGTGGGGCGGCCATGATTGCACTGGCCAGAATGGGGCGTTGCTTCCATCTCGCGTAAGAGTGCGTCCATTTCTTCGGCTTTCAGCCGCCGCCCGGCACGCACACTGCCGTGGCAGGCCATGCTGGAACAGACGTCCACCAATTTTTCCTTGAGCGCCACACTCTCACCGAATTCAGCCAACTCTTCGGCGAGATCCCGCACCAGACCCTTAACGTCACCCTCGCCGAGCAACGCCGGCGTCTCGCGTACGATAACGGCGCCCGGGCCAAAAGCTTCAAGGATGAGGCCGAGATCGGCGAACTCCTCGCTACGCTTCGTAAGCCGCGCCGCGGCGCTCTCTTCCAATTCCACCACTTCAGGCAAGAGCAGCATCTGCCGAGAGATGCCGCCAGCATCGAGTCCAGCTTTCATTTTCTCATAGACCAGGCGTTCATGAGCGGCATGCTGATCGACGATTACAATGCCGTCGCTCGTTTGGGCGACGATGTAGGTGGCATGCACCTGGCCGCGTGCAACACCAAGCGGAAATTCTTTGCCCACATCGGGCGCGCCGTCGAAGCTGTCGGCCGTGGGTGCGGAGAACGGGGCCTGATTATTCGATGCAATATCGGAAACAATACCCATCTCAGGCGGAGAGGCCTTCGGATAGGCGCCGGCGTGAGGATGTCTCGCGCCGCCAACATGTGATGGGAGCGCGGGCTGAAAGCCGCCGTCGCCGGGTCGGATCGCGCCGAGTGCGACGTTTGATACCGTTGTCGCTGCACGGTGCCCCGCCGCGGCCAAGGTGCGCTTGAGCGATCCGACAATCAGTCCCCGCACCATACCGGCGTCACGAAAGCGCACTTCCATCTTGGCTGGATGTACATTGACGTCAAGGCCGTCCGGGGAAAGTTCAAGAAAAAGAGCCAATACCGGATGACGTCCACCGCCAAGAAAATCGTGATAGGCGCCGCGTACCGCGCCTACCAGTAACCTATCGCGCACTGGGCGGCCATTGATGAAGAGATATTGCTGGCGCGCGGTAGAACGATTGAAGGTCGGCAGACAGGCATAGCCGGTGAGCCGTACCCCCTCGCGCTCGGCGTCCACAACCAAGGCGTTATCGGCAAAATCTCGGCCGATCACCAGAGCCAAGCGTGAAAGACGGGGGTCCAGCAAGTCCGCGGCTACCGGAGCTCGCAACACTTCCCTGCCGCTATCGATCAACGTGAAGTCGATATCAGACCGGGCCATAGCAAGACGCGAGAGTGTATCGGCTATATGCCCTGATTCGGTCCGCTCCGTCTTGAGGAACTTAAGGCGCGCAGGCGTCGCATAGAAGAGATCGCGTACGCTGACCGTGGTGCCAGGCGGATGAGCGGCGGGGGCCAGCTTCCCTAGAGCGTTACCCTCAATGGAGAGTGACCAGGCATTTTCCGCGCTGCTTTCCCGGCTGATAATATTAAGGCGACTCACGGCAGCTATGGAAGGCAAAGCCTCGCCACGAAAACCAAGCGTCGAAATATTTTCGAGGTCATCGTCGCACGGTAGTTTTGAGGTGGCGTGGCGGGAGATGGCAAGAGGCAATTCTTCACGCGACATACCGCAGCCGTCATCGGAAACCTGAATCAGCGCGCGCCCGCCTTCTTTGACCTCCACCTCAATCTGCCGTGCCCCGGCATCAATCGCGTTTTCTACTAATTCTTTGACTGCGGAAGCGGGCCGCTCGACAACTTCTCCGGCAGCGATACGGTTAATTACGCCATCCGGAAGAAGGCGAATTCTCATGACTGGCTATGCCGAAGATTATCGAGCGCGAATTCCTTGCCTCTTTCGACAGAGGGTTGATTAAACGGGTCAATATTCGAACATAGCGCAATAATCACCGTTTCCAGCATGAAATGCATCATCAGGGCGCCCAGAGTAGCTTCATCGAGAATAGGCAGAACGATTTCGCGCACCGGACGTCCCGCGTCGCTGAGTGCATCACGCGTGGCAGACGCCTCAGCGGCCATCAATTCGTCGAGGTTCTTGCCAGCAAGGTAGTCCACACCAGCCATGGCCGCCAACTTGCCGGCAATTCGTGGACCACCGGACGGCGTCCCAACTGTAATCACGGTAAATAATTTATCTACTGGTCCGTCGAGATAGAGTTGCAACTGGCTATGTTGATCGACCGCCCCGCGCGCGACCACCGGCGTGGCACCTTGTCCATCCTTGCCGAGCGATTCTGCCCATAGTTGACGCAGCCAATAAGCCAAGGCTAGCAAACGGTCATCATAGGGCATGAAGACGGTTGCTGAAAGTTGTTGCGCCATGGACAAGGCCAGTGCCGCGCCGACAGCGGGCGGTGCTCCGGCTGGCTCGGCAGCACTCAGTAGGGTCTCTAATGTTTCGCTTGCGCCCCGCCGTAAAGCGCCAGCATCAAGCCCAGCGATCAAGGCCGGCAGCGCGCCAACCAAGGAAAATACTGAAAACCGCCCACCCAGTCCCGGATCATGATCCAATACTGTAATGCCCAATTCACTGGCAACACGACGAAGAGGATTGTCGCCCGGTCCGGTGACAAAAAGAAAACGATCTGCGGTCGAATGGTCGAGAGCAAGCAACGTTTGGGCCAGAGTTTCTGCCGTGGCACCAGATTTGGATATAACAATAAATCCGGTCTCCGCCTCACCTGCCAATACCGCCTCAAGCCGTGTGCTATTGGGGTTGTCAAGAAAGGCGATCGGCGTGCCTCCCGCGTCTGCCAGAGGCATAAGTGCGGTGACCGCCTGGCCCCCGAGAGATGCCCCACCAACACCGATAACTACAATTTTCTTGAAACGCTCGCGCAATCGGCACGCCACTCGCTCGAGTTCATGTAAATCATCATTTCTGTCGGGATACTGAAGAAACGGATGCGAACTGGAGGCGTGCCATGCCGAAATTTGTGCGAGCGCTGGCGCGGTTCGCGCCAATGCGATGTTATGACCTTCCGGCGTGACACCGAAATTGCCTGTCTCGGCAGCAAAACACTTACTGATTTGATGTTCGTATCGCACGACTGCACCAGCGCGCCTCAAGAGCCGTCCAGCGCTATGTCTTCGGGGTTCCCGACAACGACGATTCGCATACGCTCGGGATCTAGAAGACGCCGCGCCACCCGGCCTATATCGTCAAGCGTTACCGCCTCAATATAGCCGTTGCGCTGTTCGAGATAATCGATCCCCAAGCCGTCAAACTGCATTTGCACGAGGACACCGGCCACTTTGCTGCCGGTATCGAGGCGTAGCGGAAAGGCGCCGGTCAGATATTGTTTAGCTAAAGATAGCTCTTCCGCGCTCACGCTGTGTTCAGCCAAACGCGCAATTTCTGTGCGGATGATGTCGAGTGATTGCACCACGCCGTCGTTTCGCGTCCCAACGCCGCCCATATAAAGGCCTGCATGCTTGAGTGGCACGAGATAGCTGTAAACGGAGTAAGCCAACCCGTGCTTCTCGCGCACTTCCTGGTAGAGCCGGGAGATAAAACCGCCGCCACCGAGAATATAATTCATGATATAGGCAGGATAGAAATCGTCATCGTCCCGTTTCAATCCGGGCAACCCGAATATCACCACACTTTGCATGAGCGGCATGCGAATTACCTGTATCGCGCCGGTCGAAGGAAACTCCGCCTCCCGTACAGAGACAGTGTAAGCTTCGGCCGGCAACCCGGCCAGAGCGATATCGACAAGACGCGCTATCTCATCCGGCGATACATCACCTGAAACGCCAACGATGAGATTGTCGCGAGCGAATCGCCCACGGGCCCACTCCTTCAGATCAGTCGGCGTAATCGCGCGAACCGCCTCCTCAGTGCCGTTGGCGCGTTGCGCATAGGGGTGATCTTGAAACACGTCGTCGAACCAGTTGCGAGCCGCGATGGTGTTGGGATCGCGTTCTTCATCAGCCAAATTGTTTAGAATTTGAAGGCGCACCCGTTCGACTGAATCTACCTCGAAGCGAGCGTCGCTGAGCGCCAGACCAAGCAAACGAAATGCTTCGTCACGATTTTGCGTCAGAGTTTGCAGGCCTATACTCACGAGATCACGGCTGGCGTTACTGTTGAGTCGTATCGCGCGATTGATGATCGCCTTTTGAAAAGCCAGCGAATCCAAACCTCCGGCACCCTCATCCAACAGGCCCAGGGCAAAATTTGCGAGACCTGATTTTCCGGGAGGGTCCAATGCCGTACCACCGCGAAACCCTAGCGAGATTGATATCACAGGTATGTTGGGCTCCTGCACATACCAAATTTCGATTCCAGCCGGTGTAACGATGCGCTGCACTTTGGCGATCGGCGCTGCGGCCAACAGAGCGGGAAGGATGCACACGAGGAGCGTAAGAGCCAGCCCCAGCGCGATCCCGCGCAAACCCGCAGATGAAGAAAACATCTGTCAGCCCTCTTCGCTGGGCAATAGGGTACCTGTTACGGAAAGTTCCAGCCGGAGGACCGCGCGCGCCGCCGCTATGACCCGTTCACGTGTTACCGCAGCCACCCGCGCGGGCCAACTTTCAACATCTGCGACCCTCAAACCGACGCTCAAGGCATTACCAAACATGTTGGCCACAGCTTGGGGACTATCTAGCGCATAAACGATGACATCTTGCATCCGGCCTTTTGCCGACGCCAATTCCTCGTCGCTCGGACCGTTTAGAAGAAGTTCATCAATTACGCCATCGAGCGCCGTTTCGACTTCTTCGATCGAAACACCCGGCAACGCATCCGCGTATATGTAGAAACGCGAGTTATCGAGTGCTAATGGGTGATATGAAGCGCCAGCCCAAGCCGCAAGAGCCTGTTCAACTACGATCGCCTGATATAGCCGGCTCGTGGACTTGCTACCGAGAATTTCGGCAAATACTTGAAGTGCAACACTGTCGGCATCGTCCGCACTATGGTTTGGCGCAAGATAACTGCGGGTGAGCGACGGGTGAGCGACCTGCGTATTCTTGAGGCTCACCCGGCGAGGGCTAATTTGCGGTGGCTCCTTGGGGCGCTGGCGCGGCGCGATGCCTGTAGATGGAATAATGCCGTAATACTTTTCCGCCAACGGTTTAAGTTCGGCCGCTGAGATATCGCCCGCGACAACCAAAATTGCATTATCCGGCGCGTAATAGCGCCGATAGAAGGCGAGCGCGTCGGTCCGGTCGAGAGATTCAATTTCATGTCGCCAGCCGATGATCGGCGTGCCGTAGGGGTGTCGCAGAAACTGGGCCGCGCCGATTTGTTCAGCGAGGAGAGAGGAAGGTCGGTTGTCCGTGCGTGCGCTCCGTTCTTCGAGAATGACGTCGCGCTCGGGACGAACGACTTCCTCATCCAGATTTAGACCACGCATACGTCCGGCTTCAAGTTCCATCACAATTTCCAACCGGTCACGCGCGACACGTTGAAAATAGCCGGTATAATCCCATGAGGTGAAGGCGTTTTCCTGGCCGCCATTGCGCGCGACAATTCGCGAAAATTCGCCGGGCGCCAGTTTGTCGGTACCCTTAAACATGAGGTGTTCAAGAAAATGCGCAATGCCCGATTTGCCAACCGGGTCATCGGCCGAGCCAACCCGATACCACATCATGTGAACAACGATTGGTGCGCGGTGATTCGGAATTGCAACCACCTGTAGGCCATTATCAAGTTCAAAATATTGAGAGTTAAATGGGCCAGCGGCTGACGTACCCGGATGGGAGAGTAAGAAGACCGAGAGTACGAGCGCAATGAATATTGTTTGCCCAACACATTGCCTAGTGCACTTAGCGGCAAATTGATTCAGACGCGCAACTGGCACGGGCTTAGAATATTCCCTCGAAGATTGCCCGCTCCCGCCGCTCAATAACCGGCGTGTCACCGGAATTGGGTGGCAACCCCAAGGCGGTGTTTTCGTTCAGTCTCTGCGCCTCTTCCTGGGCGTCAATTGATTCACCGAGCGGTTGTTCGGCGCGCCAAAATAGTAGGTCTTCGAAAAAGCTCTCACTCTCCTGAGCATAGATGGTGAATTCCTCTTTGATCTCGCGCTTAATATTAGGATTTGTCTCCAGCGCATCAGCCTGGCGCAACAACTCGTATTCACCATCGCTTTCCAAACGGGAAGAAACATCATCGGTCTTGCCTGCACGGGTAAATACCGTGTTTTCTGCCTTCTGCCTAATAGTCTCGTCCTGGGGGCGCTGGGCACCTGGGCGGGGTGGGCGCAAGCTATAATCCGGCGGAATAGTGAGTGGTGTATTTCGAACCACCGCGAATTCATCGGGAGACTGCTTACCGTAGCCAAGCGATTTCCCCACACCGCCGCATCCCGCCATAGCGCCCACCGCAAGCATAACCGCGATAGTCGGTATAAACGCCAAATTCCGGGCGGATTTTGCAGCCCTGCCGGTTATTTTCAGCACGCCCTCTATTTAGGCTTTTTCGCCGTTCCGAACAAGCCGTCGATCAGCAATATCCCTACACCAACTGTAATTGCCGCATCAGCCATATTAAAGGCCGGCCAGTGCCAAGTGGAAACATGAAAATCGATAAAATCGATAACCCAGCCGAAGCGCAGTCGGTCGATAACGTTGCCGAGCGCGCCGCCGATGATGAGGCCGAGTGCGAGTGCCGGCCAGCGTCGAGATACCCGGCTCATCCAAAAGCCAAGACCGAGAGAAACAGTCAGTGCAAAGGCCGATATCAGCCACACACCGGTGTTGCCCTGACCCTGGAACAAGCCGAAGCTGATACCGCGGTTTTCCACGGGCACCAGATCGAGAAATCCGAGCAATTCGACACGCCGTGGGGGTTGCCAAAGGCGGTCATAGACGAGCACTTTCGTGACTTGATCCAGAATGAGCGCCAGCACCGTGACCGGTAAACCATAGCGGATCATGCCCGCCTCCCGAACTCCCGATGAGTGCTCACCGCCAGGCTATTCCGCTGTCGCCTGGTGCAATTCGACCGCGTCGGCGCAACGGGCGCAAATATCCGGATGTTTAGGCCCCTTGCCGACTTCCGCCAGCACCTGCCAACAGCGCGCACATTTTTCGCCATCCGCTGGATCGATTACCACGCGCACACCGGAAACTTCTTCAAGTCCAAAGGCATCGTCCGGCGCATCACCATCCGCGAAATGTGCCTCTGAGGTGATAAATAATTCCGGCAGGTTCAGGCCATCACAGCAACGACGATATGCTTCGGTGGCGTATAAAGTTGCCTCGGCCTGAAGGCTTGAGCCTATCGATTTATCCGAACGTTTGATTTCCAGAGCCCCCGTCACGACACGACGCAAAGTCCGGAGTTTTGCCCATTTGTCAGCTAATGCATCATCGCGCCACGCATCTGGAAGTGTAGGAAAATCCTGTAAATGCACACTGTTTGAATCGCCGGGATGGCGTAACAGCCAAGCCTCATCCGCAGTAAAACAGAGAAACGGCGCAAGCCAAGCGGTCAAACATTCAAACAAATGATCAAGCACCGTGCGCGCAGCGCGCCGCCGTGGCGCGCATGCAGGGTCGCAATAAAGCGAATCTTTTCGCACATCAAAATAAAACGCAGAAAGCTCAATCGCACAAAAATTATGAAGGGCCGTGAATATGCCGTGAAAGTCAAAGTTTTCGCAGCACAGACGAATATCCCGATCCATCTCCCACAAACGGTGTAGCACCCAGCGTTCCAGCTCGGGCATTTCGCCCGGGTCCAGTTTTTCTGTATCATCGAAATCCGCGAGGTTTCCCAAAAGATAGCGTAGCGTGTTGCGCAACCGGCGATAGGCATCTGTTTGATGGCGCAGAATATCTTCTGACATGCGCAGATCCTCTGAATAGTCAGAGGCCATCACCCAAAGGCGCAGGATATCGGCACCATACCGGTCAATTAATTTTTGTGGCGCCACGACATTGCCGCTCGATTTCGACATTTTCCGGCCTTCGCCGTCAACCACGAAACCATGTGTCAGCACGGCCTCATAGGGTGCGCGCCCGCGCGTACCGCAGGATTCCAGCAACGACGAGTGAAACCAGCCGCGATGCTGGTCGGAGCCTTCCAGATAGAGAGACGCGGGCCACAACTGATCGTCGCGGGCCTCCAGCACGAAGCTGTGGGTGGAGCCAGAATCGAACCACACATCCAGAATATCGGTCACCTTTTCATAGTCATCGGCATCATAGTCAGGCGCCAGGAAACGTGAATCATCGCTCACGAACCATGCATCCGCGCCTTCACTCTCGATGGCTCCTGCAATCCGCTCGAGGACCTTGGCATCGCGCAGCGGCTCGCCGGTTTTCTTATCCACAAATACCGTGATGGGCACACCCCAAATACGCTGGCGTGAGACCACCCAATCCGGCCGGTTTTCTATCATAGAGGCGATTCGGCGCTGACCAGTAGCGGGCACCCAGCGAACTTCATCAATGGCAGCCAACGCCTTTTCACGTAAACCGCACGTGTTCATGCTGATGAACCATTGCGGCGTATTACGGAATATCAACGGTGCCTTCGAACGCCAGGAATGCGGATAGGAATGGACCAATTTTCCACGCGCAAGTAAGCCACCCGCCTCCTGCAATGCGCCGGCTACGGGATCATCCGCCTTATAGACATGTTGCCCGGCAAAGAGCGGCACTTGCCCGAAATATGTGCCATCGCCATCAACCGTTTGCGGCACTTCGATCGCCGACCGCGGGTCGCCGTCCTCCCTAAGCTGCGAATTATAGGCCATCACTGCCTCAAAATCCTCAGCACCGTGGCCCGGCGCGGTATGGACGAAGCCGGAACCCTGTTCGGTGGTTACGTGGCCTGACGGAATGAGCGGCACGGCGAAATCGTAACCGTCCGCCTTGAGGGGATGGGCGCAAATCGAGGTGGCCAGTTCCTGAACCTTGATATCTTGCACAACGCAGCGCCACGCAGTGATACCACACTCCGCAGCAATGGTGTCTACCAACTCGCCGGCAACGACGAGCCGCTCGCCTTTTTGCGCCAGACTGCCCTCTGCAACTTCCTGAACTTCGATGAGATGATACGCAATGCCTTCGCCGTAGCAGATACAGCGGTTACCGGGTATGGTCCATGGCGTAGTCGTCCATATCAAGACTGCAGCACCCGAAAGTTCGTCCAAGTTGCTTTTGACGACGGGAAAGCGCACCCAAATGGTTGTCGATGTATGATCGTGATATTCGATCTCGGCTTCAGCTAGCGCCGTTTTCTCCACTGGCGACCACATAACAGGCTTTGAGCCCTGATACAGGCTCCCGTCGAGCAGAAACTTGCTGAGCTCGCGCACGATTTGCGCCTCAGCGGCGTAGCTCATAGTGGTATAGGGGTCGTCCCAATCGCCGGTTACGCCCAGGCGCTTAAACTCTTCGCGCTGCACGTTGATCCATTGCTCGGCATGGGCTCGGCATTCCTGGCGGAACTGCACGAGAGGAACCGCATCTTTGTCGCGCCCCTCCTTGCGGTAGCGCTGCTCAATCTGCCATTCGATGGGTAGGCCGTGGCAGTCCCATCCCGGCACATAGACAGAATCTTTGCCCAGCATTTGCTGACTGCGCACCACTATATCCTTGAGAATCTTGTTCAGCGCTGTGCCAAGATGGATATGGCCGTTGGCGTAGGGTGGCCCGTCATGAAGGACAAATTTTTCCCGGCCCGTTGCGGTCGCGCGCAACTGCTCGTAGATGCCAAGCTGTTGCCAGCGCTCAAGCATATCGGGCTCGCGTTCAGGCAATTTAGCCTTCATGGCAAATTGGGTGCGCGGCAAAAATACGGTCGTACGATAATCGATGCTCATGATATGGCCTATTGAACAGCAGATTCGGTTGTTGAACTGACTGTGGGAGAAACACCTCCCGGGCCTTTGTCTGCCGACAATAATTCCCGGGCGCAAGCAGTGTCTCGCGCTATTTGCGCTATCAAAGCATCGAGACCGTCAAAGCGGCGCTCTGGCCGGACGCGGGCAACGAATTGTGCACGCAACCGTTGGCCGTAGAGATCGCCGTCGAAGTCCAGTACATGCACTTCAAGTAGCAATTCATTCTCGTCGAACGTCGGACGCCGCCCGAGGTTAGCAACAGCGGGCCGCCATTCTGGGCCGTTGCCAGCACCGCACTCGATGCGGGCCCAAAGCGCATAGACACCATGCGCCGGATGAAGTGTGCCAGCAACGGCAAGATTGGCAGTAGCGAAGCCAAGCTTGCGCCCGCGGTGCTCGCCATGTTGGACGCGGCCCTCGACCTCCCATGGACGGCCGAGAATTTGCGCGGCGCCTGCGACATCGCCGGCACAAAGCCGGGCGCGAGCTTCGCTCGCAGAATACTTGCCGTCCTCAGTGCCCGCGACGCTCACTTGACTGACCTGGTATCCACCCAATTTGGAATGCTCCTGCAGCAGTGCAAAATTGCCTCTGCGCCGACGGCCAAACGCAAAATCATAGCCTACAACCACATGACTAACGCCGAGTCCGCCCACGAGTAGTCGGTCGATAAAATCGTCGGCCGTCAGCGAAGCCATATTTTTATCGAACCTGAGAAGGTAGAGAATATCGACGTCAAGCTCGGCGATCTCGCGCAACTTGATACGAAACGGCGTTAGCCTGAACGGTCCATCCATTTGCCCGAGAACCTCACGCGGATGGGGCTCGAAGGTTAGAACCGCCAAGGGTGCGCCCGCTTCTTGCGCGACACGGCGGGCATCAGAGATCACCGCCTGATGGCCAAGATGGACACCATCAAAATTACCAATTGCGACGACCGCGCCTCGCCCTTCGGCGGGAACTTCACGCCAATGCCTATAGATGCGCATGGCCGCGCCAGCTCCTGATTTTGAACCATTTAGAGGATTAAAGCGGCGCCGAGGATAGGCGTTTGGTCGCTTCTTGGCCAGACATTAACCGGTGTCCGTCAAAGCGTGTAATTGGGCGCGCGTGGGCACCAAAATTAGAGCGTCGCCGCGAACAACTTCAATCTCCCCCACCTGGCACAGGGTTTCCAAACGGGTACGGTGTTTCCCGTAAAACAAATCCACCACTGTGGCGCTCGCCACGACCTCCTCGCCGACGCGTACCGGTGCTAGAAAGCGTATGTTCTGGCTCATGTAGATACAACCCGGTCCAGGCAGCCGAGTGCCGATGACCGTTGAAATCATCGCGGCCGTGTACATGCCATGGACGATAGGGCCTTTGAACATGGTACGCCCAGCGAACGCCGCATCCAAATGCAACGGATTTACGTCGCCGGAAACCTCGGCAAAATGTTCTACATCGGCCTGAGTAATGCGCCGGCGATATTCGCCGCGCATTCCCACTTTAAGATCCTCAAAACAATAGCTCGTCAGGCCGTCATCGGAGGACATTTTGTGCATTTCTCTTCCTTTTCTCATCTGAGAGTACTGTGGAGAGATATTGGCATCTATTTGTGCAGTGCAATAAGTATGTTATAGCGCACCAATTAAACCAGCTGCAAGTTCCAGATTTGCGCGAATCTTGGCTGTATCGGCTTGTTGTGCGGCGCACAATCGAACAGGCCGAATTGACATGCTGACACACAAAATTTAGAGATCGACGCAAAGGAGAACCGCATGATCACACTCAACGCCATTCTCACGGCCAAGCCCGGTTGCGCAGAGAAGTTGGAGCAGGCACTAGCGGAAATCGGAGAATATGTCACCCTTAGCGAACCCGGCACCATCAGCTTCTTTGTCGGGCGCGATAGCGAAGACCCGCTTAGATTCAATACCTATGAACGCTTTGTCGACCAAGAGGCAATGGACGCGCACAACGAATCGGCTTACCGAGTCGAATGGGGCGCTGAGCATGGCGCGCTGTTCGACGGCGAAGTCACGCGCTATATCTGCAGGGAATTCTTCAGTAAATAATCGTCACCGAACATATCTAACAATACGACAGGGAGTCCGTCATGCCTAAGTTTCCTACGGTTCGCACACCGACCATCGAAGAATTACTCGATATCGCCGATGCCTTTGGCATGTCCATTTCGGTCGAGGAGGCTGAATCTTATCAGGGCATGATGGCCGGCACCATCCAGTCCTACCACCGAATCGATGATTTGGTTGAACCCAAATTGCCGGTAAAATATCCGCGTACACCAGGCCGGCGTCCGACCCCTGAAGAGAACCCCTACAACGCGTGGTATTGGAAAAGTGAGGTCAAAGGAAAGGCGCGTGGGCCTTTGGCAGGCAAGAGCATCGTCTTGAAAGATAACATCAGCTTGGCTGGTGTACCAATGATGAACGGCGCGTCGGTGCTTGAAGGCTATATTCCCGACATCGACGCCACTGTAGTTACGCGCATTCTAGATGCTGGCGGAACTATTCTCGGGAAGGCGGCAAACACTTATCTTTGCTTTGACGGCGGTAGCGCGACCCCCGCCACGGGCATGGTCGAAAACCCTTACAAGAAAGGCTATTCCTCGGGCGGCTCATCGGCGGGCAGCGCAGTTCTGGTCGCCACCGGCGAGGCCGATATGGCGATGGGCGGCGACCAGGGCGGCTCGATCCGCATTCCCGCCTGCTGGTCTGGCATTTATGGCCACAAGCCGACCCACGGTCTGGTGCCCTACACCGGCGTTTTCCCGATCGAGCAAACCCTCGATCATACCGGCCCTATGGCTAACAATGTGACCGACATTGCCACTCTGCTGCAGGTCATTGCCGGATCCGACGGCCACGATCCACGCCAGATCGGCACCAAAACACAGAACTATGTGAAGGCGCTCAGCAAGGGCATCAAAGGCATGACCATTGGTGTCCTTAAAGAAGGATTCGGCCACGCCAACAGCGAAAGAATGGTGGATCAGAAGGTCAAAGTCGCGGCTGAGCACTTCAAAAAACTCGGCGCTAAAGTAAAACAGGTCTCCCTTCCGATGCATTCATATGGCATCGATATTTGGAACGCGGTGGCGGTCGAGGGGGCGACCGAACTGATGCTGAAGGGGAACAGCATGGGGACTAACTGGGAGGGGTATTACTCTACCTCGTTGCTTGACGCTTACGCGCATGGCTGGCGCTCTCGTCCCGATGATCTTTCCGTCACAGTGAAACTGGTGATGCTGCTAGGCCAGTATATGCACCATAATTACCACGGCCATTATTACGCGAAGGCGCAAAATCTCAGCCGCAAGCTGCGCGATTCCTATGATACACTTTTTGAGGACGTCGATATATTAGCGCTGCCAACCTTGCCGCAACAGGCAACCAAACTGCCAGCGCCGGACTGCTCATATGAAGAATACTGCGATGCGGCTCTTAATATGCTGGCCAATACCGCGCCATTTGACTGCTCGGGCCATCCTGCCATGAATGTGCCGTGCGGCATGAACAATGGGCTACCAATTGGCATGATGTTAGTCGGCAAGCGCTATGATGATGCCAGTATCATCCAGGTCGCCCACGCTTTCGAACAGAGCGGGGATTGGAAAAAAATGTAGCCTACCCGAGGACGGTCCATGGGGGCAACCTACGGGGCAATACATTTGATACCGAGCGTGATGAACTGGTTTACATCGCGGCGGTGATTTACCACCACCGCGTTTTCATGCCGTCTTCGCGCATCTGCACATCGCCGGCGCTCAAGATCTTACAGCAGACAATTTCGAGGACTTTCTGAAACCCATTCGTCTGCACCATAACATGTTGGCGTTGGCTGCCAAATCGATGCGCGGCGATCTTGTCGCCGGAATCGATGCTGTCAGCTATCGCAAATCCGGCGAGACCATTCCCGCCGTCGTGCTGTGATATCTAGCGCTACTCTCCGACCACTACTGTCGCCTCGACCTCGCAACGGATATCCGGCGTGTATAGAGCCTGAACACCGAGTAGAGTGGCCGAAGGTGGCATGATGCCTTCGAACAATTTTTGATTTGCGGCATTTACCACAGCACCGTCTTCCGGAGCGTAGTTTGCAACATACGTGTTGAGGCGAACGATGTCTGCCGGCGTGGCGCCGGCTTCCGCTAAAATTTTCTTGATGTTCACATGCGCCTGAGCGAGTTGACTAGCAAGGTCTGGGCCAACAGTGTTGCCGTTTTCGTCAAAGCCCACCTGGCCAGAAAGAAAAACCGTTTTACCGCCCTCCGCAGCTACCGCATGGCTCAGGCCAAATTGCAGATAAGGGGCCAAATTGCTCGGATTAATATGAGTAAGCTTTGTCATCGTCTAGCTCCTTCAAATAACGTTGCTTATACCGTCTCTCGTTCGATCAGGGATAACTCGGAAATCATGGTCTCGCGCATTTTAAATTTTTGTACCTTGCCGGTGATCGTCATGGGAAATTCGTCGACGAACCTGACGTAGCGCGGAACCTTGTAATGGGCGATCTGGCCCTTGCAAAAGGCGCGAATTTCTTCTGGATTTGAATGCTCGCCGTCTTTTAGGGAAATCCAGGCACATAATTCTTCACCGTATTTTTCATCCGGCACGCCGATGACCTGAACGTCCTGGACCTTTGGGTGACGATACAGAAACTCTTCAATCTCGCGCGGATACACATTTTCCCCGCCACGGATCACCATGTCCTTTATACGCCCGACGATTTTGCAGAAACCCTCTTCGTCAATGGTCGCCTGGTCACCTGTGTGCATCCATCCAGCTGCATCAATCGCTTCTGTAGTTATTTCTGGGTCGTTCCAATAACCCAGCATGACCGAATAGCCGCGCGTCATCAGCTCTCCCGGAATGCCGGGGGAAACAATATGGTTATCCTCGTCAACGATCTTGATTTCAACATGGGGATGAACACGACCCACCGTCGATACTCGCCGCTCAATAGAATCGGCGGCCGAACTTTGAAAACTCACCGGACTGGTTTCAGTCATGCCATAAGCGATCGTTACTTCTTTCATATTCATATCGCCAATCACACGTTTCATGACCTCAATCGGGCACGGTGAACCCGCCATCGTTCCAGTACGAAGACTAGAGAGATCAAAATTGGCAAATTCCGGATGATCCAGCTCGGCGATAAACATGGTGGGCACGCCGTAAAGGGCGGTGCAGCGCTCGGATTCCACAGCGCGGAGCACCTCTAGCGGGTCAAACCCTTCGCTCGGATAAATCATCGCCGCGCCATAAGCCGCACACATCATGTTGCCCATCACCATGCCGAAACAGTGATAGAGCGGCACGGGGATACACACCCGGTCGTTCTCGGTGAGACCGAGCGCCTGACCATTGTAATAGCCGTTGTTGAGAATATTGTGATGGGTGAGGGTAGCACCTTTGGGAAAGCCTGTGGTGCCGCTGGTGAACTGTATATTGACGGCGTCATCAAATTGAAGTTCGGTTTTCAGTTCTTCGAGCCGCCGCCGCTCCTTTTCCCCGGCGCGCACGGCAAGTTCTGAGAAATTGAACATCCCTGCGCTCTTCTCCTCGCCAAGCCTGATGACGATGTTCAAATGGGGCAACTTCTCGCTTTTAAGGGTGCCCGGCGCGCACTGTTGGATCTCTGGTGCCAACTGACTAATCATATCGAGATAGTGGCTAGATTTGAAAGACTCTGCAGATATCAACGCCTTGCATTCTACTTTGTTCAGTGCGTATTCGAGTTCCGACAAGCGATAGGCTGGGTTGATGTTAACCAGAATCAGCCCCGCCTTGGCGGTAGCGAATTGACAAAGGGCCCACTCCGAATTGTTCGGTGCCCAGATGCCGATACGATCACCCGGCTCAAGCCCTAAAGTGAGCAATCCGGCCGCCAAGGAATCAACTTGCCGCTTCATCTCACCGTAGCTCCAGCGCACGTTTTGGTGACAAACGACGAGCGCCTCGCGATCGCCATAACGTTCTGCCGTTTCATCGAACTGTTGGCCGATGGTCTTGCCTAAAAGCGGCACATCGCTCGCGCCGTGAACATAACTTTGTGTCAATTTTTCCATCCGTCTTTCTCCACACTAGCCGCAGATGCAAGGTCCATGGATGAAATGTATCGCAAGAGTACCGGGCTTGGCAGTAATCGATTTTACGACCACGCCGATTAATCCTTAGTATCGGCGATGGAACTGCGCGCCTGACAACTGGCTCGGATTGACGGCAGGCGAAGATGAAGTGTTAATATCGCGAATAACTACCTACCGGATAGCACGCCGGCTATTTGCGGTAATAGGGAATGGAATTGGCGTGAACCAAGATTTGACCGAGAGCCTTTCGCGCGTGCGCCTGCTACGCGATTTGAGCGACGAGGTGATCAAGTCGCTTGAGAAGCGCAGCCACTGGCGGCGATTTGCCCGTGGCGAACAAATTCTCGACCGAGACAGTGATTCCAGAGATGTCTTTCTTGTGGTCAAAGGTAGCGTCGAAGTAATCAATTACTCTCTTTCAGGGCGCGAGGTCGCTTTCGGACATGTGCCGGAAGGTGGCTATTTCGGCGAATTGTCGGCGATCGACGGAGGGCGACGATCAGCCAATATCGTGGTCGTCGAAGACAGCCTAGTGCTGGTCGTGCCGCCCGACGTCTTCACCGAAATTCTCACCCACAATCCACCAGCGGCGATGCAAGTTCTTCGCCGTTTAGCCCATATCATCCGCACCGCCGATGACCGCATTATGGACTTAAGCACGCTCAAAGCTGTTCAGAGAGTTTATCTCGAAGTGATCCGCCTCTCTGACCCGGATGAACAAACTGGCCAATACCTTGTGCACCCGCTGCCGACGCAGCGCGATATAGCGCGCCGCGCCAGCACGTCGCGCGAGACCGTAGCGCGAGTCCTCGGTCAATTGGGACGAACTGGAATAGTTGAGCGCAAGGGCCGCACACTTCATATCCTTGACATGGACCGACTGACAGAAATGACCGACGCGCTTGAGAGCGACGAAGAATCGCTGCGATAGACCGGTGCAGCGGAATATTCTTAGCGCCTCCACTTGTGATTCCCATTACATAAAATTTCGCCATAATCGCATAGATCAAGTCCTTCATGCGTTGCCTCGCTAAGGTCGATTGTTGTCGACGCCAAGTCGGAATAATGGGGAAAGCAGAATTATTCGATGCTCTGAACCGCTGCCCTAGATAATGACTGCTGTAACCGTGAGGAGGGGATTTCGACGCCTGAAATGCTGCAGATAAATGGCTGCGAACCGACATGCCGATGGACGAACTACTCGCTCCATTAAAATTATGCCGTGCCTGGCCGGCATTTCGTGGCGATCTGCATAGTGATCCCAGCCGATATCTCCATGCTGAAACGTGTTGCTAAAACGGAAGGTACTGTCTGCGCTTCGATGCGCCTCGGGGTTGAGCACTTCGGCTTCCCCGGCCCTGAGTCACGTGCTTAATAAAAAACTCAAAAAGCAAGACTGAAAGAACGGCTCCGTAGCTCTTCATTATCTTTCTCTTCTCGTCCTCAATTGCGCGCCCAAACTCACATGGGTCCCCATAAATCTGGGGGCTAGTCAGGCGCTAAATGATCCTACATCATGTCCTCAACATGCACGTTGCCAAAGCAGAGGCCAAAATACGATCGACAGGAAAATTGGCAATTCTGTGGGGGCATTTTACGCGCCGCTTGCGCATGATTGTGACCTGGAATACGCCGTCCTTGCAGCGATTACAGTGCTAGGGCCCCTGATCAATGATAATCAATCGATAGGGTGAACATATGAATCTCGACATCAAGGGCAAACAGGCGATCGTCTGCGCA